>NZ_JAVDWK010000002.1:0-679973 GCF_031457335.1 Arthrobacter sp. BE255 | reverse complement strand
GATCCCGTCACCGCCTGGTTGAACGTCGCCGCCGGCTTCACATCCACAGCCACACCCGTAGCATTATTCACCGGCGACACCGACGAAACAGCAGGGCCAGGCACTCCGGAGGGGCTGAAAATTGGATCCACCCAGTAGTACTCGGCGTTGTAAATCTGATCGGGGAAAGTCGAGGAACTTGCGTAGCGATAGAAGCCGTTGTGATTGCCAGGCGTGCTTCGTGTGAAATGCAGCGGTGCACTATCAGTGCTCCCGCCTCCCGCGGGAGCTGGCGAAGGATTGTTGTAGAAGTAGCCGTTAAACTGGGCGTAATGTCCCCTGGGAGCGAAATAGGACGCCACGTAGCGTGTGTTCGCCGTTACCGGCAACGGGGGGTTGAAGGTTGCCGTCTGCCATCCCGTTCCCGTCTCCCCAGTAAAGGTCGCTGTCGCAAGCCGCTGTCCCGTCGAACTCCAGATGCTTCCAACGTGCGTGCCGGTATTCAGGGAAGACTTGTAGAAGCGGATTCCGGAAATTACTCCATCAACATCCGAATAGAACTTGGCCCCAAGTTCCACGGAGCCGCCGTCATCTGAATCGGCCACATCCGGCGCTGTGTTGACCCCAAATAGTGAGCAAGGGCAATTTACCTGAATAGATCGACCACTGGCCGGAATCTCAAGGTTGCCGCTGTCATCGACCGCGCGGGAACGAAGGATGGAAATGGGACTTCCGTGTGCAACATATTGATAGCTCCAGTTTGTTGTTCCGCTGGCGAGGTGCCAGGTTTTGCCGCCGTCTGCGGTTACTTCCACACCAGCGACGACGCCGCCGCCGCTGTCTAACGCGGTGCCACTAACCGTCAACACGGCCCCGTCCGCCACGGACGCTCCCGAAGCAGGCGACGTAATGGTTGACGTCGGGCTGACCGCGTCACCCGAGGCCTGGGCGATGGTCAGGCCAGCCAATATGGTGGTCGGCTGCGAACCCATATCGGCAAATAAGTTGACTGTGGCCTGTTGCATGGTTCTATCCACGGGTTTTCCTGTTTCGTAACCGTCTAGCCCCCACGGCCATTGGACCGTGCCTGCACCGAAGACGAGAGCGCCGCTCGCTGCCCTGTACATGGTGAGGTTGTGTGTTGTGGGTGTATTACCCTGGACGCGCGAGCCGTAGTCGACAAACACCTCAGCGTTACTGGTGGTGCTTGAGAGCCTAAACTGACCGGCGGGTCGGAATCCGTTCTCCGCATCTACATCCCACTCGTAACCAAGAGTTCCGATATCCGCTCCTAGCGTGATCTGGCCCCCGACTGCCATGGACGAGATTGGCGTATTACGCCAAAGCCTGAGCTTGCTATAGGCATAGGGAACTTTGATGTCCGTCGTGCCGGAGTTGACCAAAAAGAATTGACCCGTGAGGGCGTTTTCTGGGTTCCCGCCGCCGCCGCTTGTCCCAAACCGTGGGTCACGCCAGGTTCCCGTCCAAGAAACTGGATCAGTCGGTGCATCGAAATGGGTGTCCTTGTAGGAAACCAATGTCCGGCCGGGCGTGTTCGAACCGTCGGAGCTCGATTCCCAACGAGTCTTCCAGAACATTTCGTTGCCGCTGAAGAAGGCAAGGTTCACTCCGGCGTCGCGTGCTGCCTCAACGTTGGCACGTTGGTCAGCGGACCAGTACTCGTCGTGGCCAACCGAGAGGAAAGCCTTGTGGTTCAGAAGTAGAGGCGCCTTGGTGGCTACATCCAGACCGCTCATGTAGCTGACGTCGTAACCGTTGGCCTCCATGAAACGGATCATCGGATATTCGCTATACATTAGCCAGCTTCGGCCAATATCGTCCGCCGCTGAGTTGAAGGGACGGTTGTAAGAAACCTTGAACGCCGCCTTGTACGCGAGTGGATTCCCAGGAGGGCAAGCGACCGTGCACTTGTAGAGACTGTTGCCACCATATGAGTTGTACGCCTGCCACGTAGCGTCCGAGGTCTGGAACAGAAGGTCCGAATGCGCCGCATCATCACGGACCACAAACGGAATGACACTCGCGCCACCGTTATTGGTGCGAACCAGCCGGGCCAGGTAGACCCCTGATACGGCTGCGGCCGGCACCTGCCAGGACGCTGAAACTGCCCAATTACCACAATCGATCAGGCCTGTCGCGGAGAATGTGGCACAGTTTGGTTGGGTCTGAGGCAACGGTACGGAGGGGAGTATGTTCGCCGCGACCTTGCGCGCGCCTAACCCTTGGTAGTAACCCAGCCGATAGATGTCGATCCGATAAGCAGATGCGGTGCTTTTGACCTTGAAGGAAATCGCCTGGCCAGCATTGACGCTCATCGACGTCGCATAGCCCTGGATGGTAGCGTCACCTGCCCCGGAAACCTCCCATTCCGAGGCAGGGCTGCCGGGCTGGGTGTTCTCACACGCGACCTTACTGACCACCGGCGCATCGCACGGACCTGCGGCGCGGGCAGGAGCCAGCAGCGACGGATCGGCCGCGATGGACAAGGTGGAAACGATCAACGCAAGGATCAGCGCAGGGACACCCTGCTTGAGGATCCGCCGGGAGAACAATCCAGGTGCAGACTTCATTTTCGGCTCCATAGTCGCGGCACAACCACGCAGCGGCAGGATCCGGGGGTCTGCACTCCCCTGTCCTGCCAGCGGCACCGGCTTCCCGGCACCTGACTGTCGCGTTTACTTCGTTGTTACCGGTGTCCTGCGGGCGGCCAGACAGTCGAGTCTCTCCGCCATGCGGCCCGGAACCGAGGGCCGCATGCCCACGGGGCATCCGTATTTTTCAACCGTATGCGGGGCCGCTCTTATCCACTAGGCGAGCCGGGCGACTATGTGGGTATCCGCACCAGCTTTGTGGTGAGGATTCAAGGTTTCCTCGCTGCGCCATGCCCCTATCATCTGAGTATGCGTAAACACGTGGGGGCCCTTGGTGTGGCGGCAATCTTCCTGGCTGGCTGCACAGCGCCTTCGCCTCAACCGGAAGTAACGACGGCGGCGCCGGCCCCCACATCAGCATCAGCTACGCCGGCGACAGACTCGGTCGCCATAAGTCAGAACTGGGGCACGCCGACCGCAGGCGATGAGTTCGACTACACCGGCGCACCGGACCCCTCGAAGTGGTCCGTGTACAACAGTGTGGGGCACGCGGGGCAAGGCATCCGGAGTCCCCAGCAGGTCACAGTAGACGGTTCCAAAATGGTCATTACCGGGACAGCGGACGGCACAACCGCTGGAATGAGCGCGAAGTTTGGGCGCCAGAAGTACGGCCGGTGGGAGGTGCGCGCGGCGGGTTCGGGTGACAATGAGTACCACCTGGTGTCGCTCCTGTGGCCGGATAGTGGGAATTGGCCGTGTGACGGCGAAGTGAACTACGCCGAGACGACGGGCTTCTGGAACCTCATCAAATTCTTCTACCACTACGGCTGTTCGAACTCGCAGACGTCGGCGGCCAAGGATCTGGACGTTACTCAGTTCCACAACTACGCGGTTGACTGGTCCCCGAACGGGATCGTCGGCTACGTCGATGGGGTCAAGTGGTTTGACGACAACGACCCCGCGCACCAGCCTCCCGGTCCGATGCACCAGACGCTACAACTGGACTGGCTTCCAGACGACACTGCTAACGGCGCTGGCGAGATGCGAGTGGACTGGGTTCGTGTCTATGCGGCCGCCGCTGAGACTCCCCCGCCGCTAGCATCAGGTGAGTCGTTTGATTTCGCCGCCACCGGGGATATGAACCCTGCGGGCAACACGTCGGCCACATCGCACAGCGGTAAGAATGCGGCCAGCATCATCGCCGGCCTCAACGACGGTTCGCTGGACAACTTCCTTGCACTAGGCGATTTCCAATATGACGAGGGCAGCTGTTCCGCGCTCGGGGCTTACAACCAGTTGTGGGGTCCGGCCAAGGCCAAGATGTACTGGACCGCTGGCCCGAATCACGATGTTGAACCCGGCGCGAACGACGACGTTGACCGGTACATGGATGGGCAGTGCGTGTCCACGGTGAAAAGCGCAACAAGTACCGATCTTGGACGGTTCCAGGACGCTCTTGACTGGTATTCGTTCGACAAGGGCAACTGGCACATTCTTGTGGCGCCTACGGCCACATGGCGTTATGACGCTACGCGGGCAAAGGCGATGACCTCGCAGATGGATGCCAACCTGAAAGCGGCGAAGACCGCTGGAAAGCATCTGGCGGTCATGTACCATGATCCGTATTTCACAAGCAACACGTCGAGCCACACGCGCTTCTCGCAGGCGAAGCCGTGGATTGACATGTTCTGGGAGAACCGCGTTCGCGTGCTGCTGTCCGGATCTCAGCACAATTATGAGCGGACCTGCCCGATCAACAACGCAGACCAGTGCGTTGCGGACGGAATGCAACAGTTTCAGGTGTCCACAGGTGGAATCGGCCTCCGGGAGTTCACCAGCAACCCCTCCTATGTGCAGCGGAGTTTTAGCGACACATGGGGGCACCTACGGATGAGCCTCAAGGCTGACGGCTCTTACACCTGGGAGTTCCGTCCCGTTTCCGGCGGAATGCAGACTGACAGCGGGTCGCGAGGCCCTGGCTAAGTCATCGGTTCCGATCACCGCCGGGTTCGGGCACTAACACCCGTACGGCTCAGCCACCGTCCGGACGCCAGTACCGCAGCCCGCCGCTGGTGGTGCCGTCGCGGGCGACGTCGACCACGGCGTACGGGAACGCCCGACGGTCCGACTGGTCAGGTCCGCGACCGCGGACGTCCGAACACCACGTGCCGGTGTTGATGTAGCGGGTGGGGCACGCCTCAAGCCCCGATTCGAGGGCCCGATGCGTGTGACCCGAGACGTACCAGGCCACCCCGGAACCGTGCGCCTCCAAGGTACGTGCGAACCGGCCTGCAGCAGCAGGCGCCTCGCCGCCGGCGCCTCTGCGCCCGGCGGCCGAAAGCACCATGCGAGTCGCGGCGACCGGGAGCGCTGACACCGTCCGAAACCGGGAAAGGCGTGCCAGGTCCCGAACGGCCACGCCGTCGAGTGCGAGCCGCAGCGACTCGGTCTGCAACAGCTCGTCGTACGCGGGCTCCCGGATGCGGCGTTCCGCCCGCTCGGACGCCAGGCAGGCCCGGGCAACGGCCCCGGCACGGCTCAGGCGCGACCTCGACGGATGGGCGTTCCAGGCGGCCAGCGGTGGCAAGTCCAGCTCATCGGTGCCGTTGACCGCAGTGCGGAGTACTTCGGGCATCCGGTGCAGCGCGTGGTGCTGGTGCCCGTGCTCGGCCACGAGCACGTGGGGCACGTGCAGGAACCACGGGTGCACCCGGACCTGCGAGGGCTCGCCGGGTGACAGCAGCGCCGACAGCCGGGCGGCAACCGAGGGCCGGGCCAGCTCCACGTCGTGGTTGCCGCAGACGAAGTGCAGCTGCACGCCGCTCGCCGCACAAGACTTCAACGCCAAGAACGTCTCGGGGTGCCAGGCAAGAATGGACTCAAGCCGTGCCAGGCTCTGGTCCTCGGCGAACCCAACCAGCTCGAACGTGTCACCGACGAAGGCGACGTGCTGCTGACCGGGAGCTGCGAGCACCTCGCGGCGCAGGAACTCGGGCAGCATACTGCCGGGGCGCCGGGGGTCGTAGTCCGACACGCCCAAGTGGAGGTCACTGAGGAGCCACCACCGCGCCGCACCCCTCACGTCAGCAGTCCCAATACTCGTGGAAGGAAGAGGAGCACGTACGCCACCCACATGACTGCGACGACCCTGCGGCTCACCGTTAGGCCGAGGAGCCGCAGACTGGTGGGCTGCCCGGCATCTGGTCCGGCGCGTCTGACCTCGAGGGCGATGAGGGTGATGAGCAGGGCGGCAGTCGCCAGCAATCCCGCCAGGTTGATTATGACGTCGATCATGACGCGGTCTCCTGTCGTGCGCGTGCCAGACACGCGAGGATGGTGATGACGCCCATCGTGACGATGCACGCCTGCCACGACCACACAGCGAGGTAGAACATCGTCGTGGCCACCACCGTGAGCGTGGCGAGGCCGAGCGCCAGGACAAGCAGCGTTCCGAGCGCGAGGTCGGTCACCGGCGTGAGCCGGGCGAGTGCCTGCCCCGGGAGCAGGACGAGGACGGCTATCGCGGCGACCGCCTGCAACGGTGTCGGCAGTCCGACGAGCGTCACCAGCGACAGCGCGACGGCCGCGAGACCGATCACCATGGTGGGCCTGCTGACGCTGTTCATGGCGTCACCCGGTACGCGCGTGCGTCGTCGTTGCTGAACGCCAGCTCCACGCCGGCCTGAGTGCTCAGCCACTTCTCCAGTTCGGCGAAGCCGCCCGCGCTGGTTTCGCCCTGGAGCACGAGACTCGCCTCCGACGAGCGCGTGAGCAGCACGACGGCACCGGCGGGGTTGCGCCGGGCGTCTGCGTAGACGAGCGGGCCGCACGTCGCCGTCGACAAGTCGGACCGGCATATGTAGTCGATCGTCCGGTACCGGTGGTCCAGGTAGCCGTCGCTGCGCCACGGCGTCGGGGGGGCAGCCGAGATGATCGTCGAGCCGGGAGGCGCGAGATCCTCCGCGGCGGCGACGGCGGCGATCTCACCGTCGGTGAAGACGTCATACTGGGCGTTTCCGAACCGGCCTGTCACGGTCAGCACAGCCAGCAGCAAGCAGGTGAGCACCAGGACGCCCGCGGTGCGGGTGGAGGGGGGCCGCGTGCTGTCGTCCGTCGGAAGCAGTATGGAGCACGCCTGCAGGGCGATGAAGGGCAGCGCGAACAGGGAGACGCGGATGAGCATCTCCCCGCCGTACAACTGCACGGGGAAGAGCACCAGCGGGGTAACGGCGAGGAGGACCACCCGGATGTCGAGGCGCCCCCTGCGCCGGTCGCGCACCGCCCCCGCCACGGCGAGGGCCCACAGCACGAGGGTGAGAACGACCCGGGCCTGCACCACCAGCACGTGACCAGGGGTTCCGCTCACGCGGTCGACGACGTTCGCCTCGATCGCGGCAAGCAGTCCGCCGTCCGCCAGGGGTGGGTTCGCGGCGAGGTATGCACTGGCGGGGTAGGCGAGCCAGAGCGCCAGCAGCACCGCAGTGATCAGGGGCAGCCGGCTGGGCCAGACACGTCCGCTCAAAGTGAGGGCGGTGATGGTGATGAGCACCAGGAACGGCGTCAGTTGGTGGCTCGCGCAGATGACCGTGACGAGCAGGAGGGTCACCACGAGGGCACTTACCCGGAGCCCCGGCCGGGGCTCCGCGGGCGACCGTCCTTGCCACCATGCCGCCAGGTCGGTGTCTCGGAAGCCGCGGAACTTGGGGGGCCGCGCGGCCAACGGGCCGAGTAGCAGCGCGATCACGACGAGGTACAGGAAGAAGCCGAAGGCCTGGGGAGACAAGTAGTCCTGGTCCTGCCAGTTGCCGAGGCAGAAGATCCAGAGCACGAGCCAACGCCGTCGCGGATCGCTTGTCAGATAGCGCGTCAGCACACCCAGGGCCGCGAGCCACAGACCCATGTTGAGGACCGGCGCCCAGAGGGCGACGGTCACCGGGTCGAGACCGGTCGCCCGGAGCACCGTTGCCAGGAGTGCGAAGAAGCCCGGCCAGTTGAAGTATGCGTCGATGTCCGGGTCGATCCCCTGGGTGCGCGTGAGGGCGTCGGCGATGCCGAGGTGACGGAACGCGACCTCACCCCGTGGTACGTCCGTCACGAAGGCTGCGGTTCCGAAAAGCACGAGCACAAGCACGACGACCAGCCACATCATGACCGGACGGCGCGCCGGGCCTTCGGCATCCCCTCTCAGCGCTACGACGAAGGCGACGTTCAGAAGCAGGACCCCGATCCAGAACGGATAGGGCAGTACGGCGACGAGCCCCAGGTCGCTGTTCACGGGCAAAGCCACGGTGGTGGCGGCCCACACGACAAGTGCCAGCGACACGGCTCCCGCCACAGCGCACCCCACATCACGGGGCTTCCAGCGTCCCTGGGCGCGGATAGTTCGGATGGTTCGGATGCTCGCATCCAATGCCCTGGTCATAGCGCGTCCTTCCTTAGGTGCCGGAGGACGGCGATCAGCCGGAGGCCGACCGCTACCGCCCCGATGGAGAGCACCACCAGCCATGCAAGGGCCATGGCGCTGGGGCCCCCGTCCGCGGCCAACAGTGCGGAGGCGCAGAGGGCGACTCCGAGCGTCACGCCGACCACGATGGCTTCCGTGTAGCGCCCGCGGGCCCGGCACACGGCGTTGTAGGCCTGCAGCACGGCGTAAGGCACCAGTCCTGCCGCCAACCACCGCAGAGCGCCGGCGGAGGAGTCTGCGTACCGCTCCCCCAGCAGACTGAGCAGTGGATGAGCGAGGATGATGAGGACGGCTGCGGCCAGACCTCCCACGGCGAGAGACAACCGGAGACTCGCCCAGGTGGTCGATACCAGGCGGTCCGGGTCGCGGACACCCTCGGAGAACTGGACAATGCCCATCAGCATCGGAGCGGAGTAGGCGGCCCAGGCCATCATCCATGCGGGATACCAGTAGGCAGCGGCCTCCGGCGCCACCATGTGCGCGAGCAGGAGCGGCAGGACCAGCCCGGGGGCGCGTTCGGTGAGGGTAAGGAGCTGGTACGGAATGCCCACCGCCAGCAGTGGACGGCCGCGCGCCGAGCTCAAGGACAGTCGCGGCCGGTAGCCGACAAGCCTTCGCAGCTGGACCGCGCCGACAACGCACGCCACGGTGGTCCCGAGGGTCCAGCAGGCCATCAGCACGTCGGCGGAGGCGCCGTGCGCCAGCCAGGCCACGAGCACCGCAGCCCCGAGTGAGACGACGCCGCCCAACGCGTATCTCGAGGTCGCGCTGGCACCGCGTCCCAACGCCACGAGCGCCTGGTCGAGCACGATGACCAGGGTGCCGGTGACGGCAGCCACGAGGAACGTGAGCCAGAAGAGAACCGATACCAAGGCCGTATCCGGCGTCACGGCCGACTGCAGCACGAGGTAGCCGAGGGCCAGCACAGTGCCGGCGACCGCCACGATGGCGAACGCTGCGTCCAGCACCCGAGCGGGCGCCTCCCCGCGCCCCACTGAGAGGATCACGGCCGACCCGGCGCCCAGCACTGCGAGCTGGGTGCAGATCATCACCGCCGCGACCGCGGCCATGGTGAGCCCGACCTCACGGTCGGAAGTCGCGCGCGCGGCCACTACCCAGAAGGCGAAACCCGCGCCCGTCTGGGCCGCCTTGCCTACGACGAGGCCGAGCGAGCTGCGCAGGGCGGAATGCCGGACGGTCAAGGCGCCCGTGACAACAGCCCCCGACTTAGCGCTCATGACGTAACCCCTTCGCCATGGCCGCGTAGTTATACCAACAGAAGGCGACGTAGTAGCGCAGCCACCGAGGCTGGCCCGCGGCCAGGCTCAAGGCGCTGCCCCGGACCGCCGCGGCAGCGGGCAGCAGTGCCAACCTCGCGCCGCGCCAGCCGTGCTTGCGTATCATCCGTCCAAGTCCCGTTCCGTCCATCAGGAACTGGTCAAGTGCGAAGTCGAAGTCGTCTGCGGCGAAGCGATGTTCGACGAAGACCCGGCGTGACACCGCCGTTCGCAGCCCTGCCTCCCGCATCCGCCAACGCAGCTCGATGTCCTCCCCCGATTTGAACGAGTCGTCGAAACCCACGCCCAGCATCAGCTCCCGGTCGACGACAGTGGCAACGAGCCCGAACCAGTTCCGGCTGCGGCCGGTGCGATGGTGATGTGCCAGCGCCTGCCCCCAGTAGCCCGGTCCAGCAACACTCTCGAGACCGGCCTGGAGGGCATCGAGGCCGCCGTCCACCAGCTCCGTGAGCAGGTCGGCGACCCCCGTGGGCCCGAACACGACGTCGGCGTCGACGAGCAGGACCCAACGGGTGCTGCTGCTCCGCACACCGAGCGTTCGAGCCCATGGCAGGCCGCGGCCCTCATCACTCAGGACCCGGGCACCGGCCGCGAGGGCGAGCTCGACAGTGCGGTCGGTGGAGCATCCATCCACCACGATGATCTCGGCGACACCGGATTGACTCAGGGCCTCCAGACAGCGCGGGAGCAGGGGCTCCGCGTTGCGGGCCGGAACGACCGCGGTGACTTCGGCGGGGCTGTGACCCACTGTGTCCGCCCCCTCAGATCTGCTCGCCGAGGACCGACGGCAGCAGCTGTTCCAGAAACCGGACGATGTCATCCGACGCCTCGTCCGCCGAGTACGCGGCGGGCACCTGCAGCAAATGGCAGGGCCGACCGTCAAGTGCCTTGCTCAGCACGAGCCCCTTCGCGTCGAAATGCTCGCGCCACGGGAGGACGGACGTGGCCGCCAGGCCAGTCACGACCCGCTGCGAGAAGCCCGCCATTTCGATGTGGAAGTTGCCGATCATGCGGTCGACCATCCAATCACTCGTCCGCTCAACGATCCGGGACCGGGTGCCCTCAAAACGCTCGACATACACAGCGGCCGCGAGCGGGGCCGAGGTGGTCACTTCCCGCCCCGGAAACGCGGCCTCCGGCACAACCATGCGGTGCTCCGGCGACCATCGCCGGGAGAAGTCTGCGAGGCGGGGATAGCGGATGACGTACGGGTGCACCACGGTCGTGAGACGGCCGACGCTCCCGGAGAGCGCTGAGGGGACGAGTGGCTTCCGGACACCTTCGAACAGGTGCGGGTAGATGGTCCGGTGGTGCGGCTTAATGAACATCGGCTTCGCGTAGCCGAGCAGCATGGCGTCCTCGGCAAGGAAGGCCCAGTCGTCACCCATGAACGACCACCCCTCGCGCCGCATCAGCTTGGCGGCCGTGCTCGTCTTACCCGTCCCTCCAGCCGCGGGAAGCGCAATCGCGTGACCCCGGTACGCCATCGTTGCTGCGTGGATCATGCCGGCCCCTTGACCGACCATCGCAGCATCGAGAACAGGGACCACGGAAGTCAACAGCTCACCCGGACCGTGAATACGCCACTGCTCCGCATCCCTCACAACCTGGACCCGATCGGCCTGGAAACGCACGCTGCTCCCGGTATACGCGAGCTCATGCTCAAGCAGACCCGCATCCGGCATCGACTCCAACCGATCATCCACGACGATGTCCGCCGGCCGCTCCGTATCCGTGGCGAAACACGCCAGCATGCTCTGCAGCTGGGCCGCCGCCGGCGCCTCCGCGTCAACGCGGATCGTCACGCGGCCGTGAATATCGAAGTGCAATGCCTTCGTCTTGGTCCTGGTCTTCATCATCGTCCCCTGTCTGGGTTGTCGGTCGGATGGGGTTTTTGGGTGGCGGGCTATGGCCCTGGGGTTATTGAGCGCGGAGGGCGACGAGCCAACCGGCCCATTCGCGGGCCGAACCGCTGCTCCATACCCAGGACTTGCTGCCCGAGGAACCGGCGGCTGCCTGAAGGCCATCGTCAAGCTCCGTGCGCTTACCACCGAGGTCATACACTTCCGCCATGTCTGACGGGCCAGCGATGACGATAGTGGTATTGCTTGAGTTGATGGCGATTGCGCCAACGAGCATAGCTCCGGCGGTCGTTGTGGTGACTCCAGCAACCGAGCCCGTGGAGGCAGCGACGGCAGACGCGGCTACCGAGGCTGTTGTGTCCAACGGAGTTGTGGTGTTCACTCCGGAGTAGCAGCTGATGCCGCCACCGCTGGCGACCGACCCTGCCGTGGTCCAGGTGTAGCTGGCAGGTTCGGACGCTCCCATGACGTGGTAGTAGCCGTACAGATGCGGGTTGGAGATCGACGTAATTGCGGCAAACTGGGTCCAGCCCGTCGGGGCCGCTGAAACGGTCGAGCCGTTGAGCGCCAATGAGGCGACACAGACCTGGCCTGCCCCGGCCGAAGCGGGCTTGGAAATCGTGTGGCTCGTGGTAGCCGTGGTGTTAACCAATGTGCTCATCCCTTGGCGCTGAATGCCCGTCCCACCACCCGCGGGGGCCGTCGTGAAGGTCCACACCTTATCCAACGCCAACGGGTTACCGGCAACATCCTTCACCCCACCGGAGCCACCCTTGATCGTCGCCGTGTACGTCGTGTTTGCGGCCAGGTCAGCAGCCGGGTTCAACGTCGCAACGTTGCCCGTGCCGTTGTACGACACAGCGGCCGACACCGGCGTCGTCCCCGGCCCCGTCAACGTGAACGTGGTCGATGTGACCGTCGAGGCATTCATCGCCTCCGAGAACGTCCCAGTGACATTCGCCGACACCGCGACACCAGTGGCACCAGCCGCCGGAGACGTATCCGTCACCGTCGGAGCCGTCGTATCACCCGCGGGGGCCGTCGTGAAGGTCCACACCTTATCCAACGCCAACGGGTTACCGGCAACATCCTTCACCCCACCGGAGCCACCCTTGATCGTCGCCGTGTACGTCGTGTTTGCGGCCAGGTCAGCAGCCGGGTTCAACGTCGCAACGTTGCCCGTGCCGTTGTACGACACAGCGGCCGACACCGGCGTCGTCCCCGGCCCCGTCAACGTGAACGTGGTCGATGTGACCGTCGACGGATTCATCGCCTCCGAGAACGTCCCCGTCACATTCGCCGTCACCGCAACACCAGTCGCATTAGCATCCGGAGACGTGACCGTCACCGTCGGAGCCGTCGTATCACCCACGGAAGCCGTCGTGAAGGTCCACACCTTATCCAACGCCAACGGGTTACCGGCAACATCCTTCACCCCACCGGAGCCACCCTTGATCGTCGCCGTGTACGTCGTGTTTGCGGCCAGGTCAGCATTCGGGTTCAACGTCGCAACGTTGCCCGTGCTGTTGTACGTCACAGCGGCCGACACCGGCGTCGTCCCCGGCCCCGTCAACGTGAACGTGGTCGATGTGACCGTCGAGGCATTCATCGCCTCCGAGAACGTCCCAGTGACATTCGCCGTCACCGCGACACCAGTGGCACCAGCCGCCGGAGACGTATCCGTCACCGTCGGAGCCGTCGTATCCCCACCACCGACGCTCGGATCGTAATAGTGCCAGTACCGGTTTGTGGCGTTCACATCGGCGAGCACCAGCAGACCGCTGTTGGCCGTGCCCTGCGCCGCACTGTTGAGGTTCTGCTTGGTCGACGTCACGTTGTGGACATACTGGTCGGCGTCCACGATACGGGCCGTCTTCGCAGTCGTGAAGTTGATGTTGTTCAGCGGCGTGGACTTCTCGTAGATCGCGCCCCCCGAACTGGTGCAGACACCCGCGTTCGTTGTGCCACTCGGCTTCGGATAGGTAGCAAACGTACGCAGCATCTGCGTGCTCTCATCAATCAAGACGATCACCCGGTTCGGGCACTCCGACACAGCCGCGATCGGGTAGGCCGTCCACGTCGTACCACTCAACGCCAACAGCTGGATCAGCGGCTGCGGCGCGGACGTGAATGACGTCTTGACGGCGGCGAAAACCCGGCCACCCGAGGAGTCCAGCCACTTCAGGTTCATATGGTCATCACTGCTGCGCTGCCCGGAAACCGCCGCGACAGGAGTGGTCCAGGCGGTGTTCGACGCTCCATCGACGTGGTAGCTCCAGTACATGCCGTCGGTGGCATCACCGACCTGCCGGCTCCACATCACGCCCATCTTGTTCCCGTCGAAGGCAATCACAGCTGAGGTGTCGTCCACAGACACGTTGCTCAACGACGCAGGATGCTGGAACGGCGTCCCCCACGTCCTGCCATCCGTGGCAGTGACGTTCATATAGATCCGGTTCCCCTGCTGCCACGTGGCCCACACCCGGCCAGTTGAGTCCTTATCGATGGTCAGGACCTCAACGCGGTAGTTGTTGATGTTCGTAGAGCTCTGTGGCAGCAACGAGTACGTCTTCTTACTTGAGTCGTAGCTGTAACGCCGCATCGTCGTCGGGAAGTTCACCTGAGCCGGCAGACCGTCATTGACGAACCGATAGCTCGCCACAAACAACGTGGTGCCGTCCCACAGCACGTCATGATGGGTGTTCGCTCGCGTGTCCGTCGCCACACCGGTATTGACCCACGAGCTCGTCGCGGCATTGAACCGGAAGATATGGAAATCCGAGCTGGCAGTGTCCCACAGGTTTCCCCACCAGCTCCCGTCGTTGAACCACAGCGCGCTCGTCGCCCGCTTCGTACCCGTCGGCGTCCCCGTCCCCGAATGCGACGGACCCTCGACCCCCACGTCACCCGGAGCGGCCGACGCCGCACTCGGCACCATCAGGGCAGCCAGGGCAAGCAGCACGGCTGTAAGCAATGCGTGGAACCGCAGAATCCGCGACCCGCGTCGCCGAAGACCAACAAAGCCACCACTTCCCCTCGTTGCGCCAAGCCCGGGAGTCCTGCGTTCGTTGTAAGTTGGCATGACGTTTCGTTCCTCGCTGATCCTGTGTGATTCTGCAGTTTTTAGCGCGTGTGTTGGGAGAGTGACCTCAGGTCGACGGTCCCGATGCATCAGCCTCCGGACGAGTCCGGCAAGACGTGGGGGCAACTCGCCTGCGGCTTCACTCACTGGACGTCCCTCCACCGTGTGTCAGGGAGAACCGGGGCGGGCACCGGAGGTGGCGAGATGTGGCTGAGGTGGCGGCCCCGCAGATACCCTGCCGCTGTGAACGACAAAACCGCAATGATGGCCCCGGCACGGCCTAGCCCGCCAAGGTTTCCATCCCGGCTCCAGTCGTGGATTCCAGAGGCAACAGCCCGTGGCAGAATGCTGCGTACGTAGCGGCGTTCCGGCCCCAAAGCGCGCTTGTGGCCCACGATTTCGCTGACCTGGGCTTTAGATAGCCCTTCCGACCAGGAACGCGCCAGCATATAGCGCACTGTTCCCCTGGTGGCTGGCACATGGTGTCGCACCACTGCCGCCGGTTCATAGACGATGCGGGACCCGGGCGAGCCCATCTTGGATCGAATGCAGATCTCTGTCTCCTCGCAGCCAAGGGGTATGGTCCCCTGGCGACCAAGAGCGATGTTGAAGCCTCCGACCCGCCGAAGAACCTCAAGCCGAAAGGACATGTTCGCGCCGATGACGTTCCGGACCTCGGATGCCACTTTGGGCATGCCGCGGTGACTGCAGCCCACAATCCAATCCAGCTCCTCGCCGAAGTAGGCAGGACGGCCGGATTCCCACACCGGTTCAACGCGCCCGCCCACCGCCAACACATCGGGATCGTCATAAAAAACGACCAGCCGCTCGAGCCAGTCGTGGGCCGCTTGGGCGTCATCGTCCAGGAAGGCGACGATATCGGAGTCGGCCAGCCCAACCCCGACGTTGCGCGCCCCGGAGAGCCCACGGGGACCGGTGCTCGCCACGATGGTCACATCATCAACCACCGCGAGGAGACGCTCATACAGGTCCTCATTGTGGTCGACAACAACAATGACCTCCATTGGGGGCATCGTTTGATTCCGGACGGATTCCATGACGTCCAGCAAAATTTCCCAGCGCGCCATCGTGTAGCAGCAAATGATCACCGAGACGGTCGGCCGGTCGATGGGCGTAGACATGCTAGAGTCCCTGGGCCATTGAGAGAACGCTCTGCGGATCCGTGGGCGTGCGCGGAAACCTGACGTTCGCGTATGCGTACTTCACCCGCCGGAGAGCCTCGGGCCGGGCCCCGGCTGTGGGCGCCTCCCACAACGCACATTCCCGCGCGAGCGTGCCCAGCACCCGCCACCCGTCACGAAACGTTTGCAGATGGGAGGCCCCCGAGATGCGGTCCAGTTCATTGCTGGGCACCTCAGCGATGCGAAGGCCGGCCCTGGCCGCGCGGACAATCAGCTCGGTTTCGATTTCGAACCCGTCCGACTCCAGCTGCAAAACCTCGAGGCATTCCTTCCGGAACGCTATGTATCCGTAGCAAAGATCAGAGTAGTTGCTGTGCAGCACGGTGTTGGCCAGCACGGTAAGTGCCCTGTTGCCGGCATTCCGTAAGAACGTCAGGTCTTCTGACCCGCCCCCGGTGACATACCGTGACCCCTTCACGAAGTCGTAGTCATGCTGGAGCGGGGAGACGAACCAGCCAATCTCCTGGGGGTCCATACTTCCGTCCGCATCAAGCATGACGATGATGTCGCCTGAGGCTGCGCCGAATCCCGCACGGACTGCAACCCCTTTTCCCTTTCGCTGCTCAGCCACGACGACGACATCCACACGGAGTGCGCGGGCAACGTCGACAGTGTGATCCTCGGAGCGCCCATCCACGATCACCACCTCGTCCACATACGATGGCATGCGACGCAGGACCCACGGGAGATTCATGGCCTCATTCAGCGTTGGGATAACCACGCTTATGGACGCCCTCGGCAATAGCGGCCCTGGTTCAGAGAACGAAATTGGAAGCTGGGTGGAAATAGACAATTGCCTCACCACTTCATGACAGTAAACGGACTTTCAAACACGTTCCGGTCATGGTCTGGTCTCTGGCCCAGCGCTCATTGCCTTTGACTCTGATCGTGGGTTGAGCTTATGTTTTGGCCAAAGAAATTGTCACGAGTAGTAGGTACTCACTTTTTACCCGCCCCTAATTGCGTTCCTAGGTAAGTACGGGGGTTAGTCGAAGGTTGAACTGTTAGGTATAGGGGTTATTCCCCCAGTGACCCTGGCTAAACAGCCGTCCGGAAGAACAGCTCCGTGACCGCAGCCAGCCGCTGCGGGTCCTCCACGCCGCAGAGCTCGCGCGCGGAGTGCATCGAAAGCAGCGGAACCCCGACGTCGACAGTCCGGATTCCCAGCCGGGTGGCGGTCAGCGGGCCGATGGTTGATCCGCACGGCATCACGTTGTTGGACACGAATTCCTGGTAAGGCACCTTCGCCTCCCCACAGAGCCGGGCCCAGAAGGCGGCTCCGTTGGCGTCCGTGGCGTACCGCTGGTTGGCGTTGATCTTCAGCAGCGGACCGCCGTTGAGCACCGGGTGGTTGGCGGGATCGTGCCGCTCGGAGTAGTTGGGGTGGACAGCATGGCCCGCATCTGCTGACACACAGAACGACGCCGCCAGCGCCTGCCGCCGCTGGCTCACTGTTGCGCCGAGGCCGTCGGAGATCCGCACCAGGACGTCCTCCAGGATCGGTCCGCACGCCCCGGAGCGGGAGTTGGAGCCGATTTCCTCGTGGTCGAACGCCGCCAGGACGGCGATCGGCGCACCGGCTGCCCCGCCGGAAGACGAACCATGCGCAATCAGCGCCGCCAGCCCCGCGTGCGTCGCCGAAAGGTTGTCCAGCCGCGCGGAGGCGAAGAACTCCCCGTGGGCCCCGAAAACCGCAGGCGGCTGCGTGTCCGCAATAACGACGTCGTACCCGCCAATCCGGGCAGGATCAACCGAGGCGCTGCCAGGCACATGCGAAGCCAAAACAGCCAGCAGGTCCACATCACCCGGGTTGCCCAGCCCCCACACGGGATTCATGTGCCGCTGCTTGTCCAGCGTGAGGCCGTCGTTCACCGCACGGTCCAGGTGGATGGCCAGCTGCGGGAACCGCAGCATCGGGCCGGTGGCCGTGAGGTGCTGCGTGCCGTCCAGCATGACCAGCCGGCCGGCCAGCTGCAGCTCCCGGTCCAGCCAGGAGTTCAGCAGCGGGCCGCCGTAAACCTCGACGCCGGCCTGCAGCCAGCCATGGGCACCGGTGGTGGGCTTGGGCTTGAGTTTGAAGGACGGAGAGTCCGTGTGCGCCCCCAGGATGTTGAACCCGGTGGCGGGTCCGGCGCCTTCCGGCACCACCCAGGCGATGAGGGCGCCGTCGCGGACAATGTAGAACGAGCCCGCGCCGCCTTCCCACGGTTCCAGCTCGTCCAGGCCCGTGAAACCCGCTTCGTCCAGCCGGCGTGCGGCCTCATGGACGGCGTGAAAGCTCGACGGCGACGCGCTGACGTATGCGCCAAGGTCCCGGACGTGGTCTGCGGCGCTGGAATTCGAAGGCATGGTCTCGAGTCTAACGCCGGGCCCAGACAGGGCCCGGCAGCCGGCTGCCGCTTTCTAGACGGTCACGTTGAGCCCGGCCGTATACCCGGCGGTGGCCGATCCCGTCATGGTGGCCAGCTGGTAGATGCCGCCGTCGTCACCGAAGACGTTGTCCGACTTCAGCGTCGTCCGGGGAAAGTTCCGGGCACTCGTCCCATAGCCCGCGCTGGCATAAACGTCCTCACAGGCCGCCTGGGTCAGGGCGACCTGGGATACCGCCAGCACCTGCCCCGCCGCCGTCGCGTTGCCCATGGACTCGAACACCTCAAAGTGGATGTGCGGCCAGCGGCCGGAGTAGGCGCCCGGGAAGATGGACTTGAAGGTGACCTGCCCATTGGAGTCGGCTTCCTGGACGCCGCGGAGGTAGTTTTCGTTGGCCAGGCCGGAGTCGTACATCGAGTATTTTCCGTCCCGGTCGCAGTGCCAGGCGTAAACGGCCGCGCCGGCCAGGGGGACACAGCCGTTGGCGTTGTCGAGCAGCGTCAGTGTAAGGGTCAGCGGCACGCCTTCGGCCTTTGCGGACCCCGTCCCGAAACTGGAGGTGATGTCCTGCCGGACCACGCCGGAGGCTTCCAGCACGTTGGGCCCGTTGGAGCCGTCCCCGGGGTACGGGCCGGCGGTTTCCTGCGGAATTTCCGTCGTGCATTCGGCGATCGCCCGGGTCAGGGTGGGCGTCGCGGACGGCGAGGAGATGGCCGCCGCGGTTGCGCTGGACGTTGCCGTGGCAGTCGCGGTCGACGCCGGTGTGCTGGCCGTGGAGGTCGACCCACCGGGCGTGCAGGCGGCCAGTGCCGCCACGGCGCCGCCCGCACCGAAGAACATGCCCAGCGAGCGGCGGCTCATCAGGGTGGACAGGTCGAATTCGAGGCCTCGGTCATGATTGGGGTGCGGAACATGGTTGGTCATGGATCCATGGAACTGCACCCGCCTATCGCCTGCATAGGGCGTTCCTGTGCGTAACCTGTGCGTCGGTAGGCCGCGCCGGCGTCAGTAGTCCGGGTTGCTCGGCACCACGAGGCCGGTCTCGTAGGCGTACACCACGGCCTGGACGCGGTCGCGCAGGTGCAGCTTGGTGAGGATGCGCCGGACGTGGGTCTTCACAGTGGCTTCGGAGAGGAAATACCGGTGCGCGATTTCGGCGTTGGACAGGCCCTCTGCCATGGCCTCGAGCATCTCGGTTTCGCGGGGCGTCAGGTCCTCCAGCAACGGATCACGCGGTGCCGCCGCCGGGGCAGGCCGGGCAGCGCCGCGGACGTAGGTCTCCAGCAGCCGCTGCGTGACCCGCGGGGCCACCACTGCGTCCCCGCTGGCCACTACATGCACGGCGTGGATCAGTTCCGACGGCGCCACGTCCTTGAGCAGGAACGCGGACGCACCCGCCTGGAGGCCGGCGAACGCATATTCGTCCACATCAAAGGTGGTGAGGATGATGATCCGGGCGCCGGATCCGGATGCGGTGATTGCGCGGGTGGCCTCGATGCCGTCCAGCACGGGCATCCGGACATCCATCAGCACCACATCCGGGTTGAGTTCGCGGACCTGCCTGACGGCCTCCGCCCCGTCGGAGGCTTCCCCCACGATGTGGAGGTCGTCCTCGCCCTCAAGGATGAGGCGGAAGCCCATCCGCAGCAGCGGCTGGTCATCCACCAGCAGGACGGTTATCGGTTGGTTCTCGGTCACTTTTTGCCTTGCAGTTGGCGTGGACGGTTGGGCGGATCCGCGGGCTCGTCATCGGGACAGGTGAGGACGGCACGCACCCGCCATCCCCGGCCGCTCCGCCCGGCCTCCACGGTGCCGGAGTAGATCCGGGCCCGCTCCGCCATTCCTGCAAGCCCCTGGCCTGACCCGGGAAGGCCCGGGCCGGAGCCGCCGGAACCTGGCCCGCCGCCGTCGAAGGTTCCAGGGCCTGTAACCCCGGTGCCGTCGTCGAGCACCTCAATGGTGACCGTTGGGCCGGCGCGGACAATGCCCACATCCACGCGCCCCAGCGACCTCCCGTAGCGCAGGACGTTCGTGAGCGACTCCTGCACGATCCGGTAGACGGTGAGCTGGAACGCGGCGTCGTCGGGCAGCGCCGGGCCAGTGTGGGAGTAGTGCAGCGGCAGGCCGGCGGTGCGGAATCCTTCAAGGAGTTTGCCGAGGCTGTCACCGGACGCGAGGGGTTGCCGCGGCGCAGTCCCCGCAGCATCGTCCCGCAGGACGCCCAGCACGCGCCGCATGTCCGCCAGGGCGGTCCTGCCCGTCCGGGACAGTTCACCCAGCACCTCCCCGGCGCGGTCGGGGCTTTTCCGGACCACGACGGCGGCGCCGTCCGACAGGCTGATCATCACCGTCAGCGAGTGCGCCACGACGTCGTGCATTTCCCGGGCGATCCGGTTCCGTTCGTTGACGGAGGCGAGGCTGGCGGTCCGGGCCGCCCAGGCGGCGATTTCCTGCTCGTGTTCGCGCCGTTGCCGGACGGAGATCCCGATTCCGGTGGCGATGACGTTGGACAGGGCAATGGTTGCCCCGGTGGCGATGCTGGTCAGGAGGTGGAAGTCACCGGGGTTGCCGCCGTCGTGGTGGACGAAGGAGTTCTCCATGGGACCCACGGCGGCCAGCAGGTAGAGCAGTGCCAGCGGCGCGGTGGCCACGGCCATGGTCACCAGCGCGAACCGGCGCGTATGGACCACGGCCACCGCGTACAGCGAGAACCACAGGCCGGCCGAGACGTTGGACCCCCAGGGGTGGAGCAGCGTGACCGCCACTTCGACCACCGCGATGAAGGCCACGAGCGCCACCGGGTAGGAGCGCCGGAAGAAGAGGGCACCGGCTACGGCAAAGAGGAAGGCGGCCGCGAGCCACGAGCCCGATATGACCGCGTCCACCACAGTGGGAGCCACCAGCACGGCGTAGCCCAGGACCACCACACCGTCCATCACCCGGGGATGCTGGTAGAGGTAGCGGCGGAGCAGGCCCCGGCGCTTGGCCGTGATTTCGGCAAAGGACGCGTCGGCCTGTCCGGCCGGCGCGTCCTTAAATGTTGCCGCTTCGTTCATGGTCTGAGCCTAGCTCCGGCCTAGACGTCGCGTTTCTTCAGGACGATCATGGCCGGAACCAGGAACAGCAGAACGTAGCCCAGGAAGATCAGGCCGCCGTGCCAGGGATCGATGATGCCATCGATGTGGCCAATGGACAGGAACCGTCCGCCGGCTTCGCTGGGGATGTACTGCGGCACGTACTTCCAGAAGTCACCGGGGATGAAGGTCATGAAGCTCGCCGCGATGGACAGGACGAAGAACATGCCCACCAGCACGGTGATTCCGCCGGCAGAGTTGCGGAGCAGCGCGCCCAGCGACAGGCCGATCAGGGCCACCCCGGCAACGTACAGCCCGCCAGTGAAGATGCTGTACATGACCCCGTCGGTGGACCAGTCGAGGTCAAAGCCCAGTCCCTGGAACACCGGCATGGCGATCAGGAAGGTTGCCGCCGCGGCCACGGTGGTGATGACGTAGGAGATGACGGCGAGAATGATCGCCTTGGCCACAAAGGCCGGAGTCCGGCGCGGAACGGCGTTCATGGTGGAACGGATCATCCCGGTGGCGTACTCGGAGGAGATGAACAGGACAGCCAGGGAGCCCAGCACCAGGATGCCGATCTGCAGGCCGGCGTTGGGGAGATTGTAGAGGTCAAAGCCTGAACCGGGCGGAAAAGACTGCTCAAGCATTTCCGGGGTCATGGTCTGGCCCTGCTCCTTGGCAGTGTTGACCATTTGCTCCAGAAAGCTGTAGCGGATCAGGACGGCGAGGGCGCCGACGCCGACAATGGCCGCGAGGGTCAGCAGGAGCAGGATCCGGGTGGACATCAGGGACCAGAGCTTGATCCACTCGGAGCGCAGGACACCGCCGAAGGTCACGCCGCGGGTTCCGGCAGTGGAGCGGGCGCGCGGAGGAAGCGGGGAAGTCTTGGTCTCAGTCATGGTGGTCATCGTCCTTACTTTCCTGCCGCTGCCGGGGCCCCGGCCGGGGCAAACGCGCCGGCAGGTCCGCCGGTCAGGTGTGAGTGGTATTCCACTTCGTCCTTGGTGAGGTCAAAGTAGGCGTCTTCCAGGGAAGACAGCTGCGGGGTGAGTTCATAGACCAGCACGCTGTTGTCCAGCGCTACCTGGGCGATCTGCCGCGAGTCCAGGCCGGTGACTTCCAGGGTTTCCGGCTCGTTCTGGTCCACTGTCACGCCGTTGCCTGCGAGCAGGCCTGACAGCTGTGTCGCGGCCGAGGTGCGGACGAGCGTCCGGACCTGGCGGGTGCCGGCGATGATCTCCTGCATGGTGGCATCGGCGATGATTTTTCCGCGGCCGATCACGATCAGGTGGTCCGCGGTCTGGGCCATTTCGCTCATGAGGTGCGAGGACAGGAAGACGGTCTTGCCCTGGTTGGAGAGGTAGCGGACCAGGTTCCGGACCCACAGCACGCCTTCGGGATCGAGGCCGTTGACGGGCTCGTCCAGGATCAGCGTCTGCGGGTCACCCAGGAGGGCGGCCGCGATGCCCAGGCGCTGGCCCATGCCCAGCGAGAATCCGCCGGCCTTCTTTTTGGCCACCGCGTCCAGGCCGGTCATCTCGATGACTTCGTGCACGCGCGCGGTGGGAATGTTGTGCGTTGCCGCCATGGCCCGCAGGTGGTTGTAGGCACTGCGGCTGGTGTGGACCGCTTTGGCGTCCAGCAGCGCCCCCACCTCGTGAAGGGGTGCCTTGTGTGCGGCGTACGGGAGTCCGTTGACGGTCACCGTGCCCGACGTCGGCCGGTCCAGGCCCATAATCATGCGCATCGTGGTGGATTTGCCGGCACCGTTGGGGCCCAGGAAGCCCGTGACCTGCCCGGCCCGGACGGTAAAGCTGACGCCGTCAACGGCGGTCTTGCTGCCGTAGACCTTGGTCAGGCCTTTTGCCTCAATCATGGAATGTTCCTTCGAACAGCAGCCGGGGGCTGCGGGATGCGGGGAAATGTGGTGTGCACCCTCCACGCTACCGACGGGGAACCCGGATTTCGCCGGTCTCAGGGATGATTCAGGGTTGAATCAGGGTAGTCCGCACGGATGATCGGGCCACGAAGCCGGCCGTCAGGACAGGGGCGAGTAGTACGTCAGGCCACGGCCGGCCACACGGAATTCGGCGGACCGCACCCCGGCCAGGGCCTCGCCGTCGACGGCCAAAACCATGGGCGCCCCGTCCGATTCGACACGGATGCTGGACGCTTCGGTGAGGTGCGTGATCCGGGAGGTGGCCACGGTTCCCGTCAGGACCGACCACAGCAGCCGCAGCCGGGCAAAGGATTCATCGGCCGTGATCATGCGGACGTCGAGGACGCCGTCGTCCAGGACGGGACGGACCAGCGGCGCATGGTCCCGGGGGTAGTAGCGGCCGCGGCCGACGTAGGCGATCCAGAGCTTGTGCCGCACGCCGTCCACGATCAGGGTGGTCGGTGTTCCTGCCGCGAAGGTCCGGAACATCGCCACCACTCCGGCGAGCGGCTTGCCCAGCGCAGGCTGCAGCATTTCCCGTCGCCGGACCAGGTTTGGATAGAGGCCAATGCTCGCGGTGTTCAGCATGATCAGTTCTGCCTTTTCGGGGTTCCCGGCCATGCCCCGTTCGACGGTGACCATGCCCACGTCTGCCAGGGCGGCCTCGCCCCGGTTGGCGGCGCTCACGGCCTCCTTCAGGCTGCCGGTCCCTGTGTCACGGGCGAAGTGGTTGAGGGTGCCGCCCGGCAGGACAAGCAGGGGCAGCGAATGCTCGACGGCGGCCGCCGCCGCGGTGCCCACGGTCCCGTCCCCGCCCCAGACTCCCAGGGCCACCGTTCCGGGGAAGGTGGCGGTGGCCTGGATTTCGGCCACGAGGTCTTCGCCGGCATCCACCGTATTGATATGCGCTTTGGGGAATACTTCCTGGAGGGCGGCGGCCGTTTCGGCCGTGAACGATCCGCCGAGGGTGTTCACCACGATGCTGAGACCGGCACCGCCTGGCAGTTCCGGGGCAGGGGTTGACGTGCGGCTCACGTCAGGGAAAGGCGGGCGCACGGGCCACCATTTCCGGGTCACCAGGGCGGCGCCCGCTCCGATGGCCGAGCCAAAGAACACGTCCGAGGGCCAATGCGCCCCGGTGTGGACACGCGAATACGCAACGCCAACAGCCACGGGCGCCAGGGCAGCGCCCAGGACTGGCTTGACCAGCCCGGCGCCCACTGCAAAGGCTATGGCGGATGCCGAGTGTCCTGATGGCATGGAGGAACTGGTGGGCTGCGGATGGACGAACCGGAAGACGGGAAGGTGTTCCGGCAAGGGCCTGGCGCGGGGCAGAAGGGTCTTGAAGCCCACGTTGGTCACGGCGGACGCAACTGCCTGGGCGATCAGGCCGTGGAGGGCTGCGCGGCGCGGTTTTCCGGGGAAGGCCGCCATGATGGCCGCAGCGCCAATCCAGAGCTTTCCGTGGTTGGCTGATGCGGAGAGGCGCCGAAAAAAGACGTCATGGTTTCCGCCGGGGAACGCCGAAACCCCCCGGACCAGATGCCGGTCGATGCGGCTGATCAAGCCCTGGCCCCTGCGTCGCTTCCTCTGCATGACCCCACCCTACCGCCGGGACTAATTGTCCCGCGGCAGGTTGGCGTGCAGCTATTTGACGGGCAGCGGCTTCGCGGCGCCTGCCAGCAGCAGGGCAAGCAGGATCGGCGCCAGGATGGCCAGCAGTGCCAGGTGGATGCCGGTGAGGTCACCGAGGTAGCCCAGCAGCGGGGGACCGGCGAGGAAGGAAATATACCCGAGGGTGGATACAACCGAGACGCGTGCCGCTGCGTGCTTGGGGTCATCTGCTGCGGCGGACATTCCCATTGGGAACGCGAGGGCAGCCCCCACGCCCCACAGTGCGGCGCCGACAGCGGCGAGCCAGACGTTTCCGGCCAGGACAAACAGCAGCAGGCCTGCCGCAGCGGCAGCCATGCTGGCGCGGAGGACAACCACCCGGCCGTAGGCGTCGATGACCCTGCCGCCGACGAAGCGCATCGCTGTCATGGCCAGGACGAACAAAGCAAACATCAGGGCACCGGTGGATTCGGCGGTGCCAAGCCCGTCCACGGAGGCCTTGGCGATCCAGTCGTTTCCGGCCCCCTCGGTGAGGGTTGCACCGAGCACCACCACGCCGATCAGCAGCGTGCGTCCATCCCGCCAGGCGGAGGGTCCCTTGGCAGTCATGGGCTCGCCGTCTGCCGGTGTTGCCGCGATGATGTGCGGCAGGAAGTACCGCGGCGTCACCAGCGCCACCACGGCAACCACGACGGCGACGACCAGGAGATGAACCGGAAGTCCGACGCCGATAGTGGAGAGGCCGGCGCCGATCAGGGCGCCCACGAAGGCCCCGCCGCTGAAGGCGGCGTGGAACTGCGGCATGATCGTGCGCCGCATCTTGTGCTCAACGTCGGCGCCTTCGATGTTCTGGGAGACGTCCCAGAGCCCGATGCCGATGCCGAAGAAGAACAGGCACACGGCGGTGCCCGGGACGGATTCGGCCGAAAGGCTCAAGGCAATCCCCACGCCGGCCAGCGTCACCAGCATGCCGGCAGCGCGCACCGTGTTGGCGGTTCCGATCCTGCCCACCACGAGGCCCGCCGTCGGAAGCGCCAGGAGGGAGCCGACGGCGGTGCAGAGCAGGAGTGTGCCCATCTGGCCTGAGGTCAGGTGCAGCGTCTCGGTAACGGCGGGGATGCGGGCCGCCCAGCTGGCGAAGACCAGGCCGTTGATTCCAAAAACGATGAAGGTGGCAGCCGCCGCTGCCTTGAGGGAGGGACTGGCCGTGGTGCGGGTGTTGGTGCTCATGCTTTCACTACTTCCACCGAGAGCTTATTGAGGTGTGCGAGTTCTTCCGCACTGAGGTCTTTGTCTGTCACGATCACGTTCACCGCATCCAGGGCGGCCACCAGGGCCACCGCGTTGGCGTTCCACTTGGAGCCGGCGCAGGCCACGATCACGCGGGCGGCTGATTCGAGGCCTGCCCGTTTGACCGCCGCGTCCTCGAGGTCGTGGGCCAGGAGTCCGTCCTTGAGGTTCAGCGCGCAGGGCGTGACCACGGCGGTATCGAAGCGCAGGGACCTGATGTTGGCCTCCGCGAACGGGCCACGGAAGCACAGCTCCCCGGGAACCAGGCTGCCGCCGGGAAGGAGCAGGGCGGGCCGCTGGCCGGCATTCGGGTCAGCGTCGGTCACAGCCGTCAGGGAGCGCACGGACATGGGCATCAATGTCAGCTCACGCCCGCGCAGGGTCCTGGCGATTTCCGTAGCTGTGGTTCCGCTGTCCAGCCAGACGTGTTCCCGGTCCCGGAGCAGGCCGGCCACTGCGGCCGCGATCCTGACTTTGACGGCCTGGTCCTCGAGTTCGCGCTGCCCGTAGCCTGGGTTCTCGCCACGGACAATCAGGCTCCTGGCGCCGCCGTGGACCCGCCGCAGCACACCGTGGGACGCGAGCACCTCAAGGTCGCGGCGGATGGTGGCTCCGGAAGCGTCGCATGCCTCCGTAAGCTCCTCCACCGAAATCTCGGCGCGGTGGCGCAGCAGCTCACCGATCAGCCGATGGCGCTCTTCCGTCTTCATGCTCAAATGCTAGCAAGTTTTGATCATTTAATCACACTGATGATCACTTGCCGCACCCTCACCGCCCCACAATCAAAACGCTCTCTCACTTCCTGCAGGAAAAACGCCAATGCTCTCTCACCGGGTGAGAGAGCAATGGCCCAAAACGTGCAGGAAGTGCGAGAGCGTCGGGTGTCAGCGGACGCGTTCCACCCGCTTCTCGTCCCACACGGGCTCGGCGGATTCGTAGACCTTGCCGTCGGAGCCAAACACCAGGAAGCGGTCGAACGTCCGGGCGAACCAGCGGTCGTGGGTCACGGCAAGGACGGTTCCTTCGAAGTGGTCGATGGCCCGTTCCAGCGCCTCAGCCGAGTGCAGGTCCAGGTTGTCGGTGGGCTCGTCCAGGAGCAGCAGCGTGGCCCCGGAAAGCTGCAGCAGCAGGATCTGGAACCGCGCCTGCTGCCCGCCGGACAGGGATTCGTACTTCTGCTCGGACTGCGAAGCCAGGCCATAGCCATCCAGGGCGCCGGCAGCAGCCTCGCGGCCCAGTCCGGACCGGTGCTCGTCGCCGCGGTGCAGGATCTCCAGCAGCGTCTTGCCCAGCAGGTCCGGGCGGACGTGCGTCTGCGCGAAGAAACCGGGACGGATCCGGGCGCCGAGCTTCACGGTGCCCTCGTGCGGCACCTCGGCGATCTCGACGTCGGACACCGGCAGGTGCTCACGCTCCGGATCCGTGCCGCCGGTGGCCAGCAGGCGCAGGAAGTGGCTCTTGCCGGAACCGTTCGAGCCGAGCACGCCGACGCGGTCCCCGAACCACACCTCGGTGGAGAAGGGCTTCATGAGTCCGGTCAGTTCGAGCTTCTCTGCCACGATGGCGCGCTTGGCTGTCCGGCCGCCCTTGAGCCGCATCTGTACGTTCTGTTCGATCGGCAGCGCCTCCGGCGGCCCGGCCTCGAGGAACTTCGCCAGCCGGGTCTGGGCGGCGTGGTAGCGGTTGGCCATGTCGGAACGGAACGCGGCCTTGTTCTTGTACATGTTGACGAGTTCCTTGAGCTTCACGTGCTCCTCGTCCCAGCGCTTGCGCAGTTCCTCGAAGCGGGCGTTCCGGTCCGCGCGGGCATCCACGTAGGAGCCGAAGCCGCCGCCGTGGATCCACGCGCCGGCGCCGTTGATGCCCGGTTCCAGGGTCACGATCCGGCCGGCGGCGTTGTTGAGCAGCTCGCGGTCGTGGCTGATGAAGAAGACGGTCTTTTTGGACTCGTTGAGCTTGTCCTCGAGCCACCGCTTCCCGGGCACGTCAAGGTAGTTGTCCGGCTCGTCGAGCAGCAGCAGTTCGTCCGGTCCGGCGAAAAGGGCTTCCAGGACCAGGCGCTTCTGCTCGCCGCCGGAGAGGCTCGACGCCGGGCGGTGCTGCGCGCGGTCAAACGGCAGCCCCAGCGCGGCCATGCAGACCTCGTCCCAGACGGTTTCGACGTCGTAGCCCCCGGCGTCTCCCCAGTCCACGATGGCCTGGGCGTAGCGCATCTGGGAGGGTTCGTCGTCGTGCTCCACCATCGCGAGCTCGGCCTCGTCCACTTCGCGGGCAGCTGCCGCCAGGGCAGGCGGTGCCGCGGAGACCAGGAGGTCACGGACGGTTGAGTCGTCCCGGACCTGGCCCACGAACTGGCGCATGATGCCCATGTTCCCGGAGCGTCCGATGACGCCCTCATCCGGAACGAGGTCGCCGGAAATGATCCGGAACAGCGTGGTCTTGCCGGTGCCGTTGGGGCCGATCAGGGCCGTTTTGGTGCCGTCCGGGACCTTGAACGTCACACTGTTCAGCAGCTGGGTGCCGTCGGAAAGGAAGTAGTCAATACCGGAAACGTCTATGTGGGCCACGCGAACAATCTTCCCACGCCCGCGCGGCGGCCCCCAGCGGCAGGCTCAGCCGGCGGCGGTGAGGAACTGCCTGAGCAGGGGACCGGACGTGGTGGCGCCGAGGCCGCCATCCTCCACAAACACTGCCACGGCGAGGTCGCCGTGTACGGCCACGATCCAGGCGTGAGTTTTGGGCGGGTTCTCGTTGCCGAACTCCGCGGTACCGGTTTTGGCACCGACAGGCGCGCCCGGAACCGTTGACAGGAAGCCGGCGTGGCCGGATGTGACCACCGCGCGCATCATGTCGGAGAGGGCAGCCGCCTCAGCGGCCGTGATCGGCTTGTCTGACGCCTGCGCGGGCGCTTCCGGGGTAACGGTCGACGACGGCGAACCGGCCTCCGCGGTCGGCTCGCCGGTGGTGCCTCCCGCGGCAGCGCCGGCGTCGGGGTTCAGCACGAGCTGCGGCGAGACGGGCGCGCCCTTGGCCACTGAGCCTGCCATGACGGCCGCGGCCAGCGGTGAGAGCAGCACCTTGCCCTGGCCGATCATCGAGGCCGCATGTTCGGTTCCGGCGGCCTCGCCGGGCACCGAGCCGAGGAAAGCCGCCGCGCCAAGGGACGGCGCTTCCACGGCCACCCCCATGGCCATCGCGGCAGCCTCGAGCTGGGACTGGGACACGGTGTCACGTGCCGCGATGAAGGCCGTGTTGCAGGAGTGGGCAAAGGCATCACGGAGCGTCACGGATCCCAAGGATCCGGCGGGGTAGCCTTCGGCATTTTTGAAGGTCCGGCCGTCCACGCTGAGCGTTGGGGTGCACTCGACCTTGGAGTCCGGCGTCAGCCCGTTCCGCAGCATGGCGAGTGAATCAACCATTTTGAACGTGGAACCGGGAGCGTACTGGCCCAGCATGGCGGTGTTGTAGCCATTGCTTCCCGGCCCTGATGCGGCAGCCAGGACAGCCCCCGTGGAGGGGCGCAGCGCCACGATCGCGGACGCCGGGCCGACACCCGCGAGCGTAGTCTCGGCCAGAGACTGGAGTGCCGGGTCAAGGGTTGTTTTCAGGGGCGTGCCGGGGGTGGGCGCCACCTGAAAGACGACCCGCCGAGGATCCGTGGCGGCAGCCCTGATCTGGTCAACAGTGAGGTCGGCCCGCTGGGCGCGGATCACAACCGCGTCCGTGCCGCGCAGTTGGGCGTCATACTGCTGCTGCAGTCCGCCGATGCCGGTCACGTCACCGGCGGTCAAGGCTCCGCCTGAGGCTTCGATCTGTTCGGCGGTGGCTTCACCGACGGAACCGAGGACTGCGCGGGCGAACGTGCGGCTGGGCGCCAGCGGCACGGTGGCAGCAATTCCCCGGGCGCCGGGGATCTCGGCAATCTGCTGGTCCGTGACCGTGCGTCCCTCCTCGCGGAGGGTGATGGCGAGGACAAACGCTTCGGCGCCCGAGGCGGCAACCTGCTGGGCGTATCCGGCCGGGTCCACGCCCACCAGTTGGGCCAGCTTGGTGGCAGAAGCGGCAGCATCGGCAGAACCGAGGCGCGGCTTGTCGATGCCCACGTTCACTACGGGCCTGTAGGTCACCAGCTGGGCATCGCCGGCGCCGAGGATGTCAGCCCGCTGCGGCGACTGGGTGCCTTTAGTGAGGATCTCGCCTTCAGCAAGGTCGGGGGCCAGGTCGGCCGGATCCCACACTGCCAGCCAGTCGGCGCCGGACTTCTTGAGTTTCGCGGAAACGGTGTATTTCCACTCTGCCGAGGCGATGTTCCAGGTGTAGTTCAAGGGAACGGTGGCAGTGTCGCCGTCCAGGGTGAGCTCGCCGGCTTCCACGGCGGGTTTGTCCGGCTCGAGTGCCTTGAACACTTCCTTGAGCTGCTCATTCACAGCCGACGAGTCGCGGCCTTCAAAGGCGACCGGGCCGACGTCGAGGGCGGCAAAGGCCGAGGCCAGCTGGTTCGCCGCGGCCTCCGCGTCCCCCCGCCCGTCGTCGCAGGCGGCCAGCGACGCGCCGAGAATGATTCCAACCATGGCAAGTGACAGTTTTTTTGAGTTCCCCACGGCGCCATTATGCCCCGTCCCGGCCTTCACACAGCGCGAACGTACAGTTGGGGGCCCTACACGGCGGGGCCCCAACTGTACGTTCGCGCCCAAAAGGCAGAGGACGGCAATGCGCCTAGATCCCGAGAGCGGGAACCTTCAAACCGAATATGTCTTTCAAGGCATATTCCGCTGCGTAGTAGCCCGGCATGCCCGTCACGCCGGGGCCCGGGGGCGTGGAGGAGGAACAAAGGTAGACGCCGGGTAGCGGCGTGCGCCATGGCACCGGCGAAACAATTGGCCTTTGGATCAGTCCGCGGACATCCATCAGGCCGGCGCTGAAGTCGCCACCCACATAGTTCCGGTTGTAGTCGGCAAGCTCCGCCGCGGTTGTCACATGGACCTGCACCACGAGGTCGCGGAATCCCGGCGCAAAACGCTCCAACTGTGCGGTGACGGCCTCGCCCATGTCCCGCGTGGATCCGGCCGGCACGTGGCAATAGGCCCACAGGATCTGCCGCCCGGCCGGCGCGCGGCCTGCATCAAAGCGCGACGGCTGGGCAACCAGCACGTAAGGGCGTTCCGGATGCTTCCCGGCACTCACCTCGTTTTCGGCGTCGGCCAACTCGGCGCGGGTACCACCCACGTGCACCGTTCCGGCGTCGGCGAGTTCTTCGGCTGCCCAGGGAACCGGCCCTGACAGGATGTAGTCCACCTTGCAGGAACCATTGCCGTAGCGGAATGACTCCAACGAGGTCCGGTACTTGCCGGGCAGGTCGTCGCCGGCGATGTTGAGCAACCCGTGTGGGGCCACGTCCAGCAGCGTTGCCCGCGTGCCGCCGAGTTCCCTCAGGCTTTCAACCGGCCGGTTCGTGTGGATCACGCCGCCATGGGCGCGGATGTCGTCCGCGAGTGCGGCCGCGATCGACGCCGAACCGCCCAGCGGGATTGGCCAGCCCTGGGCGTGGGCCAAGGCATTCAGCATGAGGCCGGCACCTGCGGCGGCCAGCGACGGCAGGTGCGACACCGCATGTGCGGCCACACCGCTGAGCAAAGCCGGAGCGAACTCTTCCCTGAACCGCATGTTCCAGAGCCCCGATCCCTGCTCCAGCGTCCGCAGCCCGAAGATCGCGGCCGCGACGGGATCCTTGGGGATCCGGAGGAGCTGATGCTGGGTCAGGTCCATCACGCCCCCGATGCGGCTCACAATCGGGCCCATCAGTTTCCGGTAGGCCGCACCGTCCCGGCCCAGCCCCTGAACTGTCCGGTCCAGCGAATGGTAGGCGAGGGCAGCACGCCCGCCGTCCAGCGGGGATCCGAACGACAGTTCCGGAACCACGAGTTCCACCCTGCGGGCCAGTTCGAAGGCGCGGAAAAACGGCGAGGCCAGGGCCATCGGATGGACCGCCGAGCAGACGTCGTGGACGTGCCCTGGAAGCATCAGCTCGGAAGTCCGGGTGCCGCCCCCGATGGTCCCGGCTGCCTCAAAGACTTCCACCTGCAGTCCCGCACGCGCCATGACGGCCGCTGCGGCCAGGCCGTTTGGTCCGGATCCGACGACGGCGACCTCAGGCATGGCTCTTGGCCCGCCAGGGAATGACTGATTCAGCCGGGCGGAAGACGTTGAGCCTCAACCGGTCCGGTGCACCCTCAAAGGGGCCGCCCTGCGGATCGTCCAGGTCATGCCGACGGACGGGATCGTAGCCGGGGTCGTAGATGTCCCACACAACCCGGGCCATAAGATATGCCGTTGCCAGCATATGGGCTGCCACCGCCAGGACGTAGTACGGCATATCAATATTGTGCTGGGAGGTTCCGCCGCTGGTCACCTGTCCCAGGTACATCCAGATGGCGGCCCAGTGCAGGCCCTCAATTCCTTGCCATACAAGGAAGTCCCGCCATCGCGGCCTGGCCAGGGCGAGGAGGGGAATCAGCCAGATCACGAACTGCGGCGAATAGACCTTGTTGGTCAGGATGAACGCAGCCACGATCAGGAAGGCCAACTGCGCAAGCCGCGGCCGCCGCGCCGCCGTCAGGGCAATGACCGCAATGCCCACGCAAGCCAGTACAAAAAGGTTGAGTGCCAGGGCGTTGATGACTTCGGCGTCCAGGACCCGCCAGCGAAGCCTGGCTGCCACGAGGTTGTACGCGAACCAAGGGGAGCTGTAGCCGGCCGGTCGGTCCTCCGTGAACTGGTAGAAGTACCGCCAGCCCGACGGGTTCATCAGCGCGATGGGGACGTTGACGGCCAGCCACGCAACGAGGGCTGCCCCTGCCGTGACCAGGAATGTCCGGATCCTGCCGGTCCGCAGGGCAAGGAGCAGGATGGCACCGAAAATGAGGACAGGGTAGAGCTTGGTGGCTGTGCCCAGGCCGATCAGGATGCCGGCCAGCACCAGCCTTCCCCGCGAAAAACACAGCATGCCAAGCGCCAGCAGGCCTACGGCCCACATGTCCCAGTTAATGGTCCCGGCCAGGACAATGCCGGGCGCCAGCGCCACCATGGCAGCGTCCCACGGCCGCCGCCGCGACATCCGTGCCGTGGCCAGCACGGTCACAATCCAGACGGCGGCGATCAGCGTGGCGTTGACGTCGAAGTAGCCGAGGATCCTGGCGTCGCTGACTCCCTGACCGGGTACAAGCCAGGCCGTCGCGCCGGCGATGAGTCCCATCAGGACGGGGTATTCGAACAGGCTTCCCTGGCTGAAGAAGGGAAAGGTGCCGTCCCCCAGGCCGCGGTTACGGAACAGTTCCGGAAAGTCTGAATAGCACGTGGAGTAGAACTGGCTGGGGGACTCCCACCCGTTGGCGCGGCAGTAGCCCTTAATCAGGATGCCTGCGAGGGCCGCCAGCACAGTCAGGATGATCAGCACCCGCTCAACCGTAAACACGCCGGGGGAGACCAGCCCTGGCGCGGAGCGGGAACCCATGGGCCCGCCAATCAGTTCTGTGAAGTTCCTCAACAGCAGGTCACTGCGGCTGGGAACAACCAGGCGGGCGCGGCGCGGGGGCGCCGGCGGCTTCGTCTCCTGCATGCCTTCGAGCTTACCGGGGTGTTGCCGGGCCCGTAGTTGTCCCCAACCCACCCGTGTATCGTCGATTCGGTACGCCGAGTACGGTTCCGGCGGTCTTTTGCGGGAACTTCATTGGGGAGCGGACCTGGGGTCGGCCTGTTCCACCACACGACTGACCTCGAGGGAACACTGTGTTGAATCAGCCGCCGGACGCGCCGGAACTACAGCAACGGCACCGCGTTGCACGGCCCGAGGAAGGACTGCTGCCCCTGGCCGGCCGTCGCTGGACAGGGCCACTCGCGGTCGGGCTGCTGGCTTTCTGCGTCGCTTTTGCTGGCTTGTGGATTCCCTCTTTCTGGGATGACGAGATCGCCACGATCTCCGCCGTCGACAGGACCCCTGCGCAACTCCTGGTCCTCCTGCAGTCCGTCGACGCGGTCCACGGACTGTATTACTTCCTGGTGCACGCGTGGACCTCTGTTTTCGGTTTCTCGGAGATCGCCATGCGGACCCCGTCAGCGCTGGCCGTCGGCCTCGCGTGCGCCGGGACAGTAGTGATTGGACGAAAGCTGGGGTCCAACGCCCTGGGCCTTACCTCCGGGCTGGTCCTGGCAGTGCTGCCCCGCATGGTGTGGGCGGGGACCGAAGCCCGGCAGCCGGCGTTTACCGCCATGCTGGCCGTCATCCTGACCCTCCTGCTGCTGCGTGCGTGGAAATCCAACCGCGTCCTCGATTGGGTTCTCTACGGCGTCTGCGCGGTCGTTGGCATCTGGATGTTTATGTTCTTTGTGCTGGCGGTAGCGGCCCACGCCTTCGCGGCCATCCTGCTTCGGCGCCGGCCCATCGCCACGGCCATTGCCTGCGCAGCCGTCGGCGCCGGTGTCCTGCCCTTCCTGCTCTTCGCCCTGGGCCAGAAGGCCCAGGTGGCATGGATCGAAAACAGGTCCCTGGCGCAGACACTGGGCACTGCGGCCGTCAAGCAGTTCTTCTATGGCGAAGACCGCCCCACGGGGAACCTTCCGCCGCAATGGGTCCTGGCGTTTGTTGCGCTGCTGGGCATCCTTGAGGTCGGCCTGGTGGTCTGGGGCCTTTGGACCGCCAGGAAGGTGCCGCAGACGCGGACCCTGGTGGTTCTGTGCCTCGTGGGAGTTGCCCTCCCCATCGCAGGCCTCGCGTTGGTGAGCGTTGTTGCCCAGCCGGTGTACGTGGCCCGGTACCTAACCTTCACCGCTCCCGCCTTCGCGCTCCTGGTGGGCCTGGGGATCGTCAGCATTTCGGCCCGGCGGACATGGCTGCGGTATGCCGCCGTCGCCGCCGTGGTTGCCGTGAGCCTGGTCCCACAACTCACCCTCAAAAGCCTGGTGAATGAACCGCCGGATACCGAGCGCAAGATAGGGGACCAGGCAGCAACGAACGCCAAGGCGCCGGCAGCCATGGTCTTCGAGCATGACTACCTTCGGGACATGACCATTGCCTATCCTGACGACTTCAAAAATATCCAGGACCTGTCGCTTGCCAAGAGTCCCGCGGAATCAGGAACACTCTGGGGCGAAAACGAGGCGGTCACGCCGGACGAGCTGTCCGGCAAGGGAACCGTGTGGTTCATCGGAGACGCCGGCGATGCCCCCGACGACCTTTCCGCCTTCGCTTCGGCTGGCTGTACGGAGACGCAAAACCGAGACTATGAGCGAATGCACATCGTGGAATTCGCCTGTCCGTAGGCGCCGGGGCCCGCGTGTCGCCACGCGGACCCCGGGCTGAAGGGTGCCCGCCGTCAGCGCAGGCCACCCACGTGCTGGTGCAACAGGACGAATACGTCCTCGCGTTGCCTTTCCAGGAGTTGCCCGTTGAATTCGCGGTGGTTGTAGCTGACAGGCTGGCGCAGGGCGAATAGAGCCTTCGTGATCCTCTTGATCATGGTGGTCACCTCCTTTCGATGCCGGCTGGCTGCCACGGTGGGCTGCCTGGACTGCGGTTTTGCCGCTGCAGTGGTCATTGCATGTTTCCTTGAGTTCGCAGGAATGAAATTGGGCATGGCAAATAGAGCCAATTAAAGTCGAGACAATAAAGGCGCAGAATAGGCAAAGAAATGCCCGGTGTTAATTATTGGTTCGCAAATGCGGAAATAGGCCCCTGAAACAGCGGTGCTGCAGAGCCCAACAAGAAGCCGGGTTCCGAATTATGGGGATGCTGCGTCACCGCGAGGTTCCGCCTTGACAGTGTGCCGACAGGAACCGTCCCGAAGGACGGCCACCAGGGATACCTCAAGCTCGACTGATGCCGCCACAGGGCGGAATCAGGAGCAGGAAGGCTTAGGAGTCGGACGCTCCGTAAAGATGGCGCGCAAAAGCAACAGAGGCCGGGGCCGCAGTGATGGTCATCTTCCATCCGCTAGTCAAAGTAATCATTTTCCCAACCTCCTTTTCTGCTATGCCGTTGCCCCGGCTGACTGGCCAGGCAACGCGCGCCGTAACCCCGGCAAGCCGCTCTGGGGTCTGAAATAAAATTACACTACAAATGCCGCCGTTGACTACCTAATTCACAAAGTTTTTCAAAGAAGTTTATGAATGGCCTTTTAGAGGCCCCAGCGGACAATTGCTGGGGTCTTCTTATCCCAGCCCAAAGTGCAGACTTTTGCGGTCCCAAGAATGAAGTGGCGTCCCTCGGTGGGGGCCAGTTCAAGCCAGCGGGCCGTAAGGATCCGCGAAAAGTGCCCATGGGCAACAATCAGCACGTTATCCAGGCCCGATTCGAGGACCCTCGCCACGATCTTGTCGGCACGGGCGGCCACCTCATCCAGGGTTTCCCCGTTGGGCACGCCGTGGGTCCAGATCAGGTAGTCCGGGTTGTCCTTGCGGATCAGGTCGGAGCTGATGCCCTCATAATCCCCATAATTCCACTCCACCGCGAGCGGCTCGTGCTGGGCGTCCGGGAATCCTGCCAGCTCTGCGGTGCGCCGGGCGCGGCGCAGGGGCGAGGTCAGCACCAGGTCGAAATCCACCTGGTCCAGCACCTTGCGGGCCTCCACGGCCTGCTGCTCGCCTTCCACCGTGAGGGGAAGGTCGGTGAGTCCCGTGTACTGGCCGCTCTTGGACCACTCGGTTTCGCCGTGGCGCAGGATCCAGAGCTGGGGGCGGGGGGTCATGGCAGAGATGGTCACTTGGGCTCCTCGGTAGCGGAAAGTTCGACGGCGGCGGGAGGCTCTTCGGCCTCCGGAACGGGAGGTGCTGCTTCAGGCTGCTGCGTCCACCAGGCGAGCAGCCTGGCCTCCGCGTCGTCCGGCTGCAGCGGACCGTGCTCCATCCGTTCCTCCAGGAGGAACTTGTAGGCGCGGCCAACGACTGGTCCTGGTTTGAGGCCGAGGATAGCCATGATCCGGGCGCCGTCGAGGTCCGGACGCACGGCTTCCAGGGATTCCTGCTCGCGCAGGGCGGCGATCCTGGCTTCCAGGTCGTCGTAGGCGAACGCGAGGCGTTCTGCCTTGCGCTGGTTGCGGGTGGTGACGTCCGAGCGTGTCAGCCGGTGCAGCCGCTCCAGGAGGGGCCCGGCGTCTGTCACGTAGCGCCGGACGGCGGAGTCGCTCCAGCCGGCATCCCCGTAGCCGTAGAAGCGCATGTGCAGCTCCACCAGGCGGGCCACGGCCTTGATGGTGTCGTTGTCGAACCGCAGGGTCTTCATCCGCTTCGCGGTGAGCTTGGACCCCACCATGTCGTGGTGGCGGAAGCTGACCGCACCGCCCGGTTCGAAACGCCGCGTAGCCGGCTTGCCAACGTCGTGCATCAGCGCCGCAAACCGCAGCACAAAGTCCGGGCCGGGCACGGCGCCGTCGGCATCGGTCTCCAGCGAAGCGGCCTGCTCGAGCACCTGCAGTGAATGCTGGTACACGTCCTTGTGGCGGTGGTGCTCGTCCGATTCAAGCCGCAAGGCAGATACTTCCGGCAGCACGAACTCCGCCAGACCGGTCTCCACCAGCAGGTCCACGCCCACCCGGGGGTGGGCACCGCAGATCAGCTTGACCAGCTCATCGCGTACGCGTTCGGCGGAAATGATGGTGATCCGCTCGGCCATCTGGGTCATGGCCAGGCGGACGTCGTCGTGCACCGAGATACCCAGCTGGGACGCAAAACGGGCGGCGCGCATCATCCGGAGCGGATCGTCAGAGAAGGAGGCCTCCGGGGAGCCGGGGGTCGCCAGGACCGAGCCGTGGAGGTCGCGGACGCCGCCGAACGGGTCGATGAGTTCCAGCGAGGGCAGCCGCAGGGCCATGGCGTTGATGGTGAAGTCGCGGCGCAGCAGGTCATCGGTCAGCGAGGAACCGAAGGCCACCACGGGCTTCCGCGACTCGGGATCGTAGGCCTCGGCCCTGTATGTGGTGATCTCGATCTGGAAGCCGGCTTTGCGCATGCCGATGGTCCCGAAGGCACGGCCGATTTCCCAGAAGTTGTCCGCCCATTTCTTGATGAGCGCCACGGTCTGGTCCGGGGTGGCGTCAGTGGTGAAGTCCAGGTCCGGCGATGTCCGTCCCAGGAAAAGGTCACGGACCGGCCCGCCCACCAGCGACAGTTCATGGCCGGCGTCGACAAAGCGCTGGCCAAGCTCCAGGACCACCGGGTCAACCTGGAAATCGACGGTGTGGGAATCAGTCTTGTGATGTGCGTGCGCCATAGTTACTTAAGCTTGGCAGAAACCAGAGCGTTGGCAGGCCAAAATCGGGTGAAGATCACGCCTATTCGTCCGTGCACCGGCAAAGTGCGTCATACGCAGTCCATCTTGATGTCATGTTCCGGTCATCAGGAACGGGCAAGAGTCGTTAGAGTGGACTTCATGGCCCATCCCGTACCGAGCGCTCCCGGCAGGAGGACAAACCCACCGTTGCCGTCGGCAATCGGTGCCCATGTCGCGCCCGCCCAGCATTCGGCACCGGCCTCGCTGCCCACCGTCGAGGAAATTTCCGCCGGCGGCGTCGTGGTGGACACGTCCGACGGCGACCTCAAGGTTGCGATCATCGCCCGCCTTAACAGGGGCGGACGGCTGGAATGGTGCCTGCCCAAGGGCCACCCGGAGGGCAAAGAGAACAACGAAGAGGCCGCCGTCCGCGAAATTGCCGAGGAAACAGGCATTGAAGGCGACATCCTGGCGCCGCTGGGCAGCATCGACTACTGGTTTACTGTCAGCGGACACCGCGTGCATAAGACGGTGCACCACTACCTGCTGCGTGCCACCGGCGGCGAGCTCACCATTGAGAACGATCCCGACCAGGAAGCCGTGGACGTGGCCTGGGTCCCCATCCAGGAGCTCGCACGGAAGCTCTCCTTTCCCAATGAGCGGCGCATCGCCGACCTCGCACGGGAAGTCCTGCCCGAACATCTTTGAGTGGCCCCTGCAGCGCGCGTCACGGCCGTGGCTGTCAGCTGCGTTGCGGCATTAAGGCCGCCCGGGTGAGACGATGAAGTCGATGTCAGCTACCAACTTCCCTTCCGACAAAGCGCGCGGCGCCGCCGGTGAAACCCAGCCGAGCGCTGCCCAGCCCGGCGAAGCCCGTTCCAGTGCCATCATGGCCGCCGGAACGCTCGTTTCGCGCTTCCTGGGCTTCGGCAAGACGTGGATGCTGGGGGCTGCGCTGGGGCTGAGCTCCACGGTCAATGACACGTTCATCAACGCCAACAACCTGCCCAACCTGATCTTCCTCCTGGTGGCCGGCGGTGTGTTCAACGCTGTTCTGGTCCCGCAGATCATCAAGGCCAGCAAGGCGCCCGACAGGGGAGCGGACTACATCAGCCGCCTCCTCACCCTGGCCGTCCTGCTGCTCCTGGGCCTGACCGCCCTGGTCACCCTGGCGGCGCCCGTGATCATCGACCTGACCACCCAGGGGTACTCGCCGCAGCAGAAGGCACTCGCCATTGCCTTCGCCTTCTGGTGCCTGCCTCAGATCTTCTTCTACGGCCTCTACGCCCTTTTGACGCAGGTGCTGAACGCCAACGGAGCCTTCGGCCCGGCCATGTGGGCGCCCATCCTGAACAACCTCGTGGCCATCGGCGGCCTGGGGATGTTCATCTGGATCTACGGCGCCAACGAGATCAATCCGCACACCCTGGACAACTGGGGCCCCTCGCAGACGCTCTTCGTGGCCGGTTTCTCCACCATCGGCGTGGTGGCCCAGACGGCCATCCTGCTCATTCCGGTGTTCCGGCTCAGACTCGGCCTCCGCCCCCGGTTCGGCTGGCGCGGGGTGGGCCTCGGCCAGGCAGCGAAGCTGAGCGTCTGGACCCTGCTGACCGCCGCCGTCGGGCAGCTTGCCTTCCTGTACGTCATGAGGATCGCGACCATCCCGGGCGCTGAACGCCTCCGCCTGGAGCAGGCGGGCGATCCTGCGGCCGACTTCCTGCCCGGAAACGCCGTCCTGGAGGTCGCCAGCCAGCTGTACCTGCTGCCGCACTCGATTATTGCGTTGTCGCTGGCCACGGTCCTTTTCAACCGGATGACCCGCGCCTCGCAGGACGGCAACAAAGCAGAGCTCCGCGATGCCCTGTCCCACGGGCTACGCACCATGGCCGTCGCCACCGTCTTTGGTGCCCTTGCCCTGTTTGCCCTGGCCGGGCCGCTGGGCATGTTCTTCTCAGGCGGCGACAAGCAGGACGGCGTCATGCTGGCGCAGACGCTGACCATCCTGGCCCTGAGCACACCGTTCATGAGCGCCAATTTCATGATGTCCCGGGTGTTCTATGCCAACGAGGATGCCCGGACGCCGTTCCACATCCAGCTCCTTTTGGCTGTGGTCTACGTCGCCGGCGCCTTCGCCATCCAGTTCCTGCCGGTGGGCCAAATCATCTACGCCATTGCCATCCTGTATATGGTGGGCAACATCCTCTCCGTGGTGATCAGCGCCTATTTCCTGCGCCGTCTCCTGGGCCACCTGGACGGCCCGCGGATCGCCAACTCCTACATCCGCATGGGGTACGCCGGGCTCGGTTCGGCTGTTGCCGGTGCAGGCGCCCTGTGGCTCATGGGCAGCTACAGCCCGGACGGCTTTGCCTGGACCGACCGTCTCGCAGCCCTGGTGACGGTCATCGTTGTGGGGCCGGTGATGCTGGTGGCCTACCTCTTCCTGCTGAAGGTCTTCCACGTGTCGGAGCTTCGCGACCTGCTCCGTCCGCTGCTGGGACGGCTGGGCCGTACCGCCGGTCCCGATGGCACCGGCCCGGGGACCCCGCCGTCGTCCGGTTCCGGGGGAGCCGCGCCCGGAACGGAACGTACGACGCCGGAACGCGCCACGGTCTCGGTGGACACCGGCCTCATTCCCCGGATTTCCGGCGAGTTCGATGCCGTCTCCTTCCGGGCCGGTCCCGTGCCGCACGCTGCGCCGGAACGCGCTGCGGATCCCGCGCTTCCCGTGGACGGAGGTGACGGGTCCGACGGCGGCTACCTTCCTGCCGAGGACGTGCCAGGCACAGCACGGGGCGGCCTGCTCCGCGATGAGATCCCGCTGCCGGGCCGGCGGACCTTCCAGGGTCAAGCCGGGAAGAACCCCCATTTCAAGCCGCGCCGGCCACGCAGGAAGTGATATCGGCAGGGTTTTTGGCTGCCTGTCTCCACCGGCCGCCACGGGCCATCGGCTAGGATCGAAAGTGAACAAGGGTTGTTGCAGTCAAGCGTCCGCCGGCCCGCCGGCAGGCGCTCGAACGGCGGTGGCATCGTTCGCACACCGGCAATTCCCGGACAGTCTAGGAGGAACACGTGTCCCACCCGATCGATGTTGGATCAGTACTCGGCGGCCGCTACAAGGTCACTGCCACCGTATTGACCTCACACGACCAGGATCTGGTGCTGGACGGGGTGGACCAGGTTCTCAACCGTCCGGTCAGCATTCTGGTTGCCGGCCCGGACAATACCGAGCAGGTTGCCCAGAGCGCCCGTGAAGTTGCCACCGGTGAGCGGCCCGGCACGGTCCAGGTCCTCGACCTCGGCGTCACCGAGGCAGCCACCTACCTGATCACCAACCACACGTCCGCCGCCGATCTGCTGGACCTTGTTGTCGCCTCGAACCCGCCGTATGTCGAGCCGTTCTTCACGGATACGCTCGGCAGCGAAATTTTCGGCCAGGCACGGTCACACGAGCCGGAACCGTACGACGACGAAGAGAACGTCGACGCCGGCTACATCAGCTATTCGGATGGCCACCCGAACCAGGTTGACCCCTACCGGACCAACCAGCCGGTGGTTCCGCCCCGTCCGCCCGTCCGGCCGGCGTCGTCCCCGTCTGCCGGTGCTGCCGCCGGCGGTATCGCTGCTGCCGGCGGTGCTGCAGCCGGAGCAGCCGCTGCGGGCGCCGCCTCCCAGCAGGCCACAGCCCCCCAGCCCGTCCAGCCGCGCGGTCAGCAGCCCGCCGTCCCGGCAGCCGGGACAACCGGTCCCGCGGACAGCGCCACCTCGTCTTCGCCGAAAGTCTCGCTGTGGAACGAAGAGGACTACGGCTACGGGGCAGGGGATCAGGACGCCGCTTACGACGAGCCCGTCGAAGCTGCCGCGCCGCCACGCCAACCGGACCGCTCCGCCGGAAACTTCCCTGCTTTTGCACGGTCTGCTGCGCCGGCCAAGGAGGCAACGTCCACGCCTTCAGCGGATGCGCCCAGTGACTACTACGACGACGAGCCCGAGCGAGAGCCACGCTCCATGCGCTGGCTGGTCGGCGGCCTGCTCGCAGTGGTGCTCATCGTTGGCCTGGTATTCGCGGTGACAAACCTTGGCAGCCTGTTCCGTTCCGATCCGCAGGCAAACACCGCAACCACCGGATCCACCACGGCCCCGTCGGATTCCGGCACCGCCAGCCCGACGGCGTCTTCGGCTGCACCGGCCGCACCGCCGGCCATCGAGGGCATCACCCGGCAGGGCGACTTCGATTTTGCCGCGACGTACGACGTCGACCTGGTCAAGGCATTTGACGGCAACGCCGCCAGTTACTGGTCTGACATGGAGTTCGCCACGGAAGGATGGGGCGGGCTTGCACCCGAGGGTGTTCCGCTGTTCATCAAGCTGAAGAGCAAGGCCACCATTTCCTCCATCACGCTCAGCCAGCTGGGCGCTTCCGGCGGAAACATCAGCGTGTTCACCAACGACCGCCCGTCGCTGGACGGCGCCAAGCAGGTGGGGAGCAACAGCTTCACCTCCACCGATCTGACCATGCCCCTGGCAGCGCCTGTCCAGGCCCAGTACGTCATTGTGTCCATCAAGACCCTGCCCAAGCTGGCCGCTCCGAAGACCCGCTACGGCTACGGCATCCGGCTGGCAGAGATAAAGATCCAGTAGTCCGCGCATCACGGCCGCGATCGAGCCGCGCCCGTTACCTTCGGGGAATCACTCCAGGGGTAACAGGCGCGGCTCTGCTGTCTCCAGACGGTAATCTGGTATGGCGTCGTGTGTTGGGGTGGCTCCAATACTGTCCGCGGACGGTCCCTTCGTTTGCCGGCGCCCGGAATATTCAGCATCACGATTCAGTTGTGCCATGTGGCCGCCTCCACGGGCTGGCGCATCGATATAGGAAGAGGTTCACCGTTCAGTGAGCAACGCAGAAAACACCGCGTCCGAAGTACGTGATGTCATCATCGTCGGCTCGGGCCCGGCTGGTTACACGGCAGCCGTCTACACGGCGCGTGCCAACCTCAAGCCCTTGCTGCTGGCGGGTTCAGTCACCGCCGGCGGAGAACTGATGAACACCACCGACGTCGAGAACTACCCGGGGTTCCCCGAGGGCATCATGGGGCCGGACCTCATGGAGAACTTCGAGAAGCAGGCGGCACGGTTCGGCACGGAGATCCAGTTTGAGGATGTCACCGCACTTCAGCTTGAGGGCGACGTCAAGACCGTCACCATCGCTACCGGCGAAACATTCCAGGCACGCGCCATCATTCTCTCCACGGGATCCGCCTACCGCGAGCTGGGGCTGCCCAACGAGAAGCGCCTTTCCGGCCACGGCGTGAGCTGGTGTGCAACCTGCGACGGTTTCTTTTTCAAGGACCAGGACATCGCGGTCATCGGCGGGGGAGACTCCGCCATGGAGGAAGCGCTGTTCCTGACCAAGTTTGCCAAGTCCGTTACGGTGGTCCACCGCCGCGATTCGCTTAAGGCCTCGAAGATCATGGCTGACCGCGCGCTTGCCCACGAAAAGATCAGTTTCGTGTGGAACAGCACGGTGGACGATGTGATCGGCGAGAACAAGGTGACGGGCCTGAAAATCAAGAACCTCGTGGACGGATCCGTAACTGACCTCGCAGTTACCGGCGTCTTCGTTGCAATCGGCAACGACCCGCGCACCGAACTCGTCAAGGACGTCCTGGAGATCACTCCCGCCGGAACCATCGCCGTTGAGGGCCGCAGCTCCAAGACAAGCATCGCTGGCGTGTTCGCCGCCGGCGACGTCGTGGACCCCACCTACCGACAGGCCATCACGGCCTCCGGTTCGGGCTGTGTAGCCGCCATCGACGTGGAGCACTACCTCGCAGATCTTCACGCGTAATCCGCGTACCCACCCTTCGAAGAGAGAGACAAGGTTATGAGCAACGCAAAAGACGTAACTGACGCAAGTTTCGGCACGGACGTCCTGTCGGCGGACAAGCCGGTCATCGTGGACTTCTGGGCAGAGTGGTGCGGCCCTTGCCGCAAGCTCGGTCCGATCCTCGACGAGATCTCGGTTGAATACAGCGACAAGGTCAACGTCGTCAAGGTCAACGTCGACGACAACCCGGCAATCGCTGCCGAGTATGGCATCACGTCCATTCCCGCGGTTTACCTGTTCCAGGACGGCCAGGTCAAGAACACTGTGATCGGCGCCAAGCCCAAGCAGTTCTTCGAAAAGGAATTTGCGGACGTCCTGTCCTAGTCCTTAGTGGGGGACTGGGCTTGTTCTCAGCCGCCTGCCGGATGGCCACCGCTTTCAAGCGGTGGCCATCCGTGTTTAAGGCCGCTGTTGCAGTGTTTGGCTGCAAGGAGTTCGCTGTTGGCGCCCAAGCCACGCGGGGGAAGTGACCGATTTTGGTTCAATGCCTGCTCTCTCTGCTGCCGGAGGCCACCAGAGCGCTGGCCAGCTAATGGAGGCATGATTCCTTGCGGTCCGTCGACGCGGAATGGGTCTGCGTCCGAGTTGGTTGCTTCCGCCGGGTGGTGTTTCACGTGAAACATGTTTTCGTTTCCTCAATTCACAAGCATCCACGGATGAAGCAACTACAGATAGCAGTTCATTAGCATCGTGGGCTCCAAAACGGTCAGTGGCGGGCTTGCCTAAAAACCGGATCGCTTCCATCTGCTGTGCCAGGCATGTTGCTCGGCCCGCGCCTTCCGTAGAGATGGCCACGCACGGGTTCGAGGTGGTGCCCCCTGCCGCCGGTTCTTTACATTGTCTTGCAAGGGGTGGATTGGCCGCATGGCCCCGAATACAGGCCGGCACAATTGTTGGCCCTATCAACGGAACAGTGGTGGCTCGCATTCCTCGAAATCCTTCAAATGCTGCACTCGGTCAATGCTGTCCTCGGACCGGCTGCAGTCAGCCCGCTGACTATGAGCCGCCTCCACCTTTTCGCTGGACAGAACGGCGCCCAATCATCGCCGTGAAGAGCAAAGGCTCAGCCCCTCCCCGGGAAGCCGGCGCGGTATCCACTCCCAGCAGCGGACCTGGTACGCACTGACGAACGAGGCACGGCTGTCTTCCTGAAACCGGGTGCTGCCGGGCTGCTCTGTTTCACGTGAAACATGTACTCCCATACGCGTAGAACAGCCACGACGCCGGATGCCCCGCCAGTTGGCTCAATGTTTCACGTGAAACCAAGAACTGACCACGACTGGGCGATGTATGTCTAACAGGCTTTCGAGCCTTCATTCCTCATCAGATCCAATTCGGGCCTTCAACTGCTCACGAGATCCACGACGAAGTCAGTCTGAAAGAATAGATTGACCAAGAATCCATCACCGCCAGCGGACGATTGGTGATGGTGCCAGCCTGTCTCCGACCCCGAACGTGAACACAGCAGTCCCAGTCCTTAGAGCTCTATTCACCATGATGGTCCAAACAACCTAAATGTCACCTACACATGGGAGTGCAGCTGAATGTACGCCACTACTTGAACCTGGCCCGCCCGCATGTATCCAGGCATAGGTGAAACGCACGAACCAGTAACAGCAGGCAACTCGGATTCCTGGGCTCCGGCTTCTTTTGCCAAGGCTCTGGCCTCTTCTACCGACGTTGCACGGCCTCCTATGACTTCGTCATTCCGGACTCGACGCTGCCCCTTCTCGATACGATCCACCCTCCCGATCACCTATCAATGTCGAATGCAACCCTGCCTCTGCCTCACGCCATCCGACCAGGGCAGCGGGACCTGCCGTGCATTCAGCGCGAAAGCACGCTATGGAGAACAGACGTGGCGAGAACCAACACAAAGACCAAACCCATGCGTTCTCAGCTGCGGCATGCACGGGCGGAAGGAAGTGGATCGGTGACTCCCGTTGCCATGGAGAACTGGCAGGCGACGAGAACTGACAGGCAACCTGCACGTTCCTTGCATGATCTCCCTTCATGGCCCGGGCCCCTGTTGGGAATGCTTATGCTCTGGAACGGATCGCCGGCGCCGGTTCGTGGTCCGACCCCACCGGCCGGGGAAGGGGAGCCAGCAGTTTCTGACGGCTTCGTTTCACGTGAAACACTCGCGATCCAGCAGGCGTCCTGGCGGACGTCCGCAGTGGCAGGGGTAGGTCCAGAAGTGGCAGGGAGAGGTGAGGTTTCAGAGAGCAGCACAGCGTGTGCCGAGCAATTCCCTGCGAGGGTTCGCGAGTGCATTGTTGTCGGAAAAGCTGTGCCGCGGCGATCCCGGGACGCACACGCAAAACCGGTGGAGCTCCGGCTGCACGGGTACGGGCAAGCGCCACCGCGACCCTAGACACTGGCGCCACGTCGTCCAGCAAAGCCCAGCCCGGCCCAGCCCGGACCGGCCAAACGCGTCGACCCATCCACAGTTGGCCAAGTACTCAAGACCATAAATATGTTTCACGTGAAACACGTCTGCCCCACGTAGGAACCGATTAGTAGCAACTGAAGATACGCCAACGGCGTTTGAGGCCACCGACACCATGGTCCAACGGCATTTCCGTCTAGTCGCAATTCACCCCTGGGAACCAGCCCCAACTGTGGGTTGACGTCACCGACACGTCAGGTCCTGGCGCGTTCGCTCCTGCGTAGAATCGACCAACCGGTCCTTGGGCCAGACCAGATCGCCAGCCCGACGTACAGCGCCGGTCACCGTAATAGAGGTCTTGGAGTGCTTGTAGCTAGCGGGGTCATCCGCGCGGGGAATCAGCCGCGACTGTGCCTCCAATCCGAAGGCCAGGCAGCCAAACGGTCCACGAGTTCACACCATCCCCAGATGGGACCTGATTTTACTGGGACCGACCATCACCTCGTGGGCCACTAGTTGAGGGCCCCGAGGTCTGGCCTTCAGTTCATCGCGCACCTTCGAGCCGGCGGACGAGTCCGCCCCTCACTGTATGTTCAACAGTCTCGATGGCCAACCCGGCCGAAGGAGGAGGTGCAAACATGGACGATTCTCGTCGAAGTTACGGAACGAAATGAATCCCTTCTCAGAACGACGACCTAGTTTGTCAACAGCCCGCCAGCTTATCCCCAGAGCTTATCCACAACGATATCCACAGGCTTATGCACACGCTCGTTTCTGAGAAATTAATCACACGCCGATCGGGTACAGGATCCCGATGGGCCGGATAGTTGTTACGGATCCTGTCGATGCCGCCCGATGATCTCAAGGGCACAGTTGGATGTAGCCCAAGGAGTTCGTGAGGGTCGAAAATCAGCTGAAATACGGGAATCTTGGACGATATCGTGCACAGCGCATCTACGGGAGCGTGTTTCACGTGAAACACGACACCGCCAGGCTCGTTGACACACCCCACCGCGCTCCAGGCGGCGGCGGGGGACTGTTGGAGTTAGCGCTGATCAGGCGCTCAAGCCCGACCGTTTTCCACAAAGTTATCCACAGCGATATCCACCGGACAATGCACAGGTACCTGCCCGCCCGAGCCGTCATCGATGCCCGCTGGGACGTTGCCCGAAACACGCTCTTTAGCAGATTTACTGCCACACCGAAGGGATCGTCACCAGGTCTAGGAGGGCAGTCACTTCTTCCGCGTCCCCTCCATCCCCGACAAACCCGGGGACCCATGTGCGCCGTCCAGTCTCTCCCAAACATTCGACATGCTCGGTAATCGACGTGAACCACGGTGCACTTGGCCCTTACTGACTGCCAGGCACTGCGAGTCAACAAACGAGGTCGGACCAGACGATGTGGCGGAACGTTCAGGCGTGATGTCCAGGAGGCTGCACCATCACCAATAGGACGTGGCCGGGGACAGCCACACAAACCCAACGTCACCCAAACCACCAAGCGTCACACGTCCGAAGCGAAGGACAGTCCGGACCGTCGCCATACCGTCCGCTGCGTGCTGCCCCGTGTCTCCCACATCCGGCCCCGCCTCCTGACCCAGAGTGGCTCTCTCGTGAGCGAGCGTCGTGGCCGGCCGGGCACCGTCGAGAGACCGACATGCATGCGCCGAACAGAATGGGGGAGCACAGGGAGAGCCGTTACTAATGATGAATGGCCTTGGTTCTCAACACGCCCCACTGAAAGCAACGGGACCCTCGGCCCGGCGGAATGACCACCACACCCGGATCTATCTCGATAGCCAAAACATGATCCCTCGTTCCTCAGAACAGGCCGAGTCTTGACCCAACGGTGAAACGAACTTCCGGAATGACGCGCGCTACACCCGCACTCCTCTGAAGGTAGTGGGTGTCCTGCCTATCCAACAGGTCAGATCCGCGCGGCTCCACGCACCAGTCGAACGGCGGCTAGCTTGTCATCCCAATGCACGCGGCGATGGTCCGGGTGGTGGTGGTCCGATGGCAACTGCATTCAAACCCCAACGAGACCTGGAATGGGAACTCAGAACTTCGACGATCCGTCAATGTATTCCCTGCCGATTCGGCAGCCCAAAGATTCCGATGTCCAACAGGGAGCGAAGCCGCTGGAACCATCCCTCTCCGCCAGACCAGCCTCTGTGCGGCCGGGGCGTGGCTCTGAGCGGCCAGTAATGGACACTCATCCTGCAGGCCGGTAAAAGCCCTGCCAGCAGCAACGCAGCGGCTTGGCTGGCCTCCTAACCGTCTCAGAGCTTGAGCACCAGGGAACGCCTGTGACCGAAGCGGACGAATGCTCCGGGCACTCAGTTTTCGAGCACGACCCGGACCCGGCAGCAAACCGTGGTTACTCAAGCGATGAGGAGGTCCGGCTTTAGCCACGGCATTCCCCAGTTGGCTTATCTGCACCCTTGGCTGTGTCGTGCCCCTGTATCGTTCCTGGCCTACACACACGACTGATGCGATGGTCCTGTTTCACGTGAAACAATCGTGCGGTCTACTCAGTAAGGACTTTGTTCCTCTTGCAGCGTGGCGCACTACTTGGCGCGACATTGGTACGGAAATGAAGAAGCCTGGATGTTCTGCCAACCAAACCTACAAGCTGCCGGGGTAACCGGCGCCTCCTAGACTTCGCCAGATTCGAATCCAAACCGGCTGAGCGTGAGCCTGCAGTGGAGCGGCAGGCCCGGTCCGCCAATACAAAAAGGCACTTCCTGTCTAAGTCTTAGTCCACATAAAGCCGGTTGACCACGTGCAAAGTGCGCCGCCTCACCGGGGGACTCTTTGAGAGTGTTTCACGTGAAACGATCCCTGGCACGCCTAGTGCTCAAAGGCCTATGCCAGATAATCTCTCAATTCCATTGGTATACGCGGGTGCGATGGAAGGAACCGCTCCGACACTGCAAGTCGCTTTCCCGCTCAGTCTGCAGACCACCCCACTTTGATTGACGGACCGCGCCCGTTTCGTGGTTGGAGACCATCCGACCAGGTTTCACGTGAAGCGGTATCCAAAACAGTTGCTGCTTGACAATCGCTCGCAGTCCCTTGGGCTGTGCGAAGAGCGTGGCATTTTCGATTGCTTTCCCAGAACCAAACGAGCCCCACCTGGCACAAAACGCGGTGTGAGCCGTCTGCATCTGCTTGCGGAACGCAAACCTCACCTTTGCGGCGAGAAGACCGGCTCTCGCGGTGCTCCCACGCCGCCCAACAAACAGTCCGCTGTCTGATCCCTGGAAGTATCTGAAAGGCCGGGGTCACATCGGCAAAATGATTGGTTTCTGTGATTCTGGTTTCAAAGGCACCGCAAAAACGGCCGAAAGTACAGCGCCGGGGAGTGCAGCAAACCCGCTAGGAGCTCATTCAGGACGTCCCGCGAGGAAATAGGTGCGGGCGGCCAGCGCTGCAAGGATAGCAACGAGCACCTGCGCACTGCAGCAGGTCCAAGAATCAAGCTCCAGTGTTTTCCAGCCGTCAGCATCCGAGGCATAAGTCATCCTGGTGGGACCGCAAATGTACCGATCGACGGCTGGTTCCCTCGTCCCTATCCGCTGGAGGCAGCGGATGGGCGATAGAGCCAAAAAACGAGGGGCCTGTTTCACGTGAAACAGGCCCCTCGTTGTGAATACTTTTAGCTGTCCTGACCGGGAGCCAAGACTTCCATAATCCTGTTCAGGTCTTCAACGCTGGCAAACTCAATGCTGACCCGCCCCTTGCGAACGCCCAGCGAGATCTTGACGTTTGTATCCAGACGGTCGGAGAGCGACGAAGCCAGGTAATCCAGACGTTCATGGCGGGCCCCGGGACGCGGGATGTTGTTCTTGGCCGGTTTCGTCGGGTCTTGGTACAGCGTGACTGCTTCTTCAGTGGCCCGGACCGACATTCCCTCGGCCACGATCTTCTGTGCCAGGCGTTCCATCGCTGCCGCGTCGGGCAGTGCAAGCAGCGCCCGCGCGTGGCCTGCTGACAAAACACTTGCCGCCACACGCCGCTGTACAAGCGGCGGCAACTTGAGGAGTCGCAACGTATTGGACACCTGGGGGCGGGACCGGCCAATGCGGTCCGCGAGCTGCTCGTGGGTGGTGCCAAAATCTTCGAGAAGCTGCTGGTAGGCCGCTGCCTCTTCCAGCGGGTTCAGCTGGCTGCGGTGCAGGTTTTCCAGCAACGCGTCGCGGAGGAGGTCGTCATCTGTGGTGTCGCGGACGATCGCGGGGATGGTTTCCAGTCCAGCAGCCTGGACTGCCCGCCACCTGCGCTCACCCATGACAAGTTCGTAGGGTTCACCACCGGTTTCGGTTGATGTACGGACCACAATTGGCTGGAGGACGCCTATTTCACGAACAGAGTGGATCAGCTCGGCCATGTCATCTTCATCGAAGACTGAACGCGGCTGCTTGCGGTTCGGGTGGATGTCCATCACCGGGATTTCGGCGAACCGTGCACCGGGTACTTCTACAAGGTCGACGCCGTTGTCGGCTGGAGCGGTATCTTCAGCACCTACAGCCGTTGGTTCCTCTGCCGCAACCTTCTCAGCGGCGGATGACGTCTTCGTGGCAGCAGCGCGTGGCTTTGCCGGTGTCTTCGAAGCTGCAGGCTGGTCCTCAGTCTTAGCGGAGGCTTGCACAGTTGTCTTGGGCGCGGTCTTGGAAACAGCCGGTGCCTTGGCATTGGAGGAGGGCTCAGCCTTGGATGCCGGGGCAGCGGGCGCGGCTACCGCAGACGAATTGTCGGACGTAGTCCGGTCAGCATCATCCTCAACCGAGGTGACCTTCTTGCGGCCCTCCGGAAAGAAGAGATCCACGGGACGCGAGACTGCAGCCCCGTTGCCCGACGCGTTGCCAGAGGCGGAACTTGGAATGAGTGCGCCAAGACCGCGGCCTAAGCCCCGTCGCTTTTCGCTCATGGATAAATCCCTCCAGTGGTAGAGCTGGGCATAGCCCGACTCCGGTTGTTGCAGTTTTCGAAGATTCTAGCGCTCAGCAATTTCAGCTGCGGCTTCCAGGTAAGACAGGGCTCCACTGGAGGAAGGATCGTAGGTCATCACAGTTTGCTGGTAGCTTGGCGCTTCCGAAATCCGGACGGAGCGTGGCACCACTGCACCAAGTACCTGGTCCGGGAAGTGCTGGCGGACTTCGGCAGCTACTTGGGCAGCCAGGTTGGTCCGGCCGTCGTACATGGTCAGGAGAATGGTGGAGACTTCCAGGTCAGCATTCAGGTGCTTTTGGATCATCTCGATGTTCTTAAGCAGCTGGCTCAGGCCCTCAAGGGCGTAGTACTCACACTGAATGGGGATCAGTACCTCGCCGGCAGCGCAGAAGGCGTTTACCGTGAGCAATCCGAGGCTGGGCGGGCAGTCAATGAAGATGTAGTCCAGGCGCTCTTCGCCGTTCTTCGCCCGGGCCTTGGAATACACATCAATGGCCCGGCGGAGCCGCTGCTCGCGGGCCACCAGGGAGACAAGCTCAATTTCCGCGCCTGCAAGGTGGATGGTGGCCGGTGCACAGATCAGGTTGCTGATATCCGGGCACGGTGCCACGACATCCGCCAGTGGGAAATCGTTGATCAGGACGTCATAGATGCTGTCAACGTCGGCATGGTGTTCAACACCGAGTGCGGTGGAGGCATTGCCCTGCGGATCGATGTCGATGACCAGGACGTTCAGGCCTGCCGCAGCCAGGGCTGCTGCAATGTTCACGGTGGTGGTGGTCTTGCCTACCCCACCTTTTTGGTTCGACACCGTGAAGATCCGGGTCTTCTCGGGCTTGGGCAGTTCGCGGCCCAGGAGACGCTCCCTGCGCTTCGTCTCATGGGCAAGTTCGCGCGCAATCGGACTGGAATCGTCCATGGAGTCGAAAACGTTAGTTCTACCCGAAACGGCTGTTTCACGTGAAACAGCAGACATGGTCACCAGGTCTGCAACCGGATTCGGGTGTATTCCGCCCCGACCCGGTGCAAGTCCCGGTCCAGCAACTGATCGTGCTGACCCCAGAGACACAAACGGGGGGATCCGTTGTGTGGAGGCTTCGCTACTGGTCACTGGGACACACTCACTCTCGTTCAGCTTTTTGCTGCCGTTGTCTAGCCTAACCGCTTAGCCCTGTAGACCAAGGTTACCGGGGCCCGGCGCTAGGCAATCTTTTGGGACTTATTTACAACGATGCGGACCACGGTGGTGGGCTCCTCCAGGAGATGCTCACCCACGGTAACGACGGACGTCTGCACGCCGCCGAGTTTCCTGATGACCTTGGCAGCTTTTTCAATTTCCTCGGCTGCGCTGCGGCCCTTAATCGCCACAACTTCGCCCTTGCCGCCGAGCAAGGGGATAGTGAGTCCTGCCAAGTTGCTCAGCGCTGACACCGCGCGGGCCGTCACTACATCGGCAGTCACATGGCCCACGGCGAGCTCCGCACGGGACCGCATGACGGTCACGTTGCTGAGACCCAGGTCGTCCACTACTTCCTGTAGCCAGATCACTCTGCGTTCGAGAGGCTCGATCAGGGTAAGTTCCAGGTCGGGCCGCGCGATGGCAAGGCACAGCCCGGGGAGACCGGCGCCGCTTCCGACGTCGGCAACGTGGCTTCCGTGGGCGATTTCGCTTTCAATGACGGCGCAGTTCAGTACGTGCCGGCTCCATAACCGGGGAATCTCACGGGGGCCGATGAGCCCGCGTTCGGTCCCCGAGGTGGCCAGGTGCTCAACATAGCGCTTGGCGAGGTCCAGGCGGTCACCGAAGATCTTCTCCGCTGCCAGCAGTTCAGCTGCCGTGATGTCAACCATGATTAGCGGTTCAGCAATTCTCTAGTCAGCGGATACAACGATGTGGCGGCCGGCGCCTTCACCTTCGGACTCACTGACCAGACCAAGGTCAGCAACGGCGTCGTGAACGATTTTGCGTTCGTACGCGCTCATCGGTTCGAGGGCCACGGCCTTGCCGGTCTCCTTGACCGAGGCGGCTGCATCCTCCGCAATCTTCTGGAGGTGCCCGGCACGCTGCTGGCGGTAGCCGTTGATGTCCAGCACCAGCCGTGAACGGTTCTCCGTTGCGGAGAGGACGGAAAGCCGGGTCAGTTCCTGAAGCGCCTCCAGTACCTCGCCGTCTTCGCCCACGAGGCTGTCCAGGCTGTCGGATTCCTCTTCGGCCACGATGGAGATATAGGTGCGTCCGTTGCGGACTTCGATATCAATGTCGCCATCGATATCGGCGATGTCCAGGAGTTCTTCCAGGTAGTCGGCGGCAACATCGCCTTCTTCCTCAAGGCGGCTGGCAGCCGATCCTTTCGGGGAAGTGGCATCAGTCACGGACTCGTCGCGATCTTCGGTGACCTCGTCGGAAAGGGCGTGTTCGGTGCTCTCGGCTGACATTACTTCTTCTTCCTGTTCTTACGCTGTGGCTGGTTGCGCTGGCCCTTGGCCTCGATGATTGCCGCTGCCGCGGCGGCCTCTGCTTCCGCGTCCGCCTTCTTGCCTCCCAGAATGGGGAGGACCGGCAGGCCCTTGGCGGCACGGCGTTCGGCCAGTGCCTTGGCGGCGGGGGATCCCGGCGTCGGCATGCGGCGGATGACGAAGAACTGCTGGCCCATGGTCCAGAGGTTGGTGGTAGTCCAGTAGATCAGCACGCCGATGGGGAAGTTGATGCCACCCACACCGAATACCAGCGGCAGGATGTAGAGCATCATTTTCTGCTGGCGCATGAACGGGCTGGCCATGGCCTCTTCGGACATGTTCTTGGCCATGATCTGCTTCTGCGTGATGAACTGCGACGCCGTCATCGCGAGGATCATGACGATCGACAGGATCCACACGGACATCTGGTTGCCGCCGCCGCCATGAAGCAGCGAGGCCGACAGCGGAGCGCCGAAGATGCTCGAGGAGTCGAACTGAACCACCTGCTCATGGCTCATGGCTCCGATGCCCTTGCCCTGGTCCTTCGCGGCGGTGATACCGGAAAGCACCTGGAACAGGGCAAAGAAGAACGGCATCTGGATCAGCATGGGGAGGCAGGCCGAGAACGGGTTGGTCCCGTGCTTCTTGTACATGGCCATCTGTTCCTGCGCCATGGCCTGGCGGGACAGCTGGTCGGTCTTGCCCTTGTACTTGTCCTGGAGCTTCTTCAGGTCCGGCTGCAGCAGCTGCATGCCGCGCTGGGCCTTGATCTGCTTGACGAACACGGGAATCAGGGCGGCACGGATGACCAGCACCAGCCCGATGATGGACAGCGTCCACGTCCAGCCGTTCGCGGCAGGCAGGCCAATGGCGCTCAGGCCGTCATGGAAGCCCACCATAATGACGGAAACCAGCCACTTGAACGGAAACATGATTGTTTCAAAGAAGTCCATACGATATCCCTACTCGTCAGGCCGCAAGGCGGCCTTCTCCATCAGTCTGAGCAGCCAGGTACTTGTCCGGGTTGTTCAGCACAACAATTGTGGGGGTCCGGTTTTCAGGCCATTCCCGGTGGCCGGCGGGGACATGGTCCACACCGCCGGCATTCCATGGGTGGCAGCGCGCGAGGCGGCGGACGGCAAGCCAGCTCCCCTTGACGGCACCATGGACGGTGATCGCTTCAAGGGCATACGCCGAGCATGAAGGGAAAAAGCGGCATACCTGGCCGTACAAGGGGGAAATCACCTTGCGGTAGGCCATAAGCAGCAGAATGAGGATATTGCGGGGCAGGTTCCAGACGGCCTTGCCCAGGGTGACGGCAACAGGCTGGAGGAAATGGACGACGGCGGCAGTCACGTTATGCACGCTGTGTCCCTTCCTGTGTTGTGCCGGTTGAACCGATAACAGCAGCCCGCGGAAGGCGGCTGCCCAACCGGCTCATGGTCGATTCCAGCGCGGCGTTATAGTCTGCCGACAACTGATCCCAGCTCGCGGCCGCAGACGCAGGCAGAGCCCGGACCACTATGGCGAACCCTGTGCCGTACTCGCGCAGCGAGGCAGCACCGGCTTCCCTCAGTCTCCTCTTAACGAGGTTCCTGACCACAGCGTTCCCGACACCTTTGGAAACGATGAACCCGATCCGGCTGGGTTCGTCGGCAGCAATAGCTGCCGCATATAACACTACGTTCCGGCGTCCATTGCGGACACCGGAACGTACGGTTGTTGAAAAATCGGATGCAGTCCTCAAACGGTTGCGGGTGGCCAGCACCTTAAACTCGCAAAGAAATGTAAACCGACGAGTCAGTTATTTAGGCCGACAGTTCGGTGCGGCCCTTGCCACGACGGGCTGCCAGGATGGCACGGCCGGCACGGGTACGCATACGAAGGCGGAAGCCGTGCTTCTTGGCTCGACGGCGGTTATTCGGCTGAAAAGTCCGCTTGCTCACGTTAGTTACTCCAGTGGATCAAAGGTGCGCCCACCCGATCAAAAAAGGGGAAGAACTGGCCGACGCTAAGTTTTGTATGTGCACTCGCTTCCCCCGGCTGCTCGAACGCGGTGCGTTTGAGAGATTCAGATGGGGCCAAAAAGCGGACACAAAGGACTTCACAACGTTAGGGCAAATTAAGCCCCTGAGTCAAACCGGGACGGCGCGCGGTCCTTGTCCCCAGCTGTGGTTAACCGTCCCCACCAGCCTGTGGATGAAGTGCCTCACAGGCCCGGTTTCAGAACCACAACGGTGTAATTATCCACAAGCTACTTCCCAGCTATCTTCTGGCGTTTTGATCCCCTAGAGTGGCTCAGTAGCCGATTATCCACGGACTGTGCATAACCCTGTGGATGAAGCTGGACCAGCATCCTGGTTCCGGACTTGGGGCTGCAGGTAATGCAGGCAAAGCAAGTTTTGAGGAACTGATTGATGACAGTAGACGAAGCCAACCACGCCAATACTGTCGGAAGTTCCTGGCGGCGCGTTGTCAGCCTGCTGGAACAGGACGACCGCGTTTCACCACGGCAGCGGGGCTTCGTCATCCTGGCCCAGGCCCAGGGCCTGATCGGTTCCACCCTGCTGGTGGCCGTTCCCAACGAACTCACCCGCGAAGTCCTGCAGACGCAGGTCAAGGACGCCCTGGACGACGCCCTCCACAACGTCTTCTCCGAAGACATCCGCTGCGCCATCGATGTCGACACCGATCTGGTGCCCATCCATGAAGAGCCGGAGCTCGTCGTCGAACCGTCCTTCAGCTCGGACCAGCTGATCGAGCAGAAGCCGCAGCCCATGCTGCCCAGCACCTCCCACGAATTCGGCCGGCTGAACCCCAAATACGTCTTTGACACCTTCGTCATCGGCTCCTCCAACCGGTTTGCCCACGCGGCCGCGGTGGCAGTGGCCGAAGCGCCCGCCAAGGCCTACAACCCGCTCTTCATCTACGGCGACTCCGGTCTGGGAAAAACCCACCTCCTGCACGCCATCGGCCACTACGCCCGCCGCCTCTACAGCGGCATCCGCGTCCGGTACGTGAACTCCGAAGAATTCACCAACGACTTCATCAACTCCATCCGCGACGACGAGGGCGCCAGCTTCAAGACCACGTACCGCAATGTTGATGTGCTGCTGATCGACGACATCCAGTTCCTGGCCGGCAAGGACCGGACGCTGGAGGAGTTCTTCCACACGTTCAATTCCCTGCACAACAACAACAAGCAGGTTGTCATCACCTCGGACCAGCCGCCCAAGCTCCTGGCGGGTTTCGAGGACCGGATGAAATCACGCTTTGAGTGGGGCCTGCTTACCGACATCCAGCCGCCCGAACTGGAGACCCGCATCGCCATTCTCCGAAAGAAGGCCCTCAGCGAAGGCCTCTCCGCCCCGGACGACGCGCTGGAATACATCGCGTCCAAGATCTCCAGCAACATCCGCGAACTTGAAGGCGCCCTCATCCGGGTCACGGCATTCGCCAGCCTGAACCGCCAGCCCGTCGACGTCGCCCTGGCCGAGATGGTGCTTAAGGACCTCATCACCGACGACGGCGCCCAGGAGATCACCTCCAGCCAGATCCTCACGCAGACGGCCGAGTACTTCAAGCTCAGCATGGAAGAACTCTGCAGCAAGTCACGCACCCGGACCCTGGTGACCGCCCGCCAGATCGCCATGTACCTCTGCCGTGAACTCACGGACATGTCGCTTCCCAAGATCGGCCAGGAGCTCGGCGGCCGCGACCACACCACCGTGATCCACGCGGACCGCAAGATCCGCGAGCTGATGGCCGAGCGCCGTGTGATCTACAACCAGGTCACGGAGCTCACAAACCGGATCAAGCAGCAGCAGCGCGACTCCTGACCCGCCGCCTCTATACCTTATTAACAGGTGCATGTGGATAACCCTGTGGGCAGTTAAGGGGACAAGTGCGGTTAATGGGCTTAAAACCCTTAAGCCGCCTGTGGATCAGCGAAACCGCCAAAATTCTTATCCCCATCCACACCCTGTTTAAAACCTGCGTCGCCCACAGTCCATGAACAGGGCTTAACCGCCGGATCCTGCGGCGAAACAGGGTTATCCACAGTTTCCACAGCAGTTATTAACACTACTAATCCCAAAAAATTGAATTCCCTCAAACAACAATCTCGATCCGCACGACGAACCTGCCAGGGGCCGGCGGCCCCGGAGGGCCGGGATCCTTGCCGGGGATGGGTTAATCCCGGATCTTCCGGCTAAGCTGTCAGCAGCGCTCCCATCCCTGGGTTTCTTTGTGGTTCAGCAAGCACGGACCATGCAGGTTCAGGAGTTTGGGGCACCCACTTTTGGAACTCCACGATGGAGTTTCCGGTTCAGACATGGCAGCAGCAATGAAAGGCGGCACCCTTCCGTGAAGTTCAGAGTCGATCGGGACGTCCTGGCAGAAGCCGTCACCTGGACAGCCCGGTCGTTGTCTCCGCGGCCGCCCGTACCGGTCCTTTCCGGCCTGCTCCTCAAGGCTGAAGCCGGCACCGTAAGCCTTTCGAGCTTTGACTACGAGACCTCGGCAAGGCTTGAAATCCCGGCCGATATCGCCGTCGAAGGAACCATCCTGGTATCGGGCCGTCTCCTGGCCGACATCTGCCGCAGCCTGCCTTCCGCACCCGTGGAAGTCGAAACCGACGGCAACAAAGTCACGCTCACCTGCCGCCGCAGCAGTTTCCACCTGGCCACCATGCCGGAAGCGGAGTACCCGCCCCTGCCGGCATTGCCCACCATCAGCGGCACCGTCCCTGGTGATGCCTTCGCACAGGCCGTTTCCCAGGTGATCATCGCCGCCAGCAAGGACGACACCCTGCCCATCCTGACCGGCGTCAGGATGGAGATCGAGGACGACCTCATCACCCTCCTTGCCACCGACCGGTACCGGCTGGCCATGCGTGAAGTGCCCTGGAAGCCCGTCACTCCCGGAATCTCCACCAGCGCCCTGGTCAAGGCCAAGACCCTCAACGAGGTCGCCAAGACCCTGGGCAACAGCGGCGACATCAACCTGGCCCTGGCGGATGACGACAGCCGCCTGATTGGCTTCGAAAGCGGCGGACGCACCACCACCTCCCTGCTGGTGGACGGTGACTACCCCAAGATCCGTTCGCTGTTCCCCGACAGCACCCCCATCCACGCCACCGTGCAGACACAGGAACTGGTCGAGGCCGTGCGCCGCGTGTCGCTGGTTGCCGAACGCAACACTCCGGTGCGCCTCGCGTTCACCGACGGACAGCTGCACCTCGACGCCGGCACCGGCGAGGATGCCCAGGCCTCCGAAGAGCTTGAAGCGCAGCTCTCCGGTGAAGACATCACGGTTGCGTTCAACCCGCACTATCTCGTGGAAGGGCTGAGCGTCATTGAAACCAAGTACGTCCGGTTCTCCTTCACCACAGCGCCCAAGCCAGCGATGATCACCGCCCAGGCTGATATCGATGGCGAAGACCAGGACGACTACCGCTACCTGGTGATGCCCGTCCGCCTGCCCAACTAGTCCCCGCCGGCTCCACGGCCAGGGAATCCTGGCGGCGTGGGCCCAGACAGCTGTTGTCGTTCTGGGCCGGCCATGATGACACCCGCTCCCCCGCGCAGAAAAGAGTTCCACCGTGCATATCGGACTGATCGGCCTTGGCAAAATGGGTTTCAACATGCGCGAACGCCTGCGCAAGGGTGGAATCGAGGTCACCGGCTTCGACCGGAACCCGGACATCACCGATGTCTCGTCCATGGACGAACTGATCGCCGCCGTTCCGGCACCCCGGCTCATCTGGGTCATGGTCCCGTCCGGAGACATCACGGATGCCGTCATCACTGAGCTCGGGAACAAGCTCGACGCCGGCGACCTGGTGATCGACGGCGGCAACTCCCGTTTCACCGAGGACCAGAAACACGGTGCCGCGCTGGCCGAAAAAGACATCCGGTTCGCCGACTGTGGTGTTTCCGGCGGTGTGTGGGGCCTCCAGAACGGCTACGGCCTGATGGCCGGCGGCGATGCAGCCGACATTGAACGCGCCCTCCCGGTCTTCGACGCCCTTCGCCCGGAAGGTGAACGGGCCGACAGCTTTGTGCACGTGGGCGGAGTCGGTGCCGGACACTACGCCAAGATGGTCCACAACGGCATCGAGTACGGGCTGATGCAGGCCTACGCCGAAGGCTACGAACTGCTTGCTGCCAAGGACATCGTCAACGATCTTCCCGGCACCTTCCGTGCCTGGCAAAAGGGAACGGTTGTCCGGTCCTGGCTTCTGGACCTGATGGTGAAGGCACTGGATGAGGATCCCGGCCTGGCCACCATTGACGACTACGTCGAGGATTCCGGTGAAGGCCGCTGGACGGTGGAAGAGGCGATCGCCAACGCGGTGCCGGCTCCCGCCATCACGGCGGCACTTTTTGCCCGCTTCTCCTCGCGGGAAGACAATTCCCCTGCCATGAAGATGGTTTCCGCGCTGCGCCACCAGTTCGGCGGGCATGCCACCCGTCCTGCCAAGTAGCACCAATCCCCGAGACCCGCGGGTCCCGAGAAACCTGAAGACCGCGTGTACCTAGAACACCTCTCGCTGACTGACTTCCGCAGCTACGCCCAGGTTGACCTTGCCCTGGAACCCGGCGTTACGGTGCTGGTGGGATCGAACGGAATCGGCAAGACCAACATGATGGAAGCCATCGGCTACCTTGCGACGCTCAGCTCGCACCGTGTCAGTGCGGACGGCCCGCTGCTGCGGTTCGGCACCGACCGGGCGCTGGTCCGGGCCCGGCTGGTCCGCGGCGGGCAGACCACCGTCCTCGAACTGGAAATCAATGCCAGCCGGGCAAACCGCGGCCGCATCAACCGCAGCAATCCGGTGCGTGCCCGCGATCTGCTGGGGATCTGCCAGACCGTACTCTTTGCGCCCGAAGACCTGGCCCTGGTCAAGGGAGATCCGTCCAACCGGAGACGGTTCCTGGATGAACTGCTCGTCAGCCTGATCCCGCGGCACGCGGCAACCCGCAGCGACTACGACCGCGTCCTGAAACAGCGCAATGCCTTGCTGAAATCTGCCCGGACTGGAAAATTCACGGCCGGTCATGAGGCCACCCTGGATGTGTGGGACCAGCACATGGCCCGCGCCGGCGCCGAACTGCTGCACGCACGGCTGGAACTGGTGGAACGGCTGCGCCCGCACCTGGCCGGCGCGTACGCCCAGCTCACCGACGGGTCAAAGGCTGCCGATGCGGCCTACCGCTCAAGCCTCCAGAACATGCTGGACGACGACGGCGGCGCGGCACCGGGTGCAGCCCTTCCGTCCTCCGACGGCGAACCTGCCCAGGAGGATCTCCGGACGCTGAGCGTCCAGGAACTCACGGACGCGTATGTCCGGGCTTTCGCCGCCTCCCGCCGGAAGGAACTGGAACGGGGCATTTCGCTGGTGGGCCCGCACCGGGACGAACTGGAACTCGTCCTGGGCGAAGCGCCGGCCAAGGGATATGCCTCGCACGGCGAAACATGGTCCATGTGCCTGTCCCTGCGGCTGGCGTCCTACTACGTGATGCTCGACGACGCCCGGACCGGCGGATCAGCTCCCATCCTGATCCTGGATGACGTTTTTGCCGAACTCGATGTCCAACGGCGGCGTAAACTGGCGGCAATAGTCTCCGGCGCGGAACAGGTCCTGGTGACCGCCGCCGTCGACGCCGATATTCCGGAGGAACTCTCCGGCCGGCGGGTGAAGGTCATCCCGGGAGGAATCGATGAATAAGGACGAAAACGGCGGGCTTCAGCCCGGCCGGGATCCTGACAGCATCGACGCGCCCCAGGCCGCGCTGAACCGGATGCGCGAAGCCGCGGCCGCCCGCGGCGAAATCCGCCGCAAGGCACCGCCCGCCGCCGGTGCCGGCAAGAAAAAACGGGGAATCAGCGATACCCGGGGCTTCAGCCAGTTCCACTCCACCGGCCGGGACCCGCTGGGACTTGGCAAGGTCGTGGGACGCCTGGTGGCCGAACGCGGATGGACGTCCCCGGTGGCCGTCGGATCTGTGATGGCCGAATGGGCCACCCTGGTTGGCCCCGAGATCTCCGCGCACTGCACCCCGGAAAGCTTCACCGACACCACGCTCCATGTCCGTACGGATTCAACCGCATGGGCCACGCAGCTTCGGCTGCTGAGCATCAGCCTGCTGGAAAAATTCCGCACCGAACTCGGCGACGGCGTGGTCACCAGCATCCAGGTGCTGGGGCCCTCGGCCCCCAGTTGGCGCAAGGGCGGCCGGACCGTGAACGGCCGGGGCCCCCGCGACACCTACGGGTAACCGCGACAGCCCGGGACGCCGCCGTCGGACTCTTGAATATTCGCCCAACGGCGTGTAGGGCGCTGTAACGCCCCGCGGGCGTATAGGAACCCAAAGACCGGACCGCTGGGGCGCCCTAGGCGGGGTCAATGGCCTCACATGGGCACATTCGGTGCCGCCGAGGGCCCTGGAATGCGGGTTTACGCCCTGATTCACGATAGAATCACATCAGATAACTGGGCGCCGGTGAAACGTTGACTGAGTCCGTTTTCCGCACGCTGACAGCCGAGCGGAACGCGGTTCCGCATGTCTTCCTACTCGCCAGCGCCATCAGTTTGTGCCTGTTGGCCGAGGCAATTCCTTGCGGAACTGCCTCGGCCGGCCATCATCGAAAACAGAGGAGTCGACAGCGCCTGTGGCTAACGACAATACAGATATCCAGGCAGTGGAACCCGCAGTTGAGGATGCCCGTACCCCCGACACCCCGGCAGACGCTGCGACGCCCCGTGAATACGGTGCAAGCGACATCACCGTCCTCGAGGGCCTGGAAGCCGTACGGAAACGTCCCGGCATGTACATCGGCTCGACCGGTCCCCGCGGACTCCACCACCTTGTCTATGAAGTGGTGGACAACTCTGTTGATGAGGCCCTGGCCGGATACTGCACGCACATCGAGGTAGTGCTGCAGGCCGACGGCGGCGTCAAGGTGGTTGATGACGGCCGCGGAATCCCCGTGGACATGCACCCCACCGAGCACAAGCCCACTGTCGAAGTTGTCATGACCATCCTCCACGCCGGCGGCAAGTTCGGCGGCGGCGGCTATGCCGTGTCCGGCGGCCTGCATGGTGTGGGCATCTCCGTGGTGAACGCGCTCTCCAGCCGCGTTGACACCGAAGTCCGGCGCCAGGGACACGTCTGGCGCATGTCCTTCGCCGACGGCGGCAAGCCCCAGGGCGGCCTGCTCCAGGGCGAGGCAACCGACCGCACGGGAACCACCCAGACGTTCTACCCGGATGCCGGCATCTTCGAAAGCACCGATTTCGACTTTGAGACGCTGCGCGCCCGCTTCCAGCAGATGGCGTTCCTGAACAAGGGCCTGCGCATCACCCTGACCGATGAGCGAACCTCCGTTGCGGACAACGACGGCGACCTCGACCTGGATGCCGTGGTCACCGAAGGTGAAGTCACCGCTGAGCACCGCACCGTGGTCTACCAGTACGACGACGGCCTGCTGGACTACGTGAAGCACCTGAACTCGGGCAAGAAAGTGGATGTGGTCCACGAGGACGTCATCGCCTTCGAGACCGAGGACAAGGACCGCCGCATCGCCCTCGAAATGGCCATGCAGTGGACCAATGCGTATTCCGAAAGCGTCCACACGTACGCCAACACCATCAACACCCATGAGGGCGGAACGCACGAAGAGGGCTTCCGCGCCGCCATGACGTCGCTCATCAACCGTTACGCGCGGGAGAAGAGCATCATCAAGGAAAAGGACGACAACCTCACCGGTGACGACATCCGCGAAGGTTTGACCGCCGTGATCTCGGTCAAGCTCGCCGAGCCGCAGTTCGAGGGCCAGACCAAAACCAAGCTGGGCAACTCCGAGGTCAAGGGCTTCGTCCAGCGCGTGGTCACCGACGGGCTGGGTGACTGGCTGGAAAGAAACCCCGGACCCGCACGCGACGTCATCCGTAAGGCCATTTCCGCCGCCCAGGCGCGCATGGCTGCCCGCAAGGCCCGCGACAACGCGCGCCGCAAGAGCCCACTGGAATCCTTCGGCATGCCGGGCAAGTTGTCGGACTGCTCCTCCAAGGACCCGGCCAAGTGCGAGGTGTACCTCGTGGAGGGTGACTCCGCCGGCGGTTCCGCCAAGCGCGGCCGTAATCCCGAAACCCAGGCCATCCTGCCCCTCCGCGGCAAGATCCTGAACGTGGAACGGGCACGCCTGGACAAGGCCCTGGGTAACGCCGAGGTCCAGTCCATGATCACCGCCTTCGGTACCGGCATCGGCGAGGACTTCGACCTCAGCAAACTGAGGTACCACAAGATCGTCCTCATGGCCGATGCCGACGTCGACGGCCAGCACATCACCACGCTGCTGATGACGCTCCTCTTCCGCTACATGCGGCCGCTCATCGAGAACGGCTACGTCTACCTGGCGCAGCCGCCGCTGTACCGGATCAAGTGGTCCAACGCCCCGCACGACTACGTTTTCAGTGACAAGCAGCGCGATGCCATGCTGATTTCCGGCCAGGCTGCGGGCCGCCGCATTCCCAAGGACAACGGCATCCAGCGGTACAAGGGCCTCGGCGAGATGGACTACACGGAACTGTGGGACACCACCATGGATCCGGACCACCGCACCCTCCTGCAGGTCACCATGGACGACGCCCTGGCAGCCGACCAGATCTTCTCTGTCCTGATGGGCGAGGACGTGGAATCGCGCCGAAACTTCATCCAGCAGAACGCCAAGGACGTCAGGTTCCTGGATATCTAGACGGTTTCCCCCGACTGATATTCCACAACTGACATATACCTGAAACGGAAAATATAGACGATGAGTGACGAGACACCAGAGAACCAGGCGGAATCCGCCGATCTTCCGGAAACCGTACTTGAAGGCGATGTGCTGGTAGACCGTGTGGAGCAGGTGGACCTGCAGACGGAAATGCAGCGCTCCTACCTGGACTACGCGATGGCCGTTATTGTGGGCCGCGCCCTTCCCGACGTGCGCGACGGACTCAAGCCCGTCCACCGCCGGGTGCTGTACGCGATGTTCGACGGCGGCTACCGCCCGGACCGCTCGTTCAACAAGTGCGCCCGCGTGGTGGGCGAAGTCATGGGCCAGTACCACCCCCACGGCGACACCGCCATCTACGACGCCCTGGTCCGCCTGATCCAGGACTGGACCATGCGCTACCCGCTGGCGCTTGGACAGGGAAACTTCGGCTCCCCGGGCAATGACGGCGCGGCCGCCCCGCGTTACACCGAAACCAAAATGGCCCACCTCGCCATGGAGATGGTCCGGGACATCGACGAGGAAACCGTCGACTTCCAGGACAACTACGACGGCAAGAACCAGGAACCCACCATCCTGCCGGCACGCTTCCCCAACCTGCTGGTCAACGGTTCCTCCGGCATCGCCGTCGGCATGGCCACCAACATCCCGCCGCACAACCTCCGCGAAGTGGCTGATGGCGTCCAGTGGTACCTGGCCAACCCGACCGCCACCCGCGAGGAACTGCTGGAAGAGCTGCTGCTCCGCATCAAGGGACCCGATTTCCCGACCGGGGCAACCATCCTGGGGCACAAGGGCATCGAGGATGCGTACCGGACCGGCCGCGGCTCCGTCACGATGCGTGCAGTGGTCAACGTGGAGGAACTCCAGGGCCGCACCTGCCTGGTGGTCACTGAACTGCCGTACCAGGCCAACCCGGACAACCTGGCCATCAAGATCGCCGAACTGGTCAAGGACGGCAAGATCTCCGGCATCGCCGACCTCCGCGACGAGACCTCCGGCCGCACGGGCCAGCGCCTGGTCATCGTGCTCAAGCGCGACGCCGTGGCCAAGGTAGTGCTGAACAACCTCTACAAGCACACGGAGCTGCAGAGCAACTTCTCCGCCAACATGCTGGCCATCGTGGACGGCGTTCCCCGGACGCTGAGCCTGGACGCCTTCATCCGGCACTGGGTCACCCACCAGTTGGACGTCATCGCCCGGCGCACCCGGTACCGCCTCCGCAAGGCTGAAGAAGAAGCGCACATCCTGCGCGCGCTGCTCAAGGCACTGGACATGCTGGACGAGGTCATTGCCCTCATCCGGGCGTCCAACACCACCGAAGCGGCCCGCGACGGACTGATGCAGCTGCTGGACATCGACGAACTGCAGGCCCGGGCCATCCTGGACATGCAGCTGCGCCGCCTGGCCGCTCTGGAACGCCAGAAGATCCAGGACCGGCACTCCGAACTTGAGGCCCTGATCGCCGAGTACAACTCGATCCTCGCCTCAGAGGAGCGCCAGCGCGAGATCATCAGCACCGAACTGGCGGAGATCGTGGCGAAGCACGGCGACGACCGCCGCACCAAGATCCTGATGGGCTTCGACGGCGACATGTCCATGGAGGACCTGATCCCCGAAGAGGAAATGGTTGTCACCATCACCCGCGGCGGCTACGTCAAGCGGACCCGCAGCGACAACTACCGTTCGCAGCAGCGCGGCGGCAAGGGCATCAAGGGTGCCCAGCTGCGCGGCGACGACGTCGTGGAGCACTTCTTTGTGACCACCACCCACCACTGGCTGCTGTTCTTCACCAACCTGGGCAGGGTCTACCGGGCAAAGGCCTACGAGCTGGTCGAAGCCGGCCGTGACGCCAAGGGCCAGCACGTCGCCAACCTGATGGCCTTCCAGCCGGACGAGCACATCGCCCAGGTACTGGACCTCAAGGACTACCAGCACGCGCCGTACCTCGTCCTCGCCACCAAACGCGGCCTGGTCAAGAAGACCCGGCTGGAGGACTACGACACCAACCGCTCCGCCGGCGTCATCGCCATCAACCTGCGTGATGAAGACGAGCTGGTGTCTGCGCAGCTGGTCTCGGAGACGGACGACATGCTGCTCGTGTCCCGGAAGGGCCAGTCCATCCGGTTCACCGCCACCGATGACGCGCTGCGGCCGATGGGCCGGGCCACGTCCGGCGTCACCGGCATGAAGTTCAGGGAAGACGACGAACTGCTGGCCGCCAACGTGGTGACCGACGGTTCCTTTGTCTTCATCGTGACCGAGGGCGGCTACGCCAAGCGCACAGCCGTGGAGGAATACCGGCTCCAGGGCCGCGGCGGCCTCGGCATCAAGGTCGCCAAGCTGGCAGAGGAACGCGGAGACCTGGTGGGCGCACTGATCGTCCAGGAGGAAGACGAAGTCCTGGTGGTCATGGAAGGCGGCAAGGTGGTCCGTTCCTCCGTGTCGGGCGTCCCCGCCAAGGGTCGCGACACCATGGGCGTCATCTTCGCGAAACCGGACAAGAACGACCGGATCATCGAAGTGGCCCGGAACAGCGAACGCGGACTTGAGGGCGATGAATCCCTGGAGGATGACGTAACGTTGGCTGAAGAGGCTGGATCCGCCGAGGGTTCCGCAGGGTCAGAAGAAGTGGCAGAGACAGCACCGGCCGTTGAGTCAGAGGACGCCTCCGGCGACGCTGAGCCGAACGAAGACTACACCGGAGGTAACGAGTGAGTAATCCCGACTCATATCCCAAGCAGAACAGCAATGTTCCAGGTGGAACTGGCCAGCCCGCGGCCGCTCCCCGGGTGAACGCCCCCGTTCGTCCCCAGCAGCGTCCGGCGGCTCCGGCGGGCCTGCCCGGCCAGCGCCCCGCCGCAGCAGGCCAGCGTCCGCAGGTCCAGCCCGGACAGGGCCAGCGGCCTGCCAGCGCGGGCCAGCGTCCCGCACAGGGCGGCCCCGGGCTGGTCAAGCCCGCCCCCAAAGCCAAGGTCAGGCGGGCGCGCCTGCTGGTCAGCAAGGTCGATCCCTGGTCCGTCCTGAAAATGGCGTTCCTGCTCTCCGTAGCTCTGGGAATTGTCACAGTCGTTGCGGCCATCGTCCTCTGGACTGTCCTGGACCTCACCGGCATCTTTGACCAGGTGGACAGCCTCCTCGGAACCCTCGCGGGGTCCGAAGGCGGCGGGTTTGAGCTCAAGAAGGTCGCTTCGCTGGGACAGGTGGCCTCCTTTGCCACCATCATCGCGGTGGTGAACGTGGTCCTGCTGACGGCCCTGTCCATGCTGTCCGCCGTGCTGTACAACATCTCGGCCACCCTCGTGGGCGGCATCGGCGTTACCCTGACGGACGACTGAAAATCCCATATTTCCGGCGGAAATTTCCGCCGGAGGGCCTCGATTTGAGATCGGGCCGGGATGTGCTGTAAAGTCATGTCTCGGCCCGATGAGGCATCGGGGCGTATAGCTCAGGCGGTTAGAGCGCTTCGCTGATAACGAAGAGGTCCCAGGTTCAAGTCCTGGTACGCCCACGGAACCTGTGCAGGTTCCAGTAAAGGTCCAGCCCGGCTGGCCCGGAACGGGGTGCATGTGAAGAAGTTGCTGGTTCTTGCAGCTGCGATCGCAGGCGTCCTGCTCTACCGGAAAGCACAGGAATCCGAGGCCCGGAAAACGGTCTGGAGCGAGTCAACCGATACGGTTGATTAGCCCGGATTCCCGGAGCGGGAGCTGGCAAAAGGCTTCCCGGTTCTAGGGTATGATTGACGGGTTGCTTCTTATGGGGGCATGGCGCAATTGGTAGCGCACCTGCTTTGCAAGCAGGGGGTTCGGGGTTCGAGTCCCCGTGCCTCCACCATAAGGAAGGTCCCGGACAGCGGAAACGCTGTCCGGGACTTTTTGGTTAAGTTGCCACAGTAGGGTTTGGACAGTGAACTTCTTCATCGCGGCACTCGGTGTGCTGGGCGTTGCCTCATCCGGTCCGCTGATCGCCGCCACCCTGGGTGCCACCACGGTCAGCGCCCTGGCCATCGCCTTCTGGCGCAACGCCATCGGTGCCGCGGTCATGGCGACCCCCACCCTGGTGCGCGAGCCGCGTCAATTCGGTCAGGTCTCCTGGCGGGAGTTCCGCTGGTCCGCGCTGGCCGCCGGCGCCCTGGCCCTGCACTTCGCCTGCTTCATCACCTCGCTCCAGCTGACCTCCGTGGCCGCCGCCACGGCCCTCGTGTGCCTCCAGTCCGGCTGGATCGCCGTCTTCCAGCTCTTTCGCGGCACCAGGCACCGCTGGCCGGTGCTCGCCGGCTTAGGCATCGCTTTCGGCGGCGTGGTGGCCATCACCGGGTTTGATATGGGAAGCTCGCCCGGTGCGCTCCTCGGCGACGTACTGGCGGTCGCCGGCGGAGCGCTGGCGGGACTGTATACCCTGGCGGGCGGCAAGGCCCGTCAAAGCATGACCACAGGGACCTACACCACGCTGTGCTACGGAATGTGCGCCGCCCTGGTGGCTGTCCTGGCAGTGTTCAGCGGCCAGCCATTAACAGGTTTCGACGCCGGCGGCTGGCTGGGCATTACCGCCATCACCGTCTGCGCGCAGCTGGTGGGCCACACGGCGTTCAACCACCTGCTGGCCACGATGAGCCCGCTGCTGGTCTCGATGATCATCCTGCTGGAGATCCCTGGCGCCGCCCTGTTGGCGGCCGTCTTCCTGAACGAGACCCTGCCCGTGGGAACCTATGCCGGACTGGCGCTGATCCTGGTGGGACTCGCCGTCGTTGTCCTGGGGCAGCGGTCAGGCTCTAAAAGGAAGCAGCGTGAGGCCTCAGCGGCGGGCACCCGTGGGGACGAACCGCCGTCGGACCGCCTCGCGGAGCTGGGGACTGACTGAACGCTGCTACTGGCCGCCGCGGCGGACCGGCTGGGCCGTGTTGACCGTGTGGATCGCCCGCAGCAGCTTGGCCGGGAAGTAGACGGAGAAGAAGACCACCATCGGGGCCTTGAGGGCCATTTTCTTTACGTTGTGGGCCTTGTACGTCCGGTCGAAGCGCGTGACGTAGTAGCGGTAATCCCGGGGTGAATCCTCGAGCCGTCGCGCGGACATTCCGGACACCATCTGTGGCCAGTACTGCACCTTGAGCTCGTGGTCGGCAAGGTGAAGGGAAAGATCGATGTCCTCATGCATCTCATCCTTCTCGTCACGGCACGTCTCGGACCGGATGGTTTTCCAGGCCGAAGCACGCAGGGCCATGTTGGAGCCAAAGAGGAAATGGTACTGGTGCTTGGCGAGCTTCAGCATCAGCTGGCGCATCTTGTCGTCGGCCTTCAGGCCAAAGCGGCGCATGGGCATGTCGTAATAGACAACGGGTCCGGTGGCGGCCTGGACTGACTGGTCCGCGAACGCCTTCTGGACTTGCTCCACCCAGTCCGGCTCCACGACGGAATCGGCGTCGATCCGGCCCAGGACATCACCGGTGGCGTGGTTAAGGCCAAAGTTCCGGGTGGGGATCAGTCCCTGGTCGCGGTCCTGGCTCAGCAGGATGATGGGGCTTTCCGGGTACTCCAGCTGCATCTGCTGCACGATGGCTGCGGTGCGGTCTGTGGAGAGGTTGTCCACCACGATGATTTCGTGTGCCGGGACCGACTGGTAGACGGCAGCGATGAGGCACTGCCGGATCACACTTTCCTCGTTGTACGCCGGGATGACAATGGACACGCGCGGCAGCTGAGCTGCGTCGTTCAAGGCATCCCCGGAGGATTTATCGGCTGACATCAGTTCAAATTTAGCACCGATCGGTGTCCGCCCTGCTGGGAGGCGGCGGGAGTCCGGACAAACACTGGGAAAACACTGAAGGGGCCCCGCACCAGGCGGAACCCCTTCAGCTGACGGCGCAAAGCGCCTGGAACTGCTAGACGCTGTCCTTGTCCGCGGATCCGTTCATGTTCGATGCGATGTTCTTCATCGCGGTCTTGGCATCCGTTGCAGCCTTCGCAGCGGCGTCCTTGGCATCCTCGGCGACATGCTTGGCCGTCTCGGCTGCGTCTCCAACAGCCTCCTTGGCATCCGATGCGACATCCTTGGCCTTGTCCGCGACGGCGCCCGCAGCGGACGAGGCAGCAGCTGCCGCGTTGCTGACGGCGTCGGCCGCGGTTTCCTTGATGTCGTTCACCGTGGTGGCGGGAACCGGGGCGGGAGTGGGCGTCACCGGGGAAGGGGTCTTCCACGGATCTTCAACCGGCTTGGACGCCTTCCACGCGGCAACACCTGCAGCCACGGCGGCGGCAATGATGCCGAAGACCAGCCAGCCGCGCTTCTTGGGCTTCTCGGGCTGGGCAATCTGCACGCCCACGGCCTTGCCTGCTTCATGGGCTGCTGCCTTGAGCTGGGTGCCTGCGGTGTGGGCCTGTTCCTGGATGGAGTGCACTACGCCGGAATCGGCAAGCCTCTGGGCTACGGCGTCCACGTGGGACGGAGCATTTTCCAGGGTGCGGTGAACCGCCTCCGAAGCCTGGCCGATCTGGTCCGAGAGGCGCGGCAGGTACTCCACGACGACCCGGTCGCGGGCGTTGAGGATGACCGGTGTGGCTTTGTCCAGCGCTTCGTGGAGGCGCGGGGTGGTGCCCTCAACAGCGTCATGGATCTTCGGAGCAAGGTGGGCCAGGCCATCCTGGATGCGCGGCGTTACCGTGGCGACGCCGTCGGCGAGGTTGTGGGCGGCACTCTTGAGCCCCTCCTGGATCCTGGGAGAAGCGGTATCCAGGCCATGCTGCAGGCGGGGAACTGCCCAGTCCACGGCTGCTTCCACGCGGGGGGCTGCCCAGTCCTTGGCGTTCTCTACCGCGCTGTTGACTGACTGCTCAAGGTCACGGGCAATACGATCCGATTTCTTCACAACTACCTCCCGATTAATGTGACGGTTCTATTGGTAGCCTACGTGGATTGACCTTCACCGGCTATTCTCCGCCCGGAATTCAGGCTGATTTCACCCAGCGCGGAACTGCCGTCCACACCAGTTCCGCTTTGGCCGGCCATGAAAGAATGGGCGGTATGACTGCCATCGCAACCGCAAAAGCAACCATCCACACCAGCCTCGGCGACATCGTCGTGAACCTCTTCGGGAACCACGCCCCCAAGACGGTCAAGAACTTTGTCGGCCTCGCCACCGGCGAGCAGGCCTGGACCCACCCGGAGACCGGCGAGGACAAGACGGGAACGCCGCTGTACAACGGCACCATCTTCCACCGGATCATCAAGGACTTCATGATCCAGGCCGGCGATCCCCTGGGCCGCGGCATCGGCGGACCGGGCTACAAGTTCGACGACGAAATCCACCCCGAGCTCAGCTTCAACCAGCCCTACAAGCTGGCCATGGCCAACGCAGGCATCCAGATGGGCAAGGGCACCAACGGCTCCCAGTTCTTCATCACCACGATCCCCACCGACTGGCTGCAGGGCAAGCACAGCATCTTTGGCGAGGTGGCTGACGAGGACTCCAAGAAGGTTGTCGACGCCATCGAGGGCGTACGCACCGGCATGGGTGACCGCCCCGTCGAGGACGTCACCATCAACAGCATCGACATCGAGCAGCTCTAGCCACAACGCATGAGTTACGGAATCCCGGCGGCGGAGCCGTCCGCGCAAATTCCGGTCTGCCCCAGGCACCCGGACCGGCCCTCCTATGTGCGGTGCCAGCGCTGCGGGCGCCCTGCGTGCCCCGACTGCCAGCGGGCGGCCGCCGTCGGGTTCCAGTGTGTTGACTGCGTCAACGAAGCAGCGCGTTCGACGCCGGCAGTACGGACCGTCTATGGCGGTGCCGTAACTACCGGCAAGCCCGTCATCACCTACGGCATCATTGCGGCGTGCGTATTGATATACGTGCTGCAATTGCTGGTGCCGAATGAGGCCGTTTTTCAGAACCTCGCCTTTGCCAATGTTTACGCTGAGCCGCGCTGGGGGGAGCTTGAGCCCTGGCGGATGTTGACAGCTGCTTTCCTGCACTCGCAAGGTTCCTACCTCCACATCATCTTGAATATGTACACGTTGTGGATTTTCGGGCAGGCTCTTGAGCCGCTCTTGGGCCGTGTCAAGTTCCTGGCGCTTTACCTGATTTCCGCCGTTGGGGGCTCCGTTGGTTACCTCATACTCACGCCGCTTTATGTCCCCGGCCAGCAGTTGGCCGGCGTCGTCGGCGCTTCGGGTGCCATCTTTGGACTCTTCGGCGCGATGCTCCTGGTCCAGCGGCACCGTGGCGGGGAAACCCGCCAGCTGTGGGTCCTGATAGCCATCAACGGCGTTATCGGCTTCCTGATCCCCCAGATCGCCTGGCAGGCCCACCTCGGCGGCCTTATCACCGGTGCTCTGTGCGCTGCGGTGGTGGCGTACACTCCGCGCGGACCGCGGCAGGGACTGCTGCAGGCTGCAGGATTGGCTGCCGTCTTTGCCCTGCTGGTGCTGGTGAGCTGGATCAGGGTTTCTGCGGGCTGATTCCAGGCGCTGTAACCACACATACTTAGACCCCGGTGTCTCTCTGGACACCGGGGTCTTTTGTGTCTCCGGAAGGCTCCCGGGTTTCCTTCGTAGGGTACTGAAAGTTTTCCACAGGGGTTATCCACATTGTTGGTAACTTACATGGCTGTAGTTCGAAGACGGCATCGGGCGCAGGCCCGCAAACGCGGCGCTGTTTGAATGAGGAGGCGGCCGGTGTCCACAATTGTGGATAACTCCTGGGGATGGCCCTGTGGTTAAGTGGACAAACACGGCGATTATGTCTTCAGCTGTGGATATCCCTGTCGTTTCACTGCCAAACAGGCTCCCAGAGGCTGTCAGACCCGGGATTTCAACATGGTTATTCACAGTGTTAATAACTTTCAACCGTGTAGTTCAAGGACCGTCGGGGGCCCTGCTGTGCCGATGCAGCGGATTATCCGCGTGTACCGGCGCGTGTTGTCCACAACTGTGGATAAGTTGTGGGTAGTCGTGTGTTAGCAAGTGGATAACCGTTCGGATCGGCAGCCGGATTCAGTACAGCGCCGATGCCAGCCAGAATGCAGGAGGACTCATGAGCGCCACCACGGAAAACATCTTCCTTGATAAACAGCACCCGGCCATGTGGCGGTCGCTGAACGGCCTGGGGCTCAAGGCACGCGAAGCCGCGGCAGCGGCCGGCGTGGAGGGCACCATCATTGAGCTGATGTACGTCAGGATTTCCCAGATCAACGGCTGCGCATACTGCCTCGATCTGCACGTGGGCGACGCCGTGGCCAATGGCGAATCCCCGCAGCGGCTGGCGGTGCTTCCCGCGTGGCGTGACACGGCACTTTTCACGGACAGGGAGCGTGCGGCGCTTGCGCTGGCCGAGAGCATCACGGAACTGCCGGACCAGCGCTCACGGGAGCGCGAGGAGGGCTACGCCCGGAGGCACCTCACCGCAGACGAATTCTCGGCTGTCAGCTGGCTGGCGATCACCATGAACGCTTTCAACCGCGTTTCCATCACCAGCCACCATCCGGTGCGGCGCCAGGAGTGAGCATGGGGCGGCGGTCACCGGGGGGCCGGCAGGCTGCTAAACGTGCAGTCCAACGGGGCAGTCCAAACGTGCAATGGAACCGTTCAGGCCTTTATCCACAGGTAATCCACACTGTTAATAACTGCCGCCAAAACCACGCCGTCCACAAAGGCCCTGATTCCGGGCATCTAAGGGCCACCGAAGGCGAATCGCGGGACAGTAGTTATGCACATTGTGGATAACTTTAAGAACAGCTGGGGAGAACCCGGGCGGGACTCAGGCTCCGGCCGCCGGCCACACCCCTGACGTTCCGCGGCGGTGGCTGTCCACAAGGTGGGTATCCACCATGCCGATCGCTTCCATGAGCGCGAACATCGTGGTGGGCCCGACGAAGGAGAAACCTTTTTTTCGCAGGGCCTTGGACAGGGCCACCGATTCGGGCGATTGCGTGGGGATATCGGCATGCAGGAGCGGCTGGGGCGTGTCAGCGGGCTGGAAGCTCCACACAAAGTCCACGAGGCCGCCCTCGCTGCGCAGGGCGATCACAGCTTTGGCGTTGGTGATGGCGGCACGGATCTTCAGCCGGTTGCGGATGATGCCCGGATCCTGGAGGAGGCGCTCCACGTCGGCTTCGGTAAAGTCGGCCACGATGTCCGGGTTGAAATTGTGGAAAGCTTCACGGAAGGCAGGGCGCTTGCGCAGGATGGTGGCCCAGGACAGGCCGGCCTGGAAACCCTCCAGGCTGATGCGCTCGTAGAGGCCCTGTTCATCCCGGACGGGCAGGCCCCACTCCGTGTCGTAATACTCGCGCAGGAGCGGATCGGCGGATGCCCACGGCGGACGGGCGAGGCCGTCGTCGCCCAGAACGGTGCCGTTGGCGCCGGGGATCATGCGCCGTGGCTAGGAACGCCAGCGGGTGGTCATCAGGAAGCCAACAATGGCTATGCCAAAACCGGCCACGATGTTCCAGGATTCCCAGGCCTGGACGGGAAGCCGGCCTTCACTGATGTAGAAGGTGATGATCCACAGCAGGCCGATGATCATGAGGCCGAACATGACGGGCTTGAACCACACAGGATTGGGCTTGTAGGCCTGCGTTGACGCAGCCGGCTGGGCCGAGATGGAAGTCTTCTTGCGTGGCTTGGACTCGGGCACGTGCTCTCCTTGGCGGCTGAGGCAAGCTCGGCGACCCGGGCTTGATATCCTGCAAGAAGGAAATTGCCAGCGGTCTGCGCGATCTTGGTCAAATCTGGATTCTTACTAGCAGCCAATTCTAGCCGTAGTTCAGGGCCAACCAGCGCCCATGGTGACCGCCCCGGAGGAGAACGCGTGGTATTGCAGGAGAAGGCGAGGGCCGGCACTGCGCCGGGCCCCGGCGTCGTGATTCTGCGTGGAACTGTCCAGGTGCTCGGCGAGCTCCTCATCACGGCGGGCATCATCCTGCTGCTTTTTGTGGGCTGGCAGCTCTGGTGGACCAACGTGGAATCGGACGCCAAACAGAGCGCCATCATCAAGGAATTCGCCCAGGACCTCGGCACGCCGGCCCCCAGCCCTGAGCCCACCGGAACCGCCGCCACGCCTGGTGCCCCCGTGGACTACGGCCCACCCGTGGTGTCCGCCGCGCCCGGGCACGCGGGAACCATCGGCATCATGTACATTCCGCGGTTCGGCCCAAACTACACCCGGCCCATCGTCCAGGGCACCACCGGGGATGTGCTGGACACCCTGGGGCTGGGCCATTACAGCAACACCGCCATGCCCGGCGCGGTAGGTAACTTTGCGGTCGCCGGCCACCGGCAGACCCACGGTGCCGTGTTGGACAACATCCACACCCTGGTCCCCGGAGACAAAATCTACGTCCAGACCAGGGACGGCTTCTACGTCTACGTTTTCCGGAACAACCAGATTGTGCTGCCGTCCCGGACCGATGTGCTGGAGCCGGTGCCTACCCGGCCCGGTGTCACTCCCACGGAAAGCTTCCTCACGATGACCAGCTGCAACCCGCGTTTCGGTTCCCAGGAACGGATCATTGCCTATGCGCTGCTGGAAGGCTGGCAGCCTGCCTCCGCCGGTCCGCCGGCTGAAATAGCGGCCCAGGTGGCCGCCGCAACCGGAGGGAGCTAACGATGTACGGCTGGATATTCCGGCACCTGCCGGGCCCCTTGTGGCTTCGGATCCTTACGTCCGCGGTCCTGATCTCCGCTGCCCTGGTCCTGATGGTCCAGTTCCTGTTCCCCTGGATGTCCACTTTTACCCAATTCACCGACTCAACGATTGGTTCCGCAACCCAGCCATGACCACAACCAAGATCCTGGTCGTAGACAACTACGACAGCTTTGTATACACCCTGGTGGGCTACCTCCAGGAGCTCGGCGCCGAAACCACGGTGGTACGCAACGACGACGTCACGCTGGCCGAAGCGACGGAGATGGCAGGAACGCGCGACGGCGTACTGATCTCGCCCGGGCCCGGCAACCCTGCGGAGGCCGGTGTCTGCATCGAGCTGATCAAGTGGTGCGGGGACAACAGCAAGCCCATGTTTGGCGTCTGCCTGGGCCACCAGGCGTTGGCCGAGGCCTATGGCGGCACCGTGACCCACGCACCCGAGCTGATGCACGGCAAGACCTCACTGGTGGAGCACCACGGAACGAGTGTTTTCCAGGGCCTCCCCTCCCCCGTCACCGCTACGCGCTACCACTCGCTGGCGGCCGTCCGGGACACCATCCCGGAGGTCCTGGAGATCACGGCCGAAACGTCCACCGGTGTGGTGATGGGCCTGCAGCACCGGACGGCCCCGCTGTGCGGCGTGCAGTTCCACCCGGAGTCCGTGCTCACCGAAGGCGGCTACCAGATGCTGGGCAACTGGCTCGAATCACTGGGAATGGCCGGTGCCGCATCGCGGGCCTCGAAGCTGAGCCCGCTCATCCAGCACTGAGGCGCCTGCCTGGCCCTCAGCCCTTTTTGGTGGCTGTCGGGGTGGGTGTCGGCGTGGGGGTCACCGGCGGGGCCGGCTCTTTGGCCACCACAATGTTGATGGTCTTGCCCTGTTCGACGGCGGCGTTAACGGGATCGCTCTGATCCGTGACCCGGCCTGCCTCCACCTGGGAGTTCTCCACTTCCTGGACGTTCGGGACGAGGCCCAGTTCCTTCAGCGCCGCCTCGGCCTCGGCGCGGGTGCGGCCGCGCAGCTCCGGCATGGCCACCTTTCCGGTGGACACCACGATCTCCACGGTGCTGCCCGGGGCCACCATCTGGCCGGGGGCCGGGCTGGTGGTGATCACAATTCCGCCGGGTACGGTGGAGCTGTTGGCCATGGTGGTGGTCGGAGCACCCACAAGGCCATTTTGGCGCAGTACGTCCCGGGCAGCGGCTTCAGTCTTGCCGGGCAGGCTCTCCGGCACCTTGACGGCACTGGGGCCCTCGGAAATGTTCAGGACAACTTCGGAATTGGGATCCAGCGACGTTCCGGCGGCGGGGTCGGTTCCGATGGCTGTCCCTTTGGGAACCGTGTCGTGTTGGGCACGCTTGATCTGCGGGCGCAGGTTGGCACCATAAAGTTCCTGCAGCGCGGCGGACTCCGTCATGGCGGCCACCACCGGGATCTGCACCTTGGGCGCCACGGGGGCAGGCCTGTTGACGGTGTTGTAGAGCCACAGACCGCCGCCGGCCAGCACCAGCAGGGTGAAGATCACGAACGTGGCGATCCAGGCACGACGGCGGGACTTCTGCCGTGTGCTCCGCTCCCGTTCCGGCGGAAGCCCCAGCGGGAGTTCGTCAGCTTCGTGTGGTTCATAGAGGGCTGCCGCGTCGCCGCGCAGCCCGTTGCCGTCGGCGTGGTTGTTTACCGGGGTCCGCAGCCGTCCGGTTGGGGCGTCGTCCAGGAAACTGGCACCGGTGAAAGCGAAGGCTTCGGTGGCGGGACTGCGTTCAGGCGTCGGGACGTGGTCGTTCGGATCCGTGGGTGCCTCGTTGGCCGGAACGTCCGGGACTGACACGCCGGCGCGGGCCGCGCGAAGGGCGCGGCGGAAGGCCGCCGCGTCCTGGAACCGGTCAGCGCGGTTCTTCAGCAGCGCCTTGGCCAGGACACTGTCCAGCGCCGGCGACACCTCGGGATTCACGCTGCTGGCCGGCTCCGGGATCTCCCGGACATGCTGGTACGCGACCGACACCGGGCTGTCGCCAATGAACGGGGGCCTTGCCGTGAGCATTTCGTAGAGCAGGCACGCGGCGGAGTACAGATCACTGCGGGCGTCCACGGTTTCACCCCGGGCCTGCTCGGGCGACAGGTACTGTGCCGTGCCCACCACGGCCTGGGTCTGCGTCATGGTGGCCGAGGAATCGGCGATGGCCCGGGCGATCCCGAAGTCCATCACCTTGACGGCGTTGGTACCCTCACAGCACATCACGTTGGCGGGTTTGATGTCCCGGTGGACGATGCCGGCCTTGTGGCTGTACTCCAGGGCCGCGAGCACGCCCAGGCAGAACTCGATGGCCTGGTCAATGCTGACTTCCTTGGCCCTGATGAGGTCGCGGATGGTCTTGCCTTCCACAAACTCCATCACGATGTACGGAACCCGGACGCTGTCGTCCGTACCGTCGGGCACCGTGTGCTCCCCGGTGTCGTAGATGGCCACGATGGACGGATGGTTCAGCGCAGCCACAGCCTGGGCTTCGCGTTTGAACCGTGCCTGGAACTGCGGGTCCCGGGCCATGTCGGGGCGGAGCAGCTTGATGGCCACGGTCCTGCCCAGCCGCTGGTCCACCCCGCGGTGGACGTCCGCCATCCCGCCGCGGCCGATCAGCCCGCCCAGCTCGTAGCGTCCGCTGAGGACACGCTGGTTATCCACCGGGAGGCTGTCCTCACGGTGCGACGGTGTACGGGGCGTGTCAGTCACTGCGTGTCCCGGCGGCTACGGCTTGCAGGTGGCGGGCACGCCCGGCAGCTGTCCGGTGGTGCAGTTGGGCAGGGCGGACTGGCTGGCAGTGGCCGACGGCGAACTCGAGGCAGGAGCGCTGGTGGCCGTCGGGAGCGGCACGGCGTAGATGATGGTGACTGCTGTCCCCTTCGGCACGGTTCCGGTCGGATTGATTTCCAGTACGGTGCCTGCCGTCTCCGCGCTTTGCTGCGGAAGGACTGTGACCGAGAGGCCCATCGTCTCCAGGGAGGACTGGACCTGGCGGTAATCCTTGCCCAGGTAGGCCGCGGAAATGATGTTCACGGTTTCGGGCGTCGGGGTCGGCGTGGGGGTGGCGCTGGTCCGGGTGGGCGTGGGCGTGGCCGACGTCGACGAAGCCGACGGGCTGCTGCTGGTGGCGCTGGTGCTGGCCGAGGTCTGCCCGGACGTTTTGCTGCCGCCGGAGGGGAACAGGATTCCCTGCTGTGTCAGGAAGAAGCCAACAAGGGCGAACAGCACCAGCAGGACCAGGGCGATGAGGGGCCAGGTCCAGGGGCTCCGCCCGCGGCGCTGGGGCTCGTCGGCCGGTTCGTCGTCGTACGTTTCCTCTTCCTGGACCCACGTGCGTTCCGCAGCCAGGGCATCCGCCCGCGACAACGTACTGGCCGCTCCAGTGCCGGTGCCGCCGGCGTTGGCTGCCGCAGCGCCTGCAGCCATGCCGGCGGCCGCACCTGCGGCGCCGGCGCCGAGCACCGGCAGTGCGGAGGTGGATGTGGCGGAGCTGTCCTTGTGCCCGCCGATGATTCCAGTGGGTGCGGTGGCGACATTCACCGGAGCGGTGATGGGGCCGGTGGCAGCTTCGAACAGGAGCATTCCGGGGACGGCGGCGTGGGCAGCGCTGATGTCGCCGTTGCGGATGGCCTCGGCGGCCTCGGACAGCTTGATGGCGTTCGCCGGCCGGTTCTTGGGATCCTTGGCCAGCATGGACATCAGCAGGGCGCGGACGGGCTTGGGAAGGGTTTCGGGCAGCGGCGGCGGGGCGTCGTTGACCTGGGCCAGGGCGATGGCGATCTGGGATTCGCCGGAGAACGGCCGGTGCCCGGTCAGGCACTCGTAGCCGATCACGCCCAGGGAGTAGATGTCGGAGGCGCCGGTGGCGGTCTGGCCCGTTGCCTGCTCCGGGGCAAGGTACTGGGCGGTGCCCATGACCTGCCCGGTCTGGGTCAGCGGCACCTGGTCGGCCAGTCGGGCGATGCCGAAGTCGGTGACCTTGACCCGGCCGTCGGGCGTGATCAGCAGGTTGCCCGGCTTGATGTCGCGGTGGACCAGCCCCTGGGCGTGGGCAACTGAAAGTGCCCGGGCGGTCTGCGCGATCATGGACAGCGTCCGGTCCGGCGACAGCACCTGCTCGTGCTCGATGATGCTGCTCAGCGGCTGGCCGGGGACGAGCTCCATCACCAGGTAGGCTGAGCCCTCCTCCTCGCCGTAGTCAAAGACATTGGCGATGCCCACGTGGTTCAGGAGTGCGGTGTGGCGTGCCTCGGCGCGGAACCGCTGGAGGAAGCCGGGGTCGCCGGTGTATTCCTCCTTGAGCACCTTGATGGCGACGATCCGGCCCAGGACCTGGTCCTTTGCTTTCCAGACCTCTCCCATGCCGCCGATCGCAATCCGCGTGGTCAGCTGGAATCTGCCGCCGAGGGTGATTCCTGTTGTAGGCCTCACTTATTCAACACCGCCTCAAAAATCTTCTTCGCATTCGGACTGGTTAGCTGTGCGCCGGTAGTGATGTCCACGCCTTCCATGACGATGGTCACCGCTACCTGCGGGTTGTTCGAGGGGGCAAAGCCCGTGAACCAGGAGTTGTTCAAGCCGTTGCCCAGTTCCGCGGTGCCCGTTTTGCCGGCCACCTGGACGCCCGGCACAGCCGCACCGCGGGCGATGCCCTGGCTAACCGCACTGGTCATCCACTCGGTGATCTGCTTGGCGATTTCCGGCGTGGTGGACGTTCGCAGCGCCGTCGGTTGCGGTTCGTCCAGGACACGGAGGTCCGGTGAGCGAAGGGTCTTGACCAGGCTGGGGCTCATCTGCACCCCGCCATTGGCAATCGCCGCCGTCATCAGTGCGATCTGCAGCGGGGTGGCCCGGACATCCTTCTGGCCAATCGCAGACTGCGCCAGCCCGGGTTTGTCCAGGTCATCGGGGAAACCCTGCAGGGCGTAGTCGAGCTTCAGCTGATCCCCCAGGTTTTCGCCGAAACCGAACTTCTTCGCCTGTTCCGCGATGGCATCCCGGCCAAGGTCCAGGGCGATGCTGGCGAAGGGCGTGTTGCAGGACTGCTGCAGGGCAAAGGCGAAGCTCGCGGTGCTCTGCGTGTAGCAGTTGCCGCCGGCGTAGTTGGGGAGCTTGTACGAGATTCCGTCGAAGGGCATCTCGGCCGGGTTGGGGAGTTGGCTGTCTTTGTTGTACTTGCCCGAACTCAGCGCCGCCGCCGTGTCGACGAGTTTGAAGACGGAACCGGGGGCGAGCAGCTCACCGGTGGGTCCGCTGACGGACTGGTTCAGGTTGATGCCGGGAACCTTGACCAGCTCGTTGATGTTGGTGCTCTCCGCCGTGGGATCCTGCGTGGCGATGAGGTTGGGGTTGTAGGACGGTTTGGACACCATGGCCAGGATGGCGCCGGTCTTGGGATTGGTCACCACGATCGACCCGCGCTGCCCGTCCGGAATCAGGCCGTAGGCGAGCTGCTGGATTTTTGGATCGATGGTCAGTTCCACCGAGGCCCCCTTGGGCTGGTTGCCCAGGAACAGCTGGCCTATCCGGTCCAGGAACTGCTGGTCGGAGCTGCCGGCCAGCTGGTCATTCATGGCAACTTCCAGGCCTGTGGCGCCGTAGTTCTGCGAGAAATAGCCAGTGATGCCCGCGTACAGCTCAGGCTGGGAGTACGTGCGCTGGAATTTGCACGTCTCCGAGCCTTCGACGGATTCTGCGACCGGAGTGCCGCCCACAATAATGGCGCCCCTGTCATTGCAGTAGTCCTGCAGGATGGCGCGCTTGTTCCACGCGTTGGCCTTGAGGTCGTCCGCGCCAACCACCTGAACGTAGCTCAGTGCGCCGAAGATCAGCGCGAACATGGCGATCGCGGCGACCCATGAGTTTCGTATTGCCTGGTTCACAGGTGCTTCACCGCCTCGGTTGGTGTGTCAATGCCCTTGGATTCGGCGCCTTTGGCCGGCGGCAGTGGCGTGGTGTCCACCGGGCCACGGGCGGTGTGCGAAATCATCAGCAACAGGCCCACGATGATCCAGTTGGCCAGCAGCGAGGAGCCTCCGGCCGCCATGAAGGGAGTGGTGAGCCCGGTCAGCGGGATGAGCCGGGTGACGCCGCCGATCACCACAAAGCACTGCAGGGCGATGGCGAAGGACAACCCGCAGGCAAGGAGCTTGCCGAAAGCGTCCCGGGTGCCCAGCGCTGCCCGGAAGCCGCGGGTGAACAGCAGCAGGAACATCATGACGATGGCGAACAGGCCGATCAGTCCCAGCTCTTCGCCGAACGAAGCGATGATCATGTCGCTGTTGGAAAATGGCACCAGGTTGGGCCGGCCCTGTCCGAGTCCGGTCCCCACCAGGCCGCCGTTGGCCATGCCGAAGAGGCCTTCCACGATCTGGAAGCTGCCGCCGAACTGGCGGCCGTAGACCTCGTCGGTGAAGGCGTTGAGCCATCCGTCGATGCGCAGGCCGACGTGGGAAAAGACCTTGGAAGCCACAAAGCCGCCACCCAGGATCAGGGCTACGCCGATCACCACCCAGCTGATCCGGCTGGTGGCCACGTAGATCATCACGATGAACAGGCCGAAGAACAGCACGGAGGAGCCGAGGTCGCGCTGGAAGATCAGGACGCCGATGCTCACCAGCCAGGCGGTGATCATCGGGCCCATGTCCTTGAACCGCGGGAACTGCAGCGGGCCGATTTTCCGGCCCGCCAGGAGTATGAGGTCCCGGTTGGAGGACAGATAGCCGGCGAAGAAAATGGCGAGCGTGATCTTGGCGATTTCACCGGGCTGGAAAGTCATGGGGCCGAGTCTGATCCAGACCCGGGCACCCAGGATTTCGCCGGCGGAAATGCCCGGAATCAGCGGGAGGACCAGCAGGAGTGCACTGGCGGCCAGGGAGATAAAGGTAAAGCGGCGGAGGATCCGGTGGTCCTTGAGGAACCAGATGACGGCGATGGCCACGGCCATGGCGATCAGGGTCCAGCGGAGCTGGTTGTTGCCAGTGTCGTCCCCCGGCGCGTCCAGCCGGTGGATCATGGCGAGGCCGAGGCCGTTGAGTGCGACGACCAGCGGAAGTATTACCGGATCGGCATATTTGGCCCGGATCCGCAGGACCACATGGAACACCAGGGCGGCGACGGCCAGCAGGCTGGACTGGAACCAGAAGTCGGTGTCAAACGCCTTCTCCTGGTCCACGCCCACCAGCATGTTGGCGCCGATGCCGACAGCCAGCGCGAGCAGCAGCAACAGCAGCTCCACGTTGCGCCGTGGTTTGGGTATGGTGCTCAACTGGCTCATGGGGCCCCCTCGCAGGTGACTGTGGGACTTGGTGAGGGGGACGGTGAGCTGGGTACTGCCGCCGGATCCGACGGAGCGGGGGCAGGTGCCGCCGAGTCAGTTGGCGCAGGAGTGGCCGCGGGTGTTGTCGCCGCGGGAGTGGTGGACGGTGCCGGGCACTCGTCCGCTGGGGAGGTGGTGCCCGTGCGCTCCAGGTTCTTGACGATCCGCTGGGCATCGTAGAGGTCCCGGGCAGGGACCGTCTGCCGGACACGCTGCTGAGAGAAGGGCGGGAGCGAGTCCATCCGGATCTCCGTCACCGCTTCGAGGCTGGAAAGCTGGATGGGGCCAAGGCGCTGGGAAACTCCGTTGTAGATAGCTACCCGGGAGTCGAACTCCCCGATGTAGTAGCGCGTCTGCGTCCATGCATACCCAAGCCATAGCCCGACCGTGAGGACCACCAGGACGGAGGCGGCGATGGACCAGGTGACCCAGCGGCGTGGCCTCGGAAGCTGCGGCGAATCATCTGCCTCTGCGCCCGGCTGGTCTGCTTTGTGGGTGAGCACCGTGGCCGCGCGCCGGGCGACAGTGCGGCCGGCGATGGTGGGAATGGAGCCGGATTCGGCGGCCGAAGCCGCGGCGCCCACGAGTTCGTGCGGGCGGGATGCCAGTTCCTGCCGGAGGACCTCGGCGGAGAGGTGTTCGCCGAGGTGTGGGTCGGTGGAATCGGAGGGTTCCTTGCCCTGCTGTTCGGCGTCAGCCTTGCCGGCGTCAGGTTGGCCAGCACCAGGTTGGCTGGCGTCGGGTTTTCCGGCGGCCGGCTTTCCTGCGTCCATTGGTTCGCCGCTGGTGTTCTGCGCGCTGGTCTTTTCCGCGCCGGGCTCGGTGGCGTCCGGAGCCGCTGCTGCGTCCGGTCCGGCTTCAGCCGCCGGCTTCGTCGCGCTCGGCCCCGGAGCATCGGCAGCGGTGACCGGCACCGCCGGTACGATTTCGACAGCGGCGGTGCTGACGTCGTCGGGCGTTTCCTCGACTATCTCGACCATTACTACGGTGACGTTGTCCGGCGAACCGGCTTCCAGCGTCAGGTTCACGAGCGTTTCGACGCATTCGCGCAGGTCCTTGGTTTCCCGGACCGTCCGTTCCACCACGTGCCCGGCAACGTAGTTGAGGCCGTCCGAGCAGAGCAGCCAGCGCTCCCCGGGCTTGACCTCAAGCGTGTCGAGGTCCAGCTCCGGGCTGGCATCGACGTCGCCAAGGACGCGCATCAGGACGTTTTTGTGCGGGTGGGTCTCGGCTTCCTCGGGCCGGAGCCGGCCTTCGTCGATGAGCCGCTGCACAAAAGTGTGATCGATGCTGACCTGCTCGAAGACGCGGTCGCGCAGGCGGTAGGCGCGGGAGTCGCCGATGTGGGCGAAATGCAGTTTGCCTTCGGCCAGCAGCAGCGCCGTAACCGTTGTGCCCATCCCGGCGAGCTTGGGATTGATGTGCACCAGCTCGGACAGAAGCGAGTTGGCAGTCTGGATTTCATCGGCAAGGACCGTGCCGGCGTCGCCGTCGTAATCCCCGTGATCCAGGTGCAGCATGTCCAGGACAGTGGCGGCAGAGGCCACATCCCCGCCCGCGTGGCCGCCCATGCCGTCGGCGACGACGGCGAGATGGCGGCCCACATAGGCGGAGTCGTCATTCTTGGCGCGGATGCGGCCCACATCGGAGCGCGCTGCGTAGCGCATGATCAGGGGCCGCTGAGCGGGCTGGGCCTCGTCTGCGGGAATTTCGGCGGCGGCCATGGCTACGGCCTCAATTCGATGACCGTCTTGCCGATCCTCACGGGTACGCCAAGCTCAACGGGCAGGGCGCGGGTAAGTTGCTGGTCCGCCAGGTAGGTCCCGTTGGTGGAACCCAGGTCCTCGATGAACCATCGGCTGCCTTGGGGGAACAGCCGGGCATGGCGGCCGGAGGCGTAATCGTCTTCGAGTACCAGGGTGGCTTCCTGGGCCCGTCCGAGCAGGATGGGGCTGGCCGCCAGAGGGATCGTGGTGCCTTTGAGGGGCCCTTCGACGACCACAAGCTGGTGGGCCTGCTGCTTGACCGGCTGCGGCGGTGCCTCGGCCAGTTCCGGGTTTTTCCTGACCTGGCGCGCCGTGGGTGTTCCGACGGCGGCTTTGCGGCCCACCATCAGGTCCCGGCGCATGGCCGACACGATGCTGAAAATCAGCACCCACAGCAGGAGCAGGAAACCGAAGCGGAGGGCGGTAATGGTCAATTCGCTCATGGGCGGCCACCAGTGTTGGCGGGGAGCAAGCGGAAGATGATCTTTGTCCGTCCCATCGTGATGGTGGAGCCGTCGGTAAGTTCGGTGCTGCCGGAGACTTTGTGCCCGTTGACGTAGCTGCCGTTGGTGGAACCCATGTCCACGGCGCTGGTCACCCCGTTGGTCGTGCGGATCTCAAGGTGGCGGCGGGAAACTCCGGTGTCGTCAACCAGGATGTCGGCCTCGGAGGACCTGCCCAGGATGATCGAGGGCGCATTGAGCGAGTAGCGCTGGCCGTCGATGTCCAGGACGGGCTGCAGGCGCGTGGGCTGGCGGCTCGGTGCTGCCGGGAGGTTGGGGCGGGAAGGCGCGGTGGCCGGGGCCCCGCCTGACTTTTCCGTGGACGACTTGATGTCGAAGTCGCCGGCGCGCAGCTCTTCGGACCGGCGGAATGAGATCCGCACGGACCCCTGGAGGGTGTAGCCCTGGCTGCGGACGTGGTTGATGACCACGTCGCACAGTTCCTCAGCCAGCGGAGTGCCCCATTCCTGCGCCCGCTTGAAGTCGTCGTCGCTGAGCAGGACGTCGAACACGTTGGGCGCGAGGGTCCGGCCAGCGGCGATGGTGATGGCCTTGTGGTCCACCTCGCGGCGAAGCCGGCTTGCGATCTCAACCGGTTCAACCTGCGCCTTGGAACCCGTGGAGAAGACACCGCGGACGGCCTTTTCAATGCCGCGCTCGACCTTGTCCAGCAAACCCATGGTCCTTCTCCTTTCCCCCCGGCTGCGGGGCAGTTTTCGTTCCGGAACTCAACCAGCAACAGAGTTCACTGCGGATCGGCAGGCCGGCCGGTGGCAGGCACTACTACATCAGATACTACTGGGCAGGCCTGTGAATGACCTTAATCCACAACGGCCCGGCCCGCGGAAAAGTTCGGTCCCGGACGTCTTCCGGGGTTCAGGCACGGTTCCGCCGAGGGCCCGGCGGGGTCCGCCGATTCGTGTGTCCAATGACCGTGTGGCAGGGGCCGCGGACGCCAATTGGTGTTTTGCCGCTGATGTCCGTTATGCTTGATCTCGCTGCTTTTACATAGTTGAGGATCCGGGAAACCGGCCGCAATTCATGGAAAAGAAGTTGCGCGCGAGTGGCGGAACGGCAGACGCGCTGGCTTCAGGTGCCAGTGTCCGAAAGGGCGTGGGGGTTCAAATCCCCCCTCGCGCACGCAAATGAAAGAGCCCCGGTCTTAGGACCGGGGCTCTTTTGTGTCTGGGCGGGAATCGGGGCGCAACGACTAATCCCCGCCACGCGGTCTTTTCCCCTGGCAATGCCTGGGGGAGTTGACCACGGGGCGGGGAAAAGCCGTTCAGACGGGTGCTTAGCCGGATGTGGCCGGCTGGAGGGCGTCGCCGGCGGCAGCGTGGCCTGACTCCTGTCCGGATGCGTGCTCCGGTTTTGCCGGGCCCCGGCGCTCCTTGAGGAAGTAGACGAGTCCGGCCGCAAGTGTGGACGCTGCAGCGAGGGCGAACAGGCCTGGAACTACGCTGCCGGTGGTCTCCTTGATGATGCCGAACCCGAACGGGGCCCCAAAACCGCCCAGATTGCCCAGTGAGTTGATGATCGCGATGGCCGGGGCCAGGACCAGCGGGTGAAGGCCGGACTGCGGGATCGTCCAGAACAGCGGCGACGCGCTCTTGAAACCCATGGCTGCGATGGCCAGGAAAACGAGGGCCAGGACCGGCGTAGCGATCGCAGCGGCGAGGGTTCCGACGGCGGCGACGAGCAGCGCTGCCACCAGCAGTGGCTTCTTGGACTTGGCCTTGTCCTGCCACTTTGCGGCGAAATACATGGCGAAGACGGCGCAGACCCACGGGATCGCCGACAGGAAGCCGACGCTGAGGTCGGTGGTTCCGGGAATCTGCTTGACGATGGTGGGCAACCAGAAGGTGTTGGCGTAGATGGAGAGCTGCACGGAGAAGTAGATGCCGCAGAGCAGCAGGATCTGCGGGTTGAGCAGCATCTTCCACCGGTTGACCTTTGCCCCGGAAATGCCGGCGTGCTGTGCGTCCTCGTCCGCGATGGCCTTGGCCAGGGCCGTCTTTTCGCCGGCAGAGAGCCATTTGGCATCCTGGATCTTGGCGTCCAGCAGGAAGAAGACAATAATTCCAACGACCACTGAGAGCAGGCCCTCGAAGCCGAACAGCCACTGCCATCCACGGATGCCCAGGACGTTGTGGAGGCTCAGGAGCATGCCTGCGATGGGTCCGGACAGTGCTGCGGCGATAGAGGAGCCGGCTATGAAGATGGCGGTTGCCTTGCCGCGCTGCCCTGCAGGGACCCAGCGGGCGAAGTAGAAGATTACTGCCGGGAAAAACCCGGCTTCGGCGGCGCCAAGCAGGAACCGCAGCACGTAGAACATCATTTCGTTCTGCACGAACGCCATCAGGAAGGACACAATGCCCCAGCTGACCATGATGCGGGCCAGCCACACCTTGGCGCCGTACTTCTCCATCATTACGTTGCTGGGGAGTTCGAAGATGGCGTAGGCGATGAAGAAGAGTCCTGCCCCGAAGCCGTAGGCGGCCGCGCCGATCCCGACGTCCGCTTCGAGGTGCTCGTGGGCGTAGCCGATGTTGGACCGGTTCAGCTGGTTGCAGACCAGCATGACCAGCATGATGGGCAGCACCCGCTTGAAAAACTTTTTCGTGGCCAGGGCCACATCCGTGACAGCGGTGTCGACAGACTGCATGGGGAAATTCCTTAGGCATTGCGGTGGGGGTCCGGAGAACCGGTTCAAGTGCTGTGGTCCGGACCACAGCGAGAGAATCCACCTTATTCAGAAATTTCGATGCGCGTCCAACACGCGTATGGCATTGTTTGATGCCCTCAGGGCATTATTGCGGCTCGACGGCGACTGGAGCCTCGGCCAGCGGGCGCACCGAGGCCTTGAACCGGCGTCGGGAGTTTGCCAGGTGGCTGCGCATTGCGGCGGCAGCTGCCGTCTCGTCACCGTCGGCAATCGCCGCGGCGATGGACCTGTGCTCGTGGATCACCTGGTCGAAGTGGTCGCGGGCGTAATGCTCGACGCCGGTCATCAGCCGGGAGCGCGGCATCGCGATCATCGTTTGGCCCAGGGCCGCCAGGCAGTCCGAGTAGAACGGGTTGCCGCTGGCTGTGGCGATGGCGCGGTGGAACTCAAAATCGAACTTCATCGCGTGCCCTGGATGGTCTGGGCTGTTGGTGAACTGTTCCAGGGCCGCGTTGACGGCCCGAAGTTGTCGGTCGGTGTGGTTGCGGGCCGCCAGGGCGGCAGCTTCGGCCTCCACGCCCATGCGGAATTCCAGCAGGTGGAGGCGGTCCTCGACGCTGGCCACCGGCCGGCTGCCCGGCACTGGCTGGGGGCCGTCGTCGGGCGGGGTCAGTGCGAAGCTGCCCCGCCCCCGTTCGGTTTCCACGAGCCCTTCCGCCTGGAGCCGCGTCAGCGCGGAGCGCACCACAGTACGGCTGACGCCGAATTCGCCCATCAGGGAGTTTTCGCTTGGCAGCTTGTCCCCGGGCTGGATGACGCCGTCCACAATGCGGGTGCGAAGGTCGGCGGCGAGGTCCGCGGTCAGGTTCCGGCTCATGGGTTCAAGGTTACGCGCCGAACTCCACGGATTCGGTGGTCCAGGCGCGGGCCTGGTCGCTCAGGGTCACGCCCAGGCCGGGGCGGTCCGGAACCAGCATGCGGCCGTTCTTCGTCTCAAGGCGTTCGTTGAACAGCGGATCCAGCCAGTCGAAGTGCTCCACCCACGGCTCCCGCGGGTAGGCGGCGGCGAGGTGCAGGTGGATCTCCATGGCGAAGTGCGGCGCCAGCCCCAGCCCGCGCTCGTCCGCGAGGGCGGCGAGGCGCAGGAACTGGGTGATACCGCCGACGCGCGGAGCGTCCGGCTGGATGATGTCGCAGCCGTTGGCGTTGATGAGGCCCTTGTGTTCGGCGACGGACGCGAGCATCTCGCCGGTTGCGATGGGGGTGTCCAGGACGTTGGCCAGGTGGGCGTGGCCCTCAAAGTCGTATGCGTCCAGCGGCTCTTCGATCCAGACGAGGTTGAATTCCTCCAGTTGGCGGCCCAGGCGCAGCGCGGTGGCACGGTCCCACTGCTGGTTGGCGTCCACCATGAGGGGGACGTCCCAGCCGATGTGGTCGCGGATGCCCGCGACCCGGCGCAGGTCTTCTTTGCTGTCCGGCAGGCCAACCTTGATCTTGATGCCGCCGATGCCTTCGTCGAGGGACTGGGTGGCGCGGGCCTTGACCTCTTCCAGTGAGGCGTTGAGGAAGCCGCCGGAGGTGTTGTAGGTCTGGACAGAGTCGCGGTAGGAGCCAAGGAGCTTGGCCAGGGGCAGTCCGGCCCGCTTGGCCTTGAGGTCGTAGAGGGCGATGTCGATGGCCGCCAGCGCCTGGGTGGCCACACCTGAGCGGCCCACGGAGGCGCCTGCCCACAGGAGTTTGGTGTAGATCTTGCCGATGTCGTTGGGGTCCTCGCCGATGATGCCCTCGGCGACCTCCTTGGCGTGCGCGTACTGGGCGGGGCCGCCGGCGCGCTTGGAGTAGCTGAAGCCGATGCCGCTGTGGCCCTGCTCCGTGGTGATCTCGGCAAAGAGGAAGACTACCTCCGTCATGGGCTTCTGGCGCCCGGTGAACACCTTGGCATCGCTGATCGGCACGGCGAGAGGAAGCCTCGCGGTGGAAAGTTTGACGTGACGGATGAGGTCTACGGTGCTCATGGGTGCTCCTCGAAAGCAGGCTGTCCGGGCTGCATTGCCCTCCCACTTAGAATACAAGTAAAGAACTTGTATTACAAGTGATTGGTCCGGACGGCATCCTTCTCACACCAAAATCTGACCTGCAAGGATCCCTTACGTCTGGTGGTGGTTTCGTTGGGGTTTTTGGCGGGGGTCGATGTGGGGTGGCGGGATGAACCAGGGGATGCCGGTTTTGACCTGGATTTGCCATTGTTCTTTGTGGACGAGGTGGTGGTGATTTGTGCAGAGCAGGGTGCCGTTGTCGGTGCTGGTGGTTCCGCCGTGTGACCAGTAGGTGATGTGGTGGGCTTCGCACCAGGGTGCGGGGATGGTGCAGCCGGGGAAGGCGCAGCCTTGGTCGCGGGCGGTGATGGCTTTGCGGATGTGGGGCGGGAAGATCCGGGTGCTGCGGCCGACGTCGAGGATGCGTCCTTCGCTGCCGAGCAAGACGGGGATGATGTCGGCGTCGCAGGCGATCTTGCGGACCGTGGAGGGTGTGACGGGGCCGGTGAACGCGAATGATCCGGTGCCGGGGATCCTGCCGGAGCCCGAGCCCGAGCCCGAGCCCGAGCCTGAGTCCGAGCTCAGGTCCAAGCTGGTTCGTGGAGTGCTGTCGGGTTCGGGGGCGTGGCCGGCGCTGTTGCGGGCGGCTTGGGTGGGGTCGGTGCTGCTGCCGGGGTCTGGGGTGGGGTCGGTGCCGTTGCCGGGGTCTGGGGTGGGGTCGGTGCCGTTGCCGGGGTCTGGGGTGGGGCTGGCTGTGTGGTGGCGGTAGCGGGGTCCTTGGGCGGTGGTGTGTTCGAGGCGGTTCAGGAGGTCGCGGTAGTCGATGGTGACCATGACCTGGGGCCGGAGTCCTCCCGCTGCCGGGAGGGTGCCGGTGGTGAGGGCTGCCTTGCAGGCACCGACGAGGCCGTCGAGGAGCTGCTGCGGCCGGGTCCGCCGGTCCAGGCTGACATCAGGGTCACCGGCCACATCGGCTTCGCTGGCCCTACCTGCCTCGCCGGCTTCAGCTGCCAACCCGGTTTCTGTTGTGGGGTGGATGCGGGGGTTGGTGGCGGTGTTCATGGCGGTGAGGAGGTGTTCGTATTGGTCGGGTGTGGCGAAGATTTCGATGTGGTTGAGTCCGCGGCGGGCCGGGCGGAGGAACGCGCCTTGGCGGTGGCGGAGTTCGTGTTCGGTGGGTTCGGCGCCGTCCTGGTCGATTGCTTCGGTCCAGCGGCGGGCGATGCGGGTGAGGAAGTCGGTGTCGTTTTCCGCGGCGGTGCGGGTCAGGGCGTGTTCCATCCGGGCGGTGGTGTCCTCAGTGGCGTGGTGCCGGACCCGGTCCACCGCGAGCGTGATGATGGTCGCGGCGCGGGACGCGACGGTCCCCGCGGCGAGGGCGGCAGCGAGCTCGGGGCGTTCGGCAGGCTGGGTGTGGCCGGTGATCCCGGGCCGGGGAAGCAACGCGTGTGCGAGTTGGATCCGGCGGTGGGCCTCGCTGACGCTGATCCGGAGCCGGGCGCGGAGGAACTCGGCAGTGTTCCGGCACCCGTCATCGGCAGGCGAGGTCAGCGGCGTCGAGACAGGCGCAGCGGGCAGCACAGGCGAAGCTGGAGCGTCAGGCTGGACAGCCGGAGTTGTGAAGCCGGCGGCGCCAGCGGTGGCGGGCTCGGCACTGCCGTGAGGCCAGGCGGCGTCGGTTTCGGTGAGGGTTTCGGTTCCGTTGTCCCACCCGGTGATCCACGTCCGGCCGTTCCTGGTCCGGGCGGCTGCTGCGTCGGTGATGGCCTGGCTGCGGGTGCGGTCCACCGCGCCGGCACCGAGGATCTGCAGGTACTCAACGGTCCGCGACAGATCCTCGACCTGGCCGGCGTACTCGGCAGCTTCGGCGTAGCCAGCCAGGGCAAGGACGTCCGGAGCGGCCGCGGCGGCCGCCTTCACCACGGCGATAGCGTGCGCGAGCCCGGCGGCGTCCGGGACCGCTGCCGGTTCAGGCAACGGAGTGCAGAGTGGATCTAAGCGAACACTCCTGGCACCGCTGTTGAAGTCCCTGCTGATGGAAGCCCCGCGAACAGGCGTGCCGGTGCGAGTGAGCAAGGTGGCCTGATCGACGTGCCCCGCTGGCTGAACTCTAAGAGCGTCCATAGGAATACTCTCTCAAGGGGGTATGACATTTAAGGTTCGAGGCCTGTCGGGGCCCGAAAAGCAGTTGGCGATCCGCGCGAAACCGAAGCCAGCGCAGGCGGACCGGCCAGGCGCCCGTAGCGCGCACAAAATGGCGGGCGGGCCGGCTCGCCCACGCGTCGCCGTCGGACGCAAAGGCGTCCTGATGCGGTGGGTACCCGAGAACATATGACGGGCGGAAGTAGATAGCCGTGAGTTTGGCCCACGGCGTCGTCCCTCCAGCGCTCAGAATCCCGTTGGCTTCCATGGCAGAACTCTGCCAAAGGGGTCTGACAACGGGCGTTGTGTGCCCACTGCCCCAAGTGGCTAGACCAGCCAGGCCACGACCAGCAATGCGCCGATGCTTAGCACGGTGGTGCACAGGATGACGTCCCGGGCCACGCTCATGCCCCGGCCATAGGGGGACGCGAAGAGGAAGACGTTCTGGGCAGTGGGCAGCGCGGCCATGATGACGCTGGCGAGAAGGTGTTGCCCGTCGAGCCCAAAGACAAAGCGGCCCAGAATCCACACCACGAGCGGCATCCCGGCAATTTTGAGGAAGGTGGCCACGAGGGTCTCCGTGCGGCCGTCGCCTTTCTGCAGTGGAGCACGGCCCGCCAGTGAGAGGCCAAAGGCCAGTAGAACCATGGGTACGGCACCACCGGCCAGCATGTCGATGGGCTTCTGTAACAGGTCCGGCGCGGTCCAGCCCGTAAGTGCCACGACAACACCCAGCCCCGACGCGATGATCATCGGACTGGCGAAGGGCTGCAGCAGCACCTTCTTCCACGAGACTTTGGATCCCGAGGCCAACCCCAGGACGGTGAGGTAGAACGGCGCCAGCACCAGGAGCTGGACCAGCAGCACGGGCGCGACGTGCTGGGCCGTGCCAACGGCGTACAGGGAAACCGGGATGCCGATGTTGTTGGCGTTCGCGTAGCTGCTGGCCATGGCGCCGACGGCGGTCTCCGCCACGGGCCGCCGAAAGAACAGGAAACTGGCCAGCCAATAGAGAAGCCCCACTATCGCTGCAGAGAGCAGCGCCAGCGGGGCATCGGTTCCCAGGGCGGCACGGATATCACTGCCCGCAACGACCGTAAAAAGCAGCGCCGGGTTGGTGATGTAGAAGGCCGTCCGGGTCAGCGCGCCCTGTACCTCAGGTCCGAGGATTCGCAGCCGGGCGGCGAAATAGCCCACAGCAATGACCGCGGAGACGATGAGTATTCCGGAGACAACGCCGCCCAAAGTGCGCCCTTCTATTTAACTGTTGGGATTCCGCACGGCCGTCTCCCGTTGCGAAGGGAGGGCCGGCCGTGCGGAAGCTGGGTGGTGGAATGTCCTTAGCGGACCAGGCAGGGCCGCTTCGGGTCGAAGGACCAGCCGTCGATGTAGTACTGCATTCCGATGCTGTCGTCGCGGGCATCGAGCCCGTGCTGCAGGTACAGCTCGTGGGCTTTGTCCAGTGCGTCGCGGTCCAGTTCGATGCCCAGCCCCGGACGGTCCGGGACCTCGATGGCGCCGTCGCGGATCTGCAGCGGGTTCTTGGTGAGCCCCTGTCCGTCCTGCCAGATCCAGTGCGTGTCCAGTGCAGTGATTTCGCCTGGTGCGGCCGCGCCGGTGTGCGTGAACATGGCCAGCGAGATGTCGAAGTGGTTGTTCGAGTGCGATCCCCAAGTGAGCCCGAACTCGTTGCACAGCTGCGCCACGCGGACGGAGCCGGACATGGTCCAGAAGTGCGGGTCCGCCAGCGGGATGTCGACGGCGTTGCTGCGGATGGCGTGGGACATCTCCCGCCAGTCCGTGGCGATCATGTTGGTGGCGGTCTTCAGGCCGGTGGCGCGGCGGAACTCAGCCATGACCTCGCGGCCGGAGAAGCGGCCTTCAGCGCCGCACGGGTCCTCCGCGTACGCCACGACGCCCTGCATCCGTTTGCCGAGGCGGATTGCTTCGTCGAGGAGCCAGCCGCCGTTCGGATCAAGCGTTACCCGTGCCTCGGGGAAGCGTTTGGCGAGGGCGGTGACCACATTGACTTCGTCGTCCCCGGACAGCACGCCGCCCTTGAGCTTGAAGTCGCTGAAGCCGTAGCGTTCCTGGGCGGCTTCGGCCAGGGCCACAACAGCCTCGGGAGTCATGGCCTCCTGGCGGCGCAGCTTCTCCCAGCGGTCCGCTGGCGCGTCCTCCACCAGGTAGGGAAGGTCGGTCCGGGCGTGGTCACCAATAAAGAAGAGGTATCCGAGCATCGGCACCGAGGTGCGCTGCTGGCCGTCGCCCAGCAGTTCAGCGACGGGGACGCCGAGGAACTGGCCGTGCAGGTCCAGCAGGGCGGATTCGACGGCGGTGACGGCGTGCACGGTGGTCCGCAGGTCGAACGTCTGCAGCCCGCGGCCGCCGGCGTCACGGTCCGCGAACTTTGCGGCAATCCCGCGGAGCAGTGAACGGTAACGGGCCACGGGCTGGCCGTTGATGAGCGTTCCGGCTTCCTCGATGGTGGCCTTGATCTTTTCGCCGCCCGGGACCTCGCCGAGGCCGGTGCGGCCGTCAGAGTCGGTAATGATGACCACGTTGCGGGTAAAGAAAGGTCCGTGGGCGCCGCTGAGGTTCATCAGCATGCTGTCGTAGCCGGCGACGGGAACGACTTCAACCTTGGCGATGGTTGGCTGGGTGCTCATGCGTTGACCTCGTCCTTCAGGTCGGCTGCCGCTTCAACGGTGCCATCGATACGGCGGTTCAGGTGCCAGGGGTTGGTGTCCTGCAGCGGTGCGGGCAGGAGTTCCTGGGGGATGTTCTGGTAGGCGACGGGGCGCAGGAAGCGGTTGATCGCAAGGGTGCCTACCGACGTGGTGCGGGTGTCCGACGTGGCGGGGAACGGGCCGCCGTGGACCATGGCGTGCCCTACCTCTACGCCGGTGGGCCAGCCGTTGATGATGATGCGGCCCACTTTCTGTTCGAGGGCGGGGATCAGGGGCGCCGCCGTCGGGTAGTCCTCTTCGGTGAGCTGCAGTGAGGCGGTGAGCTGGCCCTCGAGCCGGCCGATCGCTTCAAGAAGTTCGTCGGTGGAGGAGTAGCGGATCACCAGGGACGCGGCGCCGAAGATTTCCTCGTGCAGAACGTGGTTGGTTACGAAGTCCCTGACCTGGGTGCCGAAGATCGTGGGGGCGGGTGCGTTTTCAGTCGGGCCCGCGGTGCCCTGTCCGACGACGGTGACGCCGTCGGCGGAGCCGAGTGCCTCCGTGCCGGCCTGCCAGGACCCTGCGATGCCTTCGGTGAGCATGGTCTGGCCCGCGCAGGCTGAGATGGCGCGGCCGACGGCGGCAGCGAGTTTGTCGCCCAGTTCACCTGTGGGGGCGAAGAGCAGGCCGGGGGAGGTGCAGAGCTGGCCTGAACTGCCGGTGACGGCTGTGACGTACTGCTGGGCGAGGGCGTCGACGTCTCCCTTGAGGGCGCCTTCGAAAACGAACACGGGGTTGAGGGAGGACATTTCCGCGTAGACGGGGATGGGTTCGGGGCGGGCGGCGGCGGTGCGCATCAGCGCGATGCCGGCGCCCTGGGAGCCGGTGAAGCCCACTGCCTTGATGGCGGGGTCGGCTACGAGGGCCTGGCCGATGCTGCTGCCAGGGCCGTAGATCAGGGAAAACACGCCGGGGTGCAGTCCGAAGTCCCTGACCGCCTTCACGATGGCCTGGCCAACGAGTTCGCTGGTGCCGGGGTGGGCATTGTGGGCTTTGAAGACGACGGGGCAGCCGGCGGCGAGGGCCGAGGCGGTGTCGCCGCCCGCCGTCGAGAAGGCCAGCGGGAAGTTGCTGGCGCCGAAGACTGCGACCGGGCCGAGCGGGATCTGGCGCTGGCGGATGTCGGCCCGGGGCATGGGCGAGCGGTCCGGCAGGGCCGGGTCGATGCGGACGCCGCGGAAGTCGCCCTGCCGGACAACGTCGGCGAAGAGCCGGAGCTGGCCGGTGGTGCGGGCCTGTTCGCCCTGCAGCCGGGCGGCGGGCAGGCCGGTTTCCTGGCCGGCACGGACGATCAGCTCGTCGCCGATGGCCTCGATGTTGGCCGCGATGGCGTCAAGGAACGCGGCATGCGTCTCCGGGTCCAGGGTGCTGAAGGACGGGTAGGCCCCGGCGGCGGCGGTGGTCGCCGTCGTCAGCTGGTCTTCGGTGATCAGCGAGTAGGCGGGGTCGAGCTGTTCGTTTGTAGCGGGATTGAAACCAAAAGCGGTCTTGCCGTCGCCGACGACGGGCTGTCCAGCAATGAGGGAATGTCCGGTGAGTGTCACTGTGGTTACTCCTAGGAGAAAGTTGATCAGGAGACGGTGGCGATGAGGGCTTTGAGGTCCGCGAGGTCCTCGGGTGCCAGGTTCTGCAGCGGCGGCCGAACGGGCCCGGCGGAGCGGCCGATGGCGTCCAGGCCGCCCTTGACGATGGAGACAGAGTAGCCCTTCACGCGGTCGCGGATGTCCAGGTACGGGATCACGAAGTCGTTGAGCTTCTTGTTCACGGCGACCCGGTCGTTGTTGCGGACGTCCTGGTAGAAGTCCAGGGCGAACTGGGGGACGAAGTTGTACATGGCGCTGGAATACGTGCTCATGCCCAGCTGGAGCAGCGGGAGGGCGAAGGTTTCCGCCGTGGGAAGGCCGCCGAGGTAGAACAGGCGGTCGCCGAGCTTGGCGTAGACGCGGGCGTCGTGTTCGAGGTCGCCCACGCCGTCCTTGAAGCCGATCAGGTTTTGGTGGCGGTCCGCGAGGGTGGCGACGGTGGTGTCCTTGTAGATGGCGTTGGCGCGGTTGTAGATGATGACACCGAGCGAGGTGGCGCTGCAGATGGCGCTGACGTGGTCGATCAGGCCGCCCTGGTCAGCTTCGGTGAGGTACGGCGGGAGGAGCAGGAGTCCGTCGGCGCCGGCGGACTCGGCAGCCTTGGCGTTTTCGATGGCCTGGGCTGTGGAGCCGCCGGCGGATGCCAGCACGGGAACCAGGTTGCCCACTTCCTCGACGGCGGTGCGGACCACACGCTCGGATTCCGCCGGAGTGAGGGAGAAGCCTTCGCCGGTGCCGCCCGCTGCGAAGAGTCCGGCGACGGGGAAGCTGGCCTGCCACGCGAGGTGCTTGCGGTAGTTCTCCTCATCGAACTGCAGCTGGGCATCGAACGACGTCACCGGGAAAGACAACAGGCCTTCCTTGAGGGTGTCTGCCAATTCCTGGGGGGAGTACTTTGCCACGATGTTGTCCTCTGTGTGAATGCCGCTGCCGGCTGGGAGTGTTGGTTCGTGTCCAGAGTAGGCAGTCCAAGTGATGCCTGTCTAAGTGCCTTTTCGTATTGATTGATACCCAATGTGCATCGATATGCGGAGGGTGGTGGCTCCCCGATGCGGTCCTACTCCGTCCTGAATTCGAAGTCCTGAAGGAGCCGCCGCAATGCCGGGTTGGCAACCTTGCGGTTCCAGATGGCATGCAGCTCAACCGGATCATCATTGCTGCTGCCGGCCAGCGGCAGGAATTCGACGCCCTTGATCGCAAGGAGTGTGGCCGAATGGGGGACAAAAGCCACGCCCCGCCGGGCGGCAACCAGGGAGACCATGGTGAGGATCTGGCTGACGGTATGGATGACGTTGCCGTGCTGGATATCGTGCATGCGGATCACCAGGTCGTAGAAATAGGCGGCCTGGGTTGGGGAGTGCATAATGAGCGGTTCGTCCCGAAGGTCGGCGTCGTCGATGGGCCGGGAGAGGCCCGCCAGGCGGTGGCCGGTGGGCACCGCCAGCACCATGGCCTCCTTGTAGAGCAGGTGCGAATCGAAGACCTCCCGGTCGAAGGGCGGCCGGGCGAGGCCCATGTCGAGCTCACCCGTCAGCAGGCCCTGGATCTGCTCCCCTGTCACCAGTTCCTGAAGGTCTATGTCCACGTCAGGGAGAATTTCCGCAATCTCTTCCAGGAGCGGCCCCAGGATGCTGAACCCGCTGGCCGCCGTGAACCCGACCCGCAGCACTCCCGAGCGACCTGTGGCGATTCTTCGGGCGGTGAGGGGAGCGCGGGTGGCGAGTGCCATAAGCCGTTTGGCTTCTTCCAGGAACGCCTTCCCGGCGTGAGTGAGCTCGACTTTGCGGTTGTCGCGCTCCAGCAGTTCCGTGCCGATGCTCTTCTCCAGTTTCTGGATCTGGCGGCTCAGCGGCGGCTGGGTCATGTTCAACCTCTCCGCTGCCCGGCCGAAGTGGAGCTCCTCTGCGACTGCTATGAATCCGGCCAGCTGGTCGAAAGTAAACATGATGCCTTTCTGGTATCACCCGATGCATTTTAGGGCTTAGACATGCATCATAGCGGCTCCCTACACTCGTCAAGCGAGCCACAGTGATTCGGTTCACAACAGCAGCCGGTACCCGATCCGGAGATTTCCCCAAGGAGTTCCAATGATGCACTTCCCCACGCGCCGCACAGTTCTCGGTGCTGCCTCCGCCCTGACGCTTCTGGCCCTGACCGCGTGCGGCAACGTGGCCGGTGGCAAGGCAGACTCCGCCAAGTACCCGTCAGGCCCCATCAATTTCACGGTGGGCCAGGCAGCCGGCGGCAGCACGGACCTGATCGCCCGGGCACTCGCTGAAGGTGCTTCCAAGTCCCTCGGCCAGCCGATGCCTGTAGTGAACAAGCCAGGCGCCAACGGCGCACTGGCCACCAAGGAAGTGGCCGGCAAGCCGGCCGACGGCCAGGAACTGGTTCTCCTCACCGCGTCCCTCATCACTATTACTCCCCTGGCCGTCAGCCAGGACGAAGCCGTGAACATCGACGACCTGGACATCATCGCGGGGCTGTCGCAGGACGACTACGTCCTGGTGGCCAGCACCCAGTCAGGATTCAAGACGTTCGACGACGTGGCCGGCGCCGGCCGCAACGTCACCTTCGGAACGACAGGTGTTGGCACCGGAAGCCAGCTCGCCCAGACCGTGCTCTTCAAGCAGGCCGACGTCAAAGGCACCGACATTCCCTTCGACAGTGGCAAACCCGCCCTGACGGCGGTCCTCGGCAACCAGGTTGAGCTCGCCACCATCCAGCTCGGCGAGGCGATGCCGCAGATCGATGCCGGCAAGGTGACGCCGCTCCTGGTCTTCTCGGAGGAGCGCAACAGCTTCCTGCCGGACACCCCCACCGCCAAGGAAGCGGGCTACGACGTCCCCGTTGCGCAGTACCGGGCCGTCGCGGCTCCCAAGGGCACTCCCGCCGACGTCAAGGAAAAGCTGCTCGCCGCCTTCCAGGACACCTTCAAAACGGAGGCCTACAAGGAATTCAACAAAAAGAACCTGCTGACGCCGAAGGAGATTTCCGGTGAGGAAGTTGTCACCGAGTGGAAGGAATACGCAGCGAAGTACAAGGAACTGGTGGAGAAGTACGACATCAGCCTCAGTGGAAATAAGTGATTTCCGTGAAGGAAACCCCCACCGAGTCCACCGGCGAAGTGGATGACCTGACGCCAGAGCAGCTCGCCGCCCAGTGGGAGGAGGAAAAGCCTCCCGCGGCCGGTTCCTGGGCCAATGCGTCCTCGTCCCTGGTAGTCATCGGTGTTGGCGTCGGCGCCACCATCCTGTCTGTAGCCATGGGGCTGGGCACGCCCGACAAGCCCCAGCCCGGCCTGTGGCCGTTCATCATCAGCCTGGTCATGGTTGCCCTCGGCGTTTTCCAGCTGGTCCTTGGCCGGCACAACAGGGATGCGGAGAAGTTCACCCGCATGTCCACCGCGCCGCTGACCGGCCTGGTGACGCTCGCCGCCATGGTTGCCCTGATGCCGCTCGTTGGCTTCGAGCTGCCGGCCCTGGTGCTGTGCGTCATCTGGATGCGGTTCCTCGGCGGCGAAACGTGGCGATCCACACTGCTGGTCAGTGCCGCCGTCGTGATTGCCTTCTACGCAATCTTCGTCTTCGCGCTCAAGACCTCCATCCCCCACCTCTTCTAGGAGACCCCCGTGGATTTTCTGAATCCCGTTATTAACGGATTTGCGGTAGTCCTGGAGCCGACCAACCTCCTTTACTGCCTGATCGGCGTCGTGATCGGCATGCTGATCGGCGTGCTGCCAGGCCTGGGGCCCGCGGCAACCATCGCCATCCTCCTTCCGCTCACCTACAACGTCGAGCCCGTGACGGCCATCATCATGCTGGCCGGAATCTTCTACGGCGCACAGTACGGCGGCACCATCACCTCCGTGCTCCTGCGGCTTCCTGGTGAAGCATCCTCGGTGGTCACCGTGTTCGACGGCTACCAGATGGCAAAACAGGGCAGGGCCGGCACGGCCCTGGGCCTGGCGTCCATTGGCTCGTTCATCGGTGGAACCGCCTCCATCATCGGCCTGACCTTCCTCGCCCCCATCGTGGCCAGTTTCGCCCTGGACTTCGGCCCGCCCGAGTACACCGCGCTGGCGATGCTCGGCATCCTGCTGGTGGCCACCATCAGCAGCGGATCGAAAACCAAGGCGCTCATCGCCGCGGCCCTTGGACTCCTGCTCGCCACAGTTGGCCGGGACATCTTCACCGGTGAGAGCCGCTTCACCTTCGGCAGCCTGCAACTGGCCGACGGCATCGATTTTGTGCCGATCGCCATGGGCATCTTCGGCCTCGGCGAAATCCTCTACAACCTTGAGGAACGGCACCGGGCCGCCAAAGCGCCGTCGAAAGTCACGAATGTCTGGCCTTCCCGCCAGGACCTCAAGCAGGCGTCCGGAGCCATCGGCCGCGGATCCGTGCTCGGCTTTTTCCTGGGAATCCTTCCGGGCGGCGGCGCCACCATTGCGTCGATGGCCTCCTACGCCATGGAGAAGAAACGGGCCAAGCAGCCTGAGCGCTTCGGCAAGGGCGCCCCGGAGGGCGTCGCCGGACCGGAAACCGCCAACAACGCTGCCGCGACGTCGTCTTTCATCCCGCTGCTGACGCTTGGCATTCCGGCCAACGCCACGATGGCGCTGATGTTCGGTGCGCTGCTGATCCAGGGCGTCACGCCCGGACCGCAGCTGGTGGAACAGAACCCGGAGCTCTTCTGGGGCGTGGTGAACTCCATGTATATCGGCAACATCCTGCTGCTGATCATGAGCCTGCCGCTCGTGGGCATCTTCGTGAAGATCCTCCGGGTCCGGGCCGCCATCCTGGCGCCGGTCACGGCCCTGATCACGCTGTTGGGCGCCTACACCATCAACAACAGCATGTTCGATGTCACCCTGGTGGTGGTGTTCGGCATCATCGGCTACCTCATGAAGAAGTTCGGCTTCGAACCGGGTCCTTTGGTTCTGGCCTTTGTGCTCGGCGAACTGCTCGAGAGCTCGATGCGCCGCTCACTGCTGGTCTTCGGCGGAGATCCCCTCGGTTTCTTCGACCGCCCTATTTCGGCGACCCTGCTGGCGGTCTTCGTGCTGGTAGCGGTCCTCCCGGCCATCCGCGGGGCCCTCACCAGGCGGAAACCCATTGCCACCACGGCCGTCACGCCTGAAATCAAGGAGAAGGTATGAGCATCATCGTCGGATTCGTCCCCACACCCGCAGGAGAAGCCGCGCTGACGGCAGGCATTGCGGAAGCCAGGCTCCGCAACGAGGACCTGGTGATCGTCAACTCGGCCAGGGAAGGCGCGCTGGTGGACAAGTCAGTGGCTGCCGACGACGTCCTGGAACAGGCAGCCCGCCGTGCTTCGGACGCCGGCGTCAGGGCGACGGTGATCCAGCCGCCTTACCAGCACGATCTGGCCGACGAGTTCCTGGACGTCGCCCGCGAGGCTGACGCGTCCCTGATCGTCATCGGGCTAAGGCACCGGACCCAGGTGGGCAAATTCATCCTCGGCAGCCACGCCCAGCGGATCCTGATGCAGGCCGACCGCCCCGTTCTGGCGGTCAAGGCCGACGGAGCCGGCTTCTAGCCCCAGGCGGTGAGTCCCGCCGTCGTGGGGCACTTTGGGCAACACAACCCGGGCACCAGGCCGAAACCGCGGCGTGTCCGTGCCAATGTGCCCCACTTAGGCGTGGCCACGCCTTGGAATGCCGTCAGCGCCGCAGTGCCCCGAGCCCGGTGATGAGGGCCTCAAGCCCCAGGCCAAAGGCCACGTCCGCAGGACGCTCGTCACCCCGCGCCGCCAGGCTTCGCACCGCCGCCGTGAAGTGCGGGGTGGCACCGGCCATGCTGCCGGCGTCGAAAATGTCCGCGGGGGCCGTGACGTCGTAGGCGGAGCCGAAAATGAACGACTCCAGGGCCACGATGGCCGACACTATCCGTTCCTCCGGGAAGCCTGCCGCCAGGAACCCGCCGCTCACGGTCTCGTACATGGCCAATGTCTGCGGCGCGTCCGTCACGGGCAGCACTGCGATGACCGGGATGAGCGGCGTGTGCTGGGCAAAAACATCCCGGTAGCTCCATGCCCACGTGCGCACCGCATCCTCCCAGGACCCGGCCCCGAATCCCGAAACGTCCACCAGCGCCGCGAGATGGTCCTCGACGAGCAGGAGCACGTCCCGTTTGGAGGCCACATGGTTGTAAAGGGCCGACGGCGCCACGTCCAGCTGGCGTGCCAGGGCAGCCATGGTGAGGCCGTCGTAGCCCTTCCTGCCAATGAGTTCCAGTGCGGCTGCCGTGATCCCGGCCTGGTCCAGCAGGGCCGCGGAGGGGCGGCCCGCCCGGCGTCGAACGCCTTTTGACGCGTCAGTGGAGTCGGCCGTAGTGCCGGCCGTTCCGGCGGTGGTTCCTGGGGCGGCGGCTGCCGGCATGGTGCGGGCCTTTCGTGGGGGTTCCCCAGTATTATTCCACCCGCCTCTTCCGGAGCCGCGGACAAACCGCTATAGTTCTAATAAATGAATGACATTCATTTAGTGATGCGCATCACCCGCGCAGCCGCAGAGAGGACATCATGCTGAACCTAAACCGCGACGTTGTGGTCGTGGGAGCGGGACCCTCCGGGTTGACCGCAGCCCGTGAACTGAAAAAAGTCGGCCTGAGCGTGGCCGTGCTGGAAGCCCGCGACCGCGTAGGCGGCCGGACCTGGACGGACACCGTTGACGGCGCCGTGCTGGAGATCGGCGGCCAGTGGGTCTCGCCGGACCAGACGGTTCTGCTGGACCTGCTGGACGAACTGGGCCTGAAAACGTACTCCCGCTACCGCGACGGCGAGTCTGTCTACATCGGTGCCGACGGCAAACCCGTGCGCTACACCGGCGACTCCTTCCCGGTGGACCCGGCCACCGCCGTCGAAATGGACAAGCTCATTGCCCTGCTGGACGGCCTCGCCGCCGAAATCGGCGCCACCGAGCCGTGGGCACATCCGAAGGCCCGCGAACTGGACACCATTTCCTTCCACCACTGGCTGCGCGCCAACTCCGACAATGAGGAAGCCTGCAACAACATCGGACTGTTCATCGCCGGCGGGATGCTCACCAAGCCCGCGCACGCCTTCTCCGCCCTCCAGGCCGTGCTGATGGCCGCGTCCGCCGGGTCGTTCACACATCTCACCGACGAGGACTTCATCCTGGACAAGCGCGTGGTGGGCGGGATGCAGCAGGTCTCCCTGCTCCAGGCGCGGGAGCTGGGTGACGACGTCGTCCTTAACAGTCCGGTGCGCACCATCAACTGGACGGAAGGCGACGACGGCGGCCACAGCGTCAGTGTGGTCTCCGAGCGGGCCACCGTGAACGCGCGGTTCGTGATCATGGCCGTGCCGCCCAATCTGTACTCGCGCGTGTCCTTCAATCCGCCGCTGCCGCGCCGCCAGCACCAGATGCACCAGCACCAGTCACTGGGCCTGGTCATCAAGGTCCACGCCGTCTACAGCACGCCGTTCTGGCGCGAAGACGGCCTGTCCGGCACGGGCTTCGGCGCCGGATCGCTGGTCCAGGAGGTCTACGACAACACCAATCACGGCGATGCCCGCGGAACGCTGGTGGGTTTCATTTCGGATGAAAAGGCCGACGCCGTCTTCGAGTTGGGTGCCGACGAACGCAGGCGCGTGGTGCTGGAGTCGGTCGCCGGGTTCCTGGGGGACAAGGCCCTTGAGCCCGAGGTGTACTACGAATCGGACTGGGGCTCCGAGGAGTGGACCCGGGGTGCCTACGCCTCCAGCTACGACCTGGGCGGACTCCACCGCTACGGGAAGGACCAGCACGCACCGGTTGGCCCCATCTACTGGTGCTCCTCGGACCTCGCCGCCGAAGGCTACCAGCACGTGGATGGCGCCATCCGGATGGGCCGGCTGACCGCAGCCCGCATTGCCGAGCTTTCGCGCGTGCGGGAGCCCGCCGGAGTGTAGCGGGGCGGGGTTGCTGCAGCTCTACTAGAAAATAAGCATGCTTACCAATAGGCTGGCACAGGGGAGCTTCCCCTTTTGACCAGAACGAGGTGAGGGCATGACGGACACTGAGAACATCAGCAAAGTTACAGACATCATCAACGGTTCCCGGATCGGGATGTTGACCACCATCAACGAAGAAGGCGCCCTGGTCAGCCGGCCGCTGGCCGTCCAGGACGTCCTGGACGACGGCGACATGTGGTTCTTCACGGGCCTGGGCACCTCCCAGGTGTCCCATGTCCGGGCTGATCCGCGCGTCAATGTTTCCTTTGGCAGGCGCACCGAATGGGTTTCCGTGGCCGGCACGGCGGAAGTGGTGACGGACCGCGCCAAGATCCGCGAGATGTGGAACCAGACCGTTGAGGCGTGGTTCCCCGACGGCCCCGACACCCCTGAGGTGTGCCTGCTCCGGGTGGATTCGGACTCGGCCGAATATTGGACCAGCCCCGGCGGGACGGCCGCCACGGTCCTGCAGTGGGTGAAGTCAAAGGTCACCCATAGCCGGATGAGCGTGGGCGAAAGCGGCACCGTAGAGCTGTAGTGTGCCTGGAGGACCGGGCCCGGGCAGCCGCGCTGGCGGCTGCCCGGGGTTCACTGCAGGAACCGGGCTTCACCGCAGGAAAAAGTAGAAGACCAATGCCAGGCCTGGACCGAGTGCCTGTCCGATGGCACTGGTGAGCAGGCGTTTCTCGGTGATCCACAGCCAGATGCCAAGGATGAACTGGCTCGCGCAGCAGAAGAGCACGATCGCTGACCCACTGGCGGCGTTGCCGGAAAAGTTCACCATCCAAAGTCCCGAGGCGATGCCCAATGCAAAGGCGATGTTGTAGGCACCGACATTCATCGCCCACATGCGAACGGCCGGAACATCTTCAGGTTTGATCAGAAAGATCCTGTAAAAGCGGCGGTCGCCGTGACGGAAGATCTCCAGCAGGCCGACGCTGACCAGGGCCAAGGCCGTCGTTCCGGCGAAAATCTGACTCAGAAGATTCATCCTCACCCTCCACCAGGCAAGGCCGGTACACCCCGCGGCCTTCCTGTGCAGGTTACGCCGCGGACACCGGGGCCATCAAGAGGTCTGATGGCTGCCTCCGATCCTGGCGCGTCAATCGACCCCGCCGCGTAAGCCGTCACTGACGTGCCGCTTCGCTGCACGCCGGCGGCCCCTGTTTTCCAGTCCGCAAGTTGACTAGGATAATCAGGATCATCTTTTGAAACGATGCAATCCCAAGGAAGTCCAATGACGCACGCTCCCGTCCTCCTCAACAACAACGGCGCCTGGTGCTGGTTCCAGGATGAACGGGCGCTGATCGATCCAGTGAACAACACCCTGCTGGTGGGATCAGTGGCCGCCCCCGAGGGGCCCGGCGGCGAAAGCCGCGGCGGGAACATCGAGGTGGCGGTCCTGGACTTTGCCACAGGTGAAAGCAAGGTCCACGTACTCCATGAGCAACTCGAATCGGATGACCACAACGCGCCCGCCCTGCTGATCCGGCCGGACGGCCGCTACCTGGCGATGTATGCCAAGCACAAAACTGACAACTACTCCCGCTGGCGTGTTTCGGTCCGGCCGCATGACGCCAGTGAGTGGGAGCCGGAGCAGGTTTTCGACTGGACCGAGCTCGCGGACGGCCGCGGGGCCACCTATTCCAACCTGCACCGCCTCGCCGCTGAGTCGCGGACCTACAACTTTGTCCGCGCCATCAACGATGACCCCACCCTGATGGTTTCCGACGACGACGGCAGCACCTGGAGCTACGGGGGCAAGCTCTTCACCCGGCCCAAGGTGGGCTACGTCAACGGCTACACCCGGTACAGCTCCGACGGCACTGAGCGGATCGACCTGATCACCACGGACCACCACCCCCGCGATTTCAACAACAGCATCTACCACGGCTACATCCAGGGCGATGCACTCCACGACGCCGCCGGCCAGGTCATCAGCAAGCCCCTGATCGGGTCCGCCGGAGTCAGCCAGGTAGGGCTGACCACCATTTTCGCGGCCGGCACCGAGCTCGACGGCGACGTCCTCACCCACGGCTGGACGGCGGACCTGCGGCGGCAGGGAACCCAGCTCGCCGCGATCATCACCTGCCGGGCAAACGACGTCACTGGAGTCCTCCAGCGGGTCCAGCAGCTCGACGTCGACGATCACCGCCTGCTGTACGCGCGCTTTGACGGCTCGGAGTGGACCCTGCACCCGCTCGCCGTTGCCGGCCCCGGATACCTCCCGCACGAGCAGGATTACACGGGTCTGGGCGCCGTGGACCCGTACGACCTTGACCATGTGTACATCTCGGCCCCGGTGGATCCGCGCTCCGGCGAGCCGACGGAGCACTACGAGATCTACTCGGGGCGGACGTCCGACGGCGGCGCGGGCTGGGAATGGGATGCAGTCACCGCGGATTCCGCTGTGGACAACCTGCGGCCGATGGTGGTTCCCGGTGACGCCGGTGTGCACGCCGCCTGCTGGTTCCGCGGGTCCATGCGGTCATCGCAGGCGTATGAAACGGAGATTGTCGTCGTCGTCGGGGAGAACCCGGCTGCCGGGTAGCGGGCGTGCGGCCGCTACCCGGAACTGGCTATTTGCCTGTGGTCAGCGCGGCGAAGACAGCCGGCAGCAGGACGTCGTTCCGGCCCCAGGCGGGGTCCAGGATCTCCACGTACCAGGAGTCGGCGAGCAGCAAAGCGAGGCTGTCGTTGGTTTCCTCGGCCCAGTCGCGGATCTGGTCCTCGGTGACCGGGTTCTCGCTGGAGCCCAGGACGGTGACCACCTCGCCGCCGTCGAGCGTTACGGGGATGGACGCGCTGCTGGCCTCGCCCGGGGCGTGGGCCACGGCCACCAGTTCGGACCGGGCAGACAGGGCCAGGAGGGCGGCAGCCGTTTCGGAGCTGCAGAACCCTGTGACGTACTGGCGCTGGGCGGTGCCTTCTGACTGGAGGCCGGGCTGGGATTCCTTGGTGAAGAGGCCGCTTCTGTTGAGGGCTGCGAGTTCGACGGCGATGGGTTCTGTTTCGTCGTCGTAGCGGGCGGTGAAGGTGGCTGGCTGATACTCGCTGTTGCCCTCGAGCCAGCGGGCCGTCAGTTCCCCGGCGGCGTCAAGGGTGGTTGCCTGCCGCCAGGCGCCCTTGTCCTCCAGGTTCCTGCCGAACTGGTCACGGACTTCCGCTTGTGTGGGTTCCATCCTCGGATGCTACCGGCGCCCTGTCACCGCACTCCAGCCGCCGCGACACAGCACTTAACCTCCGCCGGTCCGGCCATGCATCAAAAACCCGCGGCCCCGGAATGGGAGCCGCGGGTTTTTAGTAGGCGTGGATCGGCTATTAACCGACCGGCGGCGTCAGGGTGAACGTGGCTGCCTTGTCGCCGAAGTCGTCGCTGATGTTGATGGTGGTCGGTCCGTTCTTGATGTCGAACGCGATGACGCCGCTGTGGACCTGTCCCGCCGTGCTGTCTTCGGCCTGCAGGCCCCCCGTCTCCATGTAGATCCCCTCGCCTTCCTTGCCGTCTGCATCGTAGGCCTCGAAGTTTGCAGGGTTCGGGGAACTGGTTCCGGTCAGGGTCTCCCACGAGACCTCCACCAGGAGGAATCCGCCGTTGTTCGGCTTCATGTAGGACATGGTGGGAATCTCGGTGACGTAGAGGGAGTCGATCACGGTGACCTTTACCGTGTTGCCCTCGGATACGGTGATGTCAAAGGCGTTTCCATCAGCGGTGCCGGGCGCCGGAGCGGACGCCGCTTCGCTGGCCGCAGTGTCCTCAGCAGCGGCCGACTGGGTGGTCGACTTCTGAAGTTCATTCACTACGGCGGCAGTGGACGCAATGGACGCCAGGGTGACCACGGTTCCCACCACCATGCCGAGGACCCAGACGACGCCCGTGATGATCCAGGCCTTGACCTTGTGCTCGGGGTACCCTTCGAGCGGGCGGCCTTCCTTGTCCCGCGTATTTCCGGTCAGGGTCATGATCAGGTCCACGATGGACCAGATGCCGAGCCCGCCGCCGGTCAGCAGCTTGGCGATGCCGGTGCCGATCTTGCCCAGGTAGAAGCGGTCCACACCCAGGTTGCCCAGGAGGAGGGACAGGAGCCAGGTGGTGAGGAAGGACTTTCCCGGACCGGTGGCGTAGGGAACGTGTCCGTAAGGGCCCTGGCCGGGACCTGGCTGGTATCCGCCCTGCTGCCCACCCTGGTAGTACTGCCCTCCGAAGGTGGACGGTGCATCCGGGATCGGCGGAGCTCCTGCTCCGGTGTCATTCTGGGGCGGGTGAGGGTAGCTGGGGTGACTCATGGTTCGTGGATCCCGTTTCTGTTGGCCTGAGGCGCTCACAGCATGGGGGATCCATGATCGGCTGCCCCCAGTACCGATGATGCTCCATAGAGTCTAGACGACGGCCCGGCTAGGCGGGCTTGGGCCGCGCGCGAACGTGCATCCGCTCGCCCTGCTGTCCAAAAAGGCTGATGAACTCGACGGGCCTGCCGTCGGCGCTGGCGAACCAGTGCGGTGTGTGGGTGTCGAATTCCGCGGCTTCGCCAGGGCGAAGTTCAAAGTCTTTGTCGCCCAGCACCAGGCGCAGCCGTCCGTTGAGGATGTACAGCCATTCGTAGCCTTCGTGGACGCGGGGGTCTGGCTCGGCCCCGCGGCTATCACCGTCGAGCACCATCTTGAAGGCCTGCAGTCCTCCTGGGCGGCGGGTGAGCGGAACTGCTGTCATGCCGGCATGGGTGATGGGCCGGAGGTGGATCCGCGGATCCCCGGTGGGCGGGGCGCCGACCAGATCATCGAGGGGAACACCGTACAACCTCGCGAGGGGCAGCAGGATTTCGAGGTTTGGCCGGCGCTGGCCGGATTCCAGCCGGGACAGGGTGCTCACCGAGACCCCGGAGGCGGAGGACACCTCGCCGAGGGTGAGGTTCCGTTCAGCACGGAGGGCCCGCAGCCGGGGGCCGACCGCCCCGAGAACGTCGTCAAGTTCATTCGCCATTCCTCCATTTTGCCATAGTGGCAATAATGTTTGCCGGTAATTGGTGGTGCGTTGAAAGCTAGTTAAACCGCCCACGGAACGCTGGGGGCAACTTTCAGGACGCGACGAAGGACGAATTTGTATGGACACCACACGGTATGACGTTGTCATTATTGGCGGCGGCGCGGCGGGACTCAGCGCGGCCACAACGCTGGGCCGGGCGCTGCGCCCGGTGCTGGTCATCGATGCCGGAACTCCACGGAACGCACCCGCGGCCGGTGTGCACGGTTATCTTTCGAGGGACGGCATGAACCCCGGGGAACTCATCTCCGTCGGCCGCAGCGAAGTGCACTCCTACGGCGGAACGGTCATCGACGGCGAGGCCGCCTCGGCACGCCTGACCCCGGATGGGTTCGAGGTGACTCTCGGGGATGCGCGCCGGTTCTCCGGCAGGCGCCTCCTCGTCACCACCGGCCTGACAGACGGGCTGCCTCCCCTCGACGGGCTGCGGGAACAGTGGGGAAAGGGCGTGGTGCACTGCCCCTACTGCCACGGCTGGGAAATCCGCGGGCAAAAGATTGGAGTGCTGGGCACCGGCCCGCTGTCCGTCCATCAGGCACTGTTGTTCCGTCAGTGGTCCCCCGACATCACCCTTTTCCTCAACGACACCGTGGAACCCACTGACGATGAGTGGGAAAAGCTCGCGGCCCGGTCCGTAGCGGTCGTTGACGGCGCCGTGGCTTCCATTGACGCCGTCGACGGTGTCCTCACCGGGCTCACGCTCCGCCAGGGATCCTCCTTCGACGTGCAGGCCCTGGCTGTCGGAACCCGGATGGAGGCCAGATCCGCCCTGCTGGAATCACTCGGGCTGGAGTCCCAGGAGCACCCGTCGGGGGCCGGGTGCTTTATTGAGACCGACGCCATGGGTGCCACGGCCGTCCCCGGCGTGTACGCGGCGGGCAACGTCTCAAACATCATGGCCCAGGTGATCACCGCGGCGGCCGAGGGTGTTATGGCCGGCGCCAGAATCAACGCCGACCTTATCGAAGAAGAAACCCGATGGGCGGTTGAGGGGCACTTCGGCCCCTTCTCGGCTGCCTCGGAAGCGGCGGCCGCCGAGCTGGTGGCGGGTCACCGGCGCCATGGCCTTGAGGGGCGCCAGACGGCCGGCATGGGCCCTGCTGCCACAACAGAAAGTAGATGAGTATGAACCACGTGCCAATCCGGACGCCGGACGATTCCCATCTTCATCACCAGCACCCTGGCAGCCATGACCAGCACCGCGTCCTGGACCTCGACGCCGAAGTGTTCGGCGGCAACCTCGCAGCGGTCCTGGACATGGCCGGGGTGTCGGCGGCGCGCAGCGTCGTTGACCTCGGTGCCGGCACCGGCGCGGGCAGCCGGCTGCTTCGCGGGCGCTATCCCGACGCGTCGCTGACATGCATCGACAACGACCCGGAGATGCTCGAAGTGCTGCACAGGCAGGGCTTTGCCGTCGTGGCTGCCGACCTCGACGACGGCCTCCCTGTTCTTGCCGGCACCCTGAACACTTCGGATGCGGCGGTGACAGCGGCCGGGGCACCGGTTGACCTGGTGTGGGCGTCGTCATCGCTGCACCACCTCGCCAACCCCGCCCGGCTCCTGTCGGAGGTCCACCGGGCACTCGCGCCGGGTGGGGTGCTGGTGGTCGCCGAACTCGCCACACTGCCACGCTTCCTCAAAAACTTGCCCGGGGCGCTGCTGGAGCAGCGCTGCCACGCCGCTGCGGCGGCCGAGGGGTGGAACCGCCACCCGGACTGGACCCCGGTCCTCGAGGTCGCCGGTTTCGGCGTCACGCGGTCCGAGGTGACAACCAACGCACCGGTAACACCGGCTGCACGGGAGTACGCCCGGCAGTGGTTCGCGCGCTTCCTGCATCTGGCGGCGCTGACCGCAGAGGACCGTGGTGCCGTGGAAAACCTGCTGGAGCAGTTCTCCGACAACATCGAACTGGAACCGCGCGCCACCCGGACCGCCTGGATTGCCACCGTCGACTAAAACCAGAGGCAGCCATAGGCTTTGCCGCGAAACGCAGGGATGCCACCGGCGGGCTCAGTCGGCAGCGGCCGGGATTCCCGCCGCTTTTTCGGCTTCCGTCAGGGCCAGGCGCAGGCGCGCGACGGCGGGGACGTACCCCTGCTGGGGGACGGTCCGGAGCTGCTCGGCTTCCCGCATCGCCCTGATCACTGCCGCGGTTTCGGGCTGGCGGACGTCAGTCATGGCCGGGTAGTCGATGCAGAACGCAGGGTCCAGCTCGTAGCGGCTCCAGCGGGCCAGGAGTGTGGTGTGTTCAGCCTGCGCTGCCGTATGGAGGGGCTGCTCCTGCCGGCGCTGCCGCCGGCCGGTGTGCCACGCCATGATCCGCGGATGGCCCCGGTAGGCAGCGACGCCTGTTGCCCCGCCCACCGCGGCGAGCACCAGCCCGGACCATGGCGAGGCCAGCGTGGGGATCAGGAGCGCCGGGACTGCCACGGCCGAACCCATAAATACGTCCCAGAACAGCGTGTCCGAAGCACGGCCCGCCGGCTCCGGCGCGGAGTGCAACCGGACGGCAAAAACCGTCGCCGCCACCGCGCAGGCCAGCACGGCCCCCCAGAACAACAACTGCCAGGCTCCCGAAAGGACGGATTCTGTTAAGGCGGTCACCGCGGCACCTCCCAGCGTCAGGCCCGGCCCAGGACTCCGGGTTGCTACTTCCATTCCAGCCCCTGCGGCCACCCGGGTCAATGGGCAGGTCGCGGGCACGCGCAACCCCCGGAATACGAGCTACTCAGCCGTGGCGGCACCGCGTAGCGTAGGACCATGCGACTCAAAATGTGCAGCATCCACGTCCAGGACCCCGCCGCCGCCCACACGTTCTACACGCAGACCCTGGGTTTTGAGACCTTGATGGCGATGCCCGAATACAACCTGTTCATCGTCAAGGACCCGGGTGCGGAAGCCGGTTCGGTGGGCCTGCTGCTGGAGCCCAGCGACAACCCGATCGGGGCGAACTACATGAGCGCCCTGCACGACGCCGGAATCCCGGCCATCGTCTTCGGCGTACCGGATGTCCGGGCGGAGTACAAACGGCTCATCGAGGCAGGCGTGGCGTTCAAGGGTGAACCGTCCGAGGACCCTTCCGGGATCAGTGCGGTGTTCGACGACGGCTGCGGCAATTTCGTCCAGCTGCACCAGGACTGACGCCCCGCCGGGAGTACAGGACAGGTACCAAAAAGGCTTGTCCGCGGATCCGGCCCTTGAAGGCCAGGATCCGCGAACAAGCCTAGGATTCGCGGAGCGAAACGGTCTACTCTGCCTTGGCGCGGGCTTTCTTAGCGTCCTTCTTGGCTGCCTCGTCCTTGACCCGCTGGGCCTCGGCGCGGACGGCAGCGTGGGTGGAGCGCTCGGTGACCAGCCACGCGGGGGGAGCCTGCAGCAGCGCGGTGATTTCCGCCGTCGTCAGCGCTTCCTCAACACCGCCGCGGGCCAGGCCGCTGATGGAGACGTTCAGTTTCTGGGCCACCACGGGGCGCGGGTGCGGCCCGTTGCGGCGGAGTTCGGCGAGCCACTCCGGCGGGTTGGCCTGGAGCTCGGCGAAATCGGCGCGGGTGATGGTTGAATCCTGGAACTCCTGCGGTGTTGCGGGCAGGTAGATGCCAAGCTTCTTGGCAACGGTGGCCGGCTTCATGGACTGGGAGTTTGCAGAGGTCATGCTTCAAGGGTATCCGGGCGGGCGGTACTGTGAAGACGTGCCCGCTGACAATGAATCCCCGCAGAACCCCAGCCCCTCCGAATCAACGGAGGAAGAGGCGCCGCGGGTGCTTCGTTTCGCCTACGTTGCCGGCGTGACTCCGGGCAAGTGGATCCGCCGCTGGGAGGAGCGCGTGCTGGACATCCCGCTGCAGTCGTTTATGTCCGACGACGGCGCGCAGCTGCAGGTGCTCCGTGACGGTTCCGCGGACCTCAGCTTCGTCCGGCTCCCCGTGGAGCGCGAAGGCCTCAGTGTGATTCCCCTGTATGAGGAGCAGCCCGTGGTGGTGGCTCCCAAGGGGCACGAAATCTCGGTGTTCGAGGAAGTTGCCCTGGCCGACCTGGCCCAAGAGACCTTCCTGGATGTGGCTGAACTTGGCGGCGCGGAAATGGCCATGCAGGTAGTGGCGTCAGGGGCCGGCCTGATCATTCTCCCGATGTCCGTGGCGCGCCACTTCAACGTCAAGGACACCGTTGCCAGGCGCCTGACCGGCGCCCCCGCCACGGAAATCGCGGTTGCGTGGCCGAGTGACTCCACGGATGAAATCATCGAGGAGTTCATCGGCATAGTCCGTGGCCGGACGGCGCAGAGCTCCCGGCAGCCGTCAGCCCAGCAGGAGAAGCCCAAGAAGGAGCCGAAGCCGGACCGGCGGGGGCCTGCCGTCAAGAAGCCCAAGGTGGCCCAGCGCTACGCCCCCAACCCCGACAAGGGCCGGGGCAAGGGATCGCGGAAAAAGGGCAAGCGCTGAGCCGTTCGGGAGGGGATCAGTCGTCGTAGGTGTTGGCGATGTAGACGTCACAGGGGGCATTGTGCGCCACGCTGTTGGCCACGCTGCCCAGAACCCGGCCAATGCCGCGCATCCTCTTGTTGCCCACCACAATCATGGTGGCATCCAGGCGGGTTGCTTCTTTGATGAGGGCCTCGGCCGGCTTGCCGCGGGTGGCCGAAAAAGTCACGTTCAGCGGCTGCCCGGCTGAGCCGGCAAGCTTCTTGGCGACGCGTTCGGCGCTGTCGGCCTCGGAGATGACGATCTGGTCCGTGCCGCGGCCGATAACCTCCGCACGCTCGGTCTCGAACGCAGTCACCACGTGCAGGGACGCCCCCAGCGAAACCGCGAGGTCCCGTGCGCACTCTGCGGCTTTACTGGCCGTTTCGCTGCTGTCGACTCCAACGACGATGACTCCACCCATTTGCATGCTCCCTTTTGTTGCTGTGCTGTACGCATTGAAGCTGCCCGCGCCCCGGCGCCGGCAGCTTCAATGAGGATACAGACGGTCTAGAGGACTGACTTCAAATAGCGGACAGAATTTATGAAGTCCTCGTCCATATGAGGCTCGCACTTGGCTTCCATAGTGAGCTTTCCCGCGTAGCCGTCAGCCTTGAGAGCGGACACCTGCCCGGCAATGTCCGTGACTCCCGTGCCGAAGTGCTGCCAGGTCATGACGCCGTCCACGAATTGTCCGTCCTTCAGGTGCACGTTGCGGATGTAGGGCTTCAGCAGTTCGTAGCTCTCGCGGAAGTGCTTTTCTTCTGCCTCATAGAGATTTCCGGTGTCCCACACGTATCCGAAGTTGTCCCTTCCTACGCCCTTAAGCAGTGCGAGGCAGTTTTCGCCGGTGTCAGCCCACGAGCCTGGGATGTTCTCCAGCTGCACGGCGAAGCCCCGCCGTTCGGCGCGGTCGGAGGTCTGGCCGAGTAAGTCGATCACCTGTTGAACATCGGCGGCGGTATCGTCCTTCCCGCGCATTACGCCGAAGACGATCAGCGTCCTGATGTCCAGGCGTTCGGCCAGGTCAAGGCTCATATCAAGGACGCCGTTGGCGTGCAATGACAGCAGGTCGCTGCTCAGGGGTGCCTTGAACAGCCCTGGTGAGACCGCGGAAAGGGTGACGCCAAAGTCTCTTGCTGAAGATTTGAGTCGGTCCCAGGCGTCCGGGTCCACGACGGGGAATCTTTTGGCCTCGACCATGCGGATCTCAACGTCATTGATCCCTTCTGCCGTGGTCGCTTCGAAGATTCGGGGAAATGCGGTGGGGGACCGGTCGGGCGTGACCTCGTCCGTTACCGTCGACAAAATCATGTCAGGGATCCTACTTTCTGTGGGTTTTGCAGGCGCTGTCAGCCTTTGACAGCACCGGTGGTCATACCGCGGACCAGGGAGTTTTGGAGGAGAAGATAAACCACCAAAGATGGGATGAGGGCAAGGAATGCCCCCGCGAGGAGGACGCCTGTGCCGACCTGGACGTCGGCACGCAGGCTGGCCAGTGCCACGGTGATGGTGTAGTCCGAGGTGTTGTTGGCCGCGATCAGCGGAAGCAGGTATTGGTCCCAGACGCCGATGAAGCCGAAGATGGTGATGACGCCCAGCGCGGGCTTGCACAGGGGAAGGATGACCTGGCAAAGCATGCGGATCTCACCGGCGCCGTCGATCTTTGCCGCTTCTTCAATTTCGTCCGGGATGTCCTTCATAAATGCCGTCATCACCAGAATGGAGAAGGCCGAAGCGGCGACGGGCAATGCCACCGCCCAGATGGTGCCGCGCATGTTGATGCCGGTGAGTGGTACGTCTCCCAGAACAACGGCGAGGGGAACGGCCACCACTTCCTCGGGCAGCATCATGGTGGCGAGGAACAGGCCGAGTACCACTGCCTGGCCGCGGAACTTGTGCCGGGCCAGTGCGTAGGCGCTTGTCACGGCGATGACTGTCTGGAGGAGCAGCCCGAAGCCGGCGATGAGGACGGAGTTGAAGAAGAAGCCCCAGACGCCGCGATCGGTTGCTACTTCAAAGTTGCGCAGGCTGGGATTCTGCGGAATGAGGCTCAGCCGTGTGGGGTCTGAATTCAGGTCGAAGGCGCTGGCGATGATCGCAAGGATGGGCCCGGCGAAAAGCAGGACGACGATCAGTGCCAGCCCTGTCCGGAGGAGGATGGATGATGTCTTGCCGCTCTGCCATCCCAAGGCTGATTCGAATCTGCTGTCCTGTTGCGTGCTTCGCCGGAGTATCTTGACGGGGGTTGCTGCGGGGGTCTGGTTGTCAACGGACACGGTCAGCTCTCCTTCCTGCGTCGCATGACCAGCACTGAGCCCAGGGTCAATAAAAGAGTTGCGACAAGTAATAGGACCGAGGCAGCGGACGCCACGCCGATATCGTTGCGTTCGAAGCCCAGGGAGTAGACCCGGGTCATCCAGACGTCCGTAGCGCCGGAGGGCCCGCCACCTGTCAGGACCCAGACATCTGTGAAGACCCGGAGGCTGCGGATGGCGGCCAGGACTATCACGATGGTCATCGCCGGGCGGAGCGCGGGGAGGACGATGTATCTGAGGCGCTGCCAGGTGTTCACGCCGTCGATGGCTCCGGCTTCGTAAAGTGAGCGGTCAACGGCGGCGAGGCCGGCGAGGATGATCACCATGTTGTACGGTGCGCCTTGCCAGATGCCTACGGCCATGACGGACGCCAGTGCGGTGTCGGCGTCTTCGAGGAAGCGCACCGGTCCGATGCCGACGAGTCCGAGGATTGAGTTGAGGAGGCCGTCAGGGGCTGGAAAGTAGATGATCCGCCAGACTTCACCGATCACGGCGGTGGCGGTGACAACGGGCAGGAACGCCAGGGTCCGTACCAGTGCCAGGTGGCGGCTGGCGCCTTCGAGGATCATGGCCAGGGCAAGGCCGCCAATGACGGCTCCGGTGGACTGGCCGAAACCGAGGACCAGCGTGTGCCAGATGGCGCTGCCGAACTTGGGGTCGCTGAAGACTGTGAGGTAGTTATCCAGGCCCACCCAGATGTCGCCGAGGAAGGGGCGGACTTTGTGGAAGCTCATCGAGATGCCGGCAAACATCGGGATGAACTTGAAGTACATGAACAGCAGCAGGGCCGGGAAGAGCAGGAGCCAGACCATCCAAGGAAAGGCCCTGCGCCGCCGCCGGACCACGGTTCGTGCCCTTCCTCCGGCCGGGGCCGGTTCCCTCTCGGGTTCCGGGCGGGGGGCCGGAGCAGGAGAGGGAGCCGGGCGGACGCTGCGCTCTGTCATCGGAGCGCTTTCCTGCTCTCGAGGTCCTCGGTGATGCGGTCAGCGAGGGAGGACAACTCGGCCTGCACGTCGGATGAGCACTGGCCAAACATTGAGTTCAGGGTTTCAGCGACATCCTGGCGGATGACGGTGAAGTCGATGTCAGAGGGCAGCAGTTTCGAGTCGGCCAGCTGGTCCTGGACTACCGTCCAGCGCTGATCCCCGTAAACTGCAGCTGCATCTACCGACTCGTTGACTGGGATGCGGACAACGGGCTGTCCCGGGGCAGTCATGCCAATCTTCTGGGCCTCGGGCGAGATGAGGAATTCGGCGAGGGCCTGCTGCTTGTCCGGTTTGTTCGTGGAGGCGCCGAAATAGATGCTGGTCCGTTCGGTCAGTGTTGTGCCCCCGCCCGGTCCCTTGGGTGCTGCGATGACCTCGTACTTGTCTTTGCCGGGGGATTTGTCGAAGTTGACGAATGCGTAGGGCCCGGTCTGATAGATCCCTGACTTTCCTTCCGCGAAGAACGGCGTGGCACTGGCGTTGGTCAGGGCCCCGGGCTGGACCATGTTTGGTGTGCAGAAGAGTTCCTTCAACCAGGAAACCGCCTTGACCGTCCCGGGACTGTCCACCTCAACGGCGTACTTCCCGTCGCCGCCGCTGACGATGCTGCCGCCGCGTTGCCACAGATACGACGAAGCCCACCAAGTGAAGAATCCACGGTCAGTTGTTCCGGGAATAGTCATCCCGTAGGTATCCCCGTTGACGCCGTTACCGTCCGGGTCTCCCGTGGCGAATGCGGTGGCCAGGTCCAGGAGTTCATCATGGGTCTTGGGCGAAGCAATGCCAAGACGTTCTCTCCAATCTTTGCGGATGAAGGTAATTTGGGCGTGCTGGCTGAAGGGAACTGCATAGTGGCTGCCGTCGGCCGTTTGCACGGACTCCCACGAAGCGTCGCTGAGTTGGTCGGCGCCTGCGATGGCATCGCGTTTGACCGGCAGCAGCATGCCTTTTTCGGCGTAGCCCGCCATGCTGGCCTGGTCATAGATCATGACGTCCGGGAGATCCTTGGCCGCCGCGCGTGCCTGAAGTTGCGTCTCGAACTCCACCGTGGCTAGGTAGTCCACCTTAATGCCGGTCTTTTGGGTAAAGGCGTCGAGAACCGCCTGATAGGTCTTGGCCGCCTCGGGTCCGCTGCGGGACCAAACCTCCAAGGGTTGGCCATCGTCTGCGGTGCTGACCGGCTGGGACGACGAACATCCCGCGGAGCAAATCAAAGCGACCGAGCATCCCGCGGCCAGAAGCGAGCGGAAAAGAGTCAGTTTAGTCATGGGTTGATCCTCGGCTTTTCCTCCAGAAAGAGGTCCTCGATTTGAGGGTTAAGACCGACTGTACCCAGCAAAATTGCCTCTGTGAGGGGCGTCACCATACGGGTTCGAGATGCCCATATCTGCCATCACGATGGGTGGTTTCCGACTCTGGGATAATTGGAGCCCGGGGAACGGAAAAGGGAGCGTATGGATACCTGGAAGCTCGAGGCCTTCGTTAAGACTGTTGATCTTGGCAGCATTTCGCGCGCTGCCATAGCCCTTCACCTCGCGCAGTCGGCGCTGAGCCAGCACTTGTCGAACCTTGAAACAAAGCTGTCCGTGCAGCTGTTGGTTAGGACCAAGCAGGGGGTGGAACCCACGGCCGCAGGGCGGGTGCTTTACAGGCATGCCCAGTCCATCATCCGAGGCGTCGACAACGCCGTCCAGGAAGTCAAATCGGCGTCGGACGGACCTGGCGGGCGCGTTTCGGTGGGTCTGGCACCATACAGTCTTGCTGCCGCCTTGGCCGTGCCGCTCATTGAGGCTGTTCGCACGGCGGCCCCAAGGATTGTCCTGCATGTCAGGGAGAACTTCGGCGGGATCCTGAGCGAGGCGATCGCCACCGGGCAGATGGATCTGGGCGTGCTGTATACGCCTGTGCCGCTCCGGGCCGTGCATGTGGAGCCCATCGATCGCGAAAGGCTGTATTTGGCGGCCAATGCCAAGGCCGGCCTTGCGGCCACCGTCTCCTTCACGGCGCTGACGGACGTGGGAGTCTTTCTTCCGTCGCGCCAGCATTCCATTCGGCTTGCCGTCGACGCGGCCTTCCAGCAACAAAATCTCTTTCCCCGGCTGCTTGGCGAGGTCGAGTCAATGCCCACTCTGCTCGAGCTGATCGACAGGGGGCTCGGGGCGACAATTCTTCCCCTGTCGGCCTTTCCTGCCCTGGACAGCCATCCCGGGGTCCGGCTCCATGAACTTGAGGACCCGGTTGCTGAAATTGGTTTGGCCCTTTGCACGGGGAGCCATCAGCCATTGTCGGAGCAAGCTGTCGTGGTGGAGGGGATCCTCAAGGGCCTTCTGGCCGACCGGGCGAGTATGGCTAAGGCACAAGCGCTACACGGCAATTAAGAACTGGGATCAGACTGCGTCCGGCACCCTCCGGCCCGGCCGGAGCGCCCGCACGTGTGGCGAGGAATAATAAGCATACTTGCAATCTGCATGGTAAGCATGCTTATGGTGGAGGTGGAAGTGATGCACCATATCGAGGTGACATTGCGCCCGATCCGCCATCCATAGGAGGCAGCGGCCGATGACCAGCAATCTTGATCCAGATGCACGGAACAGCTACCGCCTGCTGACGCTCGCCGCACGGATGGTCCAGCGCCGGCAGGATGATGCGCTCGCGCCGCTGGGCCTGACCCGCGCCGCCGTCATAGCCCTCGAGGGGCTTGCCGACGGACCCCTTAATCAGGAGCAGCTGGCGGAAGTGGTCCACGTGCAGAGCCAGACCCTCGGACGTGTCCTGCTCCGGCTTGAGGGAACCGGCCACATTACGCGGACGCGGCAGGCGGTTGACCGGAGGCAGTTCCGGGTGGAGCTCACCGATGCGGGCGCGGCCGCGCTGGCTGCCGCGGGGCAGGCCGAACTCCGCGCCTATCCCCAGGATCCGGCCATTGGCTGGAAGGTGCTCCAGGAGGAGCTGGCCAAGCTGGTGGGTTCCCTGCCGGGCCCGGGGCCGGGCTCCGCCGTCGTGCCGTTCCCGGAGTACGACGACCGGCGTGCCCGCCACGCGGGAGACCAGGCCCCCAGGCTCCACGGAGTGGACAACATCGACAACTGGCGCGGATGACCGGCACCGCGCCCTTTAATTAGGCGGGGCAGGTAGCTAGTAACTAGGCGGGGCAAGCAATTAGGCGGGGCAGGCTGCCTTCAGGGCACTAACTGACTCGGCCGGAACCTGGTCCCCGGCATCGGCGATCTGGCCCAGCGGCGTCGTAATCTCGGCGGGGACGCCGGCTGTTTCGGCGGCTGCGACGAGCCCGCCGAGCGCCGCCTTGTCCTCCACGCTGACCAGGCCGTCCTGGATCACGGCGCAGACCTGCCTGGTCACCTCATCGGCCGCGGCGGTGGCGACCTTGGAGGCGGCGTCGCTGGCCGCCGTTTCGGCGGCCTCCTGCACGGATCCGCAGCCGGCGAGGACGAGCATCAGGGGGACGGCGGACAGGGCAGCAAAGCGGCGTTTCATGGTTCCAGCCTAACGGCCCGGAAAATTCCTCAGATTCAACATCGTTGGATTGTTGAACAATTTAGGGTTTTAGGGCATTCTTGGTAGAGCACACCCATGAGATGAGGATCACAATGGCAAGCATCGACCTGAACAGTGACGTAGGCGAATCATTCGGGCGCTGGACGCTCGGCGATGATTCGGCCATGTTCCGATCCGTCAGCAGCGCCAACGTGGCCTGCGGGTTCCATGCCGGGGATCCCAGCGTCATCAGGGCCACCTGCCGCCAGGCCGCGGCCGCCAATGTGGTCATCGGCGCGCACGTGGGCTACAGGGACCTGGCCGGCTTCGGCCGCCGCTTCCTGGACATCAGCCCTGGCGAACTCGCTGACGACGTCGTCTACCAACTCGGCGCCCTGCAGGCCCTGGCCGCCGCAGAGGGCGCCCGGGTCCGGTACGTGAAACCCCACGGCGGCCTCTACAACGCCATCGTCCACCACACCGCCCAGGCGCAGGCCGTGGTGGACGCCGTGAAATCCGTTGACCCGTCACTTCCCATCCTTGGCCTGCCGGGATCCGAAGTGCTCCGGCTGGCCGAAGCCGCCGGACTGCGGCCCGTCACGGAGGCCTTCGCGGACCGGGCCTACAACCCCGACGGCACCCTGGTGTCCCGTTCCCTGCCCGGCGCCGTGCTGGAGGACCCGGCCCAGGTGGCCGAGCACGTGCTCCGGATGGCCACCGAATCATCCGTCCGCACCGTTGACGGCTCGGTCCTGAAAATCCACGCCGAGAGCATCTGCGTCCACGGCGACTCCCCGGGGGCCGTGGAAATGGCCACCGCCGTCAAAGCCGCGCTTGCGGCCGCCGGCGTCACCATTTCGGCATTCGCCTGAGCCGCGGAATGTTCCCCATGGAAACAGTCAGCGAAACCAGCGCCGCAGCCCGTGTGCTCGCCGTCCGGCCGGTAGGCACGACGGCGGTGCTCGCCGAACTCTCCGGGCTCCACGATGTGCTTGCCCTGCAGGCCCTCCTCCTGGAGGATCCGCTGCCCGGCCAGGTGGACGTCCTGGCCGCCGCCGAAACCGTGATGGTCAAGGCGGACTCACCCGCCGCCGCCCGCCGGATGGGGGACCTGCTGCTGGGGATGGACCTGGCGGTCCAGTCCCATGCGGAGGGCACGCTGGTGCAGATCGATACCGTGTACGACGGCGAGGACCTCGCCGAAGTAGCGCGGCTCACCGGCCTCAGCGCCGAGGGCGTCATCGCCGCCCACACCGGACAGATCTGGACCGTGGCCTTCGGCGGCTTTGCCCCGGGCTTCGGCTACATGGTGGGCGAGAACCAGGCGCTGGAAGTGCCGCGCCGGAGCTCGCCCCGGACGGCCGTTCCCGCAGGTTCCGTTGCCCTGGCCGGCAATTACTCCGCCGTGTACCCGCGGAAGTCCCCGGGCGGCTGGCAGCTGATCGGCCGCACCGCGGCACACATGTGGGACCTCAGCCGTGACCAGCCGGCCCTGGCCGCACCGGGAGACCGTGTGCAGTTCCGGGCCGTGCGCGAACTCGTTGAGGTAAAGGAATCCGCCGCCTCCGGCTCCGCCACCAACACTGCGGACATCCAGTCGGGCCTGCGGATCCTCTCGCCGGGACTGCAGAGCCTGATCCAGGACCTCGGCCGGCCAGGCCATGCCGGCCTGGGCGTCTCCTCCGCCGGAGCCCTGGACCGTTCCTCCGTGCGGCGCGCCAACCGGATCGTGGGCAACCAGCCGTCCGCCGCCGTCGTCGAATCCGTTGCCGGCGGGCTGCGCGTGCAGGCTGTGGGGGACCAGGTCCTGGCGGTCGCCGGTGCGCCGTCGGCACTGACTGTGGTGACGCCGTCGGACGCTCCCGGCGCGGACGACGGCGCCGGCGACGGCGGACAGCCGGAGCAGCTGCGAACCGTACCCATGGCCACGGCGTTTGCCCTGCTCGACGGCGAGATCCTGACTATCGGGGCGCCCGAGCGCGGCTTCCGCAGCTACCTCGCGATCCGCGGCGGTGCCATGGCTGATGCGGTGCTGGGCAGCCGGTCCACGGACACGATGTCCGGGATCGGGCCCGCGCCGCTGGCTGCCGGACAGCTGCTGGGCGCGGGAGTGGCCACGTCCTCCAACGTGGTGGGCAACCCCGAACTGCAGCCGGAGTTTCCGGACACCGGCGTTACCGTGCTGGACATCGTGCCCGGCCCGCGCGACGACTGGTTCGACGCCGCGGCGCTGGAATCGCTCTGCAGCCAGGACTGGGCGGTGACGCCCCGCTCCAACCGGGTGGGCATGCGCCTGGACGGAACGCCGCTGGGCCGGAGCCGGGAGGGGGAGCTGCCGAGCGAGGGAACCATGGCCGGCGCGCTCCAGATCCCGCCCGAAGGCCAGCCCGTGCTGTTCCTGGCCGACCACCCCATCACGGGCGGCTACCCGGTCATCGGCGTGGTGGTGGACCACCAGCTGGACCTGGCCGCCCAGGTTCCCATCGGCGGTTCCATCCGGTTCCGCTGGGCTCCCGGCTACGGGCTGCCCACCAGCTTTTCCTTCCCCGACGTTTCCCAGACAAAGTGAGCAACTGATGCGCAAGGTCCTGATCGCCAACCGCGGAGAAATCGCCGTCCGCATTGCCCGTGCCTGCGAGGACGCAGGCCTGGAATCCGTGGCCGTGTACGCGGACGTGGATGCCGATGCCATGCACGTGGCCGCCGCCACCGAGGCATACAGCCTGGGCGGGAACGCCCCGTCGGAGACCTACCTGGACATCCCCAAACTGCTGCAGGCGGCCGCGGACTCCGGCGCTGACGCCATCCATCCCGGCTACGGCTTCCTGTCCGAGAACGCCGGATTTGCCCAGGCGGTCCTGGACGCGGGACTGACCTGGATCGGCCCCACCCCGGAGGCCATCCGGCAGCTCGGCAACAAGATCACGGCGCGCGAAATTGCCGTCCGCGCCGGGGCCCCGTTGGTGGCCGGCAGCGACGGCCCTGTGGCCACGGCTGCCGAGGCCCGCGAATTCGCCGAACAGCACGGCTTGCCCATCGCCATCAAGGCGGCCTTCGGCGGCGGCGGTCGCGGGCTGAAAGTGGTCCGCGAGATGGACCAGATCGAGGAATCCTTCGACTCGGCCGTCCGCGAAGCAGTGGTGGCCTTTGGCCGCGGCGAGTGCTTTGTGGAACGGTACCTGGACCGGCCCCGGCACGTGGAGGCGCAGGTCCTGGCGGACAAGCACGGCAACGTGGTGGTGGTGGGAACCCGCGACTGCTCGCTGCAGCGCCGGCACCAGAAACTCGTGGAAGAGGCACCCGCGCCCTTCCTGACCGACGCACAGACCCGGCAGATTTACGACGCCGCCAAGGCAGTCTGCCGCGAAGCCTCCTACTCAGGGGCCGGCACGGTCGAATTCCTCGTCGCCGCCGACGGCACCGTCGCGTTCCTCGAGGTGAACACCCGCCTGCAGGTGGAGCACCCCATTACCGAGGAGACCACCGGCATCGACCTGGTCCAGGAGCAGCTCCGCATCGCCGCCGGCGAGCCGCTGCGCTTCACCGCCGACCCCGAACCGCGCGGCCACTCCTTCGAATTCCGGCTCAACGCCGAGGACGTCGGACGGGGCTTCCTGCCGTCGCCCGGAACGATCGCGACATTCAGCGGCCCCACGGGTCCGGGCATCCGGCTGGACTCCGGTGTCCGCTCCGGTTCCATCGTGGCGCCGCAGTTCGATTCCCTGCTGGCCAAGCTGATCGTCACCGGTGCCGACCGCCAGCAGGCGCTCCGCCGGGCCCGCCGCGCTCTCGCGGAAATGGAAATCACCGGCGTGGCCACCGTCCTGCCGTTCCACCGCGCCGTCGTCGAAGCCCCGGACTTCACCTCCGAGACTGCGCTCGGCATCCACACCCGCTGGATCGAGACGGACTTCGCCGATTCCATCTCGGCTGACCCGGAATTCGGCACGTCCGTTCCGGACGGTGCGCGGCGCACCATCACCGTTGACGTCGACGGCCGGCGCCTCGCCGTCGGCCTTCCCGCTGACCTGCTGGATGGCTGGGCGCGGTCCGGCGCCGCGGTGCCCGCGGGGGTTTCCCTTGAAGGGGAGTACGACGGCGGTGCTGCCGCCGGATCCGCCGCCGATCCCGGTGAGCTCCGGGCCGGCATGTCCGGAACAGTAGTGAAGTGGCTCGTGGAGCCCGGCGCCGAAGTTTCGGCGGGCGATCCCGTGGTGGTGCTTGAGGCCATGAAGATGGAAACCCAGGTCGCTGCGCACCGTGACGGCACGGTCACCGACGTCAGGGCCCAGTCCGGCGGCGTCGTGATGGCCGGGGCCGTGCTGGCGCTGATCGGCTGACGCCTCAATACGTTGAGGCACCAGCGCACGCTGGCGACGGCAAAAAGGAGTCCGCCCAGTGCCTTTACTGGGCGGACTCCCTTGCTGTTGGACCTTTAGTCGGTGTGGTTGGCGAGTGCCACCAGCACGCCTGCGATGGCGAAGTACTTGTTGCTGCCGAGATCACGGATGGTCTTGATGCCGAGGCTGGCGAACAGCTCGTTGTGTCGTTCCGTCACCCCCGCCAGTGCAGACGGAGGCGAGTCCAGGAGTTCTTCCAGGCTCTTGTTCTCGTAGTCCTTGTCGAGTTTCTTACCAAGCTCAATGGAAACGGCCATCTTCATCCTTTGCGTGAACGAATCAACAGTCAAAATCCTGCAGTGATGGCTCCAGCCTCCACCGCGGATTCTGGGAATCCAGGTGGTCCCCGGCGCCCTGCCCGCAACGCTAGCGCAGCTTGGGCCGAAGCGGGAGAGGTGCGCCGGTAATTTTCTCAGCCATGCCGTGGCCGAGCCCCGGGAGATCAGCGCAGGCTGGCCGCCGGAGCTCCCAGGATGCTGTCCAGCAGGCCGTTGCGGAACTTGCCGGCCGGATCGTGCTCCCCGGCCAGGGCGCGGAAATCGGCGAACCTCGGGTACAGCGCCTCCCAGTCGTGGCTGGCCGGGGTAAACAGTTTGCCCCAGTGCGGCCGTGCCCCGAACGGGCGGAGGAGTTCCTCCAGTTCCGGAAGGACGGCCTCCACCTCGGCCTGAAGCGGCTTCCAGGTGAAGTGCAGGGCCACGCTCTGCTGCCGGTAGAACGGGCTGAGCCAGAACTCGTCGGCTGCTCCGGTGCGGATTTCGGAGACGAACAGCAGCGGCGCCAGCTTGTTCGCGAGGCCGCGGACAGCCTGGATGGCTGCGGGTCCGTGCTCGAGGGGAAGGATGTATTCGCTCTGCAGTTCCTCGCCGTTGCTGGGCGTGAATTCGTGGCGGAAGTGCGGCAGCCGGTCCAGCCACGGGCCGGGCTCATCCAGTTGCGCAGTGCAGTTTTCGCCGGACATTCCGGGCAGCGGGTGCCGGGCCTCCACTGCCGGCGTGGCGCCGAACAGGTCGGTCAGGACAGGGTCCGAATCAAGGGCCTTGAGCCACACCTGGTTGATGTCCTCACCGGCGTAGTCGGTGAAGAGGCTGACGCTGTAGGCGCTGGACACCAAGGCCGGGAAGTCGGCCAGAGCCCGCTCCCACGGAAGGTTTTCCAGGACCCGCTGCCGCATCTGGAAGCTGGGCAGGACGGACAGCTCCAGGCCGGTGACGATGCCCAGGGCGCCGAGGCCCACCACGCTGCCCAGGAATTCGTCCCCATCCTCTCGGGACAGGGACACCTGCTCGCCGGAGGGGCGGACCAGGTCAATGCGATCGACGGCGCCGGCAAGGGAGGGGTTGTCCACACCCGAGCCGTGCGTTCCCGTCTGGATGGCTCCAGCCACCGAGATGTGTGGCAGGGAGGCGAGGTTGTGGATCGCAACGCCCGACTTTTCCAGCGTCCGGCAGAGGGCTCCGTAGCTGATGCCGCCGCTGACGCGGACGGTCTGCCGCACGGAATCAAGCTCGATCTCCTGGGGCAGGGCGTCCAGCAGGATGTGGACACCGTCGGTATCGCCCACACGGTTGAACGAGTGCCGCGATCCGAGGGCCTTCACGCGGGCGGCGCCGGCCACTACCTCGGCGAGCCCGGCCACCGAGTCCGGACGGTGGACTTCGGCGGAGGAGTATTCGAGGTTTCCTGCCCAGTTCTTCATTGGATCGCTTTCCGGTGGAGGGTGTGGCTTCCACGCTACTTTGCTAAAGAAAGTTGTCAAGGATTTCGTAAAGTTTCTCAGAATCCGGCCAGCAGGGGAGTGCTGGTGCTTCAGTTTATATCGTTGTAAATTGGCCCGATGACACTTGCGCAGACGCCGCCGATGGGCTGGAACAGCTGGGACTGCTACGGCACCACCGTGACGGAGGAGGAGGTGCTGGCCAATGCCGCCTTTATGGCTGAACATCTGCTGCCGTACGGCTGGGACACCGTGGTGGTGGACATCCAGTGGTACGAACCGGCGGCGCGGGCCGGCGGCTACAACGACGGCGCCGTCCTGGAGCTGGACGGCTTTGGCCGGCAGCTTCCCGCCATTAACCGCTTCCCCTCCGCGGCAGGCGGCCGGGGATTCGGCCCCCTCGCCGAGCGGATCCACGGCATGGGCCTGAAATTCGGGCTGCACATCATGCGCGGCATACCCCGCCAGGCAGTCCGGGACAGGCTGCCCGTTGAAGGCACCGACGCCACGGCGGACCAGATCGCCGACACGTCCTCCACGTGCGAGTGGAACACCGATAACTTCGGCCTCAACCACCTCCACCCCGGTGCCCAGGCCTACTACGACTCCCAGCTTCGGCTGTTCGCGGAATGGGGCGTGGACTTCGTCAAGGCCGACGACATGCTGGGGCCGTACTTCGCGGCCGAGATTGCCGCCTACCAGCGGGCCATCTCGCGCTGCGGCCGGGACATGGTGCTCAGCCTCTCGCCGGGCCGTTCGCTGTCCCTCGCCCACCTGGAACACCTCCGCGGCAACGCCCAGATGTGGCGCGTCTCCGATGACCTCTGGGATGTCTGGGACGACGTCGAAGCCCAGTTCGCGCGGATGGCCCGCTGGGCCCCGCACCAGCGCCCGGGCGCGTGGGCGGATGCCGACATGCTTCCGGTGGGGCGGATCGCACTGCGGGCCGAGCGCGGCGCCGATCGGCTCAGCCGCCTGACCCTGGACGAGCAGCGGACCATGCTGACGCTCTGGTGCATGTCGCGGTCGCCCCTGATGCTTGGCTGCGACCTGCCGTCGTCGCCGCCCGAAACGCTGGCGCTGCTGACCAACGCCGACCTCCTGGAGGTCCTCAACGCCAGCCGCAACAACCGTGAACTGCTCCGCGACGGCGATCTGGTGTTGTGGGCGGCAGAGAGCACGACGTCGGAGGACCGCTTCGTCGCGGCGTTCAACACCGGGGAAGCGGACCTGGTCCGGGCGGTTCCGTTGGGCGATTTGGGGGTGGGTGCCGATGTTTTAGCAGGCGAGGCCCGGGAGGCATGGAGCGGGGATGGCGCCACGCTCGGGCTCGTGGATGGATTGCCCGCCCTCGAAGTGAAGCTGCCCGCGCACGGCGCAAAGCTCTATCGGTTCCCCGGCCACTAAGCGCGAACGTACACTTGGGGCCCGGGCCCCAAGTGTACGTTCGCGCATAAACCGGTGAGCCCGCCGGTTCAGCGATCCTGCCAGTGCGGCGGGGCGGACAGGCCCGGCGGGACCATCGTGGTGCTGCTGCCCCGGGCTGAGGTGAGCTGCGGCTGGGTGAGGAACAGCGCAGCGGTGAGGTCGGCGCCGTCGAGCCTTGCGTCCCGGAGATCCGCGCCCAGCAGGTCCGCGCCCGCAAGGTCGCTGCCGCGCAGGTCGGCAGCAATCAGGCAGGCACCCCGCAGGTCCGCCCCGCACAGGTTCCGGCCGCGCAGGTTGGCGCCCGCCAGGTCGGCGCCGGGGCGGAGCGCGGCATCCTGCCGGTCGGTTCCTGCGGCAAAGTAGCCCGCGCGCACTTCCTCGCTTACCGCCACGAGCATGGTCCTGACCGCTGAGTGGAGGCTCTCAAGGTGGCAGGCGAGCAGCCCCGGCAGGGGACCGCCGGCAAGGTTCCCGATGACCGTCCGGAGCTCCTGAGCCTCCCGGGCGGTGTCGGCGTCGAACGTCCTTTCCTGTGCTTCGGCCAGGTGCCAGAGCATCTCGTGCAGCTGCCGCATGACCTTGAACGCGGCGAACATGTCCTGCCGGGAGTCCGGGGCGTCGCGCCAGCTGATTCCTGCGAACAACTGCTGGGACACGGCCTGGCCGGCCCCGAAGCAGTCGAAAACCGTGCAGCCGCGGAATCCGCGGGGCCGCAGCCGGTCATGGATGGTGCAGGAAAAGTCCTGGTCCAGGTTCGGGCAGGGGGTGGCGGCGGGCTTGTCGATGGCAAAATCGGCGGACCGGGCGAAGCCGAAGGCGGTGCAGCACAGCGCAAAGCAGTTGCTGCAGTCCGGGCGAAGGCTGTCCCGTCCGGGGCCAGGTGTGGTGCCTGAATGGTTTTGTGTGGTGATGTACATGGGTTCTCCCGAGGGTGGTTCCGGTGTGTGCGGGGAGAGGGGAACTCGTGGTGAGTTCCCCTTTGCGGGCACGCGGAACCAGCGCTCCTGGACGGGATGGCGGGCGGAGCTGCGGGAGGCTGCGGGAACTCTGGGTCACATAGACATATGAAGAATCACTGCGGTCCAGAATACTCCCGGGATGCCGTGCTGTCAGGCGGCTTTGACCAGCGGGAGTTCGTCCCAGTGCGTGGTGTAGCGCGGGGAGCGCATGCCGCGTTTCATGCTCCAGTCCGGTCCGCCGCGGATGCCCGCGTGGCCCAGCCCGATGGAGCCGCGGCCGTAGCGGCGGGCGATGTCTTCGAGGAGGGGGCCGATGTTGCGTTCCTCGTGCGGGTTTTCGAAGATTTCCAGGGGTTTTTGGTTTCCCGTAGGCCGCAGGTCGGTGACCATGATCCCGGCCCGGGCGTACTTCACGCCTTCGTGGATGGCGGGGAGCAGTGCGTGGGCGGCCTTGGTCAGGATCACCGGGTCTGCCGTGGGCATAGGGAGCGGGACACAGACGGACGGGTACGAGGTGTCGTGCGGGTTGAAGTGCGAAGTGCCGGCGAAGGCCGTGAGGACCTTGGCCTGGAGATGGTGTTTGGCCAGCCGGGCACTGGCCTGCTGGCCGTAGACGCTCAGGACCTGGCGGAGTTCGGCGGCGGTGGTGATGGGGGTGGAGAACGAGCGGGAGAAGATCAGCTGATCCCGGCCCACGCGCTCCTCCTCCATGGGGATGCACGGGGTGCCCTGCAGTTCCAGGACGGTCCGCATCAGCACCACGGAGAATTTGTCGCGGATACGGACGGGGTCCGCCCGGCTGAGGTCAAGGATGGAATGGATGCCGATCGCGTTCAGGCGTTTGGTCAGGCGGGTGGCCACTCCCCAGAGTTCGACGACGGAGAGGCCCGCCATGAGTACCTCCCGCCGGGCTGCAGGCACCGAATCCCAGCGGCAGACGCCGTCGAACGCGGGGTTGTGCTTGGCCCATTTGTTGGCGAGCTTGGCCAGGGTCTTGGTCCGGGCGATGCCAACGCAGACGGGAACCCCCACGTTCCGCGCGGCGGCGGCTTTCATGTCCCGGCCCAGCTGGAGCAGTGCCTCGGGGGAGCCTTTGACGCCCAGGAAGGCTTCGTCGATGCTGTAGACCTCCAGCCAGGCGGAGTACCGGCCCAGGAGTTCCATGACGCGGGCGCTGATGTCGCCGTACAGCTCGTAGTTGCTGGACCTGGCAATCAGCCCCCACTCTTTCGCCCGCGGCGCGATCTTGAACCATGGCTCCCCGATCCCGATGCCCAGGGCCTTGGCTTCCGGTGAGCGGGTGACGGCGCAGCCGTCGTTGTTGGACAGCACCACCAGCGGTTTGCCTTCGAGGGACGGGTCAAACGCGCGTTCCGCGCTGGCGTAGAAGCAGTTCACGTCCACCAGGGCGATTTCCTGCATTTGCCGCATCAGTGCTGGTTTAGACATGGGACCGGCCGCCGGTCTCGGTAGAGTTTCGGCTATGGATACCGAGGTGAGAGTCCGTTGCGCACGCGTGGAAGATGCTTTCGGGATGGCGCGCATGCATGTGCGGTCGTGGCGTGAGACGTACCGCGGCGTAATGTCGGACCGCGTCCTCGACGACCCGGAGCTGCCCGCTGCGCGGGAACGATTCTGGACGACCATTCTCAGCGATGAGCGCTACCGGGCGAACCGCGTCGCGGTGGCCGAGCGCGACGGCGACGTGGTCGGGATTGCGATGGCGGGGCCCCCTCAGGACTCCGGGGCGCAGTGGGGGACGCACCTGTATGTGCTGTACGTCCTCGCGGCTGAGCATGGGACCGGCGCCGGGGCTGCCCTCCTGGATGCCGTCATTGGCCCGGACGACTCGGCAGCCCTCTGGGTTGCCGATCCGAATCCCCGGGCGCAGGCGTTTTATCGCAAGCACGGGTTTGTGGCGGACGGGACGGTGATGGTGGACGACGGCGTGCGCGAGATCCGTATGGTGCGGGCCCTGTGAACGCGCCTTCGGGCTGGGATGACCACTGTAATTCCGCGCCCTAGACATGGTGCAGGCACCTGGTGGCGACGCCCCAGATGGTCAGCTCGCTGAGGCTGGGTACGCGGATATCCGGGTAGCGGGGGTTCTCTGCCTGCAGCACCACGCCCGTGGCGGTGATGCGGAGCCGCTTGACGGTCAGTTCGCCGTCCAGGACGGCGATGACCACGGAGCCGTCCTTGGGTTCGAGCGCCCGGTTGACGATGAGTTCGTCGCCGTCGCTGATTCCTGCCCGCTCCATCGAGTCGCCTGTCACGCGGACAACAAACGTGCTGGTGATGTCCTTTATGAGGTGTTCATTCAGGTCGATCCGGCCGTCGAAATAGTCCTGGGCAGGCGACGGGTAGCCCGCCGCGACCGACACGGGGGCTACCAGCACCAGTCGCAAAGAGAGGCCCGCATCTATCACACGGGGACCGACAACAACGCCCACAACACACCTTTATTCGAATATATGTTCGATACTTTGAGTGTACAGGCAAGGGGAGACAGCGGCTCTGCTTTTCGGGATCGATGCAGCGCCGCTAGAGAGAGGCAGGGGCTTCGGGTCAGGGAAGCGGAGTAGGGAGGAGCCAGTTCAGGGCATCCTCGCGGGAGGTGAAAAAGCGTGTTGGGCACGGCAGGGCCTGCCGTGCGATCGTGAAATTGGCTATGACGCGGTCCACCGGGCTTGAGCCAAGCAAGGCGATGCGTGAAGCGGCGCAGGGGATCTGGAAAGCGGACTTGGCCTGGCGGGTCACAGCTTTGGTGGTTCCCATGTCGACCAGCATCGGGTATTCGGAGCCGGCGGCGAGTTCATTGAGCGTCGCCATGGCCCCGTGCACGTCATCACCGTCCAGAACGATCCCGGGTTTCCATACGAGATAGATAATTTCGTCGGCACCAAGTTTGATTGTGCCCTTGCCGCCATCAACATTGATTGGTTCCATTTTCTGATCCCCAGCATTTTCTCTCAGCCCAGCTTTACTGGCAGCATCAAACTCCCACCGCCGTGGCTATTCCCCAATATAAAGTGCGCGACGCAGCAGTATCTGACGTTGTTCCATCAGCGTAGATGGGGGTGTCCATTAGAGGAACCTTTAACGGGAGCTTCATGCGCAATTAGTAGTTAGTCCGGTGTCAGGGGGGATCATTCATCCCTTCATCCCTATGAATAGGTTTACGCAAGCTATATGCTCCGGTCACCGTCCACTTATGAGGGAGCACAATGAGGCGCATTCGGTTGTGGCTATGCGTATTTCCCTGCCTGCTCATCACCATGCTGCTGCCGTCATGCGGCGACAAGGTGACGGGCGGACCGGGAACGGCGGAACCCACGCCCAACTCCGCTTCCGCCAACTCCGCAACGTCCACCAGCTCAATCCCTGGTTCTGCCAGCAGCCCCGTCACAGGCGGTGGCACAGTTGCGTGCGTCGACTGGGTTCGGTTCGAGACCCCTCAAGACCAATACGACAAAGCCAGCGTGGTGCTCATCGGAACGTCTGTAGGCCGGGTCGGCGAAACCAGCATTTACGGTTCCAAGGCAGCCACCCACCTTGTAGAAGTCGAGCAGGTCCTCAAGGGGAATCCCGGCGAGGGGGACCTGCGTATTTCCTCCATGCCCCCGACCTGTACTGGAGGCGAAACGTACCCGGGCGGCGATCCGCTCGATACCGCTCAGCGAGTCATCATTTTTGCAACCAAGCAGGGCGGCGAGTGGTTCACCCAAACCCCCGCGCAAGGTGTCCTGCCTTTCCCCCTGGGCGCAGAGATTCCCTTTCACTAGTGTGAGTCCAAGCCCGTGGCCGTGGGCCCGTATCAATCCCTTGGCCATCTTTTCGGCGCTACGGATGGTCAAATCTGAAGCCGAACGTTCCGAAATGATCGGTGTCCACTGGGGAACCCAGGGCGGGGTTCGATGAGTACTTTGTCTTGCGCACACAGGCCACGGCCCGCCGGTACCGCGACAGTGTTGTGCCGGGTGCGGCGCTTGTGGACGAGGCTGCGCTGGCGCGCATCTTCGCCGGGTGGACGGTCGACGTCGGGTCGGCTTCCGGGCACTGGGTCTTCATCATGGCTGGTTAGAGCGGCCGACCGTAGGGATAGTCCACCCATAGACCCGTGCCTTCTTCTGGGCATGCCAGGTCGGCGCCCTTTCGCGTGGACCAGTAGTCGGCGGGGAAGCGGGCTCCCTGGAGAACGGCGTTCAGATCGACGCCGTGCTCTTCGCGTCCGTCGGCGAATCGCGCGTCATACCGAATGCTGCGGTAACGACTCTTCAACCAGCGACGCCTCTTCCATGAGGCAGCGGCTCGGATGGCAACCGGCATTTGTGAACTCATTCCTGCATTCTCCCGTGCCGCTCGCCCTCGTCTTGGAATCGGCACACGAAAGCGCAATCGGCATGTGCCCGTAAGCCGATCCCTCACCGGACACTCCCGACTCTCTGAACAAAATCTGTTTGCCGGATTGGCGGCGCACCTCCGAACGAGCGGCGACTCTTGGTGGATGCTTAGAACATGCCCTCGAACCCGAGCACCCCACGCACCTTGGGGTTCGCCGTATGGAGCGACAACCTAGCTCTTGTCCGCGAACTGCTGAACGCCGGTGCCACTGTTGACAATTACGGATCCGAAGCCGCTGCTGATGTGACGCCCTTGATGGAGTCAGTCGACGAGCTTGAGCCCTTCTATGACGCTTCCAGGCTCGTTCTGACACAGCTTCTCCTGTCGGCCGGTGCTGATGTAGCGAGGCGCGACAACGCCGGACGGACTGCCTTGCACTATGCCGTCGGGGCTGGTGCCATGGCGGTCGAGGTTCTCCTCGCGGCCGGTTCGGATGTGAACGCCGCCGGTGACGGAGGGGCCACACCGCTACACGAAGCGATCGTCCGCGGGAATGTCTCAGCTATCAAAGCTCTCTGCCAGGGCGGCGCCAATTGCAACGCTCGAGACCAAACAGGTCGCACACCCGCCGACCTACTGTCCGAGAACAAGGATGCGTTCACATCTGAGGAACTCGCTGCCGCGAAACTGCTGCTTGGGTCGAGCTAGTCTGCGCCCGTAAACCGGACGATCACCGCACTGTTGGTGCACGTTAGCCGAACCCTAAACGGACGCGGAAGAAGGTTGAGGTCGGATCGGCAGGTCACCGGCCGCTGATGAATTCTCCAACTTTTGTTTCGCCCTCTTTGTCGTAGACCGGAATTGGCTTCCCGCGATGGGAGTCGATCCAGGCCATCGCATCTTCAGGGCTGCTGAATGTTTTCCCCTCTACATTGCCGCTGGTCTCCCTGAGATCGTTTTTGTAGACGTAGCCGGACTGTCCTGTGGTGGCTGCGACGGCGATGAGGTCTGGTTCGCCGCGTTCATTGATCACGCCATATGTTTCGCCTTTTGCGTTGCGCGCCCATTCGATGATTTCCTGGTGGACGTACTTCGCGGTGAGTTTCCATCGTGTGTCCGGTTCCGTGACGATGGTGAAGCGTTCCATTCCAGCGGCATATTTCACGGTATACATGGCATCGCTAGCTTCACCGCCGATCTCTTTCTGGGTGCAATGGCTAGAAGCGCCGTCCGGGTACGTGAAATTACCCGGGCTCAGGCATGTGAGTTCCACCCGTACGCCGGTTGTTCCTGCCGGCGCTGTCCCAAGGTCGATGGTTACTTGGCCTGTGTATGTCCCCTCAACGCTGGACCCTAGCGGGGTCACTTTTTCGCCCCCTGGTGGGACGAAGATCCCTGCTGCAGCGGCACCAACGCCGCCAAGGACTGCCACACCGGCCACTATCCCGGCGCCCCACAGCCGTGCACTACTCCGGGCTTTGCCGGGGGCGGCCTGCTGCACGCGGGTGACCAGTTCTGCCTCCAGAGCATCACTGAACCGCTCATCGAAGTGCAGTCCATTCATGGCTGATTTCCTTCCATCGCTGGAACGTAGGAGTGCTCGACGGAGAGTTTCATCCGTTGGCGGGCCCTGTGCATGCGGGTTTTTGCTGCCGAGGGCGTGATCGCCAGCAAGTTGGCGGCCGAGGCGATGGTGTAATCCTCGAACACGACGAGGCTGACAAGTTGCCGGTCGATGAGGTTGAGCGATAACAGGGCCTCAGACAGTTCCCTATCCAAAGCCTCCTGGGGACTGCCGGCAAAGAATTCATCCATCACATCCGGTGCGTCCTCTGAACGCGGAAGAGATGCAAGGAGTTTTTGGTTTCGTCGCAGCGCGCGGCTGTTGTTCCGGGCAACATTGACAGTGGTGACCAACAACCAGGGAAGGATCGACCCGTCGACCAGCCGGACCTTCTCTCTTAGCCGCCAGAGCTCAAGGAATGCCGTAGCTGTAATGTCCTCGGCGGTGTGGTGGCCTATGGAGATGCGGTACGCGTGACGATGGACCCGGTCTCGGTGCCGACGGAACAGCACCGAGAAAGCGGCGCCATCGCCAGCAAGGCTACGCACCCATAGCTCTTCGTCCGCAGAATTAACTGTCCCCATGCACTGTATTGTCCGGGAACACCCAAAAAGGTTTCACTAAACCGAAAATACCTTCCCTGCGCATGCGGATATGCGCGGTCAGTGTTCCAATCGGGAACGTTTGCCGGACGGAAAAGCTATCCCTCAGTGGTCCTTGCAAGAAAGCCTTTTGCGATCAGGGTTGTAGTGCTTAGTCGGCTTTCAAGGCTAGGCCGAGCGAGGCACAGACGTCTTTATCGCCAGGGACTACGGCAGCGCGGCCGTCACTCAGAACACATACTGTCAGCGGGTTCGGGACCGGGTGGGAGGAGCTGGGGTCGTAGAGGCTTGGGTGTGCCATGCCGTTAGGGCTATCGGGGTCGAGCCCGTGGTGAGCCCACATGACTCGACAGATAGCCAGGGCGTCCTCGATAGGAATTGGGTTGGGTCGCGTTGATGGTTCTCCGACCCTGGTGCCTTCCCCCAGGACTGCTGTGGTGCCGGGGAATTGGTTGCCGCTGAGTTCGGCGCGTGCGAAGCAGGCGATTGAACTCTTATCAGTGACTGGCATCTGCAGCGCTACGGCCGCTCCGCTTACTGCTACGGCGACTACGACGCCGGAAAGTAGAATCCGCTTACCTTTGGTGCTTTGGAAGTGGCGGTTTTCGGGGGTTCCCTCCTGGGCGACATTGGTGAGGAGCTGTTCGATGGCTTTGCTGCGTTCGGCGTTGAAGCGCTGTGGGCGGTTGGTGTCGTTCATGGTGTGCCCTCTTCAGGGGTGAGTGGGTTGGCCAGCAGCAGCCCGCCTTGTGGATTCAGCACTTGGGCGAGTTTTTGTTTAGCGCGGGAGAGCCGCGACTTTACGGTGCCAGGCGGGATACGCAGCAGTCGGCTCACGTCGGTGGTACTCATCTCCTCGAGAACGCAGAGGACAATGATTTCCTGGTCTTTCCGCCCAAGAGAACGGTAGGCGCGGTGCAGGAGCTGAGAGCGCCGGTCCTGGTCGACGGCGTCGGCCACGGAGTCGCCAAGATCCGGTGCCATCTCCGCACGCGGTAGCTTCCGGATAAGTTGTTCATACCGGAGGCTGGACCTGATGCGATTCCTAGCCACGTTCGTGGTGGTAACCAGCAGCCAGCCGATGATCGACTCGTTGACCAGTCTGACGCTTGATCTGCAGCGCCAGGCCTCGAGGAATACCATCGCAGTGATGTCTTCTGCCTCGTGGGAAGATCTGACAAGGCGCAGGCTGTGACCGAAGACCCGGTCGCGGTGGAGAACGAAGAGTTCAGCGAAAGCCGAACCATCTCCATCCAAAACCCGTGACCAAAGATCGCTGTCCTTGTCTGCCTTCCCCTGACTCCCCATACCCATAAGTGTCCGGCAAACCCTCCGCGGTTCCATCAGGTTTGAGACGAACTTTTATCGGCATCGTGGGGCTTGGACGGTCGTAGCTGGTTGTGACTTCTTGCCGGCCTTTTCGCACGTCCCATTGCCGAACCCTCTCTTCACCCTACTTAGTCGATGTCCTGGCGTCAGAGCTGGCGGACTTCGCTGGGACTAGGTTTGAATCCGAAGATCGACCGTCCCTTCCGCGCCGTAAGGGGAACCCGCAGCGGGACGGCGAAAGTGGGCAGCTGCGGAACGCCGTCTAGAGGCCGACCCGACCTGTGGACCGTCTGGGGGACCAGTTCATAGATCGGTCCCCCAGACGGCTAGCTCGCCTCCAGGAATGGACACGATCAGTAGTCCGTCAGGCCCTGTGACGTTCCATGATTCGTACGCCGAGTCGGGCTCAGGTACCACATTTAGGCGGCAACCGTCCTGCAGAACGACCTGCAGCCGTCCGTCGTCGAACGCTCTTCCCTCCGCAATGACCTTGGAGCGCGAAAGTGGAAGAACGGGACTGAGTTGATCGAAATCGCCGCCAGGCTGGACTACATGCGAAGTGCCATCAGGATGTTCAAGAACGAAGCTCTCTTCGATGGTGATTCCGAAGTGTTCGAGAACCAGAGTTACTTGAAAGTCCAGGACGAGTTGCAGGATGGGTTGCCCACTCAGATCGAGAAGCCAGTGATCCTCAAACCTTTGCGCTCCACTCATGGAGACCGGCACATAAACCACGACCCTCACCATCCTTTGCGTTCATCTCCAACTTTGCCCCGCGGTCCTGTCACCCAGAACCGTCACGCCAGCACACCCGAACGAAGAGGGATCCTGCAGCGTACACCCCACCCACCCCATATTTGCCTGGGCCCTCTTACATCCTTGCAACTGGGCCGGCCGCGAGAGTCGCTAGGTGGCAGGGGGTTTCGACAGGTAAGAACCGAGCCGGTTGCCGATGTCCTCTGTCGTCCAGAACGAAATGCGTCGCGGACCTTCTGGGGACTCAATGTCCAGTTCCACACTGAAGCCGAGTTCGTCTCCAATTGTCCGGCTAACGCCGAAACCGCTCAGTCGGTTGTGCTCAGGAAGATCTGTTCCAATGAGAATGCTGATCCCTGCAGATTCCATGGGTTTGTTTTTCAGTCCGATGCCACCGTTGACCATCCAGCGGGCACCGCTCTCCAAAACCGCCTTGTGCTCTCCGCAAACGGGCACTTCCAGGTTCGACCCCGACATCAGCTTAAAGACGTCAACGGAGGTCTTAGGGCACCGCAGCACTGAGCACGTAGTCATGGTCGCGATGCTACCGGAGGGAAGGGGAAACTATCTTTCTACGCCCTCTCGTTTGCCAGGGCCTTAGCGGTACAGGCCCAGCCGATCCCCGTCGGTCTTTATAGGCGTCCTGCAAAGGATCGTTTACGGGGCGTTTCCTGTACGGACCATGCGAATGTCTCGTACGTCGTGTTCGACCTTCACAGCCCCGTCCGCGACAAAGCCGTTCTTTCGGTAGAAGGCTTGTGCGCGGGGATTAGGGTCGGCGACCCAGAGCGCAGCAGGCGTAGTGGGGTCGATGACTGCATTCAGGAGCGCCGTACCCACTCCCGAACCGTGGAACGCGGCATAGGCGTAGAGGAGGTATAACTGCTGCGGCTCGTCGGCGCCGTCAAGGGAGGGGCCTGACATTGCAATGCCGATAAAAGTGCCTTCATGCGAAGCAACGGCGACGGTGTTCTGCTCATATCTCGGGTCCGTTAGGGCCGCTTCCCAGAATCTATCGCGCCAGTCCAAGAGCGCGGGATCGTCCAGCACGGCATCGCTCATCAACCCTCGGAAAGTCTCGCGCCATGTGTCCACGTGAACTTTCGCCATGCTTGGCGCATCCGCAGGCTCAGCGCGACGCACCTCAAAGTTGATCGTCATTCCTAAACGGTACATGCGCCGCCTCCTACCAGGCGGACATGTTTGGGTGGCGGAGAACGCGGGCCAGCGGCGCCCGTAAGCCGGTCGATCACCGTGCTGCCAAAGCCTGTCGCCACGCTCCGCGCCACTGCTGGCTTGGGCCATGTACGTAAGACCCGCACGATGAAATGCACGGTGACGAGGGGATTACTGCAACCATGTTCCTTATGACTGGAATGAAGATCGGTTATGCACGGGTCTCGACGAACGACCAGGACCTCACCGCCCAACGCAATGCCCTCGTTGCTTTGGGTGTGGAAGAGACCCAGATCTTCGTCGATCACGGACTCACGGGAGCGAATCGTGTGCGCCCAGGTCTCCGTGAAGCAATGGCGGCCTGCCGGGCCGGCGATACGCTCGTGGTGACCAAGCTCGACCGGCTGGCGCGCTCTCTATCTGATGCCAGGGACATTGCCGATGAGCTGACGGCCAAGGGGGTTGTGCTTAGTCTCGGTGGAAGCACCCACGACCCAACTGACCCGGTAGGCCGTCTGCTGTTCAACGTCCTGGGAATGGTGGCCGAGTTTGAGGCGGATCTGATCCGGATGCGCACCCGCGAGGGCATGGCGGTAGCAAAAGCCAAGGGGCGGCTAAAGGGCAAGCAGCCAAAATTGTCCAAGACGCAGCGGAAGCACCTTCTGACACTGCATGACGCCGGCGATCATACGCAGGCCGAACTGGCCGAGCTGTTCCGGGTGTCACGGACGACGGTGTACCGCGAGCTCCAAAGGCGCACCATCTGAATCCCGGAGTGCTTGCGGTGTCGCTGGGAGGGTCTCGAGCCCCCGGCGCTCAGGGGCCTGACAGCGACTGGGACTTGACCCGAGGGGCGCATTGAGCAAGGGAGCGCGGCGAGGTTGAACGCTATTAGAGCACTGCCAGGATGGTGGCTTACTGGGAAGTTAGGATCCAGACTGCTTTGCCTTGGTGCAAGTTTGGGCGCGGTCGGAGCCGGAGTCTTCCATATCAGTTACGCGCTGGGCTATTTCAGCCCTTCTGCGATTGTCTGGGGGCTTTTCTTCCTCGTCCTTGAAGCGCTCTTTATGGGAATCCTTGGGACGATTGTTGCCGGTGTGGTCATTGCAGCGCGGCTCCTCCTATCGAACCAAGCATCATCACGTATTGCCCATAGTGTCTTCACAGGGGTCGTGGCACTAATATGCTCGGGCGCGTCTGTCTTTGCTGTGTTTGGCCTTTTTCCGGTGTTGACGGCCAATCCTTGGGCAGTCGCGGGCGCCACCGGGGTCATCGTGGGCAGCGCATTCGCTGCAGTTTCCCATTGGCACACATCTGAGTTGTGACAGTCGCCAAGGGTTCCTTCAACAGGACGCCGGAGCTGCCCGTTTGGCTCGGTCCATGGAAACCTCCAAAGCTCTCTTCGCGGCACTCCTGTTGGCGGTAGCTGATTCGAGGCCCTGAAAGCTGACACCGTCCCTATGTGGACCAATCCCAGCATTTGTCGCGTTCAAGGTTCGGCTTACGGGCAGTGCGGTAAGGGATTCTTCACCGGGACGCGAGCAATCCGACTCCCGTTCTCGATCAGGAACGATGGTAGTGTGTCGCCGATGACGCACCTCGCTTGCCTTGAAACTTGGGTTGCGGCGCACCGCGATCTCCTCGAGCAGCACGGTCAAGTCACCCTTGTGTCCGGTCCGCCGGGCAGAGCGAATCCATCAGCTCACCTCCTGGTGGCACTGTCTACTGATTCGGACGTTGAGTTGTTACTTTGGGACTCTGGTGACGCCGAGTTCAACCATGGACCCTTCACTACCTCGGTTTTTGAGCACCTTGAGTTGGAGTCGCCCGAGGAACTGGCCGATCTCCTGGAGCGATTCCTCGATGCTGTGACAGGCGGAGCGCCGTGATTCGTCGCCCGTTCTCCAGCGTTTATCGCCAGGGTGCGGAAGATTTTGACGGCGTCTTCTGGGCTGGTAGGCATGGGACCTCCGTACAGGGCACTGGCGTATGCGTACCCGGATTGACCGTTGGTGGTCATTACAGCGATCAGGTCGGGGGGCCGATTTCCTGGCTTTCAACGCCGTAGGTTTCACCCTTGGCATTTCCCACATGACCCGCCCGCAAAACTGTCCGGTGAAGGGACGGCGGACCCTGAATGGTACGCCCGGAGCCTGCTCATCGGATACACCAGTGTTCCACCACGAGTCGAAAGCGAAGCTGCCACAGCTCACAGTTCACTGGCGGGCGAGCACGATCATACGGTGGCTGCCCAGTAGCGGCGCTTGCCGTTGCGGGTGTCTTCGTAGACACCGCCGTTCTTTTCAATGGTCGCCCGTGAGCCGGCGTTGTTCTCGTCGCAGGTGAGAAGAACCCGTGAGATTCCCAGCTTCCGGGCGATCGGCAGCGCATCAGCCAGCGCCTTCGCTGCGTGGCCGCGGCGCCTGGCCGAGGGCCTCACGCTGTAGCCGATGTGTCCACCCTGATTGAGGAGGGCATCGTTCAGTTCGTGCCTGATGGCCAGGGAACCAAGGAACGTGTCACCCTCCACGATCCATAAGTACGTGCAGGGCACGTGCCCCGGCTTACGCAGGGTCTCCGGCAAGGCATCGTTGAGGAGGGCGTCGACAAAGCGGCGGAACGACTGGGCATCTTTGAGTTCTTCCAGCGGCCAGTCCTCCGCGCCGCCGCCGTCCCGGTGGGCGCCGTCAAATTCTGCGGATCCTTCAAGCCAAGAGGAGTGGTAGCTGATGTCAGGAGCTATAAGGCGAGGCATCACAAGATCGTATTCGAAGGACTAAGCATTCAGAAGCTACCCCGCGCCCTCCCTTATTATCTGGCAGTGAGGCTGCCGCCATCGCTGGCCGGACTGATACTACGGCTCTAAACTGGATCATGACCGGTGCCCCGGCCCGTCTTCTGGCGTGGCTTGTTGTCCTGGCGACCCTCCTCACGGCCTGCACGCCCGCCGTCGACCTCGACGAGGCCGCCACCGATCGAGCGATCACGGCTTCCTCGGCCCCGCCTACCTCGGCCGACGCCGACCTCGCCCCCCAGCTGACCCCGACCCCGACGGCGGTACCGACGCCGGTACCCACGCCACCCCCGGTGCCCCAGGCGTTCGCCGTCAACCTCTACCAGGAGGGGGACTTCGTGCCGCAGTACACCTTCGACTGGTGTGTGGCGGCGAGCATCCAGATCGCGCACAACCTCATCGATGACACGGGCGGCGGCGCATGGGCTGATCCCGCGCAGCAGGGCGAGCTGTGGGAGATGGCCCGGGCGCGGTCGTCCAACTCGTTCAACGGTGCCAACCCGCTCGGTTGGGCGCAGGTGCTGACCGAGGTTGGGATGGGGCCATACACCGTTGTCAGCATCGCCGACCGCGACGACGCGCTGCAGGCCGCGGCCCGCGCCATCGCCGCCACGGGCCGGCCCGTCGGGCTGGTCATGTGGAGCGGTCGCCATGCATGGGTGATGAGCGGGTTCGAGTCGCTCGGCGACCCCGCCCAATTCCCGGAGTTCTCCGTCACCGGCATCCGCGTCCAGGATCCGCTCTATCCGCACGGCAGCGGGCAGTGGGGCCCATCGCCCGCGCCAAACAGCCTGCTCACCCCCGAGCAGCTGGCGACGCAGTTCGTGGTCCGCGAGCCGCGGCGGTGGAGCAGCGACCTCCCGGCCGGCTACCTGATGGTGCTGCCGCTCGCCGAGAGCTGATCAGGCCACATGCGCAAAATCATGCTGATGTCGTCGGTTTCCCTGGACGGATTCTTCGAGGGGCTGTACCGGGATATCGGCTGGCATCAGGTGAATGAGGAATTGAGCGGCTACTTGAACCAGGAGTTCCGGACGGTGGGAGCGTTCATGTTCGGACGGGTCACCTATGAACTGATGGCAGATGTATGGCCCACGGCCCACAGGAATCCGGACCTCTCGGTGTCCCAGATCGAGTTCGCCTCGATCTGGCTCGATATGCCCAAGTTCCTCTTTTCGCGGACCGTCACGCAGGCGGGCTGGAACACCACGGTGATGCACGACGTCGTGCCTGAACAGATAGCGGAACTGAAGGCGCAGCCCGGCGGTGACATCGTCCTCAGCGGCGCCAATTTGGCCGCCACGTTCATGCGGCAGGATCTCATCGACGAGTTTCAGATTTTGGTCCATCCCGTAGTTCTGGGGCAAGGCCGGCGGCTTTTCGAGGTCCCCGATCCCCGGCTGAACCTCAATCTTGAGGGGGCGCGGACGTTCAGCAACGGCGTGGTTTCGCTCCGCTATTCGGCCGGGCGCGGGTAAGGGGCACGGCTGTCGCCATCGGGTTCTGCATCCGGTAGCCTGCTGGGATGGCCGGGGACGAGCAGGAACTGACGGGCGGAAATGCGTCCGGGCGTGTGGTCCGCGTTGGTCAGACCGTCCGAAAACCCTGGCTGGAGAATTCAGCCGCCGTGCAAAACTACCTTGGAACGCTCCGATCGTCCGGGGTGGATGTACCCCAGCCACTGGGCCGGGACGGCGGCGGCCGAAGCGTCGTCGAGTATGTCGAAGGCGCACTCGCGATGGATCATTTGCCGCTCGGGCACGACGGGCTGCGACGGGTCGGCCGGATGATCCGGCAAATCCATGATGCGAGCGAAACAGTCCCGATTCCCAATCCGGCCGACTGGAACATGCTGCTGCCAGCTGAGAATCCGGACCTGATGTGCCATAACGACCTCGCCCCGTGGAACCTCGTCATGGGCGACCGGTGGGTGTTCATTGATTGGGATGGTGCCGGTCCCAGCACCCGGCTGTGGGATCTGGCGTACGCCGCGCAGTCGTTCGGCCTGCTGTCCGAGGGGCAGCCGGTGGAAGACGCCGCCCTGAGATTGCGTGCAGTTGTTGACGGGTACCAAGCTGATGACGCGCTGCGCAAGGCATTGCCGGCCGCCATGGCGGAACGGACTGCAGCGATGTTCAACCTCCTGAAGTCCTCGAATGGGACCGGGTTCCAGCCGTGGGCAGACATGTATGTCAATGGACACGGCGAGCACTGGCGCGCAGCAGCTGAATACGTCGTGCGGAATCAAACGGCCTGGGGACGAGCCCTCGGGTAGCTCGTCAGCGGATGAGCCGGTAACGCACGTGGCTGACGAGGCGGGTGCCGCTCACTTCCGTCGGCTCAAGGGTGAGGTTCGTGACGCCGTCGAACAGCCGCTCGCCCGATCCAAGGAGGATGGGCGCGATGTGGAGCCGCAGTTCGTCGATCAGCCCGGCCGAAAGGTATTGGCGGGCGGTCTGCGCTCCTCCGGCTATGGCCACGTCCTTGCTGCCGGCGGCATTCCGCGCCTGGGCCAGCGCCGATTCGATCCCGTCGGCCACGAAGTTGAACGTGGTGCCGCCCTGCATCTGCAAAGGCTCGCGCCGCTGATGCGTGAGAACGAAAACGGGTGCGTGATACGGCGGATCCTCACCCCACCAACCCCGCCATTCCGCATCCCACGCCCCTGGCCCTGCGAACATGTTCCGTCCCATGATGTACGCCCCGGCTGCCAGGATGCCTTCGAGTGCGGCTGCGTTGTCCTCGGGTTCCTCGAACTGCCACCTGTGCAGCAGCTCCCCGTTATCGCCCAGGGGGTCGGCCGGGGTTTGGTTCGGGCCGGCGACGAACCCGTCGAGGGAGATAGTCAGATCACATGTGACTCGGCTCATGTGCCCCATCATGCCACCACCCTACGATTAGGCCCTAGACTCGGGGCATGTCAGCTCTTTGGGGGACGCAGACTCAGCGCAAGCAGGCACTGCTCATTGCGGCCGCGCTTGTCATTCCGCTGTCGGCCTGTGAGTACAGTGTCCCCGGTGAGGGGTCGGTCCAAACATCGCCACAGGCATCAACGGAGCAGGCCCCGTCCTTCGCGGAGAATGTCCCGAAGCCTTCGGGCTTCGACGACATGCGTGAGTGGTCATCGCAGCAGCTGCAACCACCGCTGCCAGGCCAGCTGGCCGGGTCCGCCAGTTCGAATACCGGAATCGCCTCCGGGCTGTCGGCCAAACCCGGAAACTACGAACTGCACTTCATCTGCGATGGACCATCCGAGGCGGAGCTGTCCGTGTCTTCCTGGGCAGGCGTCGAGGTTCTTGCGCCCGTTCAGGTCCCTTGCGAGGGCGGCGTCTTCAAAGCGCAGGTGCGGCTGGACACCGAGGGAGTTGACCTCTCGATGAATCCCGGCGGCGGACCCCAGGGCCGCTACGCTTTCAGGCTCGTGCCCTCCGCCTAGCACTCTCCAACGCAGCCCGACTGAACTCCGGCGCCGTTCACGGGCGGCGGACGTCCTGCGGCTGGGCTGCACTGGCCACGTCCTGGATCCGTTCCGTCGCGGCCCAGCTCGCGAGCAGGCGAAGCCTTTCATCTGACGGGGATCCGGGCACTGCCGGGTAGACGGTGAGCGTAAAGCCGGGGTCCTCGGCCAGCTCCATCGCTTCGTAGGCAAGCTCGAGTTCCCCCACCACCGGGTGGTGAAAAACCTTGGTGCCGGCGTAGTGGCGCCGGACATTGTGGGCGGCCCAGCGCGTCCGGAATTCCTCGCTGCGCACGGACAGCTCCCCGACCAGGTCCGCCAGCCGCTTATCAAAGGGGTTGCGTCCGGTCTGCGTCCGCAGGATGGCGACGTTGGTGTTGGCTGCCAGATCCCAGTTGGGGTAGAAATCCCGGGATTTGGGGTCCAGGAAGATGAACCGGGAGTGGTTGGCGGGCCGGGCGGGTCCACGGTACATCTCCGAGTACAGGGCAAAGCCAAGCTGGTTGGCGGCAACAATGTCCATGTGGTGGTTGCCAATGAAAGCCGGGGACGTGGTGATGGAGTCGAGCATGAACTGGAGCGTCGGCCGGACCGCGCCGCTCTGGAGGGGCCGCCGTCGTGCCCTGCCGGAAGGGCCGGACGCACGGGCAAGGTTGTAGAGGTGGTCCCGTTCGGCCTCGTCCAGCTTCAGCGCCCGGGCGATGGCGTTAAGGACGCTTTCGGACGTGCCGGACAGGTTCCCGCGCTCAAGCTTGGTGTAGTAGTCCACGCTGACACCGGCGAGCATCGCCACCTCTTCGCGGCGCAGGCCCGGGACCCGGCGCCGTCCCCCAAAGAGCGTCAGCCCCGCCATTTCCGGAGTGATCCGGGCGCGCCGTGAGGCGAGGAACTCGCGCACTTCCGTCCTGTTGTCCACCCGTCCACGCTACCCCCGGGCACCCAAGTTAGGGAGGTACTGCCAGGACCCGGATAACCGGAGCCGTCGCTAGGAACCGCCGGACCCTGTTGCATTGAGACAAGACCCCACCCTCCACCGGAATCCCCGGCCCCCACCCCGGGCCATGCCATCACCCCTGAACGGAGCACGCGTGACAGCCATCGGCACCCCGACGCCCGTACGTGAACAAACGGTCGCCCGCCCGCTCGCGGCAGTGCTCGGCCTGCTGACCATCTTCGGTCCCATCTCCATGGACCTATACCTGCCCGTCCTGCCAGCCCTCACGGCAGAGCTTCAAAGCACGACGTCGGTCGCCCAGTTGACCATTACCGCCTGCCTGCTGGGCCTCGCCATAGGCCAGGTCGTCGCCGGGCCGCTCTCGGATCGCCTGGGACGGCGGACCCCGCTGCTGATCGGAGTAGTGGCGTACACGCTGACATCCGCCCTCTGCGCGGTGAGCCCCACCATCGAGACACTCATCCTGGCGAGGTTCGTCCAGGGCCTGGCCGGCGCCGTCGGCATAGTGATCGCGCAGGCGGCAGGCCGCGACGTCTACACGGGCGGCAAACTGCTCCGCTACTATGGCCGGCTCACAGTGCTCGGAGGCCTGGCTGCCATTATCGGACCCGTCATCGGCGGGCAGCTCGCAACGGTCACCGACTGGCGGGGAGTCTTCCTGTTCCTTGCAGCCGTAGGAATCGCCATCCTGGCGGCTTGTCTGGCGGTCTTCCGGGAGACGCTGCCCGCAGACCGGCGCGTCACAGGGGGCTTCTCCCACACCCTCAACGATTTCCGCCGACTTCTCGCAGACCACGTGTTCGTCGGAGCCGTGCTGATCACCGGCTTCAGTTACGCCGCGATTTTCGCTTACCTGAGCGGGGCAACATACATACTCCAGGGCATGTACGGTCTGTCCCCGCAGGGCTACTCGTTGGCGTTTGGCCTGAATTCGCTCGGCTTTATGGTCTTCGGATTCGCCGCCGGCCGCCTGTCTGAACGCTGGTCCGAACGCGGAACGCTCACCCTGGGCTTGGCCATGGCAACCTCAGGCGCTCTGGGGCTGCTTGCCACAGCACTCCTGCACCTGCCGCTGGCCGCCATCATCCTGTCCCTGTTCGCCATGGTCAGCGGCGTGGCCGTCACCAGCCCGCCAGCGACTTCGCTGGCGCTCAAGGACTATCCCGACATCGCCGGCACGGCCTCTTCACTCCTGGGGCTGGCGCGTTTTGCCTTCGGTGGACTCGCCGCGCCCCTCGTAGGCATCGGCGGGGCCAACGATGCGGTTCCCTTCGGCGTCGTGGCGTCCGTGTCCGCAGCAGCGGCCGTATTTAGCCTTGGACTGGTCAGGCGGCGGCGCACCTGAGGTGGTTCGACCCCGCAGGGGGCTCCGACTCCGGACATAAAAGGGGGCCGGCGGTGGCTGGGGAGCGTGGCCTGGTCTCACCCTGAGGCCATCACACCGCCGGCCCCGGCATGTTTCCCAAACCCCACCTTGGGAGCGAACACGGCGGCCAAACCGCCGGTTCACTAAGTCGCACTCCTAATCTATTACCTAAGTCGACGAAGCGCACGGGTCACTTTTTCGGCGGGTCGTTTTTGCGGGAAGTACGACGGCGGCCCTCAGGCCGTGCGGTCCACCGCCTTCAGGATCGCCTGGCCCAGTTCGGCCGGCTTGGTGAACTGGGGCCAGTGCCCGGTGGGCAGGTCCACGTACTCCACATCCCGGATCCGGGCGAGCTCCGCAACAAACGGATGGCCGGCGTCGATCCACTCCGTCAGCAGCGACGACGGGAACTCGCACGCGATCACAGTGGCGGGGACGTCGTACCGGCGAACATCGTGGAGGTGCTGCTTGTCGTAGGCCACGCCCTTGGGCTGCGGGATGGCCCGGGACCGGAACTGGGTCCGGAGCCCGTCCGTCAGGTCCACCAGGTCGGCGTCCTCGAAACCGTCCCACGGCGGAAGCGGGATGTCGTCGCCGTCGGCCGGCAGTTCATTGTTGATCACGTCGCCTTCACCGAGGGGTCCGCTGTCCACAAAGATGTTCCGCTCAATACGGTCGGGCCGGGCGTCGGCCACGCCGTGGATGATGGCCCCGCCGCCCGAGTGGCCCACCAGGACCACCTTGCCGTCGAGGGAATCCAGCTTCGCCACGACGGCGTCGATGTGGGTCCGCAGTCCGATGCCGGCGCGTGAAGCGTCGGCTGATTCGAGGCCGGGGAGGGTGAGCGGGTGGAGGCGGTGGCCGGCGGCGGCCAGGGGAGGAGTGACCTCATCCCACGACGACGCGTCCAGCCAGAATCCGGGTACCAGGATGATGTCCATGACCCGAACCCTACCGGTGCTGCTCCGGCCCCTCAAGGGTCAGGGCACGGGCCAGGGATCAGCCCTGGACGGAAGCAGGCACGCGCATCAGCGACCGCAGGTGGTCACCGCGGCACGGGATGGCAGCGTCCACCAGGGCGCGGCTGTGCTCATGGGCGGGGCTGGCGAAGAACGCCTGGGTTTCGGCGACCTCAATCACCCGCCCGTCGAGCAGCACGGCCACCCGGTCGCACATGTACCGGACCACGTCCATGTCATGGGAGATTACGATCAGGGACAGCCGGTGGTCACGCTGCAGGCGCAGTAGCAGGTTGAGGACCGTGCGCTGGGTCAGGGCATCCAGGGCTGACGTGGCCTCGTCGCAGATCAGCACCCGCGGGTCGAGCAGCAGGGCCCTGGCAATCGTGGCGCGCTGGAGTTGCCCTCCCGAGCACTGCCCGGGGCGCCGGTCCAGCATGGATTCGTCCAGTTCCACCTCGGCCATCGCGTCAGCAATCCGCCGGGCACGTGCCGCGGCGGTGATCCCCCGCCGCCGCAGCAAGGGTGCCTCCATGCTGGCGCGCAGCGTCATCCGCGGATCAAAGGAACTGTGCGGCTCCTGGAACACCAGCTGGACGGCCGTGGCCTCGGGGACGCTGCCCGTTTCTTCCAGGTACCGGCTGATGGTGCCGCGGGTGACCTTTTCCAGCCCGACCACGGCGCGGGCCAGGGTGCTTTTGCCCGAGCCGGACTGGCCCAGGATGCCCAGGATTTCCCCGCCCTTCAGCTCCAAACTCACGTCCTCGAGGACGGTGTGCCGGCGGCGTCGCCGCCCGAAGGTCTTGTGCACACCGGCGAGGGTGAGGACGTCCCGTTCGGCCGGCGCCGGCCGGCGGCGGGAGTCCGGCGCCAGCTGCGACGCCGCGAGCAGCTCACGCGTGTAGTCCTGCTGCGGTGCGGCCAGGACCCGGGCGGTGGGTCCGCTTTCCACGATGCCGCCCGCATCCATCACCAGCACACGGTCGGCGAACGGGGCCACGGAGGCAATGTTGTGCGTGATGTACAGGACGCCGAGTCCCCGTTCCCGCCGCTCGCGGTCCAGCAGCTGGAGCACCTGCCGTTCCAGCATCTTGTCCAGGGCTGATGTCGGCTCGTCCGCCAACAGCAGTTGGGGACGGCCGGCGAGGGCGACGGCGGTCATCGCCCGCTGTGCCATCCCTCCGGACAGCTGGTGGGGATGGGCCCGGAAACCCCGGACGGGGTCCCCGAAACCGACCTCGTGAAGCATTTCCACCGCGGCATCCCTGGCCTTCGTCCCGCGCAGGCCGCCGTGGATCCGCAGCGGCTCCAGCAGGTGCTGGCCGATGGTCCGGTTGGGATTGAACATCCGCTTGGGCTGCTGGAACAGCATGCCCACCTGGCCGCCGCGGACCGCCGTCAATTCCTGCTCGGCCGCGGCGGTGACGTCCACGGAACCCAGCCGGATGGAGCCGGACGTGATGCCCAGCTGCGGCGGCAGAAGCCGCAGGCAGGACAGGGCGGTGAGGGTTTTTCCTGATCCGGAGCCGCCCACCAGCGCCACGAATTCCCCGGCGCCGACAGACAGCGACAAGTCCCGGACGAGGGGAGCCGCGGCACCCGCGGCCGTGCCGCCGTCGTACGTTCCGGCAGGCCCAAGGTTCCGGACCTCCAGGCCGCTGATCTCCAGCACGTTGTTCAGGCCGCTCATTTCGCCTCCGCCGCGGGCAGGAGCAGCGGACCGGCAGCCATGTGGGCCGCGCGCTGCCCCAGCAAAGTCACGCACAGGGCAACCACAAAGATCGCTAGGCCCGGCGCAAGGATCCCCAGCGGGGCGCGTTCGGTATACGGCTGCGCGGCCGCCATCATGGAGCCCCAGTCCGACTGCGGCGGCTGCACGCCGAGCCCCAGGTAGGACAGGGCGCCCACGCTGATCAGCAGCTGGCCGAACCGCAGCGTGGCCTGGCCCAGGATGGGGGCGGCCAGGTGCGGGATGACGTGCCGGAAGATGATGAACGACGGCGGGCAGCCCACCACGCGCGCGGCCTCCACGAAGCCGCGGCTTGAGACGTCGTAGGCGAGGGTCCGTGCCAGCCGCGCGAAAGGCGTCCAGCCGGTCACCGTCAGGGCCAGCAGGAGCGGCCCGAATCCGGTGCCGAGCGTGGCCACGATGAAGAGCGCCACCACCATCTCGGGAACCGCGAGCAGCACATCGTTGGTCCGGGTGAGGAATTCGTCCAGCCAGCCGCGCCGGCGCGCGCTGAGCACCCCGGCGGCCACGCCGAGCACACAAGTCAGCACGGTGGCCAGCGCGGCCACCGACATCGAGAACCGGCCGCCTTCGAGGAGCCGGCTCAGGGTGTCGCGGCCCAGGTGGTCGGTTCCCAGCCAGTGTTCCGCGGACGCCGGGGCGAGGCGTGCGGCAAGGTTCTGCTCCGAGGGCGGATACGGATAGATCCACGGTGCAATGAGGACCGCCAGGACCACGACGGCGAGCACGGCACCCGCCGCGACGGTTGCGAGCCCGCGCTGATTCGCTGTCCGCTTACGCATAGCTGCCTTCCACGGCGGGGCTGAGGAGCCGGTGCACGAGGTCGGCGAGGGTGGTCACCGTGACGGCGAGGGCGACAACAACCACCACCCCGCCCTGGGCCAGCGGTATGTCGCTGTTGATGACGGCGTCGAACAGCAGCCGGCCCATGCCCGGTACGGCGAAGATGACTTCCACAATCACCGAGCCGCCCAGCAGCCCGGCAAACCAGACGGCGAAAAGGGTGGACAGCGGGACCAGCCCATTGGGCACCACGTGGTGAAGGATCGCCTGGGCCTGGCTCAGGCCCCTCGCGCGGGCAGCCGGAACGTGTGCCGCGGCCGCGGCTTCGATCATGCCGGAGCGGACGGCGGACGTGAAATAGCTGATGGGCCGCAGCGCCAGGGTGACGGCCGGCAGGACCATCGACGCCGGGCCGGCCCAGCCCGCGGACGGCAGGACCGACAGCTTGAGCGCGAAGACCAGCACCAGCAGCGGCGCCACCCAGTACTCCGGCATGGCGATGAAGGACTGGGTGACGGTGGTGATCACCCTGTCGGTGGCCTTCCCCTGCCGCAGCCCGGCCGCGATCCCCAGCGGCAGGGACACCACGACGGCGAGGCCCAGCGACAGGACCACCAGGCTGAGTGTCACGGCCAGCGCCGGCAGGACCTGGTCCGCCACCGGTGTCCGGCTGACGTGCGAAAGTCCCATGTCGCCGGTGGCGATCCGGCCGAGCCAACGGAAATACTGGAGCGCCAGCGGATCCTGCAGGCCCAGGCTGAGGCTCAGGGACTGCACGGCGGCGTCATCCACCACATCCCCGGACACCCGCGACCTGATGATCTTGCGGACGGGGTCCCCGGGGGTGAAGTACGGAATCAGGAACACCGCGAAAGAGGACACCACAACGGCCGCCACCAGGGTGGCTGTTCTCTTGGCGATGAAGGGGAGCATGGCGGACGAAGGTTACTGGGAGGCCGATTTGGCCGTTTTGGCCGTCAGGACATAGCGGGACAGCGGGTCCTGGACGTAGCCAAGCACGTCGGTGCGGACGGCATCGGTTGCCTGCTCGTTGACCAGCCAAACATTGACGGCCTGTTCGGCGAGGATGTTTCCGGCGTCCGCGTACAGCTTGTAACGCTCGTTGGCGTCCACGGTCTTGGCTGCCTCGGCCACGATCCGGTCGTAGTCCGCGTTGCAGAAGTGGCTGAGGTTGTACGCTCCCGTGCAGGTGTAGTCGGCGGTGAGGAAGCCGATTGGATCGGCGATGTCGATCAGGCGGTTCCGCTGGCTGAGCAGCATGTCGTAGTTGCCCGCCAGGACCGCGGGCTCCGCCGCGGCGTATTCCTTGGCCTGGATGCTGACGGGGATCCCCGCGGCCTTCAGGTTTTCCTGGATGACGGCTGCCACGTCGGCGAACTCCGCCCGCTCCACGATGGCGATGATCTCCAGCGGCCGCGCCGCGGTGTAGCCGGCGCCGGCCAGCAGCTTCTTGGCGGCATCCAGGTCCTGCTTCGGGGCTTCCTGCTTGTCACCGGCCCAGGGTTCTGAGGGTGCGAAGACACCCTTGGCCGGGATGGCAGCACCCTCGTAGACGCTGGCGGCCAGCGACTCGAGGTCCAGTGCATCCCGGATGGCGGTGCGGACGTCCACGTTGTTCAGCGGTTCCCTGCCGTTGTTCAGGTACAGGGTGGCCGTGCGCGGCGAATCGGCCTTGTTGACCTTCACGCCGTCGGCGCTTTCCAGCGAAGCCAGGCTGGCCACGGGAATGGAGAGGGAAATGTCGGCCTCGCCGGTCTGGACCTGGGCGGCCCGGGTGGCGCCGTTGGTGATGAAGCGGACCTCGGCGCCGGCGAGCTGCACGTCGCCGCCCCAGTAGTCACCGTTCCGTTCCAGGGTCAGGGACTGCTGGGACACCTCGGACGTGGGGACGAAGGGGCCCGTGCAGTTCCCGAAGGGATCCAGGTTCTCCCCGGCGTAGGCGGCCGGGGCGAGGATGCCCGCGTTGACGCTGGCCAGCCGGTAGGGGACCAGCGGGCTCTCGGTGGGGGTGGTCACCCGGACGGTGTTTGCATCCACGGCGGTCACGGCGCTGACCATCTTGCTGTTGAAGGCGCGGGCCGGGACGGTGGCTGCGAGGACATGGTTCAGGGCGCCGGCCACCGACTCGGCGGTCAGGGCCGTGCCGTCCTGGAATTTCACGCCTTCGCGGATGGTGAAGTCCCAGTCGAGCGGGCTGGACTGGGTCCATTCGGTGGCCAGCATGGGCACCACCTCGCCCTTGGCGGCGTCGTAGCTGGTCAGCGTCTCAAGGCAGCCGGACAGTGACAGGACGTAGGCGGCGTCGGACTCGAGCGCCCAGTTGGCCACGGGGGCGCGGAAGTTGTCCACGACAATCCGCTGGTTGGTGTCGGCGGTGGGGGTCGCAGTGCCCTGCTGGGCCTGCCCGCCGGTGAAGCCGCAGCCGCTCAGTGTCAGGAGGGCAGCAACGCCCAGGGTGATCCGGGATCGGTGGAATGGACGCACGAAGAAACCGCCTAGCAGGACCCGGGGGGACGTCGGGTGAAAAATGGGGACTACTTAGGTTAGCCTTGCCTCCCCCAAAAGATGAATTCCGCACAGCGGGCCACCGTAATACTCGTGCTTGCAGTATTACGGTGGCCGTATGTGCCGGGCCGGGGTGGATCTCCGGCGATTACTGCTTCACGGAAAGTCCGACGGCGTCGGTGGTCACCTTGCCGTGGGCGTTCCGGAACACCGCGCGGACCTGCAGTCCGTCCCCGTCCGCGGACGCCGTGAACTCCAGCGTGGAGCTGTAGGTGCCCTCATCGGTGCGCCGGGTGGCAGGCTGGGTTTCGGTCGGCTGCCAGGAGGTGCCGCCGTCGGACGATGTTTCCCAGACGGCCACCGGCCCGGGTGTTCCCGTGGCGGTGGCACTGAAGGTGGCCTTCTTGCCTGCCTTCACGGCCGTGGCCTTCGGCTGTTTCTGGACTGCCGGCAGTTCCACCGTCTGATCGAACTCCGGCCAGCCGTCCACCCAGCTGATCTTCTGCACGCCCAGCGTGGGGAAGTAGGGGATCTCCTCGTTGGAGCCGTCGTAGTAGTGGAACGCCAGGTAATCGCCGAAGACCGACTGGCCGCCGGGGCCGGTGATGGCCCCGTGCGAATCGAGGACCACCGACCCGCCGCCGCCGAACATGTCGCGGCCGTCCTTGTCCAGGTACGGACCCTTCACCGAGGCGGAGCGTCCCACTGCCACCTTGTAGGTGGAGTCGGCGCCGCGGCAGCAGGAGTCGAAGGAGACGAACAGGTAGTAGTAGCCGTCGTGCTCGGTGATGTACGGGGCCTCGACGGGGTTGCCGGGCATAAAGCGGTCCGCGATGTTCACGGTCTGGGACTGCCAGCCTTCCACCGGCTTGCCCGTGGGCCATTCAATGGGGACCAGGAAGATCCCGTACCAGAACGATCCGATGGCCATGTAGGGGGTGCCGTCGGCATCCTCGATGATCCCGGCGTCGATCGCGTTGAATGTCTTGCCTGGGTTGTTCGGATCCAGGCCCGTGGCCGGGGAGGACACCACCAGGCCCTGGTCTACCCACTCGTAGTCGGGATCACTGGGATCCAGGGTGGTATTGGTGGCCAGCGCCGTGAGGGAGTTGTTCCCGCCAAAGCGCGACGCCGAGTAGTACAGGTAGTAGGTTCCGTCATGTTCGGTGATTTCGGGCGCCCAGAGATTCCCGGGGAGCTCGCCGTCGGAGAAATGCTGATCGATCCAGGCCGGAATCCGGTCCCAGACGGTGCCGGAGTACTCCCACGTGGTTCCTTCATCATGCGACGAAAAGATCTGGATAGTGCCGCCGTTCTCCCGGTTCAGGAGCCCGGTGGAGTACACATACCAGGTGCCGTCCTCGGCGATGATCAGGGCGGGATCGTGGATGGGGGAGGTCTGGCCCACCACCGTTTTCCCGCCGGGGAGGTCGGCGGGCAGCTCCATGCCCGTCTTCTGCCGGACGGCCGGGGCATTCCAGTCCGCTGCGGTCATGGGGTTCGTTGCTGACTGGGCTGTTGCTGCCTGGTTTGTTGCTGCCTGCGCGGGAGCCGAGGCTGTGGCTGGTGGCAGCGCCAGGGCCGACACGGCGAGGCCGGTAATGGCCGCCAATCCTGCGGCGCGCACAGCCCAAGAACGTGACTTCGTCATCACGTGGTCCTTCCGAAAAGTTGTCCGGGAAATGTGTTCACGGGCGTCGGGGATGCGCCGAGGCCACCGATTGTTGCAACGTTGTAAAGAGAAATATGGCATGCGGTGCCGCCACCGTCAAGGGACCTGGGGCCGAGCGGAAACTAATTTCGCATCACCCCTTGACGGCGTCCGAGTGGCTGTGTGAAGGTTTCTTACAACGTTGCAAACGAACCGCCCCGGATGCGGGTCCGCCACCGCGGACTGCGGGGCCGGCTCTCCACCAGCCCATAAACTTGATCGCTCAACCCAACCCGGAAGGACTGCGTGATGATGAAGTCACGTCCCATGGCCGCTACCTTGGCGCTCTTTACCGCCGCCGGCCTGATGCTCGGCGGATGCTCCGCCCCCACCGGTGGGGACACCGGCGAAAAGAAGCTGACCTTCATGTTCCGCGGAGGTGAAGACGAAAAGAAGGCCTACGAAAAAGCCGTTCAGCAGTTTGAAACGGAAAACAACGTGGACGTGGACATCATCGTCACCACCGCGGACCAGTACGCCACCAAGCTGAAGGCCGCCATCGCCGGCAAGCAGGTTCCGGACGTGTTCTACATCGGGCCCGGCGACGTCCAGGCCTACGTGCAGAACGGCATCGTCAAGGACATCACCGAATACGTGGAAGGCTCCGACACGATCGACCTGGACAACATCTGGGAATACGGCGTGGACAGCTACCGCTTCGATGGCAAGCGCGTGGGCGAAGGCGCCATCTACGCCCTGCCCAAGGACGTGGGACCGTTCTCCTTCGGCTACAACAAGACCATGCTGGAGAAGGCCGGCATCCCGCTGCCGGACAAGGACAAGCCCTACACCTTCGACGAATTCGTGGCTGCGGCCAAGAAGCTCACCGCCGACACCAACGGCGACGGCGCCCTGGACCAGTGGGGCACCGGCTTGAACGTCCAGTGGAACCTGCAGCCGTTCGTCTGGTCCAACGGCGGGGACTGGCTTAACGAAGACCGCACCAAGGTCACCGTGGACACCCCGGAGTTCGCCGAGTCCCTCCAGTGGTTCGCCGACCTGCAGAACGTCCACGGCGTAACGCCGTCCATGGCCGAAGCCCAGACCCTGGACACCTACCAGCGCTGGATGAAGGGCGAGATCGGGTTCTTCCCCATCGCCCCCTGGGACCTCTCCACCTACCAGAAGCTGGGCTTTGACTGGGATGTAATCCCTTACCCGGCAGGCGAGTCCGGCAAGACCGCCAGCTGGATCGGCACCCTCGGTATCGCCGTCTCCGACAGCACCAAGTACCCGGAGGACGCCGTCAAGCTGGTCGAATTCCTGACGGCCAACAAGGAAGCCCAGCAGAGCCTGGTTGACGCCGGGATCCAGATCCCCAACCTCAAGGACATGGCGGAAACGTGGGCCGCGGACACATCCACCAAGCCGGCCAACAAGGCTGAGTTCCTGGAGATCGTCAAGGATTACGGCCGCGCCCTGCCCGGCGGCAACACCTACAACGCCGAGTGGTACGACGAGCTGTTCACCAACATCCAGCCCGTGCTGGACGGAAAGCAGACCGCCGCGGACTACCTGAAGGAAGCGCAGCCCAGGATGCAGGAATTCCTGGATGCCGCCAACCAGCAGGCCGGCAACTAACCCAGCAGACCAGGTGCCGCGGCCCTGCCCGAGCGGGGCCGCGGCACCTTATCCACCACTCTTTTCCTGGTGCCCCAACCGGCGCCACCATCAAGAATCAAAGAGGATCCAGCGATGACAACCATCACGCGCCCGCGACGCTCGCGGCTTCACCGGAAGGAACACCAGGCCGCGCTGCTCTTTGTTGCCATACCGGTGATCGGGTTCCTCCTCTTCACGCTTTTCCCCCTGCTGTTCTCCGTCTACGCGTCCTTCACCAACTGGAACGGCATCTCCGCGCCGGTCTTCAAGGGTTTGGACAACTACACCAAGATGTTCGGTGACCGCTACTTCCTGAAGTCGCTGTGGAACACCTTGTTCATGATGATCGGCATTCCCGTCGGCCTGGTGATCTCGCTGGCGCTGGCACTGGCCATGAACCGCAAGATGCGCGGCACCACGTTCTTCCGCACCGTTTACTACCTGCCCGTCATCTCCTCGATCGCTGCGGTAGCCATCCTCTGGCAGTGGGCCTTCAACGGGGACTTCGGCCTGATCAACCAGGGCCTGGGCCTGCTGGGCATTGACGGTCCCAACTGGCTGCAGGACACAGCCACCGTGAAGCCCGCGCTGATCATCATGGCCGTCTGGAAGGGCCTGGGATATTCGATGCTGCTGTACCTGGCCGCGCTGCAGTCCGTGCCGCGGTACCTCTACGAGGCTGCTTCCCTGGACGGCGCCACAGCGTGGCAGCAGTTCCGCCACATCACCATCCCCATGGTCCGCCCGGTCACGTTCTTCCTGATTGTCACGTCCATCATCGGCGGCTCGCAGATCTTCGTGGAGATCAACATCATGACCCCCACCGGCGGACCGGAGTTCGAGTCGGCTTCGATCGTTTGGTACATCTGGCAAAAAGCGTTCGACAACCTCCAGATGGGCTACGCCTCGGCCATGTCCGTGGTCCTGGGACTGCTGGTGTTCACCATTACCTTCATCCAGTTCCGGCTCAACCGCCGCAACCAGTTTTCGATCGATTGAGGCAGGCAGCCATGTCCGCACAGAACGTCATCACCACCCCGCCGCTGGAACCCACCGACGCCATCCCGGCCGCCGCCAGGCGCGGTCCGTCCGGCCCGCCGCGGGGGAGCGGCCAGCGCTCGGCAAAGGCCGGGCTGAAGCTTGGCAACGTCATCACCACGCTCATCCTGTCCGTGGGTGCCGTCATCATGATTGCTCCGCTGGCCTGGACCTTCTCCACGTCGCTGAAAACCAAGGAGGGGGTGTTCGAACTTCCGCCCCAGTGGATTCCGGACCCGTTCGTCTGGGAAAACTACGCCCGGATCTGGACGGCCGGCCCGCTCCTGACCGGCATCCAGAACAGCCTGATCGTGGCCTGCTCGGTGACCATCATCGGCTCGCTTACCTCGGCGCTGGCTGCGTTTGCGTTCGCCAAGATGCGGATGCCGTTCAAGAACGTCCTGTTCCTGGGGCTCCTGTCCGGCCTGATGATCCCGTTCCCCACGCTGATGATCCCGCAGTTCACCATCTTTGCCAGCATCGGCTGGGTGGATACCCTGCTGCCGCTCATTGTGCCCGGACTCTTCGGCAACATCATCATGATCTTCTTCCTGCGCCAGTTCCTGAACAGCATCCCGGACTCCATCGTGGAAGCGGCCAGGATCGACGGCGCGTCCTACCTGCAGATCTTCTGGACGCTGATCATGCCCGCCATCAGGCCCGCCCTCGCCGCGCAGTTCATCCTCTGGTTCATGGCGGTGTGGAACGACTACCTCGCGCCCATCATCTACCTGAACTCGCCCGGCACCCAGACACTGCAGCTGGTCATCGCCAACTTCAACGCCCAGTACGCCATCCAGACCGACTACCCGCTGATCATGGCAGCCTCGTTCATCGCGCTGCTGCCGGTGCTGATCGTGTTCATCGTCTTCCAGCGCCAGATCATCGAATCCATCGCCCTCTCCGGGTCCAAGGGCTGAACCATGACCACCGCAGATATCACCAGCGCTGACCCCAGCGCAGACCCGGCCGCCTGGGGTGCCCGGCACGCCCACGACCCCACAGTGGTCCGCGACGACGACGGCACCTACTACATGTTCTCCACCGACTCCGTCGCCAACTCGGAATATATTCCCATCGGGGTACATATCCGGACTTCCGCAGATCTGATCAAGTGGGCATATGCCGGAACTGCATTCGATGGCGTCCCGGGACCCGCGGCGGAATGGTCCGGCGCGAAGGGACTGTGGGCACCCGAGGTGGTCCGCTGGGAGTCCGGGGACTGGCACATGTACTACTCCGCGTCCACCTTCGGCACCAACACCTCGGCGATCGGGCTGGCGGTTGCACCGTCGCCGTCGGGCCCCTGGCAGGACCGCGGCCTCGTCGTAGCCACCCGGGCGGGGCAGCACTCCCAGAATGCCATCGATGCCGCCGTGACGTTTGACGCAGACGGCGCGCCCTGGCTGACGTACGGTTCGTTCTTCTCGGGCATCTGCATCCTGCCGCTGAACCGCACGTCCGGACTGCCGCTGGTGGAGGGGGATCTCGGGGCGGCCATCGCCCGCCGGCCGAAGTCAGTGGAAGGTGCCGTGGAAGGGGCGTTTATCCTCCGACGCCCCGAGGACGGACGGTACGTCCTCTTCGCCTCCTACGATTCGCTCTTCAGCACCTACAACGTACGGGTGGCCGTGGCTGACGCCATCACCGGCCCGTACCGTGACGTCCGCGGGGTCGCCATGACGGACCTGGACGCGCCGCCGGCGTCGGTGGGCACCAAGGTGCTGGGCAGCCACCAGTTCGACGGCGGCACGGCCTGGCTTGCCCCCGGCCACAACTCGGTCCTCACCCAGGACGGCCCGGACGGGTCCCCGGAGCACTTCATGGTCCACCACGTCCGGTTCGCGGCCGACCCCACCGAGCATGTGGTGCAGCTGCGGCGTTTGTTCTTCAACGCTGCCGGCTGGCCCGTGGTCTCACCCCAGCAATTCGCCGGCCGGGAGGCCGAAACCCTGCCTACCCCGGAACAGGTGGCCGGCACGTGGCAGGTGCTCCGCTTTGATCCCGAGTCCACGGAACTCGTCCCCGCCGTAGCTGCCGAGCTGGTAAGCGGGGTTCCCATGGTTTCCGACGGGACACCCGCGCTGGCCCGGCTGCGTATCGCCGGGGAGCAGGACGGATCCGGCGAGGCCGTTGAGCTTGATGCCGTGGTGTTTGGGTCGTGGGACCCGGTTCGCGCCCGCTCCGCGCTGTCGTTCAGTGGAATCGACCAGCACGGCGTGGCCTGGAGCGGAACCAAGGGAGGCGTCTCATGACTGATGCTCCGCTGGGCTGGGCCGGGCGCGTGATGCAGTGGCTGGGCTTCGCCACCCGGCTGGTGCTGGTCAACGTGCTGTTTGTGGCCGGAACGCTGGGCGGGCTGGTGCTGTTCGGGCTGTTCCCGGCCGCAGTCGCAGCGACCACCGTCCTTGCCCGCCTGCGTCTTGGGGATACCGGTGATAGCAGCGGCGGTGACCACGTGGTGAGGGACTTTGCCACGGTGTACCGCGCCCAGTTTTGGCACGCAAACAGGGTGGGGAGTATTTTCTGGCTGGCCGGCGTCGTGCTGTTCCTCAACGTCCTGACCGTGCTGGCTCCATCGGATGCAGTGCTGCTTTCCCCCACGCATGCCGTTCTGCTGGTGCTTGCTGCGCTGGCCGGCCTCGGAACCCTGGCCGCGGCCGCGGCGGCGGTTGCCCTGTGCGGCCGCTACCGCGACTCGGTTGCCAGCACCTGGCGGACGGCGTTTGTGCTTCCGCTCGTATCACCCCTGCTGAGCCTGTCGCTGCTGGCCACCCTGGCAGCCGCCGTCGTCGTCTTTTCCGCACTGCCGGTGCTGGTGCCGCTGGTGGGGGCATCGCTTCCACTGCTGCTGTCGGGCTGGCTGGTGGGACGCCGTCTGGCCGTCCTCGAAGCAGCGGAGACGCCGGCCCCGGCACCGGCCGAAACCGCGCACACCACCGCCCCGGCCGCCGCTTAGGCGCCTCAACATTTGATACCCACCTTCAAATCCCCGACTTCTACAACGTTATACAGAACAGGAAAGAACCGTGACCATCACCTCCGCTGCTGCTGAACAGACCGACTTGGCTGTTGTGGCACCCACCGTCATCACCATCGACCGGGCCGCCGTCGTTGCCCCCGTCAGCCGCCGCATCTTCGGCTCCTTCGTGGAGCACCTGGGCCGCTGCGTCTACGACGGCATCTACGAACCCGGCCACCCCACCGCCAACGAGGACGGCTTCCGGCTGGATGTCATTGAACTCGTCAAGGAGTTGGGCTCCAGCACCATCCGCTACCCCGGCGGCAACTTCGTCTCCGGCTACCGCTGGGAGGACGGCGTGGGCCCGCGCGAGAAGCGTCCGGTCCGGCGCGACCTCGCCTGGCACTCGCTGGAGTCCAACCAGGTGGGCCTGGACGAGTTTGCCCGCTGGTGCAAGCTCACGGGCTCCGAACTGATGATGGCCGTCAACCTGGGCACCCGCGGCATCGAAGCAGCCCTTGACCTGCTCGAATACACCAACCACCCGTCGGGCACCGCGCTCAGCGAGCAGCGCATTGCCAACGGCGCCAAGGATCCGTACAACATCCGCATGTGGTGCCTCGGCAACGAGATGGACGGCCCGTGGCAGATCGGCCACATGTCCGCGGAGGATTACGGCAAGATCGCGGCCCGCACCGCGTCCGCCATGAAAACCGCGGACAAGAACCTTGAACTGGTGGTGTGCGGCTCGTCCGGGTCCTCCATGCCGACGTTCGGTGAATGGGAGCGCGTGGTCCTGGAGCACAGCTACGACTACGTGGACTACATCTCCTGCCACGCCTACTACCAGGAGCGCAACGGCGACCTCGGCTCCTACCTCGCGTCCTCGCTGGACATGCAGTACTTCATCGAAACCGTGGTGGCTACGGCGGACCACGTCAAGCACAAGCTGAAGAGCAAAAAGACCATCCAGCTTTCCTTTGACGAGTGGAACATCTGGTACCTGGACGAGCACCAGGCCTCCGACGAGGTCAACGAGGAATGGACCCACGCCCCGCGCCAGCTGGAGGACACCTACTCCGTGGCCGACGCAGTGGTGTTCGGCAACCTGCTGATCACGCTCCTGAAGAACCACGACCGGGTGGCCGCGGCCTCCCTCGCGCAGCTGGTCAACGTCATCGCCCCGATCATGACCGAACCGGGCGGCGACACCTGGCGCCAGACCACGTTCTTCCCGTTCTCCGTCACTTCCCGGCTGGCCCGCGGCGAGGTGCTGCGCCCGCGCATCGACGCCGGGACCTACACCACGGCGGTCTACGGCGACGCCCCGCTGGTGGACGCGGTGGCAACAGCCGACGCCGCCACCGGCGAGTCGGCCCTCTTCCTGGTGAACCGCAGCCAGACCGAAGCGATCGACGTCACCATCAACGTGGCCGACCTCAACGCCACGGTCATCACCGAGGCCGTGACCCTGCACGATGCGGACGTCTACGCCAAGAACACGCTCGAGGACCAGAACCGTGTGGGCCTGAAGCAGCTCGACGGCGCCGTCCTCGAGGAGGGCACGCTCACGGTGACCCTGCCGCCCGTGTCCTGGTCCGCCGTCGCGCTTGGCTGACGTGCCCGCCCAGCCGAAAAGCTCCGCTGCCAGCCGCCTCCTGAGGGTGCGGCTGGCAGCGGTGCTCGCCGCCGTCGTCGTCCTTGTCCTGGCCGGCTGCGGCACCTCGCCAGGTGCGGCTCCGGAGGAGAAGCCCGCCGGGCTCGCGGGTGATTTCTTCATCCACGACCCCGCACTGGTCAAGGGGGAGGGTGGCGGGCCGTGGTTCGTCTACTCGACAGGCAACGGGCAGGTGGCAGACGGCAACATCCAGGTCCGGCGCTCCGACGACGGCGTGGACTGGGAATACGCCGGCGAGGTCTGGCAGGAAAAGCCGGCATGGCTTACCACAGCAGTCCCGGGAGTGGACAACCTCTGGGCGCCGGAACTCTACGAACACAACGGCACCTGGTACCTCTACTACTCCGCGTCCACATTCGGCAAGAACCTGTCGGTGATCGCGCTGGCCACCAACACCACGCTGGACCCGGCCGATCCCGGCTACGAGTGGGTGGACCGCGGCGAGGTGATCTCCTCCAAGGGGGAACGGTTCAACGCGATCGACCCCGGCATCGTGGAGGACGAAAACGGGACGCCGTGGATGTCGTTCGGGTCCTTCTGGACCGGTCTCCAGCTGGTGCAGCTTGAGTGGCCCACCGGCCTGCGCGCCGACGCTTCCGATCCGTTGGCAATCGCGGACCGGAAGGCGCCGCCGAACGCCATCGAAGCGCCCTACATTGTGCCGCATGACGGCAGGTACTACCTGTTCTTCTCCCGGGACTTCTGCTGCCAGGGGCTGGAGAGCACCTACAACATTGCCGTGGGCAGGGCGGACAGCATCACCGGCCCGTATGTGGATGCGGACGGCAGGGAACTGCTCGACGGCGGCGGCACGCCCGTGCTGGCCACCGACGGCGGGCGCGTGGGGCCGGGCGGCCAGTCCGTCTCCGGGGACACCCTCGCGTTCCATTACTACGCCGAGGAACTGGACGGAGCGTTCCGGCTGGGGCTGGCGGACCTTGAGTGGAAGGACGGGTGGCCCACCGCGCGTTGGGAGTAGGCCCTGCGTGCGTTCCTGCCCGGTTGCTCCGGCCCCAAGGACGCGAACCGCGCCGGGACACGGCGCGTCACGCCAGGAAACCGCTTTACGGGCAGTGCCGCCAAAAGCAACTGGGCAGGAGCGCACGGGTGACGAAGCTCCCGCAGGCATCAGCGGCTCACAAGTTTGATAGGAATGAGTCATGCTCCGCCTCAAACGCATGGCCGTCCTGTGCGTCGTCCTCGTTTGTGTCATTACCGGCTTTTTGTTCTGGGCGCTCCGCATGGGCGGCCAGCCGGCGGCCCTGACGTTGCCCGCGCCGCCGCAGTCCGCGGCCCGGCTTGAGGTGCTCGCAACCACCAGCACGCCTGCGCTGAACGTCACGAGGGTTGTTGACGGGCAGTGGCTGGCTGGCGCGGCGGCGGAAACCGGCATCCCCGCCCGGGCCCTGCAGGCCTATGCCACCGCAGCCGCCGCTGCCAGTTCGAGCAACCCGGGGTGCGGGATCGGCTGGAACACGGTGGCGGCCATCGGCTTCGTCGAGTCAGCCCACGGGACGTACGGCGGCGGAAGCCTCTCGGCCGCCGGACAGGCAACCGGGCCGATTGTCGGGCCGAGCCTGGACGGCGACGGGTTCGCCGCCATCGCCGACACGGACGCCGGCGCCCTCGACGGCGACCCCCACTGGGACCGCGCCGTGGGGCCAATGCAGTTCATCCCGTCCACCTGGCAGTTCGCCGGCCGCGACGGCAACGGGGACGGAAACGCCGACCCCTTCAACATCGACGACGCCGCAATGAGTGCTGCCGCTTACCTGTGCGGCGGCGGGCGGGATCTGGTCACGGATCGGGGGTGGGCCGACGCGGTCTACGCCTACAACCAGTCAGATACCTACGTGAACCAGGTTCGGGAGAAGGCCACCGCGTACGCCGCGCAGGCAGCGAGCTAGCGCCAAACCCACTGGCGGGCCCGGGCGCACGAAGGCCTACGACGCGCTTGAGCCCACCGTGGATTCGCGCACCACTACCTGGAACGCCGTCTCGATCTCCCGGGGCGGCATGCCGTTCGGGTCCTTGATCCGCTCCATCAGCATCCGGATGGCGGTCTCGGCGATTTCCGTCCGCCCCGGATCGACGGTGCTGAGCGTGGGCAGGGTGTACCGGGTTTCGTCCAGGTCATCGAAGCCGATCACGGCGACGTCGTCCGGGACGCGGAAGCCCGCTTCCTGCAGGACGCGCACCGCGCCCTGGGCCAGGGTGTCATTGAGCCCGAAGACGGCGTCGAAGGTGGCGCCGCGGTCCAGCAGGTCATGCATGGCGGCCGCACCGTTGGACCGGTGCCAGTCCACCACATAGGCGACGATCCCGTCGTCGTACGGAATTCCCCGCGCCTCGAGCGCCTCCCGGTATCCGCGCAGGCGGAGCCCGGCCGAGCCAATCACCTCACCCTCGTGCGCGCCCACGACGGCGATCCGCTTCTTTCCGAGGTCAAGCAGGTGTTCGGTGGCGGCCCGGGCGGCCGTGACGTTCTGCATCGTGACGTGGTCGGACGCGCTGCCGAAGATGCGCTCGCCCAGCAGGACAATCGGGACGTCAGCCCTGATCAGGTCCGCATCCTCCTGGCCGAGTGCCAGCGGGCTGAAGATCAGGCCGTCCGACATCTTGAGCCGGGGGCTGGCCATCACCTCGAGCTCGCGATCACGGTCCGCGCCGGTCTGCTCGATCAGGACCACCAGGCCGTGCTTCGCGGCGGCTTCGATCACGGCGTCGGCCAGTTCGGCGAAGTACGGCAGGCTCAGCTGGGGGAGTGCCAGGGTGATGGCGCCGGTCTGCCCCGAGCGCAGGCTGCGTGCCGTCAGGTTGGGCCGGTAGCCGAGTTCCGCAATGGCCTTTTCAACCTTGGCGCGCGTGGTGTCCCGGACGTGCGGATGGTTGTTGATCACGTTGGAGACGGTCTTGAAGGACACGCCTGCCACGCGGGCCACGTCGTGAAGCGTTGCCGCCATCCTGCCTCCCCCTGGTGCTGTTCCAGGCCCGGGCGGCCTGTCACGGATATTTTACAACGTTGCATCGCCCCGCAGGACTTGCACGGACAGCAGGTCGCCGGTGGCCGTGCCTGGAAGGGCGTGGACCGAAAAAGTGAGCGTCCCGGCGGTTCCGGCGGGAACCATGAAGTCCTGCACGTCCGCGTCCACGCTACGCCACGCGGTGCCGGGTTCGCCGAGCGGAACGCCGTTGAGGCGCAGCTCGTGTCCCCGTTCCTGCCCGCCGTCCAGGATGCGGAAACGTACGCGCAGCACCGCCGCACCGTCTCCGCGCCCGGCGAGGGTGTAGGAGAACCAGCCGGTGGCACTGCGCCAGTGCACCCCGTCGCTGCCGCCCGCCCGGGTGGATTCGCCGGCAAAGTGGTGGTCGGATTCGGGCTGCTGCTCGCCGGCTGTGACGCTGTCGAGGACACCCGCGGCGCCGGCCGCGTCGGCGTCCAAGGCAGCCAGCCCGGCGGTGCGCTCCGCAGCCGAACGTCCGGCGGGCCAGTAGAGGGTGTAGCGCTCGTCGTGGATGCCGGCGAACGGCTCCAGCGGAACGGTCACGACGCCGCCGTCGAGCTCCGCGGTCAGTTCCGCCGTGAGCGTCGTGCGGTCCAGGAGTACGACGGCGTCAGCGGGGTTTGGTGCCGTGACCACTGGGGTGCCGGCCAGGGGAGTCTTCGGTCCGGCCGCGACGTGGCCCATCCGCTCGTCCGGGGCCTCGAAGCCGGGGACTCCGTCGGCGCCCGTGCGGGCTGCCAGGACCACCGGTCCATAGGTGAACGAGACCCAAGGGGAGCCGTCCGGCAGGGCCTCGGCCCGTACTTCGGCCGCCAGGCGGACGGTGACGGCTGTGGTTCCCTCCCAGATCCGGCGGATGGCGAGTTCCCGGCTCCCGGGACCCGCCTCCAGAAGCTGCCCGCCGGCGTCGGCCTCCATTCCTGTGGCCCAGCCGGGACGGCGCAGGCGCAGAGTGAACGCGGTAGGCGCGTGGGCGGTGACGTGCAGGGTGGCGGTGTCCGAGCGGGGGAAGTCCGTCTCCAGCCGGACGTGCACGCCCTGGCCTGCCCAGTCCAGTTCGGACGGAATGTAGAGGTTTACCGCGAGGTCATCCGGGCCGTGGCTGTAGATGAGTTCGCCATAGCGGGCGTGGTTTTCCAGCCCGGACCCGACGCAGCACCACATGGATTCCTGGGACTTGGAGTAGACGCGGTAGTGGGCCGGCCGCATGGGGGTGAAGTAGACGAAGCCGCCGCGTTCGGGGTGCTGCGAGGAGAGGATGTGGTTGTAGGTGGCGCGCTCGTAGAAGTCGAGCGCCGCAGGGTCGCCGGTGCGCTCGAAGCGGAGCTTGGCGAGTTTGAGCATGTTGTAGGTGTTGCAGGTTTCGGGGCCCTGCTCGTCCTGGACCATGGGCGAGAAGTCGCCGGACGCGTGGAAGTGTTCGCGGACGCTGTTGCCGCCGATGGAGACCGTGCGGCGCGTGAGGACGGTGTCCCAGAAGAAGTCCGCCGCTTGGGTGGAGGCAGGGTCTCCGGTGGTGGCGGCGAGCCGGGCGTAGCCCACCACCTTGGGGATCTGGGTGTTGGCGTGCAGCCCGTCGAGCTCATCCCGCCCGGCGGCCAGCGGGTCCAGGATGGCGCGGTGGGCAAACCTGTGGGCCTCGCGGAGGTAATCGTCGCGGCCGGTGATGTCCGCCAGCGCGGCGAAGGTGTCGTTGAGGCCGCCGAACTCGCAGTGGAGCATTTCCTCGAAGGCTTTGCCGCCCAGCGTCGCGGAGATTCCTAGCCACCAGTCGGCCAGGCGGGTCAGCATAGCGAGGGCCTGGGCGGATCCGGCGTAGGTGTAAGCGTCGAGCAGGCCGGCAAAGGTTTTGTGCAGGTTGTACAGCGGGACCCAGCGGCCGTTCAGGGTGAACAGATCCGCATCCACGGTCCCGGCGGCCAGTTCGTTTCCGAGCGCGCGTCCGCCGGGAACGCCGCCCAGGTACCCGTCGCCGGCCTCGGCCTGGCATTCGGCCAGGACGGAGAGCACGTAGTCCAGCCTTGCCCGGACGCGGGGATCGCCGGTGGCCGCGAAGAGCTGGGCGCAGGCGGAAAGGTAATGGCCGCCGATGTGCCCGTCCAGGCCGTCGGCTTCCCAGCCGCCGTAGCCGGGTGCCGCCGTCGAAAGTCCCGCTTCCCTCCGGAAGGGCGCCAGCAGCCGGTCGGCGTCGAGGCTGAGGACGTAGCGGAGGTCCACGTCCTGGGCATTCTGGAACTCGCTGGGAAGCAGGCGGATGCTGGACAGCGGGAACGACGACGTGCGGTGGCTCATGGAGGCCCTTTCGGGATGGCGCGGGGTTCTGGAGGAGCGGGTCGGGAAAGCGCTTTCAGCCTATCGAAAACCGGGCGGCTCCTGAAGGCTTTTCCCGACCCGCGTCAATGGCGGCCCCTGTCAGGCGCCTTTCACCGCCGCTTGCGTTTGGACCGCTGTTCGTCCCTCCGTTCGGAGCTGTCGCGCTCCGCGGACCGCTGCGACTTCCCGGCGACCACCACTTTCTGATGCCATTCGCGCTGGTAGGCGCGGCGGGCGGCGGCGTCGGTGCGGCGGGCCAGCGCGGCGATTTCGCGCTGGAGTTTGCCGTAGCTGTGCCAGCGGCGCTCGTCCAGCGTCCCGTCCGCCAGGGCCGCCTGCACGGCGCACCCAGGCTCCAGCTGGTGGGCGCAGTCCGAAAACCGGCAGCGGCTGGCCAGTTCCTCCACGTCGCCGAACATCTCGCCCATGCCTTCGCCGGCGTCGAACAGTCCGAATCCCCGGACGCCCGGGGTGTCCATCAGGACGGCGCCGTTGGGCAGCGGTACGAGTTCCCGGGACGTGGTGGTGTGCTTGCCTTTGAAGTCGCCGGAGCGGACCTCACCGGTGTGCTGGACCTGATGGCCCACGAGGGCGTTGATGAGAGTGGACTTGCCGGCGCCCGACGGGCCGAGGAGGACCAGCGTGCCCTGCGGCGGAAGGTGCGCCAGCAGCGCATCTATGCCGTCGCCGTTCTCGGCCGAGGTGGTGACCACGTCCACGCCCGCCGCCTGCAAAATGACCTTGCCGACGACGTCGTCCGCCACGTCCGCCAGGTCCGCTTTGGTGATGATCACCAGCGGAACCGCGCCGGAATCCCAGGCGGCCACGAGGGTTCGCTCCAGGCGGTTGTGCGTGAGCGGCCGGTCCACCGGGACCACCACGCCCACCACGTCCATGTTCGCGGCCAGGACCTGTGCCTCCGAGGAGTCTTCAAAGGCGCGTTTCCGGCTGAGTTCGGACCTGCGCGGCAGGATCCCGGTGATTTGGCGGTCACCGGCGCGGTTGGGCCCGATCCAGACCCAGTCGCCCGTGACCGGCACGCCGGTGTCGAGGGGATAGGGCAGGTGCAGCAGTTCCGTGCCGACGGCGGTGAGGACCAGGTTGCGGTCCACGCGCACCACCCGGCCGGGCGTGTGGTGTGGATGGTCTTCGGTTTGGTTCGAGTCGAAGTGTTCGGCGACGGACGGGGAGTAACCGTAATTTTCGGGTCCGTCGTGGCTGGAAATGGATACGGCAAAGCTGTCCAGGCTGGTGCCTGACGAATTGTTCAAGGTGAGTCCTCGGGAAAAGTCCCCAGGCACCGGGGGCGCGCAGTCCCGCGGGCAAGAACCTGTCGGGTGCGCCTTAGGCGGTGCGGATGCTGGAGACGGGGGTGATTGGTTTGATGGGTGCGGGGCGCTCTGGGCGCACGGCTGAAACAGTCATCAAAACCACCTCCGTTCCCTCCCGGTGTCCGGATGCTCTCACGGACTCTCGGTTTCCGAGTGTAGCCGCGGGCGCGGGCGTTGGGTAGGGCTTCATGTAATGAAACGTGTCAAGCTGTTCAATTAGAGTTGACCCATGAAGACCCTCCGCGTTGTTGTGCCAACCCCGCTGCCTGAGGAGCTGTGCGAGCTCATTGAACGGACAGAGCCTCGCGTGGAAGTCGTCCGCGACCAGGCGTTGCTGCCGCCGCAGCGATATCCCGGCGACCACCGGGGCGACGAAGCCTTCACGCGCACCGCGGAAGAGCAGGCCCGGTTCGAGAAGCTGATCGACTCGGCAGACGCGTTGTACGGCGTGCCGGACCAGTCGTCGTCGCAGCTCAAGCGCACTGTTGAGGCGAACCGGCGGCTGCTGTGGGTGCACACGACGCCTGCCGGAGGCGGAGGACAGGTCCGCGCTGCAGGCCTGGACCGGGAACAGCTGGCGCGCATTGCCTTCACCACGTCAGGCGGCGTCCACGCGCAGCCGCTCGCAGAGTTCGCAGTATTTGGCGTGCTGGCCGGGATGAAGGACCTCGGCAGGCTGCTGAACGATCAGCGGACCCGGACGTGGGGAGAACGCCGCACGCTCACGCAGCTTTCCTCGGCGACCGTCCTTGTGGTGGGCCTCGGCGGCATCGGCAGGGCAGTGGCGGGAAAGCTGGCGGCCCTTGGTGCGCGGGTCATCGGTGCCCACCGCAGGCAGGTGGAGGTGCCGGGGGCTGAGCGGATCTTCCCCATGGAACATCTGGCAGAAGCCGTAGCAGGAGCGGACGCTGTCGTGGTTTGCCTGCCCAGCACCACGGCTACGCACCGCGTTATCAGTCGAACGGTCCTGGAAAGCGTCAAACCGGGAGCCACGCTCGTCAATGTGGGCAGGGGCTCCACCGTGGACGAACCAGCCCTGGTGGAGGCCCTGGCTGACGGCCGGGTCGGCTTCGCCGCGCTCGATGTCTTCGACACGGAGCCGCTCCCGGCGGACAGCCCGCTGTGGGAAGTGCCTAACGTCCTCATCAGCCCGCACGCCGCGGCCATCAACGACGACGAGGAACGGCTCATTGCGGAGCTGTTCGCCGCGAATGCGACCCGGCTTCTTGACGGAGAGTCGCTCGTGAACCGGGTCAACACCGTCGAGTTCTACTAGGCCATGGCTGCAAGGGTAGGGATCCGGGAAGTCGCCGCGCTCGCGCAGGTTGCCCAAGGCACTGTTTCGCACTTCATCAACCATCCGGACAAGGTGTCCGCCGAAAAGCGCGAGCGTATCCAGCGAGCCATCGACGAACTGGGTTTTGTGCGCAACGACGCCGCATCGCAGCTCCGGCGTGGCAGCAGCGCAACCATCGCGTACATAGCGCCGGACATCAGCAACCCCTTCTTTGCCACTATTGCCGAGGGGGTCGAGCAGCGTGCCGCAGCTGACGGGCTGTCGGTCTTCCTGGCCAACTCCAACAGGAGCAGGGAACGGGAAGACGCCTATCTGGAAATGTTCCAGGCGCACCGCGTCCGCGGCCTGCTGGTGGCATCGCATGGCCCCATCGAGGACCGGCTGGCCCACATCCGCAGGCTCGGCACCCCGAGCGTTCTTGTGGGGCAGCGGGCGCTGGCCAGCGACCAACCGTCCGTGTCGGTGGACGACGAAATGGGCGGCTACCTGGCAGCGAAGCATCTCATTGAGCAGTCGGCGCGGCGCATCGCCTTTGTCGGGGGGCCTTTGGGGGTCCCGCAGATCTCGGACCGGATCGAGGGTGCCAGCCGGGCGGTGCGCGAATGCGTGGATGCCACCCTTGAGGTGATCAATGTGGGCAGCCGGACCCTCGCCGTGGGCAGGGAGGTGGCAGCCGAGATCGCCAAACGTTCACCGGAGCGCAGGCCGGAAGCAGTTTTCGCCGCCAACGACCTCCTGGCTTTGGGCCTGATGCATGGCCTTGTAGTCGACAGCGGGCTGCGCGTCCCTGCCGACATCCTCCTCGTCGGGTACGACGACATCGAGTTCGCCGAAGCCTCGGTGATCCCCCTGACATCGGTCAGGGCGCCGCATGAAGAGTTCGGCATCGCAGCCGTGGAACTCCTCCAAAGGGCCATTGCCAATGACACGAAGTCGGCCAAACAGATCGTCTTCCAGCCGAAACTGATGGTCCGGGCCTCCACGCTCGCCTGAGGTGCCGGTGCTGGCCGGTCCAGTGCCGGCCAGCACCGCGGCTACATCGCGGACGCTTCGCGGACCAGCAGGGGAACGCGGTCGACGGCGGCTGCCGCACCTTCGAAGTGATGCGCACCGCTCCCGATCTCGACGGCGGCGCGCCCGGGAAGCTGCACTGTCGCCGTCGCACCCGTGGGCACGGTGACGTCCACGCGCAGGTTTCCGCCGTCGATCTTCCAGGCGATGGCCGCCCGGCCGTACGGCGTCTCATGTTCCGCGGCAGCATGGGTGAGCCCGCCCCCCGGCTGCGGCCGGAACACGATGTGCCGGTAGCCAGGGGCTCCCGGCGCCAGGCCGGCCACCACGCGATGGAGCCAGTCGGCCACGGCACCCAGCGCGTAGTGGTTGAACGAGGTCATCTTGCCAGGGTTCACCGTGCCGTCGGGCAGCATGCTGTCCCAGCGTTCCCAGATCGTTGTACCGCCCTGCATCACCGCGTAGAGCCAGGACGGAGCCTGTTCTTCCAGCAGGAGGCTGAACGCCGAGTCCGCATGTCCCGTCACGGTGAGGGCATCGGAGACCAGCGGAGTTCCCACGAAACCCGTGGCGATCCGGTGCCCGGCCTCCTCGACTAGCTCGGCGAGGCGGCGCCCGGCGGCCGCCATTTCGGCCTCGGGCACCAGTTCGAACCCGATCGCCAGCGAGTATGCCGTCTGGGCATCGCTGGTCATGCGTCCGCCGGGGAGCACATACGCGGCGGCAAAAGCGCGGCGGATATCGGCGGCCAGCCGGGTGAACCGTTCCTCATCTTCGCGCCGGCCCAGGACCCCTGCCATCCGGGCCATGCGGTCCGCGGACCGGGCGAAGTACGCCGTGGCCACGAGGTAGCGGTCCGTGCGGGCGTCGGCCGGATCATGCGGCGGGGCAGACGGATCGAGCCAGTCGCCCAGCTGGAATCCTTCATTCCAGAGCCGGTCGGGGCCGGCGAGCCGCTCCACCAGCTCCACCCATCGCTTCGCACTGTCGTACTGCGCTTCCAGGATCCCGGAATCGCCGAAGCGCTCGTACAGGGTCCACGGCGTGAACGTTGCGACGTCGCCCCACGCCGCCCCCGGGCGGATGGGAGTCCACATCTTGTGCGCCGGAATGACGGGCACGTACCAGGGCACCGTTCCGTCGGGAAGCTGCTCCGCCGCCACGTCCTTCAGCCAGCTCGAGAGCATGCCGGAGACGTCGTAGAGGTACGACGCGGTGGGCGCGAAGACCTGGATGTCGCCGGTCCAGCCGACCCGTTCATCCCGTTGCGGGCAGTCGGTAGGGATATCGAGGAAGTTCCCCCGCATGCTCCAGAGGACGTTCTCATGAAGCCGGTTGACGCTGGGGTTCGAGGTCTCGAACCAGCCAGTGCGCTCAAGGTCGGTGTGATAGACACGGGCGATGACGTCGCCGCGGGCCACGGCGGCATCGATATCGCCCGGCCAGCCGCTGATCTCCGCATACCGGAATCCGTGGAAAGTGAACCGCGGCTCCCATTCCTCGTCCGGACGCCCGGCCATGATGTATTCGTCGGTCGACTTTGCACTGCGCAGCGGCCGGGTGTAGATCTCGCCGTCCTGCAGCACCTCCGCGGTGCTGATGAGGACCGAGTCGCCCGCCACGCCGGAAACCCGGATGCGGAGGCGGCCCACGAGGTTCTGGCCAAAATCGAGGACCTTCCTGCCGCTCGGGGTGGTCAGCACCGCCGCAGGAGTCAGCTCATGGGTGCAGCGGACGGGGGGTCCCTCCGGCGCCACGAGCGTGTCGGGGTTGCGGTGGGCGGCGACAACACGATGCCAGCCGGCGTCGTCGAATCCGGGCCGGGACCAGCCGTCGAGCTCAAGCCGCGCGTCGTACAGCTCGCCGTCGTAATTGCCGCTGCGGACAATCGGACTCGGCGCCGCCCGCCAGGAGTCATCCGTGGCGATGACCTCCACCGAGCCGTCGCTGTACCGGACTTCAAGCTGGGCGAGCAGCGACAGGTCGTTGCCATAGAGGTTCTGGAAGCCGCCGTACCAGCCGAGCCGCCCGCGGTACCAGCCGTCTCCGAGCCAGGAACCGATGACGTTCGGGCCGGACGCGAGATGGCCGGTGACGTCGTAGGTGTAGTACCGGAGCCGATGGTTGTAGGTGGTCCAGCCGGGTGACATGGCGTCGTCGCCCACGCGCTGGCCGTTGATTTCGACTTCGTAGAGGCCGTGGGCCGTGACGTAGAGGCGCGCAGAGGCGACGTCGCCGCGAACGGCAAACTCGCGCCGCAGCAGCGGCGGACGCCGTTCGTCCGACGCCGGGTCCTCCTCCCAGCCCGCGCCGATGGCCAAGGCCTTCCAGTCGCCGGGTTCCAACAGTCCCGCCTCGACGGTGCCCGGTCCGCTCCACGCGGAACGTGTTCCGTCGGCGCCTGTGACGCGGATCCTGACGGTGGCCTGCTCGCGGGAGCGCAGCGGCGCAGCAGGCCAGGGCTGCAGGACGGAGTCGGCGGAGTCAATCGGCGGCGTCGTTTCAGTGGTGCCTTCGCGCTCAATCCGCACTTCGTAGGAGGCTTGCGTCCAGCCGGCCGGCGCCTGGGTTTTCCAGGAGAGCCGCGGCGCGGCGACGCCGGTGCCGAGGGCCTGGCGGTGGTGTTCGAACGTTGGTGCGCCAACGGTGATGCTCATTAAAACTCCTGGTGGGGCGGGCCTTGACGGCCCAGGTCTGGGGTGTGGACTGTAGAAGCGGTCGTCCCCATCATTGCGCAGTTCTTGACACGTTTCAAGAGTTTTGCAACGGAGGCATTGTTTCATGGGAATATCTGTTGATACGGTTCAATAGCCGACCTTCTCGCGTTCCAGGGCGCACTTGGCCCACCTGAAAGGACCACTCCATGACGCATCCCTGCTACGCGGTGCTCGACGTCGCACTGACCGGGCCGGACGAATCCATTCCCGCGGACCGTGTGCCGTTCTTCGCCGTTTTTGAGCACGAGTCCGGAGACGTGAGGAGGGTGCCCGGATTCTGGGACGGCGGCAACCGCTACCTGGCGCGTTTTGCTCCGGAACGTGAGGGCCGCTGGACCTGGACCACCAGTTCGGAGTCCGCCGAACTTTCCGGGGCGACAGGCAGTGTTAACGTGGCCGCCCCGGCGCCCGCTGAGCACGGGCCGGTGCGTGTGGCCGGCACGTTCCATTTCGCCCACGCGGACGGTACGCCGTTCCGGCCGGTCGGGGCCACCGTGTACAACTGGCTGCACCAGCCCGCGGAAAGATTCGCGGCCACGGTGGACCCGCTGGCTGAGGCCGGTTTCAACAAGCTGCGCTTTATGGTCTTCCCGCAGGCGGGCGGCTATGTGGAGCATTTCCCTGAGCTGTTGCCCTTTGAACGCGGCGCCGACGGTCGCTACGACGTGACCCGCCCGGTAGTGACTTTCTTCCGGCGGCTCGATGCCGCCGTCGTCCTCCTGCAGTCCCGGGGGATCCAGGCCGATGTGCTGATCTACAACGCCTACGACAACGGCCGCTTCGGGCTGGACGGACTGACCGAAGCCGAGGATGCCATCTACCTGCGCTACCTGGTGGCGCGGCTCTCTGCATATTGCAATGTGTGGTGGTCCCTGTGCAACGAATTCGACATCCTGGACCGGCCCACGGCGCGGTGGGATGCGGCCGGGGAACGGCTTGCAGCAGCTGATCCCCACGACCATCTGCGGTCCATCCACAACTGGGTCCGTTTCTATGACTACAACCAGCCGTGGGTCACACACGCCTCGCTCCAGCTCGGACAGGCCACCGAGGACTTCGGCCGCGCTTCGCTGTTCCGCGACGCCTACCGCAAGCCGGTGGTGCTCGACGAGATCAAGTACGAAGGCGACGTCCCCGAGCGGTGGGGTCATCTCACGGCCCGGGACCTGGTGCACCAGTTCTGGATCACCACGGTGTCGGGATGCTATGCCTCCCACGGTGAGAGCTTCGTGCTCGACGGCGGCAGCCTGCACATCGTCGAAGGCGGGCGCCTGCAGGGCGAGAGTCCGGAACGGCTCGGGTTCCTGCGGAGGTTGCTGGACGAGGTGGACGGCGACGGCCTGGACCCCATCGATAACTGGTGGGACGAAGGTTTTGTCGCCGGCATTCCAGGGCAGGTTTACATCCAGTACCTTGGCCGGTCGGCTCCTGCGTCGTGGATGTTCCGGCTGCCGAATACGGGCCTGGGAATCCAACTGGAGGTCGGGGACCGCTTCGAGGTTGACGTGATCGACACCTGGAACATGACCATCAAGCCGGTCGATCGGATCTTCGAACTGACGGAGGTCCAGCGGAATGATGCCTTCGCTGCGGGGACGGATCCCGTCCCGCTGCCTGAAGGCGAGGCGCTCGCCCTTCGCATCCGCCGGGTCCAGCAATTGCGATCCGCCGCAAACGACGCACACTGAACAGGACTATCAATGCCAAACTATTGGGACGATTTTGCCCCGGGATCCGGCCGCCGCGAGCCACGTGCGGATGCGCTCAGCAACGCGCGCCGGCTGAGCCTCAACGGAAGCTGGCGGTTCCGGCTTTCGCCGACTGCGGCGGGCACCGGCGACGCGTTTACCAAGCCGGATTTCGACGACGCCGGCTGGGACACGATCGGGGTTCCGTCCCACTGGGTCCTGGAACCCGTCACCCCGCTGGCCGGCGGACCCGCCCGGTCGCTGCGCGGCACGGACGAGGGACCGCTCTACACCAATACCGCCTTGCCCATGCCGCTGGACCCGCCGCGGGTCCCCACCGAAAACCCCACCGGCGACTACCGGCTGGTCTTCAACGTGGCCGAGGACTGGGGCCGGGCGGTGCTGAGGTTCCAGGGCGTGGACTCCTGCGCGAAGGTCTGGCTGAACGGGCAGGAGCTGGGTTTTTCCACCGGAAGCCGGCTGCCCTTCGAATTCGACGCCCCCGTGTTGCCGGGGCGGAATGTGCTCGCCGTGCGCGTCCACCGCTGGTCCTCGGGCACTTACCTGGAGGACCAGGACATGTGGTGGCTGCCCGGCATCTTCCGGGACGTCGAGCTCCTCGAACGGCCGGCCGGTGCCATTGACGACCATTTTGTCCACGCCGGCTTCGATCACCGGACCGGCCATGGCACCCTCCGGGTGGACGCCTCGACCGCGGCCCGCGTGGAGATCCCGGAGCTGGGGATCAGCATGGCCGCCGGCGAATCCGCCACCGTGTCCGTTCAGCCGTGGAGTGCCGAATCACCGCGGCTTTACCGGGGAACGCTCGCCTCCGGGGGCGAGACGGTTGAGCTGAGGATCGGGTTCCGCACTGTGGAGATCGTCGATGGCGTGCTGCTGGCCAACGGCAGGCGGGTGTTCTTCCGTGGTGTGAACCGCCATGAACACCACCCGGACACGGGCCGCACGCTCGACCGGGAAACGATGGTGCGCGACATCGTGCTGATGAAGCAGCACAACATCAACGCCGTCCGCACCAGCCACTATCCTCCGCACCCGGAGTTCATCCGTCTGTGTGACGAGTACGGCCTCTGGGTGGTGGAGGAATCCGACCTTGAGACGCACGGCTTCATCTACGCCGGCTGGGAGGGCAACCCGCCGGCGGACCCCCGCTGGGTTCCGGCCATGCGCGACCGCACCCGCCGCATGGTGGAGCGCGACAAGAACAGCCCCAGCGTCGTGGCCTGGTCCCTGGCAAACGAGAGCTGGGTGGGCGAAAATTTCGACGCTGTGGAAGCCTGGATCCGCGACCGTGACCCGTCGCGTCCCCTCCACTATGAACGCGACCCCAGCTACCGCAACTCCGACTTCGCATCGCTGATGTACCCATCGCTGGAGCTTCTGGAGCAGATCGGCCGGCGCGAGGATCCACGGCCCGAAGGAATCACCGACGACGACGATGCGCGCCGGCGCTCGCTGCCGTTCCTACTCTGTGAGTACGCCCATGCGATGGGCAACGGTCCTGGTTCGCTGCTGGACTACCACCGCATCCTGAAGGCCCACGAGAGGTTCTGCGGCGGCTTTGTGTGGGAATGGATCGACCACGGTTTCACGCACCGGGACGCCGCCGGCCGTGAGTTCATCATGCACGGCTCGGATGTTGACTATCGACCCAACGGCGGCCGCTACTGCCTGGACGGGCTGGTTTTTTCGGACCGGACGCCGTCACCCGGCCTGGCCGAGCTGAAGAAAGTGCTCCAGCCTGTGGAGATCTCCGTCGGAGAGGCCATCGGGATCCGGAACGACCACGACGCCGTCGGGCTCGAGCACCTGGGTTTCAGCTGGCGCCTTGAGCTCGATGGTGTCCCGCGCGGCAACGGCGTCCTCGCCGTCCCGGCCGTCGCCGCGGGGCAGAGCGTCACGGTGCCGTGCCCGGTAGCCCCCGGTGATGAACCGGGCGAGTGGTGGCTCACCATCGAGGCGGCACTGAAGGAGGACACCGCGTGGGCTCCGGCCGGGCACCGGGTTGCGTGGTCCCAGGGTGCCTTGGCCGTCCGTCCCCGGCAACGGCCCGTGGAACCCTTGCGGGTGCCTGTGTCCGCCCGGCATTCTGTGTCGTCCGACGGCGGGCTGCGGCTTGGTGATGCGGTCTTCAACCCGGTGTCGGGCGGGCTCATGCGGCTCGGCGGGCTGGAGCTTGATGGTCCGCGGCTCGACGTCTACCGGGCCCCCACCGAGAATGACCGCGGGCAGGGCGGCAACAATAACCTCGCGGCCGTGTGGTCCGCCGTCGGAATGGACCGGATGCTGCGCCGGACCGACCGTATCGAGACCGACGGGGATCGCCTTCGGGTGGCCGGCCGCTGCGCCGCGGCCACCCACCCGCACGCCATTGAGTACCTGTTCGACTGGACCGCGGACGGCTCCGGGATCCGGCTGGAGGTTTCGGTGGAATTCACCGGCCCGTGGGCGGATACCCCATACCAGCACCGAGACATCGTGCTGCCCCGGCTGGGACTCCGGCTTGGCCTCCCCGGCGCCTACAGGGACGTGCGCTGGTTCGGGCGCGGACCGGGCGAGTCATACGCCGATTCACAAGAAGCCGCCGCCGTCGGGACATACGCGTCCAGTGTCGACGCCCTGCAGGTCGGTTATCCGGTGCCCCAGGAAAACGGCAACCACGTGGAAACACGCTGGCTGGAGCTCTCCGGCGCCGGGCTGCCCACTCTGCGGGTTGAAGGCGACCCGCTGTTCGACTTCACGGCACGGCGCTGGACCAGCGAGGCACTCGAACGCGCCCGGCACCCCCACGACCTGGCCGACTCCGGCAAGGTCTGGCTGAACGTCGACCGGGCCCAGCTCGGCCTGGGATCCGCCGCCTGCGGGCCAGCCCTGCCCGGCCAGTACCGGCTTCCGCGCGAAGCGGCCACCTGGAGCGTACTCTTCACCGTCTAGGGCAGGAAGAGACGGGGGCGGCGTGCCAACTTCGCACGCCGCCCCCGGTTACTCGTCCGTTGGGAAATCAGCTGATCGGCGCGGCCCGGGGCCTCGCCTGGAGAGTCCGGATCAGCTCGAACAGGTCCACCGGACCCACCTGGCCGCCTTTGAGTAGCATCTCCGTGCCGTCCAGCCACGGAGCGGGCGACGCAACCCGGCACAGCACCACGTTGCCCACCGGGTTAGCGGCGATGGACAGGGACCGGGCGCCCAGCTGTCGAAGGACGTGGCTGGATGTGTCGCCGCCGCAGACGATCAAGCGGTTGTTGCCGCCCTCGCGGAGGGCGGCTTCGATGACACCCGACAGGCGTGCGGAGAGCGTCTCAACCAGGCTGACGCCGTCGTCCGGTATTGCAGGATCGCCGGTGGTGACCACAACGCTCCGGTCAGCCGAAAGCTCAGCGATGACGCGGTCCTTGAGCGGCCCGTCATCGTGTGCCGGCAACGCGAGGACTGTCCACCCGCGGCGGCGGGCGTCCTCGATCTGGCGCGATGTCTGCGGTGACTGGGAACCTGAGACGGCAAGCACCGGTCCATCAGCGTTCAGCTCGTCGATGCTGTCTGTCCGTGTCCCGTCGCCGGGGGAGAAGGCGGCCGCGAGGCCACGGCTGAACCCGCCGGAGCCGATCACGAACTGCGGTGCGTTGGATTGTGAGTTGGCCACAACAGCCTGGGAGACCAGTTCAATATGGCCGTCCGTCATTGCGTCGAGGACGGTGGCGGCCTCGGTCCGCAGTGCCAGCTTGCGGGCGATATCCCCGGCATCCGTATATTCCGTGAGGTGCATGGATCCGACGGGAAGGCGGGTCTGGAGCGCGAGATGCAGTGCGAGGTCGGATTCCCGCATTGGCGTCACCGGATGCCGGGACATCGTTGGCTGGCGGTCCAGGCGGTACACCCGGCCCTCCTCCGCAGCGAAGTGGTGGCCGAAGGCTGTGTAGCGGCCGAAGTCGGGCTGGGCAAAGAGCGTCGGCACCGTCCCGGGGCCAAACACCTCGCGGGCAATTTCCATGACCCGGCCAAGGCTTCCGATTGTTGGCGAGGAGTCAGCCGTGGAACACGCTTTGTACTGCACGATCCGGGGCCGGAGCGCGCTGAGCGCCTCAAGTACCGGCCTCACCTCGGCCTCGACCTGGCCCGTCGGCAGCGAACGTGCCACCCCCGCCACGCCGACGGCGTTAACGTCCCCGGCGGCTGCCCGCAGCTCGGCGGCGTCGGGGAGCCCCAGGAAAAGGCGGCTGGTCCACCCGGCCCGCCTCAGTTGCAGGAGCACATCCACGCTGCCGGTGAAATCGTCGCCGTAAAAGGTGAACTGCAGGTCAGTCACGCGGCGCTCCGAACGTCTCGGCGGCACGGCGGAACTCGACTGAAGCGGCGAGGGCTGTCGCCATCGGTTCGCCGCGTCCGGCGGAATCCCACGCGGCACGCATGCTCTTCACCCCGGCGGCCGGCCCGTCAGGGTGGCCGTGGATTCCGCCGCCGGCGAGAACCAGCAGGTCATCCGTACCGGTGGCCGCATAGGTTGAATGGGCGAGGCCCGCCCACTGTCCGGACGATAGCACAGGCACTGTGGGAGTTTGCCCCAGGAGGGGTTCGCGGACAGCCGCGATCGAGTCGAGCACTTCGTCGTCGTTTTCGTAGAACTTGTTGCTGATGCCGTTGGTGTGGAGGTGGTCCACGCCTGAGAGCCGCGCCAGCTTCTGCCAGGCCCGGAAGGAGAACCCCAGCTGGTCCGACCGGCTGATTGCCCCAAACATCGCCCGGTGCCCGTGGATCGGTACCTCGGCGTGCCGGCGCAGGAACTCCACTCCGGCCAGGCCAACCATGTTGATGCAGGCCATTACGCAGGTGCCGCCGGCCTGGACCACCAGGTCGTGGTTGGCTTCAAGCCGGCCGATGTCGTCAGTGATGTTGAAGGCATACATCGGCATCACGCCGGTGCGGTCGGCGTGCCGCTGCAGCACCGGCATGACTGCCCGCACGCGTTCGGCCAGGGGAGCGGACGGACCGTTGCCCTGCAGCTCGTCGTCTTTCATGAAGTCGACACCGGCACTGGCCAGTTCGGCCACCACCTCGGCGAGCTCTGCGGGGCTGAGCCCGATGCTGGGTTTGATGATCGTTCCGATCATGGCACCGGCGGGCCGGGACATCAGCCGGCGGGTTCCTTCCACGCCAAAGGCGGGGCCGGGATAACGCTCCGCGAAGGCCTGGGGAAGGTCAAGGTCCATGAGCTTGATCGCAGCCAGTTCCTTGATCTCGAACAGGTTGCCGGCGACGGCGGCCTGCAGGTTCGGAAGCGAGGGACCAAAATTGGACAGGGGGAACCGGAGCCTCACCCTGCCGCGACGCCGTTTCGCCGGATCGCCGACGGCGCCGGGGAGCGGGGAGGAACCATTCAGCGGGAGCTCCTCAAGGTCCACCACCTGGGCGGCGAACCTGGCGCGCAGGTCATCGGACTCCCGTGCCACCCTGATGAACGTGCCGGTGGACTGCTCGCCGGCCAGCACTTCCGCAGCGTGCCGGAGGTCGAGCGATGTCTCGATGTGGTACGTCGCAACTACGTGCTGCGATTTCGCGTCGGCACGGGCTGTGGCGGATGGATCCGTGGCGAGGCCGGGGGTAACCGTGGGGGTCATTTTCATCACCATGCCAGCGGGAGCCAGACGGACATTTCGGACGCCCCGCGGTTGCCCCACGTGAAGTAGGGAATCAGCCGCACGGGGGCGGTGGCGAGTTCGGCGTCACCGACTTCGGTATACAGTCCCTGCCCTTCCGTGAGTGGCAGGACCACTGCCTCGCAGTCGAGTGCCACGATCCGGCGGCCCTCGATGTCAGTCTCGACGGGAGTGAATAGTGTGCCGCGGCGCAGTGCGATCTGCTCCAGCCGCACTCCTGCCGGCAGGTCCTGGCTTTCCAGACAGTAGGCAATCGGACCCCGGGTCACCGCAACCTGGTTGGTGATTTCCTCGGCCAGGCGGTGTCCGCGCACCATTTTGACCGGCATCGGCAACGCCAGGGTGATGGCGTCGCCTACTTGCCAATCGCGGTCGATCGTCGCATACGTTCCGGGTTTACCAGCTGCCGCCGGTTCGCCGTTGACAGTGATGGTGGCTCCGTCGCTCCAGCTGGGGATCCGCAGTTTCAGCGGGATGCCGCCGCCGGTCACGGAGGTGACGGTGAAGTCGACGCGCTCTCCCCAGGGCTGCTCGGAGACTTCCCGAAGTCCGATTCCCCGGCCCTCAAGCTCCACCTGGACCTCGGCGCTGCCGTAGAGGTGAACCCACAGGCCTTCTGAGGAGGTGGACATCGCGCGTTCATGGAACTGGGCCAGGGTGCGTGCGATATTCGGGGGGCAGCAGAAGCAGCTCATGTATTCTGCGCGAAGGCGCGCGTCAGACGCCGGCGGCTCCGGCACCGGGCGCTGGGCGGTTTCGCCGGGCATCCGGAGGGGGAAGGGGAGTTCCCGGACCTGCCGGAGCGGGTTGGTGTAGAAGTACCGGGTACCGTCCAGGCTGATGCTTGCGAGCAGGCTGTTGTAGGCGATGCGCTCGATGACGTCGGCGTAGGCCGCATCGCCGGTGAGTGCCAGCATCCGCTCGCTCCAGAAGATCATCCCGATATTTGCGCAGGACTCGTTGTGGGCAGTGGTGTTCGGCAGCTGGAAATGGCGTCCGTAGGCCTGGTGCACGCGGCTGATCTCGCCCTGCCACGGATTGCCGTCCGGTGACGCTCCGTCGTACAGCGCACCGCAGCCGCCCGTGATGTAGAGCTTGGTGTCGACGACGTCCCGCCACAGGCGTTCAAGCACTTCGGTGAGCTCCGGGTCACCGGTCTCGGCCACCAGGTCCGCCAGTCCGGCGTACAGGTAGTTGGCGCGGACAGCGTGTCCGGCCACTACCTTTTGTTCGCGCACCGGGATGCGGTCCTGGTTGTCGTCGCCGCCCTCAAAGTCGTCCCGCACAGCGACGAAGGACTCCGCGAGGCGAAGGTAGCGTTCATTGCCGGTGGCGCGGTAGAGCTCAATGACCGCCATGTAGTGCGAAGGGCAGATCGCGCTGCGTGCGAGCTGGTCCGTGTGGTTGGTGGCCAGGTTCTCCAGGAATCCGGCGGCCCGCTCGGCGGCGTCCAGCAGGACCGTTTCGCCTGTCACCCGGTGGTGTCGTACGCCGGCGGTGATGAGGTGGCCGAGGTTGTACGTCTCGAAGTTAAACCGGTCTGCGAGGGCCTGGGCCTGCTCGTGGTTGCGCTCGGCGATGCGCGTTGGCGTGTGGAGGTAACCGTCTTCGCGCTGGACCGAGGCGATCTTAGCCGCGATGTCATTGATGCTGGCCTCAAGGGCCGCGTCGGGCGAAGTCTCCAGGAGGCTGATCGCCGCCTCAAGCCACTTGTAGAGGTCACCGTCGAGGAACGGCGGGCCTTCGTGCTGGCCCTCGGCGTCACCGGCGGCAACAAGAAAATTCCGCCAGCCCGGGCTTACTGCCGGGTCGCTGAGTGAATTCCACATGCCCGGAACTGTCACGCTCCGCGTCCGCTCAAGTTCATCGCCCCAGAAGCCACCAGCCCAAACCACATTAGCTGCGTCGAGCGCGGTGAGCGGCGCATGGTGCCGCTTGGCTGTAGTGCTTTTCATGGTGTCGTCCTCGTCGTCGATTCCCTTGTCAGGCTACTGCCCGGATCCAATATTGATTATTCTCTCAAACTCGAATGAATATTCACAAGGGGTGAAAAATGTGATACGCTCAACACGAACGAGGGGCTGAATAATCTCTCACTCCTGATTGAAAACGCATCAATCAGAGGTCGCTGTCACCGAATGACAGCCGTCAAGGAGGACGCAATGAAAGCTTTCCGCAGTCGTCGAGTGATGGTGGCAACGGCCGTCGCACTCGCACTCACTCCGCTCTCTGCCTGTGGCGGATCACCACAGAATGCCGGCAGCACGGCCGGGAGCACCGGCACCGATCCCAGCAGCTTCACCATCCTGACGGCGAACGAAAACAAGGCCCTCCCCGCTACCCTTGATGCCCTGGCCAAGGGTGCCTGTTCGGCAGAGAACGCGGCACTCCCGATTGAACACCAGAAGGTCGCCCAGGCCGACGTGGTACAGAAGGTCACGCTTCTTGCCGGCCAGGGCGCCTTGCCCGCACACTTCATCGCGGGAACTGCCATGGTCCGTCCGGACGGGGACCTGGGCAAGGGCGGCCTGGTGCTGGATTACATGGACGCCCTGGAGAAGCTGGGCGTCGCCGATCAGCTCCTGCCGGCGGCTGCCGCCACCGTGGAGAACGTCTACGGGGGCATGGTTTCCCTGCCGTACCAGTACAACATCGAGGGAATCTGGTACAACAAGCAGATCTTCGCAGCCAATGGTATCCAGGAACCCAAAACCTGGGACGAGCTGACGGCAGCTAACGCTAAGCTCGCGCAGGCCGGTGTGATGCCGATGACCGAGGCGGGGAAATCGGGGTGGCCGCTCACCCGGCTCATGGGCATGTATATCTTCCGCAATGTGGGCCCGGATGCGATGAAGGATGTCCGGGATGGCAAGGCCAAGCTGACCGACCCTAAGTACGTGGCAGGTGCCAAGGCCCTGGCCGATCTTGCTTCTTCCGGTGCGCTGGGGGAGGGCTTCTCAACCCGCGACGCCGACACGTCCACGAACCTTTTCCTCACCGGCAAGGCCGCCATGACCTATGACGGCAGCTGGCTGCTGAGCTCCATCAACGACCCCAAGAAGAACACCATAGGGGACACCAACATCGGCTTTATGGCCTTCCCGGCCGTCAAGGGCGGCTCCGGCAGCATTGACCAGTTTGCGGCCAACGCCGGCGCAGTAATGGCGATGTCGCCTAAGCAGTTCGGGCCCAAGGTTGGCGAATGGCTGAAGTGCATTTCAAAGAACTACGGTGCCCAGGCGCTGAAGGACTCCGGCACTATCTCGGGGTTCAAGGTCAACGAGGATGTCAAGGAACTGCCCGTCATGACCTCCCAGATCCAGGAGAAGATCACCGGGCTCAAGGATCCCGTGCTTTGGTTCGAAGCCCTGCTGGATCCGAAGAGCAACTCTCTGGCCTCAACCAACGTCTCCCTTCTCACCACCGGCCAGATGTCGGCCGAGGACTACATGAGCGCCCTTCAGAAGAGCGTTGACGCAGCCCGCTGATTCGGTTTGGCTCGGCCGCCCGCTCAGGGTGGCCGGGCCTTCTGCCGACGAAAGGTTTGAACTATGAACTCGGTGTTCGGAGACCGCAAGACGATCATCATCCTCTTGGCTCCCGCCCTCCTGCTGTACACGTTGCTGAAGATTGGCCCCGTGGCCTGGTCCTTGGGCCTTTCCTTCTTTGAGGGGAACACCCTTCGCGGCTTCGAGTTTGTTGGAGTCGATAACTTCACCAAGTTCTTCACGGACGAGGCGGCCCTGCAGTCCCTGGGGGTCAGCGTGTTCTTCGCAATCGTCGCCACTGCGGGCCAGATCCTGCTGGGGTACCTGCTTGCCCTCCTTTACGTTTTTGTCCTGCGCAAGGGTTCATCCCTGCTCCGGACCATCGTTTTCTTCCCAGCGATCCTGCCGACGGTCGCCGTCGCCCTTCTTTTCCGCAGCTTTGTCGCCGTGGGAGACAACCAGGGCCCGGTCAACGACCTCATCAATTTCTTTGGTGGGGAAAGCGTGGAGTTCCTCGCCACGACCTCGGGCACCATGGCCACGGCGCTCGCCATGACGCTGTGGGGCTCCATGGGCTTCTACGCGATCCTGCTGTATGCGGGGCTGCTCGATATTCCCGACGAGATTCTCGAATCGGCCAAGCTGGACGGCGCCAACGGGCTCAAGCTGGTGCGGCATATCGTGGTGCCGCTGTCCCTGCCCATTCTGCTGTCCTCGATCATCTTCAGCCTGAACGCGACGCTGAAGGTCTTCGACAGCCTGCTTGCACTCAACAACGGCGGCCCCGGAACCTCGACGGCGCCGCTGACCCTTTACATGTACCGGACAGCATTCGAGTACGCGGAGTATGGCTATGGCAGCACCATCGCCCTGGTCCTGACGCTCCTGTGCCTTGTCTTCACCCTCGCGATTTTCCGATCGTCCCAACGCAAGGCGGAGGACTGAGATGACCGTCCAACCACAGCTTGAAAACCCTCCAGCCACCGTGCTGTCGCGTTCGGAACAACCCCTCCGCAACCGCCGTCGTGCCCGCCGTGCGCTCAAGCGCCTTCCGGTGTGGATCATCGTCACCATCGTGGTGGTGGTTGTGCTTTACCCGCAGGTATGGATGGTCCTTGGTTCGTTCAAGACGCAGTCCGAGTTCCTGTCCAACCCGGCGTTGTCGCTGCCCGAAAACTGGATCTTCGACAACTACACCACCGCCCTGAACAACGGCAACGTGTCGCGGAATTACCTCAACAGCATCCTGGTGACGATTCCGTCGGTAGCGCTCATTGTGCTGATCGGCGTGGCGGCAGGCTACGCCCTGGAGGTACTGGTCTGGAAGGGCCGGAAGGGCACGCTCCTCTACATCCTTGCGGGCATCATGGTGCCGGGCCAGATGATCCTGGTGCCGCTGTTCACGGTGTACTTCCGCGCGGGCCTCACCGACTCCCTGTGGCCGCTCATCATCACCTACACGGTGATGGGCCTGCCGCTGACCACCTTCCTGATGGCCGCCTACTTCCGGTCCATCCCGCGTGAGATTTTCGAGGCCGCCACCGTGGATGGCTCAAGCCCGCTGCGCTCCTTCTTTGTGATCGGCCTGCCGATGATGCGCAACTCGATCCTCACCATCGGCCTCGTTCAGTTCTTCAGCGTGTGGAATGACCTGCTCATCGCACTGACCTTCACCACCAGGCCGGATCTCGCCACCATCCAGGTGGGGCTGCTGAGCCTCAGCGACCAGTACGGCTCGACGCAGTACGGACCGCTTTTTGCGGCCGTGAGCATCAACATCGTGGTGTTGTTGATTGTGTTTGTGTTCCTCAACAAAAAAATCATGGCCGGCATGGCCGCCGGTTCAGTGAAGGGATAGTCGACCGCATGAACGAGACCCCGAGAATTGCCCTGCTGCACACGGGAGCAGTGGTCATCGGCCCTGTCATGGAGCTGGTGAAGCGGGAACTGCCCGGCGTCACGGCAATCAACTACCTGGACGACCGCATTGTGGCTGACCTGGGTGATCCTGATGTGTCCGAATCCGTGCCGCGCCGTGTGGCGGGCCTCGCCAGGGCGGCCGCCGACGCCGGTGCCGAGGTGATCATGCTGACGTGCTCCTCCATCTCGGAACTGGCAGCGACCATCTCGGCCGAAGTGGGCATTCCCATCCTCCGTATCGATGAGGCCATGGCTGACCAGGCGGTGGCCACGGGATCCAGGATCACCGTGCTGGCCACCCTTCAGACCACCTGCGGGCCCACCACCCGGCTCATTGCCGAGCGGGCACGGGCCGCCGGGCGTACGCCCACCATCCGGAGCGTTGTTGTTGAGGGAGCCTTTGCCGCCGTGGCCTCGGGTGACCGGCCCAGCCACGACAGGATTGTTGCGGCCGCGATCCGGGCTGCTGCAGAAGATTCGGACGTGGTGGTGCTGGCGCAGGCATCCATGGCAAGTGCCGCCGAGGGCTGCGACGTGGCGGTGCCTGTGCTGACGAGCCTGGAATCGGGCGTCAAGCGCCTGCACCAGCTGCTTGCGTCGCTCCCTGCTAAGCGGTGAGCTCCCGGCTTTCGGTCCCGGCCCCGTCTGTCTCTTCTCCGGCCAGTACTTCGGCGGTGTGGATGTCGGTGATGAGCACATTCACCCAGCCGCCAGCCAGGGCTCCGCGAATGGGTTCGCGCTTGCGCAGGCCACCGGCGATCCCGATGCGCCGGGGGATGGCCAGGAAGTTTTCCACCGGGATCGAGATGGTCCGTGCGGCAAGGTCACCAGTGACCGCCGTCCCGTCTGCGGTGAAGACATGGTGACAGATATCGCCGACGGCCCCTTCCGCCAGCAGCCGTTCGCGGTCCTCCGGGGAGAAGGCGTTTCCACTCTCGGCCAGCAGGTTGGACGGTTCGATGCTGCCAATGCCCACGATGGCCATGGTGAGTTCGCTCCATCGCCTCGCCACCTCGGTCAGGGCTGCTTCTTGGAGGAGGCTGTCCCTGATCGCCTGGTCGGCCACCACGCCGGGGGCGGGAACGTAGACCGGTTCCGCGCCGAGCATCCGGGCAAATTCGCCGACGAGGCGTTGGGCCATGTTTTGAACTTCGGGGGTGCCAATGCCGCCAAGAAGCTGGACAACCTGGGTGGCGCCGCCGACGTTGAAAGGTCGCATGCGGTCCACGAGGGCGAGCAGCGTCTGGCTCCACGAGGAGATTCCGATGCGGTCCCCGCCGCCGAGGGTGGCCTCGAGGTAGCTGCCTGCCGCCGCCCCGAGCGCAGAATGGACGGCCCGTTCGTCGTCGTCGCTCTCAATATCAACGACGACCGCTTCCAGCAGGCCGAACTTCGCCTCCAGGCGCTCCTCGAGGTCGGAGTAGACGCCTGGGGAGACCATCACGGTGGTCCGGACGATTCCTTGGGTCACCGCGCGTTTCAGCAGGCGGGAGACCTTGGCCTGGGAAATGTTCAGCGCGGTGGCGATGTCCGCCTGGCGGATTCCCCGCTCGTGGTACATGCGGGAGACCTTGGTCAGGAGGCGGACTTGCCCGTCAACGGGGGCGGCATTTCGGCCATGTGCCACGGGAGGCTCCGATCGGGGACGGCGGCTTTGCGGGAGGTGTCCCGTGGATCTCCGGGGAACCTACCAAGCACGTTTTATAAACAGTGTATCATAATTCGGAAGTGATAGTTTATGCAGGCAACTCACCTTGAAGGCGCGGCAGACCGCGCGGATGTGAAGGCCGGCGACCGCGCCCTGGCCGCCTCGCTTCGTGCGGCACTCGGCGTGGGGAACGGCGCCGTTCCGCCGGCTTCCGGTGACCGTTCGACGGCGGACGCGGACGTTAGCGTCGAGGTCTTCGATCGCGTTGTGGCCGGCGTCGACGCCTCGCATTTCCTGCTCACGCCGGCGGCGGTGGTGCGGGCGCGGTCGATCGAGGACGTTTCGGCCGCCTTCCGCTACGCACGGGGGCACCGCCGCTCCATCACACTCCGCTCCGGGGGAACCAGCCTGTCAGGCCAGGCGTCCGGCGAGGACCTGCTGATCGACGTCCGGGGCGCTTTCCGGGACATCCGGCCCGCAGCTGACGGGAGTACCGTCGTCGTCCAGCCCGGTGCCACCATCCGCCAGGTCAATGCGAGGCTTCTCCGGCACGGCCGGAAGCTCGGGCCCGACCCGGCAAGCGAGATCGCGGCGACCGTGGGCGGCGTCGTGGCCAACAACTCCAGCGGCATGGCGTGCGGCACGGAGTTCAACTCCTACCGGACCGTGCGCTCGCTGAGGTTCGTGCTGGCCAGCGGAACCGTGGTGGATACCTCCGTCCGGGATGCGGACGAACGGCTCGCCGCTGCTGAACCGTCCCTGCACGCCGGACTGGCCCGGCTCCGCGACGAAATCCGGGCTGACCCCGCATTGACGGCGGAAATCCTTCGCCAGTACCGCGGCAAGAACACGATGGGCTACGGGCTGAAGTCTTTCCTCGATTTCGACGCACCGGCGGAGATCCTGGCCCACCTGATGGTGGGAAGCGAGGGCTCGCTGGGCTTCATTGCGGAGGTTGAATTCGGCACCGTGCCGATTCCGGTGTGTGCTGCCACCGCGCTGGTGATCTTCGATGACCTGGAGCAGGCCACGCGGATCCTGCCCGTCCTGGTGGGTACGGGCGCGGCCACCATCGAGCTGATGGACGCGGCGTCGCTTCGTGTGGTGCAAAACGATCCGGCCAGCGCCGACATCCTCGCGGGCGTGGACATCGCCTCCCATGCTGCGCTCCTCATCGAGTACCAGGGGAAGGATGAGGACGAACTCGGCGAACGGCTCAGGGAGGCGCGCGTTGCCCTCGCAACTGCCGGCACCCCGCCGTTTGAACCGACCGCCCACCCGAAGCAGCGGGCCCATTTGTGGCATGCGCGGAAGGGGCTGTACGCGGCCATCGCTGGCGCGCGGCGGCCGGGCACCACGGCACTGCTGGAGGATATTGCCGTGCCGGTCCCGCTGCTCGCGCCGACCTGCGCCTCACTGCAGCGGCTCTTCGCAGAGTACGGCTACAACGACGCCGTGATCTTCGGGCACGCGAAGGACGGCAACATCCACTTCCTCATCACCGAGGATTTCACGGCCGACGGCGCGGTTGAGCGCCAGCGTGCCTTCACCGAAGACCTCGTGGAGCTGGTCCTGGAAGCCGGCGGAACCCTCAAGGCCGAGCACGGCACCGGCCGGATCATGGCTCCGTTCGTCGAGCGGCAGTTCGGCCGGCGGCTCTACCAGATCATGCTGGAGGTCAAGCGGCTCTGCGACCCCGCGGGAATCCTCAACCCGGGTGTGCTGATCGGCGACGACCCGGAATCGCACCTCGCGCACCTGAAGCTGAATCCCGTCGTCGAGCCGGAAGTGGACCGGTGTGTGGAGTGCGGCTACTGCGAGCCCGTGTGCCCCAGCCGGGACGTGACGATAACCCCGCGCCAGCGCATCGCGGTCCGCCGTGCCCGGGCCGCAGCGACCGCCCGGGGGGACAGCGGGCTCGACGCCGAACTCGCGCGCGCCGAGACCTATAACTCGGTGGAAACGTGCGCCGTGGACGGGATGTGCCAGACGGCGTGTCCGGTGTCGATTAATACGGGCGACCTGGTCCGGCGGCTGCGCGAGCAGGATGCTTCGCGGGTCACGCAGGCAGCAGGCCGAGCCGCTGCCGGGCAGTGGGCAGCGGTCACACGGATGGCAGCGACTGCCCTGACCGCTGCGAAGTGGCTGCCGGCTCCCCTCGTCCGCGGGGCCAGCGATGCAGCACGCGCTGTACTTGGCACGGATGTGGTGCCGCGCTGGACAGGCGATCTGCCTGCCGGCGGCAGCAGGCGCGCCGGCGTTGACCGTCCAGCGGCTGAAAAGCCGGCGCAGGCGGTGTTTTTTGCCTCCTGCACAGGGTCGATGTTCGGGCCTGCCAAGGGCAGCATCGGAGCAGCCGAGGCGTTCCGCCGGCTGTGCGCCCGGGCGGGTGTCGGCGTCGTCATTCCGCCCGCTGTTGACGGGCTGTGCTGCGGTACGCCGTGGAAGTCCAAGGGACTGACGGACGGGTTTGCCGAGATGGCCGGGCGGACCGTGGCCAGCCTGCTGACAGCGTCCGACGGCGGACGGTTGCCGATCGTCACCGACAACTCCTCCTGCACGGAAGGCCTGCTGCACGCGCTCGACAAGGTCCGGGCGTCCGGTGGCGGAACAGGCCAGCTGCGGATTATCGATTCCGTGGACTTCGCCGCCGCCGAACTGCTGCCACACCTCCGCGTGCACGAACAGGTGGCCTCGATAGTCCTCCACCCCACGTGCGCCAGCACCCGCCTGGGAACCAACGAGGGACTCCGCGCGCTCGCCGGCGCTGTATCCGGGCAGGCCGTGGTTCCGGATGCCTGGGGGTGCTGCGGGTTTGCCGGTGACCGGGGGATGCTGCACCCGGAACTTACAGCTTCCGCCACCAGGGCCGAGGCGGTAGAGGTGGCCAGCGGGGACTTCGAGGCTCATGCCTCCTGCAACCGCACCTGCGAGATTGGCATGAGCCGCGCCACCGGCAAGGAATACCGGCACATTCTCGAAATCCTTGAAGAGCGGACGCGGGCCTAGCCACCCGGGCTCCAGATCCTTACACGTGTAGAAAGGCTTGATATGAAGATCGCAGTCACGGGCAGCTCGGGAAAGCTGGGGCGGGCCACGGTGGACCGCCTCCGGAGTGAAGGGCATGAAGTCGCCGGATTCGACCTCACCGGCACGGCTGGCTCAGGCTTCACCCGGGTGGACCTCGCCGACTACGGACAGACGCTGGACAGCATGATTGGCGTTACCGCCCGGCATCAGGGGCTGGATGCGGTAGTGCACCTCGCGGCCATCCCGGTGAACGGGCTGGTTCCCGACGCGGCGACCTTCCAGAACAACATGACTATCAGCTTCAACGTGGTCCACGCCGCCATGCGGGCAGGAATCCGCAGGATTGTCACGGCCTCCAGCATCACAGCCATGGGATTCCCGTTCGATGAGCCACCCGCCGCGCTGCCCATCGACGAGTCCACCACCGCCGCCAACAACACCTACGCGCTGGCCAAGGTTGCCGAGGAGGCGATGTGGGCCCAGCTGGTCCGCTGGGAACCGGAGATGAGCATCAGCTCGCTCCGGTTCACCAATGTTGTGGCTCCGGACGAGTACGGAACCTTTGCGAATGCGTCGGATCCCGCGTACCGCCGCGACCTGCTGTTCAGCTACGTCGATTCACGGGACGGAGCCGCCGCGGTTGCGCTCGCGCTGGAACATGCGGCGCCGGGCTTCGAAATATACGACGTCGCGGCCTCCGATACCGGAAGCGCGGTTCCTACCGCCGAGCTCGCCGCACTCCACTTCCCTGGCGTGCCTGTACGACCAGGGCTGGGCGAGTTTGAAACGCTCATGTCCATCGACAAGGCCCGCAGCAGGCTCGGCTACGAACCCGAGCACCTGTGGCGGGACGGATATGCGGCACACCAGCTCGAGGTTTGACAGTTTCCACGCATGGCTCCGCTAGGCGGCTTTCGCGAACCTGCTGCGCGTCATCCTTTTGGTCTCCGGACCGCGTGCCAGCCGGATCTGCTTACAATCGATGTTCAGCCACCTATCAAGGGAATCATGAAGAAACTCACCACGGCCCTGCTTGCCGGCGCGCTCCTTGTCTCTGCTTCCGCTTGTGCCGCCCCGGCAAAACTGTCCACGGAAGCGACCTGCGAGCGGATCAAGATCGTTGCTTCAGACTCCAGCGCCAATATGGGCAAAACGGGCATGACCATCCTCGCCAACAGGCTCCGCCCCATCGTGGCCGGAGCATCGGACGAGTTGAAGCCGGCAGTCCAGGCGATCATCGAATTCACGGATGAGTCCGCGAAAGAGAGCCCGGACGCGGAAAAGCTCGCCGACCTGCAGGACGATTACCAGAAGGCCGGTGCCACGTTCACCGAGCTCTGCCAGTAGGGCCGAACGGCTAGAGGGCAGTCAGCGGGCGGGTCCCTCCCGTCGCTCCTTGCCGGGAGCGGCGACCGGTGAGGTCCGCCCGTCCTGGGAACGCATCTCAATGAAGGTGTCGTAGGCGGTCGTGTGCATCGCTTCGTCGTAGGCCGCCATCGCGGCGGCAACTGCAGAGGCGGTGGCGCCCCGGCGGCGGGCCCGGACGGCGATGGCGCCGAACGCGGCCATGACCCCAAGCAGGCAACCAACCACGGCGATTGCGGCGAAGACTTCAGCCATTCAGCGACCCCGTTTTCTGTCAGGCGCGCACGCGCGTTGCCTGTGCATCCAAGATTACGCGGGCGGACGGCCGCGGCGGCCTTGCCGGGACCCGGGCCCGCCGGTGAATGACATACTCGGCCCCTGCCAGGTTGATCACCCAGGCCGACCCCATCAGCAGCGCCCGGATGAGTTCGCCGGGCGGGCCCACCAGCAGCATCCAAGGCAGGATCACCAGCGCCTGGGTGCCGGCGGCCACCGCAATGGCGTACGCGCGGGTCATCCACACGCTGTGCCGGACGAAGTCCCGCCGGCGGATCGACACGATGCCCATCACCAGGCTCGCCAGCATGGCGGAGCCGAAGAGGATCCGCAGCGGGACATCGGTGATGCCGTCGGGAAGCACGTAGAAGGCGGACATCCACAGGCCGGTCAGTGCCGTCAGCAGCCCGGCGGGAATCAGAATGAGCCCGGCGATGCGGTGCCAGCCGCGCCTGCCTCTGAGCGCTGGCACGAACTGGAACGCGCCGAGCAGGCTGTAGACCGTCACGCTGACAATGTGGACCACCACCGGGACAGGTGAAGCGAAGAACCTGGCATTCTGCGGTGTGATCGCGGCTCCACTGGTCAGTTCCGTGAGCCGCGCCGCCCCGGCGATGACCGGGATGAGGCTGAGGAGGATCAGCCCGGCGGGCACTGGCCACTGCGCCCTGCGGCGGCCTGCGGGGGCAGAGGCGAGCTTGGTTTGCGTTGGCATTGTCGGTCCCTTTGACTGAAAGGTGTACGGCGTACACCTGATGTGCACCACGCTAGGTGTACGCCGTACACTTGTCAATAGGAAACGGCTAAGGAAGGGTGGGTCGGATGACCCAGCAGCTGGAAACCTCACGCCGCACCCCCCTGAACAGGGCCCGCGTGCTGGAGGCCGCCGTCGCGCTCGCCGACGAGGTGGGCCTTGAGGCGCTGAGCATGCGCCGGCTCGCCGAGGCGCTCGGGGTGGTGCCGATGGCGCTCTACAAGCACGTCGCCAACAAGGATGAACTCCTTGACGGCATGGTGGACGTCGTTATCGGCGAGATCGCGCCGGTCGCCGGCGCTGGCTGGAAGGATGCCGTCCGGCTGCGCGTGCTGTCCGCGCGGCAGGCGCTGCTGCGGCATCCGTGGGCCCGCCAGGCGCTGGAAACCCGCACCAACCGGACGCCCGCCGTCCTCAAGCACACCGACGAAGTCATCGGAATGTTTCTGGCCGGCGGCTTCTCCGTTGACCTCACCCACCACGTGATGCACGCGCTGGGGAGCCGGATGTGGGGCTTCACTCAGGAGCTGTTCGACGCCGCCGCCGGAAGCCAGGAGGCGGTGATGCCGCCGGAGGCGCAGGCTGCCATGCTCCAGGAGATGGCGCGGACGTATCCGAACATCCTTGAGGTGGCTGGCGTTGCCCGGCACGACGACGGCTCAGTGGTCAGCTACGGCTGCGACGACCAGTTTGAGTTCGAGTTCGCCCTCGACCTGATGCTGGACGGCTTCGAACGCCTGCATGGGCGGCACTGGAGCTCAGGACGTGGTCAGTGAACCGTTGATTCGCCGTGGAATGCCGCGCGAACCTTCCCGCAGCTCCGGCGGCAGGACTGCTTCCGGCGCGTTCTGATAGGTGACCGGCCGCAGCCATCGCTTGATAGCGGCGCTGCCCACGGAGGTATGCGCTGAATTCGTTGTCGCTGGATACGGGCCGCCGTGGGTCATGGACCACGCGACGGCGACTCCCGTAGGAATGTCGTTAAAGACGAGCCTCCCGGAACGGCCCTTCATTGCCTGGGCGATTGACCCCAGCCTGTCCGCTTCCGCGTCTTCAAAAAGCAGGCTCGTGGTGAGCTGTCCACCAACCGACTGGAGGGCAGCGACCACCTGCTCCTGAGTCTCATACCTGACGATGACTGCCGCAGGTCCGAAGGCCTCTTCCAGCAAGGGTCCCGTGAGCCGTCCTATATCGACGCTGATGAGATGCGGGCCAGCGGAACCGCCTTGCGCGCCGTTGACAAGAACTGACGCGGCCTCCGCAGCCGTCCAGGCCCCGATGCTTTGGGTGAAGCGTTGCTGGATTCCGTCGTTCAGCATGGTTAAGGCGGGCGCGGCATCCAGCAGCTCCGCGAGGGCGGCAACCAGGGCGTCGCCGGCACCGTACGGAATGAAGATGAGGCCGGGCTTGGTGCACAACTGGCCGGCGCTGCCGCTGATGGACGATGCCAGTGCGGCTGCGATGCCGGACGTTCTCGCCAGGGCAGCGGCGGCTGTCACCACCACCGGATTGAGGCTTCCGAGTTCACCGTAGAAGGGAATCGGGGAGGGGCGGGCGGACGCGAGATCAAACAGGATCCGTCCTGCTGCGTTGGACCCGGTGAATCCGACTGCTTGGATGTGCGGATCCAAAACCAGGTTTCGCCCCGCCTCGATTCCCGTGACGAGGGCAATGGTCCCAGGCGGCATTCCTGACGTCGTCGCCGCCCGCTGGATCGCCTCAAAGGCAAGCCGGCTCGTCTGCGGATGCCCTGGATGCCCTTTGACGACGACGGGACACCCGGCGGCGAGGGCGGAGACCGTATCACCGCCGGGAACCCCGAAAGCCAAGGGGAAGTTGCTCGCCCCGAAGACTGCCACCGGTCCGAGCGGTATCCGTGTGAGGCGCGTATCCGGAGTGGTGGACGTTGCGTGGTCGATGGCGGCTTCCAGATACCCGCCGTCGTCGAGCACGTCCGCGAAAAGCCGTGCCTGCTTCACCGTCCGCGTCATTTCGGCGGAAAGCCGGCTCGCGGAAAGCGAGGTTTCAATCGCAGCCACGCCCTCTATCGCCTCCCGGTGCCGCTCCAGTTCGTTGGCAAGCTCGTGAAGGAAAACGGACCGCTCAGACCGGAGGGACTCGCCGAGTTCGACAGCGGCATCAGCCGCTGCCGAACATGCCGCGCTCACGTCAAAGGGCGTGGAATCTGCCAATACGGGGGTCATCCGCGCTTCAGCTGTGTGACTCGTTGCGGTGGTCATCCCTTGACGGCACCGGCACTCAGCCCCTGGACGAGGAACTTCTGCACGTAGGCGAACAGGAGGACCACCGGGATGATAGCGACGACGCCGCCGGCGGCCAGGGCACCGAAGTCCGCGCCGAACTCGCCCAGCAGGTAGCTCAGGCCCACGGGAACCGTAAAACGGCTCTGCGTGCTCATGAACATGATGGCGAACAGGAAGTTGTTCCAGGCGCTGATGAATGCGAAGGATCCCACTGCCACAATGCCCGGCTTCAGCAGCGGGAGGACCACGAGCCGGAAGGCCTGGATGCGCGTGCAGCCGTCCACCCAGGCAGCTTCCTCGAGTTCCATGGGGACGTTCCGGATGAAGCCGGCCATCAGGATCAGTGACAGCGGCAGGTGGAAGACGGTGTCCGAGATGATGAGGCTCCACAGGTTGTTGGTCAGGCCAACGGCATTGAAGATTTCAAAGAGCGGAATCAGCATCATGGCGCCGGGCACGAACTGGGTGCACAGCATGGCCACCAGGAACAGCGTCTTGCCGCGGAACCTGAAGCGGGCAAGGGCGTAGCCGCCGAGCAGGGCGATGACGGTCGAGGTGAGGAGGCTCATCCCGGCCACGAAAAGGCTGTTCTGGAAGTAGATGCCGAAGCCTGAACCGTTCCACACGGTGGCGAAGTGGTCGAAGGTGATCGGCCACGGCACCAGCGACGTGGAGCCGGCGGGCCGGAACGCAAAGAGCAGCATCCAGTAGAACGGGACAAGCGTGAAGATGAGGAACAGCGTCAGCGGAGCGTAGGTCAGGACCCTGTCGATGCGGCGCTCGCGCTTTTTCAGGGCACTCATGGGCCGAGGAGCCGGTGTGCTGGCGGCCTCTGGCTCGGCCGGAGTGAGGGGTGCCGTGGGAAGCAGCGAGGTCATTTTTCATCCTCTTTTGACTTGGTGATGCGCAGATAGACAAGCGAGAAGAACGTCAGGATCAGGAAGGCCACAACGGTCAGCGCCGAACCGTAGCCGAAGTCCCGGTCATGGATGGCTGTCTGGGCGACGTAAAGGGGGAGGGTTGTTGTGGAACTCGCGGGTCCGCCGCCGGTGAGTGTGTACAGCAGGTCAACGTTGTTGAACTCCCATACCGCCCGGAGCAGGGTGGCGATGATGATGGCCTGGCGGATGTGCGGCCACGTGATCGAGACGAACTTCCGGAGGGTGCCGGCGCCGTCCACCTCTGCGGACTCGTAAAGCTCCAGGGACACGGACTGGAGGTCGGCAAGTATGAGGATCGCGAAAAACGGGATGCCCTTCCACATCTCGGCCAGCACAACGGCCCAGAAGGTGGTGCCGCTCCCCGAAAGGAGGGACACTCCGTACTCGCCGATGCCGATGTCCGCGAAGTAGCGGCCGATCCCGGTGGAGGGGTTGTAGATGAGGATCCAGATGGTGGTGGTCAGGATCCCGGAGACCGCCCAGGGCGAGAACACGAGCGCCCTGGCCAGGCCGCGTCCGATGAATGTCTTGTTGATCAGCAGCGCCAGTGCCAGTCCGAAGATGAACTGCAGTCCCACCTCGACGGCCACCCACTGGGCGGTGAAGGCAAGGCTCCGCCAGAAGAGGGGATCGGAGCCCATGGCGATGAAGTTATCCAGGCCGGCGAAGCCGTCGTTCCAGGGCTGGGTCACATTCGAGTGCTGGAGGCTGTAGTAGAAGACGCTGCCGACCGGATAGACCAGGAACACCAGGGTCAGTATTGCCGCGGGGCCGATGAGGAGATAAGGATAGAGGCGCCTCAGGCCTGAGTGTCGTGAGCGTCCGGGACGCTTCGCCCGTGCGGGGCGGGCGGGAGTAATGACTGCCATGGGTTACTTCTTCATGTACTTCTGCTGGGCCTTGGTCAGCTTGTCGGCGCTGGTGGTCAGGAAATCCTTCATGGAGAGCTGGCCTTGGAGCACTTTCTGCCATTCGGGGAGCATGTCGGTGGTGGTGATGGAGTTGAACTCCGGCAAGTAGTAGGGCTGTTCCAGCAGGACCGCGTCCTTGTTCTCAAGAGCCTTCACGGATGCCTGCATGGCCGGGTTCTGCGTCACCCACGACTCCTTGGCCACCTCGGTGTTGCCCGGCAGGTAGCCGGATTTCTGGGCCCAGAAGCTGTTGCCTTCAACGCTCATCGTGTACTGCAGGAACTTCCATGCGGCTTCCTTGTGTGTACTGGCCTGGAACATGGAGAAGCCGGTGGTCATGCGGCCCGTAAGGACGGATTTTCCGGAGGCAGAGGGGAACGGCGCAACCGCGCCCACCTTGTCGGCGCCCAGGGCTGCGACGTGGGTGGGGTAGGACCCAATGCTGTGACTGAGCATGGCCGCTCCGCCGGCGCCGAACTGCGCCACCATGGTCTTGAAGTCGGCGGTCAGGTCACTGGCTGCCGTGTCCTTGCCGTACAGGGCGGCGTATTTCTCCGCTGCGGCGATGATTGCCGGGTCGTTGAGGGTGGACGTGCCGTCTTCGCGGAAGAATTTGTCCATTCCGGCCTGCGGGTAGACCATCTGGACGAACTGCGGGAAGAACCCGTTGCCGCCCCGGAGCGTGTAGCCGAATTTGCCCGACGCCTTGTCCGTCAGCTTCTCCGCCGCCGTGTAGAAATCGTCCCAGGTGGAGGGGCTGGACAACCCCGCACCCTTGAGCAGGTCAGAGCGGTAATAGACGACGTCGGCAAGGCTGGTTGCCGGTGTCAGGTACAGCTTTCCATCCGGTGAGGCCGCCCGTGAGGACTTGGTCATCGCCGGCGAGATTTTGTCTTCCCACCCGCCGCTCTTGAAGTCGTTGTCGAGGGGCGCCAGGGCGCCCTGCGCGACGAGCGCTGAGATGTCGGAGGCTTTCGGGGTGATGATGTCCGGCGTCGCCTTGGTGGCGATGGCCGTGCTGATCTTCTGCATGTATGAGTCAGTAGGCAGCCCGAGGTAATTGACCTTGATGCCGGGGTTTTTGGCCTCAAACATGCCGATCAGCGTCTTCAGATTCTCCGTGCGCTCGGGGCGGGTATCCGTGTCCCACAGTTCGAGCACGACGTCACCCTTTTCGGCGCTGCCGGTGTCTGCCCCCGTGCCGCAAGCTCCCAGTGCCATGGTGCTGGCGAGGATGGCTGCCAGGGACAGGGCTGTCCTTCTTTTGAGGATCCTGCTGGGGGATGAGCTTTCGTTCTTACGCATCATTGCGTTCCTCTCGTTAGGCGCCGGCCGGAGATGCCGGTGAATCGCCGCTGTCATACATCATATACTACATACGATACACCTGATATGATGAGTTTCATGGAAAGGAATTTATTGTGATCACGGAATCCATGCCCAGCGGTCTGCTGCCAGCGTCGTCCCGGACCGGCCTTGTGGTGGAGGCGCTTCGGCGGTCCATCCTCACGGGCGAGCTGCCTGCCGGGCAGCCGCTGGTTGAGACGGAACTGGCCCGCCGATTCGGAATCTCCAAAACCCCCGTGAGGGAGGCGCTCAAGACCCTCGTCGGTGCCGGACTGGTCACGATGAGCGAATACAAGGGCGCCACCGTGCGCGTTGTGGATGAGGAGATGGCCCGCAGTGTCTTCGACGTCCGCTCACTCCTGGAGCCGGTCGCCGTCGCCCGCACTGTGGAACGCGGACTGGACCTTGACCTTGCGCAGGAGGCGCTGGACCGTGCCTCGTCCGCCAAGGACGAAGCCGAACGGAGCCTCGCCAACAGGGATTTCCATCAGCTGCTCTATTCCAACTGCGGCAACCCTGTCCTCATGGACATGCTCGACGGGCTGCGCGAGCAGACGGCCCTCATCTCGGTCAACGCCTGGATCCAGCAGCCGTCCTGGGAGACAGAAGCGGCCGAGCACGCCGAAATCCTGGCCGCGGCGCGAAAAGGCGACGCCGGACGGGCAGCCGAGCTGGTCCTCCACCACATTCACAGTTTCGAGGTCCGCGCCGTCGGACAGATCGCTGGCAGGAAACGATGACATTCTCCGAGCTCCGGACAGCCCTGGCCGACGTCGTTGCGATTCCCGTAACGCCCTACCGGGACGGCGCCGTCGATGTCGCCGCGTTCAAGCTGTTGCTTCGGCGGCTGGTGGACAACGGCGTCACCACGATTACGCCCAACGGAAACACCAGCGAGTTCTACGCGCTGACCGCCCAGGAGCGTCATCAGCTGATCGAGGCCTCGGCCCAGGCGGTCGGCCCGGAAGCCTTCCTTCTTCTTGGCGTCGGCCACGACGTGGAGTCTGCCATCGGCGACGTCCGGGCCGGCGCGGCGGTTGGCATCCGGATGGCGATGATCCACCAGCCGTCCCATCCGCATGTCTCTGCCGCCGGCTGGGTGGAATACCACGCCCGGATTGCCTCGGCCACGCCGGATACCGCGTTTGTGCTGTACATCCGGAACGAGTGGGTGACCGCGGCAATGCTGGTTGAGCTGGCCGACCGCTGCCCCAACGTCATCGGCATCAAATATGCGGTGCCGGACCCCACCCAGTTCGCCCGGATCCGGGATCTGGCCGGCGCCGACCGGTTCGTCTGGATCGCCGGACTGGCTGAACCATATGCCCTGTCCTACGCCGCCCACGGCGCCACCGGGTTTACCTCAGGGCTGGTCAACGTCAATCCGCAGCTGTCGCTCTCCCTCCGGGACGCCCTGCGCTCCGGGGACTACCGTTTGGCCGGCAATCTGCTGTCCCGGATATCCAGGTTCGAGGAACTGCGGGCAGAGGACAGGTCGGCCAACAACGTCAGCGTCGTCAAGGAAGCCCTGTCCCAGCTGGGCCTCTGCGAACGGACCATCAGGCCGCCCAGCCACGAGCTCGAGGAAGGCATCCGTGCGGAAATCGCCGGCATCCTGGCGGACTGGAGCACCGTGAATGACCTCTTTCCGGCGGACATCCGCACCGAGACGGCAGTGCGCGCATGAAGATCACAGGATTCAAGACCTTCATGCAGCGCGTCGGGAACCGGCCGAGGCTGCTGTTGCGAGTGGACACGGACGAAGGCATCTCAGGCTGGGGCGAGGCATACAACCACGGCCCGGACTGGGCCCTGGTTCCGGTGCTCGACTACCTGTTTGAGCAGGTCAAGGGCGACGATCCCCGCCGCGTCGAGTATGTGACCCAGAAGCTCATCCGCAAAGCGCGCTTCCCCCAGGGCGCGATTGGCCTCGCCGCGATCTCTGCCATCGACCACGCGCTGTGGGACATTGCGGCCAAGGCGCTCGACGTGCCGGTGTACAGCCTTCTGGGCGGTACCGTGCGCGACAGGGTTTCCGTCTACGCCGGCGTCTACTCGGCACCGGACCCGGCGGAATGCCGGGCCGTGACCGAGGAGCTGAACGAACGGTACGGCTTCACGGCGTTCAAGCTCAGTCCCTTCCGGGGTGACATCCACAACCGGCGGTGGGGACTGGTCGTGTCCGAGACCGCTGAGTACTTCGGGGCCGTCAGGGAAGCCTGCCCCGATGCCTGGGACTTCGCCTTCGACGCCCACGCCAAGATTTTCGAGCCCTTCCAGGCCGTCCAGCTGGGCAACGCACTCGCCCCGTACCAGCCGCTCTTCTTCGAAGAACCCATCCGGCCCGAGTACTTTCCCGCCTGGCACCGGCTGCGCGCCGAACTCCAGGTACCCCTTGCCACCGGCGAAAGCCTCTACTCAGCCAACGAGTTCCTCAGCTTGCTCTCCGGCGGCGGAGCCGACATCGTCCAGCCGGACATCTGCGTGGTGGGCGGAATCTCCCAGATGCGCAGGATCGCCACCATCGCCGAGGCCCATTTCACCACGGTGGCGCCGCACAACCCGATGGGTCCGCTGGCGGTTGCCCACAATCTTCACTTCGCGGCAGCCTGCAGCAACTTCTCCATCCTCGAGTACAAGCTCGAGGAAACCACCTGGTGCCCCGACCCGTACCTTCCCGTGGACGGCCACCTCGAACTTCGGCCTGACCGGCCTGGCTGGGGAATCGAGATCGACGAGGCCGCCCTCACCGAGGATGACTACATCCATTGGGAGCGCCAGCTTCCCACCAGGCCCGACGGGTCCCTCGCGTTCTGCTGACCTGTGCCGGCCGGGCACGTCCCGCTTCAGGCGTTCTACGCGTCCTGGAGCGGGCGCCGGGCCAGCCAGGCGGCCACGATCGCGCCGGAAATGTTGTGCCACAGCGAGAACACGGCAGACGGCAGCGCTGCCAGGGGTGAGAAGTGGGCGGTGGCCAGCGTGGCCGCCAGTCCCGAGTTCTGCATGCCCACCTCGAACGCGAGGGCACGGCGTGCCTTGTCATCCAGCCGGCCCACCTTCCCCGCCAGGTAGCCAAGGCCCAGGCCAAAGCCGTTGTGCAGCACCACGGCAAGGAACACGATGCCGCCGGCGGCAACGATCTTGCTGGAACTGCCGGCCACCACGATGGCCACGATCAGGGAAATCACGACGGCGGACGCCCAGGGAAGTGCCGGGAGCACCTTCGCGACGAGCTTCTTAAGGAAAAGACGGGCGAGAAGGCCGGCGACGACGGGCAGCAGCACGGTCTTGACGATGTCGCCCACCATGGCGCCGGCGTCGATCTGCAGGTAGGAGCCGGCCAGGAACAGCACCAGCAGCGGCGTGACAATGGGCGCGATGAGCGTGGAGACCGAGGCCACTGCGACGGACAGCGCCACATCGCCCTTGGCAAGGAACGCCATCACATTGGAAGCGGTGCCGGACGGTGCGCAGCCCACCAGGATGAGGCCCACGGCCAGTTCAGGTTCCAGGTTCAGCGCCACGGCGATCAGCCAGCCGGCCCCGGGCATGATCACGTAGTGGGCCACGATGCCCAGCACCACCGCCCACGGGCGTTTCGCCACTGCGGCGAAGTCAGGCGGGGTCAGCGTCAGGCCCATGCAGAACATGATGATGCCCAGCAGGTACGGCACGCTGGGGCCCAGGGGCTTGAACGCTCCGGGGAGGAAGAATCCCAGGACACCGGCCACGACCACCAGCAGCGGGAAAACTGTGACCGCGATCCGGGCGATCTTCGCCTCCGCGGCCAAAGCGGGGTTGATGGGGGCTTCAACAGGGGGATTCTGGGATTTTGTTGCCTCAAGCATCCAATCATGCTGGCACTGGCGGGCGCCCGGGAGCCAGTTCGTGACCCCGCACGGTAACAAGCCAGGCCGTCTCTTCGCGGGTTTCTGCCCGGAACGGCGGGGCGCGGTGCCATACTGAGTTTTGCATCACTTCGGCAGTCGGGGGGAACTTCGGAAATGGTCCTGGACACAGCGACCCTTAGGATTGCGTTCGCCCTCATGGCTCTGGTGCTCGGGTTGCTGTTCTATTTTTCGGCCTACCGCTTCACGCGCTCACCCTACAGCGGCTGGTGGTGCCTGGCCCTGGTGTTTTTCCTGACAGGTTCAGCCGCCTTCCTCTTCAACGGAACCGCCCATCAGTGGTGGGCCAATCCGCTGGGAAACGTCCTGGTGGTCCACGGCGGAGTGGCCGTCTGGGCCGGTGCGCGGTCCCTGCGGACGGTGCCGCCGCGCCGGTGGCTGTTCACGGCCATACCCCTGGCCACCCTGGTTGCCTCCGCCGTCGACAATCCCGGCACCAACACCTGGTCCGGCGGTGCGGTGTTCCTGGCCGCGATGAGCCTGACGGTGGGGCTTGCCTCACGGGAACTCTGGCGGCTCGAACCGGGTTATTCGCGGGTCAGGATCCCCATGGCTGCCGCGGCAGCGGGGATGTCCGCCTTCTACCTCGGCCGGCTGGTGGTCTTCCTGCTCGAAGGCCCGGACGGGCCAACCTTCGTCGCATATTTCGGCTCAGCGGTGACCACGCTGGTCACCATGGTGCTGCTGGTGGTGGTGTCCTTCAGCATGGCTGCGCTGAGCAGTGAACAGCAGACCCGCGCCCTCCGGATGGTGGCCACCCGGGATGACCTCACGGGGCTGCTCAACCGCAAGGCTTTCTTTGACTTAGCTTCCGAACACCTGGCGGACCCGGCCGTGACCCGTGCGTCCGGGGCGCTCATCCTGGCGGACCTGGACCATTTCAAGGCGGTCAACGACACCTACGGCCACGCCGCCGGTGACCTCGCGCTGCAGGCCTTCGCAGAAGCGTGCCAGGACACGGTGCGGACAACGGATCTCACGGGACGGTACGGCGGGGAAGAGTTCATCCTGCTCATCCCCGGGGCCACGGCGGACCGCGCGGAACGCATTGCGGATGCGATCAGCCGGCGGCTCGCGGATTCGGTCAGCGCCGATGGGCCGAGGATGCCCACCGTCAGCTATGGCATCGCCACGTACGACGCCGGGACGCCGGGCCTGGACGCCCTGATTGCCTCTGCGGACGCGGCACTCTATGAGGCCAAGTCGCAGGGCCGGAACCGGACTGCGCGCAGCGATACCGCCCGCTGACCGTCGGCTCCGCAGCCAGCGTCAGTTGAGCTTGCCCGCCAGCCGCTCACGCATCTGGATACTTGCCGAGTTCAGCCCGATCAGCTCCACGTCCCGGCCGTGCCGGCGGTACTTCTCAGTGACCGCGTCCAGGACCGCGATGGTGGAGGCGTCCCACAGGTGTGAGGCGTGCAGGTCTATCACCACGCGGCTGATGTCAGGCTCGGCATCCAGGGCGTACTCGAACTGGGTGTAGAGGTCGTTGGAGGATGCGAAGAACAGCTCGCCGTCCACGGTGTAGGTGGCTACGTTCTCGCCGTTGAGCTCCACCACGGTCCGCTCGACGGTGACGAAGTGGGCCACGCGCCGGGCGAACATGGCCATCGCCGCCAGGACGCCTGCCCCGACGCCGATAGCCAGGTTGTGCGTGGCTGACACCACGGCCACGGTGATCACCATGACGGCGGTCTCGGACTTGGGCATCCGGCGCAGGGTCCGGGGAGCGACGGAGTGCCAGTCGAAGGTGATGGCGGAAACGAAGATCATCACGGCCACCAGGGCGGCCATCGGGATGAGGCCCACAACGTCGCCCAGGAGCACCACCAGGACCAGCAGGAAGACGCCGGAAAGGAACGTGGACACCCGGCTTCGGGCCCCGGACCCCTTGACGTTAATCATGGTCTGGCCGATCACTGCGCAGCCGCCCATGCCCCCGAGGAAGCCGGTGACGATGTTCGCCACGCCCTGGCCCCAGGATTCACGGGTCTTGTTGGAGCGGGTGTCCGTGATGTCGTCCACGAGCTTGGCGGTCATCAGGGATTCCAGCAGCCCCACCAGGGCCATGGACAGCGAGAACGGGGCGATGACCTGGAACGTTTCCCACGTCAGCGGCACGTTGGGGATGAACAGCGAGGGCAGGCTCTCCGGCAGCTGGCCCTTGTCCTGGACGGCCGGCACGTCCACTCCGGCCACCACCACAAACGCGGTGAGCAGGACGATGGCCACCAGCGGGGAGGGCACCGCCGTCGTGATCCTGGGAAGAAGCACCACAATGACCAGGCCGATGGCCACGAGCGGGTAGACCATCCACGGCACGCCGATCAGCTCCGGGATCTGGGCCATAAACACCAGGATGGCCAGGGCGTTGACGAACCCCACCATCACCGACCGCGGGATGAACCGCATCAGCCGGGTGACGCCCAGGACCGCGAGCAGGATCTGGAAGACTCCGGCCAGGATCACTGCCGCAATGAGGTGGTCCAGGCCGTGGCTGCGCATCAGCGGTGCGATGACCAGCGCCACCGCGCCCGTGGCTGCGGAGATCATGGCGGGCCGGCCGCCCACAAAGGAGATGGTGACGGCCATGGTGAAGGAGGCAAACAGCCCGATCCGGGGATCGACGCCGGCGATCACCGAGAACGCGATGGCTTCGGGGATGAGCGCAAGGGCCACCACCAGTCCGGCAAGTGCCTCGGTTTTGAGCCGGCGGGGTGAGCGGAGGGTGGCCCTGACGGACTGGAGCTGCAGGGGCTGCATGGATCCCTATTTCTTGGTCTGGCGGTAACGCTCGATCTGTTTCAGCCGCCGCAGGAGGCTGTCGCGCCGCGGGTGCGGAACGGCGTCGGGCGCCTCGGCGGTGAGGTCAATGTGCTTGGTTCCGTACTGCCACAGCAGGAGGTCATCCAGCAGGCGGTCCGGGCCGGGGGAGTAGCGGTGGTCCAGGGCCTTGCGGACCTCGGTGATCCGGTTGGCGCTGAGCAGCCCGGCGAGCTGCACGGTCTGGTTGAGGCCGTGCGCCGCCATGAGCTCGGCGGCCCAGCCCCAGTCATCATCAACTTTACGGTCCACGTGCGGCAGCAGGGTGCGCCAGACGTCCCGGATCCGGTTGGGAGTGAGCTGGGCGGCGCCTTCACCTTCGAGATCCCAGTAACTGCGGACTTCCTCGTAGCGTTCGTGCAGGTCCGCGAACGCACTCTCCACCGTCTCCAGCATGGCGGCGGTGGCGGTGAACTGCCGGTCGAAGTGCGGCGTCCAGGCCCGGGGGTCCTCGGCCTTGAAGCGGATGTCGTGCTCGATCTCGCTCCAGGCGTGCGCGAACACCGTGCGGATCTGGCATTCGAAGAAGTAGCTGCCGTTGGGCTGGATGTCCGGGTTGAAGGCCTGCTGGTACTCCTTGACGGCCTCGTTCTGGATGGTCCGCAGGATCAGGTGGCGGCTGGAATAGCCGTAGGTGCCGGACTCGATGGAACCGATGTCCTTTTCGCGGTCGCCCCGGCAGTCGAACACGTTCCGCTGGCGTTTGATCAGGTTGGCCACGAGGGCGTTCTCCGCCGGCAGCTTGGTGATGACGCGGACGCCCACCATGTCATTGAGGGTCCGGAACGGATCCGGGAACTTCAGGACCGGCGGACCGCCAGGTTCCAGGGGTTCCTCAATGCGGGAGATCTTCTCCTTGAACGATTCAACGCTCTTGGTGCGGCCGGTGACAAACAGCGGGGTCACCTCGGTGTCCTTCAGCATGTCGCGGAGGATGTGGAGAACGTCCTTGGTGACCAGCTTCAGGGCAGGGCGGACGCGCTCGTAGATCTCCACGTTCTCCTGCACGGATTCGCGGAGGCTGACATCCAGGCTGTCCCAGTTACTCGGCATGGCTCCAGCTTACGGCGGGGGTCCGACGTCGAACTTCTCATCAACACGTGACGCCCGGATTCCTGGAAAATGAACTTGCCCGCAGTCCCGGAAGGCTGACCAGCCGCGGCCCGTCACCGGATGCCTGCTGCCTCGGGAGTATTTGCGGCCTGGGCCGTTTTGATGCCGCCTGTTTTGATCAGTCCTGGTTCGATCCTGGCCGGAGGAGTCGGATAGCCGCTGATGCCGACGTCGGCGGACAGCGTGAGCCCGTCGAATGCCCGCGGAACCTGGAGGCCGATCCTCGCCGTCGTGACCACAAGCGTTGACATCGTGTCGCCTGCAAAGCAGATGCTGGTGGGTTGTTGCGCCGGAACGTGGAGAACTCGCTCAATGCTGCCGTCGGGACGGTACCGGTGGATCCTTCCGGCACCCCAAATCGCCACCCACAGATGGTCTTCCGCGTCCACAATCATGCCGTCAGGACTCCCGCCCGAGACCGTGGCGAAAGCCTGCGCGGTCATGAGCGTACCGCCGTCGGGCTCAACCTCGAAGCGCGTGATGGTGCCCGCTGCACTGTCGGCCAGATATATGAGGGAGCCGTCGGAGGTGAATGCGGGTCCGTTCGGAATGGTCAGGCCGGTCAGGACTGTGGCAATGGTTCCGTCGAAGTTAACCCGGTGCAGGGCACCTGCGCACGGGGCCGCGTCCAAGGCCATCGTTCCGGCCCAGAAGCGTCCGCCCGGGTCACAGACGGCGTCGTTCATCCGGACCGCTGCGGGCTGATGTGGGTCCTCGGGGGACAGCCGGCTTTCCGGCTTGGCCAGCCACGCCACGGCGCCGCCGTCGAGGATGGCGATCCCGTCCCCGGCCGCCGCCAGCAGCGCGGTATCCGATCCGGCGATGGGCGCGACCGCTCCTAGCGGCGTGGGAAGAACCTGCAAGAGCACCGCATTCTCGGGAGAGGCCGGGTCAACCTGCCAGAGTTGCCCGCGCAGGATATCGACGGTGAGGACCCGCCCGTCCGGCAACCTTCGCGGTCCTTCACCGAGTTCAAGCGGGGTCCAGTTGCAGACTTTCCACGGAGGGTAGCGGTGGTCTTCAAAGGCATGGGCCTTGGTGTCTGCCTTCATGGGAGGCGCCTTTCATCTGAGCAGGGTTCATCGCAGGACGGTGCCGTTTCCGGCGTCGAGAAGCGAGAGTTCCGATTGGGTGGGGAGGCCTTCCCAGTCCCCCTTGCTTGAGACGGCGAATGCCCCCAGCGTGTTGGCCAGGTAGAGCCGTTCCTCCGCTGGGAGTCCCGTGAGCAGCCCGGAAATGTAGCCGGCCGTGAAGGCGTCACCGGCACCGACGCTGTCGACGGCGGTGACGGGGCGGGCAGGGGAGTGCGTGGTCCCGTGCCTGCTGTGGAGTGTGGCCCCGCCGGCGCCAAGTTTCAGCACGACTTCCCGCACGCCCAGGCTGAAGACGGCGGACGCGGACTCGGCAGCCGTGACGGGCTGGCCCGGGATGAGGAGGTCCAGTTCGTCGGGTGAGCCGATGACGACGTCGACGTACGGGACAAGGGCGCTGAGGGTGGAGGACGCTTCCTCCCTGCTCCACAGTTTCGATCGGTAGTTCACGTCGAACGTCACTGTTGCCCCTTGCTCCTGCGCGGCGGACGCCGCCCTCAGGACTGCGTCCGCCGCGCTGTCGCCCAAAGCGGAGGTGATGCCGGTGATGTGGACGATGTGTGGATTTCCGGCCAGTGCCGGGGCAAGGTCATCGCTGCTCAGCGCCGAGCCTGCCGAGTTCTGGCGGTAGTAGCCCACCCTGGCCACATCCGGGAGCCGCTGCTCGAAGATCAGGATCCCGGTCTGGCGGCGTGGGTCGGTGGTTGCGTGGTCCTGCCCCACTGACTCGGCCCTGAGCGTGCGGCGGATGAGTTCGCCGCCGGCGTCGTCGCCCACCCTGCCGGCCCACTGGACGCTGTGGCCAAGCCGCGCCAGTGCTATGGCCACGTTGGATTCCGCGCCGGCTACCGTGGCGCTGATGTTCGGGTTCAGGGCCAGCGGGCGGTCGGCCCTCAACGCGATCATGGTTTCGCCAAAGGTCAGGACGTCCATTGGTGCCGGTCCCCTGCGTAGTGGCGTTCTGCGGCCCCCGCCTGCGTCTGCGCCAGCCCGATGAATTTCCGGGCGCGATCACCGAGCCCGGACAGGCTCCCGCCGCGGGGCGCGTCGCCAGTCAACGGGCTACCCGCCCCGACGGCGAGGGCTCCTGCCTGGAGATACTCCGTGACGGACTCGGCGGCCACCCCTCCTACGGGGACGAATTCGATGTCAGGGAACGGGTCCCTTAGCGCTTTCAGGTAGGCCGGGCCGCCAACGCTCGCCGGGAACAGTTTCACTGCCGTGGCCCCTTCGCGCGCCGCCGCATAAACTTCGGCGGGCGTGAGCGCCCCCACGAGCAGGGGAAGCCCAAGGTTGAATGCGGCGTCGGTGCTGGGTGCCAGGCATGGCGTGACGATGAACTGCGCGCCGGCGTCTTGGGCCTCACGAACCTGCGCGGCGGTGAGGACGGTGCCAGCTCCCAGGAGGGCTTTTCCGCCGGCCGCTTCATGGATCCGGCTGATGACGTGCAGGGCGTCCTTCGTGGTGAGGGAGACCTCCAGGATGGTGATCCCCGCGTCGACCAGCGTCATGGCGGTGTCGAAGCAGGCTTCCGGGTTGTTTCCGCGGATGATTGCCAGCAGCCGGTTGTCCCGCAGGCCGGCCAGGAGTTTATGGCTCGCGTTTTCCATGGGCTAGTCCTCTGTTTGGTCGGTTGGCGGGGGCAAGGTTCGTGTTTTAAACATGAGGCAGTGCGTAGGGGCTGGCCCCTCTCCGGAAAACGATTCCGGCCCGGGTGTGGGGTCCGTCGGATTGAAACCGAGGTCCGTGATGGTCCCACTGAGGTCCCACCGTTCGGCGGCGCCGCCGGACATTCCCAGGTACGTGCCGAATTTGAGGGGTATGGTCAGGGACGCGTGGAGCAGGCTGGCGTAGTCCCTTGGTCCCAGCCATTGAGAGGCGAGGTCTGCGGTGTCAGCGGGAAATCCTGTCAGGCCAAGCCGCAGGCAGGCAACGGAGACGGGCGACCGTTCCGTCAGGATTTCGAGCAGGTTCTCAGAGAAGACTTTGGCGGCGCCGTATTCGCAGCAGGGACGCGGGCGCCACTGCGGGCTGATGGGGTACTGCGCCTCCCGGTGGTAAAGGCCCAGGGTGTGGATCGAGCTGGCGAACACAATTCTGTTGATGCCAGAACCGGTGGCCGCAGCCGCCAGGTGTGCGGTGAGCATGGCACCGCTGTCGACCGCAGTCCGGGCATCGATTCCGGGATAGGGATGACCTGCCAGGTGGACGACGGCGGAAGCGGACCTCAGCGCCTCGTCCCAGGCACTGCGTTGGCTGAGATCCAGGACAAGGCGTTCGGTCCCGTCCCCAGCGTCCTGCGAGTCTCCGGCGGGCCAGTCCAGGTCAATCAGCCTGAGCCGGTAGCGCCCGGCGAGAGCCTGCGATGTGAGCTGCCCAACGTGCCCGGCGGCGCCGGTGACAACGACGAGGGGACGGGTTGATTCTTCGCCTGCACGGGAATTCATGTTTGATCCTTTCACCAGTTGGTGAAGGATCCGTCGAGGCGCCGCAGTTGGGGCATGGCAGGAGGTTCCATCTGGTGGGCCCGGGCGGCCTCCAGATCCACCTCAAGTCCCAGGCCGGGTGCCTCGGGACGGCGCATCCATTCCCCGTCCATGGTGGCCTGGACCGGGAACACGTCTGTGGCCTGGGTGCCTGGAAGCTGGTACTGCTCCTGGATGCCGAACGTAGGCAGGGTCATGTTCAGGTGCAGGGACGCGGCCGTGGCGATGGGTCCCAACGGGTTGTGGGTGGCCGTGCGGATGTGGTGGGACTCGCACCAGCCCGCTATCTTCTTGGCCTCCGTGAAGCCGCCAACGATGCAGATATCGAACCGCGCGTAGTCGATCAGGTCCTGTTCGATCATGGGCCGGATTTCCCATTTGGACGCGGCCTGCTCGCCTGCCGCCAACGGTACCGAGGTGCGCTGGCGCAACGTGCGGTAGATGTCGGGGTTTTCCCAGCGAAGGGGGTCCTCGATGAAGTACATGTTGGCCCCCTCCAGCTCGCGGCACAAGGTTGTTGCCTCGGGAAGTTCCAACCGGGTATGGACGTCAAGGATGAGCTCGAACTCGCTGCCGAGCTCGTCCCGGACGGCCGCCACTTCAGCCAGGGCATGGCGGGTGGCGGCGCGCGGTTCCAGCAGGTCGCCCTCGGATGGAACCGAGAGACGACCCACGGTCCAGCCCTCCTCAAAGGCCTGCCGCGCGCTTTCCACTAGTTCCGCGTGGTCGGCTCCACCGATGTGCCGGTAGCATTTGACCCGGTCGCGGACCGCTCCTCCGAGCAGCTCGTAGACCGGGATGTCCAGCGCCTTGCCCTTCAAGTCCCACAGGGCAATGTCCACCGCCGAGATGGCCGAGGCAAGCACACGGTCCGCGGGGTAGAACCCCGACCTGGACATGACCTGCCACAGATGTTCGGTGCGGAAAGGGTCGTTGCCGATGAGGAGCGGTTTGAAGTGCTCCAGGGCTCCCCGGACGGCAAGCTGCCGCGAACGCAGCCCGACTTCTCCGACGCCGAAGATTCCTTCGTCGGTGTGCACAACAACCATCATCATGGCGCCGCCGTCGTCGATCGTGAGTATTTCGAGGTCTGTTATTTTCACGCGATGAGGCCTTTCATTCAGGCAGAATGTCTATTTCATGCCTGAAGTGGCAAACCCGCGGACATAGGACCGCTGGACGAAAAAGAACATGATGAGCACAGGGATGACGTACAGGACTGAGCCGGCAGCCAGGAGGTTGTTCAGCGGGAACCCCTTCTCGTTGACGTAGCCGGTGGTAACGGCGACGGCGAGGGTGGTGTTGTCCTGGTTGAGCAGGAGCTTCGGAGCGATGAAGTCGCCCCAGACCCCGTTGAAGGAAAGCACGAAGGCGGTGATGATGACGGGCTTGGACAGCGGAAGAAAGATCTGCGCGAAGATACGCAGCCGTCCACAGCCGTCAAGAATCGCGGCCTCCTCAAGTTCGCGGGGAAGCTGCGCGAAGAACTGGCGGTAGAGGAAAATGAGGTAGGGAACGCCTGCCATGCCCCATAGCACCCATGGCCAGTACGTCCCGACCAGCCCGACCTTGGCAAACAGCAAGTAGGTAGGAATGAGGGTGATGATGGGGGGCGTCATCATCATGGCAACGAGGATTCCGAACAGGACATTCTTCCCCTTGCCGTGGAGGCGTGCGAACCCATAGCCGACGAGCGCGGAGCTGATAGTGGTCAGGGCGCCCGAGACAGTTGACAGAAACAGGGAGTTGGCCGCATACGCCCAGAACGGCTGGACTGTTGTGGCTTCGACGAAGTTCTGGAACTGCATCGGGCTCGGGATCCAGGTGATGGGATCAGAGGTCAGCTGGTCCGCCGGCTTCAGTGAGGTCAGCACGAGCCAAAGGACGGGAAGGAAGAGAATGGCGCAGACGACCAGCAGGATCACCAGCGCCGCCAGATTTTTGCGTTCCCGGCTTTGCCTTAGGGGAGCCTCCGGTGGCGTGGCCTGCGTCTGCGTTCCGGGGCGGTGACTGGTGAGTGTCATCCCTGCTTCCCTTCTTTGGACGGGTCCACGGCGTAGAAGACTGTGCGACCGCCGATCTTGAACGTGAGGACGGTGATGACCAGGATGGCAAGGAAGAACAGCCAGAGCATCGCGGAGGCGTACCCGTACCTGGAGTATGCAAAGTACTGCGCGTAGACGTCGATCATGAAGACCCGGTTCGCCTCCGGCACTGCTGTGATCGCAGCGGGCCCGGTGGCTGGCGACAGCAGCAGTGCCGGAACGAAGGTCTGCAGGACGCCGATGGTTGTGGTGATGACCTGGAAGAGCAGTATCGGTGAGATGCTCGGCAGCGTGACATGGCGGAATGCCATGAACGCGTTTGCGCCATCCAGCCGCGCCGCTTCGTGAAGCTCGGCAGGAACGTCCTGAAGTGCGGCAAGGTTGATCAAAACCCCGCCGCCGATGCCCCAGAGCATCACCACCACAAGGACGACGAAGACCATGTTTCCCGTCAGCCAGCTCACTGCATCGGCGCCAAAGAGAGCCAGGACGCCGTTGATGGCGCCGCTGTCGCGGTCGAACAGGAGCTTCCAGGTCAGCGTTGCTGCGACAGGCGGCACGATGGCCGGCAAGTACACCAGCATGCGGAACCCCGCCCGAAAGTGGACCTTTTCGTTCAGCAACAGGGCCAGCCCCAGTCCACCGCAGATGGTCAGCGGCACGATGACGATGGCCAATAACCCGGTGCGTTGCAGGCTTGCCCACGTTTGTGGATCGGACAAGGCCTCGCCGTAGTTCTTCAGGCCGATCCAGTTCTGGCTCGGTGCTATTCCGTCCCAGTTGGTGAAGCTGATCCAGAGCGCGTAGCCAAGCGGAAACAGCGTCAGAAGTACCGTTCCGATCAGCCACGGGGAGACAAAGGCATAGAAAGCGCCCGAACCCCTGAAGCCAGTGGTGCTCCGCCGGCTTCTGGAGCGGGAATACCTAGCCTGCGACTGCGTGGTCACCTGCGTCAGCCCTTCTTGCCGGCAAGTTCCATGCCCTGCTTGAGGAGATCGTTGACGGCAGTGGTGGCCTGGTCTGCGAACTGGCCGGCCGACAGCTCCCCGCTCACGGCGTGCGGGAAGAGGTTCGCGATGGCGGCGCTGATGGCCACGGTCTGCGCGTAGGGGCTGAACGGGAGGACCTCAAGGTACTGCTCCTCATTCTGTTGGACCTTCAGGCCTTCAGACTGGTACGGCGCGGCCTGCGGCAGTTCAGACCTCAGGGACGTCACTGACGGCAAGCCCCAGCCGGACTTTGCCCTCGCCTTGGCATCGGGGCCGGTGCAGCAATACCACTCGAGGAACGCGTAGGCCTCGTCCTTCATGGCCGTCTTGGAGGAGATCCAATAGCCTGTTGCCGCCGTGGTGGCGCTGACGCGCTTCGAGCCCATCATCGGGGCCGGTGCGAGACGGGCAACGTCGACGATCTTGGGACTCGTCCCCACCAGACCGCCAAACCAGTATCCTGCCGCGGACATTGCAACCTGCCCGTTGCCAAAGGGTGGACCGTCCCAGCCGTCCGGGTTCGGGTCCGTCAGGGTGTGGCCCACCTTGGCGTTGGCCACGTCGAGGAACCACTTGAGTGACTGCCTGGCTTCGGGGCTCGTGAAGTCGGCTTTGGTGAGGTCGTCGTTGAAGATACGCCCGTTGGAAGTGGCCACCATGGCTGAGATCGTCTCGATGTTAGGCGCAGTGGTGAACAGTCCGTACTGCTGGACCTTCCCGCCGCTGCTCTTGGTCATGGGTTTGGCAAATTCGAGCAGTTGGTCATAGGTGAACGGCTTGTCCGCGGTCGGCAGCGGAACGCCAGCCTCGGTGAAGGCCTGGGTGTTGTACCAGAACATTGAGTCCTGGGACCAGTCCTTGGCGAATCCGTAGCGGGATCCGCTGCCCTGCTTGTTCCCGTCCCAGCGCCAGACGTCGTTGATTTTTGCCAGATCGGATTCCTTCAGCGCCGTGGACTTCGAGAGGTAGTCGTCCAGGTTCAGGGCCAGGCCGCGGCTGGCGATGTTTGCCGTGGCGGTGGCGCCGGGCGAGCGTACGATGTCCGGCGGGGTTCCGGCGGCGAGCATTGCATTGAGGCGAGTGGGGTCATCCTCGATGATCGTGATGGGCACATCCGGGTGCTCCTTGAGCCAGGCGTCGATCACGTCCTTGGTGATTTCTTTGCCGAGGCCCATGATCTGCAGTCCGCCGGACTTTTTTGCCGCCCCGCCTGCCCCACTCGCCGAGCAAGCGGTCAGTCCGCCGACTGCTGCAAAACCGGCAAAAAGGGCAGCGCCGCCAAGGACGCTCCGGCGGGAAACGTTATTTAGTGCATTCATTGGACGTACCTTCATCGCTACGGGCCCCGTGAGGCCGAAGTGTGTAATGTCATGGACAGATCCCCGACTTATTGTGAGCGCTATCACAAGAGTGTGTCAAGAGTCTTTACACAAACTATTTCCATCACCGGCAAAGCCATACATAATGAATGGGTGAACTCCTCCAGAAGCGGCGGATCCCTCCGCAATCTCCGGCAATCCAATTCCCTTCATGTCTTGGATCTGCTGGCCAGCCAAGGTCCCATGCATCGTGCGGAGATGGCCAGGCGTGCCAACATCTCGCGTACGACGGTCACCACCATCACGCGTGACCTGATGGAGCGCGGTGTCCTGGTGGAGCTGACCGAGCGGGCTGATGGCGGGGACGAAGTGGACGGCCGTGCCGGCGACCAGCTTGCCTTCAGCCCGGAGGCCGGCTGGATCGGGGGGATGAGCCAGGTGCTGGACAGGATCTGCGTTCGCATCACTGACCTGATGGGCCAGGAAGTGGCTTCGGCGGATGGCCCGATCGGCGCAAAGGACGATTGGACCATCCGCGCGGAAGCCGCCGTCTATCTCCTCGACCGGGCACTCAAGGAGGCCGGAGGAGAGCGGGACCACCTTCTGGGGGTCGGCATCGGCCTGCCGGGGCAAATCAACCCGGTAGACGGCATTGTGCACGGCGCGCTCGCGGATCAGCCATGGCACGGTATCAACGCGCGCGAGGAAATGGGGCGCCGCCTCGGGGTTCCTGTCTTCATCGACAACAACGTCCGCCTCGAGACGATCGCCGAAGCCAAGTGGGGGGCAGGACAGGGCATCACCGACCTCATGTACGTCAGTCTGTCCAGCGGAATCGCGGCGGGGTTCCTCTTTGGGGGTGAGCTCTACCGTGGGTCAGTCGGAGGCGCTGGAGAACTGGGCCATACTTCTGTGGACGTCAACGGACCGGCCTGCCGATGTGGAAACCGGGGATGCCTGGTTCTCGTCGCAGGGAGCCCTGCCATCCTCAGCCGTCTGGCACCCATCCTGGGCCCGTCGGCCTCCATGAATGATGTGCTGGCCGCCAGCGCGGCCGGGGACAGGTCTGCCCGGAACGTCCTGGCCGAAGCAGGAACCATGGCGGGCCGCCTCCTGGCCAGCGTATGCAACCTGCTCAACCCGCAGCGCATCGTAGTGGGCGGCCAAACGTCATTGGCCGGAGCAGTGCTGCTTGACCCCCTCCACGAGAGCATCACGCGATACGCCCTCACCCCGTCGGCGGCCCTTGAAGTGGTGGCCTCAGACCTTGGCGGCGGTCCGGAAGCCGGCGCCGCCGGTGGCGCGGCACTTGCCCTGTCCAAATTAACCACCTCACCCGACATGCTGGACCGGCTCCTCAACGGATCAGAAGCGAAATCAGGAAACGGTCGTCGCCGCATGGCGCCGGCGGTGAGCTAGGGGACCTGCCGCAGTATGCCGGGCTTCTCACTGTAGGCTCGGCACATGGCTGACATGCGGCGTCGAACGCGGGGCGCTGCCCCAAGGAAGTTGCAGTGAAGCGGCACCGGTACCACTACGGGGAGGCTCCCAGCCAGTTCGGGGAGCTTTACCTTCCGGAACTGCCCGACGGCGGCGCGCGCCGGGGCGTGGTGGTGGTCATCCACGGCGGCTACTGGCGCTCGCAGTACGGCGCCGAGCTCGGCGAACCACTGGCCAAGGACCTGGCGGCGCACGGGATGGCCGCCTGGAACCTGGAGTACCGCCGGGCCGGAAACGGCGGCGGCTGGCCCAACACCTTCGCCGACGTCCTGGCGGGAATCGACAAGCTGGCAGATCTCGCCGAGGACCATTCCCTGGACCTGGACCGCGTAGTGGCCCTGGGTCATTCGGCCGGCGGCCACCTTGCCGTGTGGGCGGCGGGCCGCGACCGTCTGGCACAGCTGGGACTGCCCGACGCCGACCGCCAGGTCCTGCGGGACAGCGGCACCGGCGCGGTCCGGCTGGCAGGCGTGGTCAGCCAGTCGGGGCTGCTCAACCTGGCCGAGGCCGAAAAGCTGGACCTCAGCAACGGTGCCGTGAGCAACCTGCTGGGCGGGTCGTCGTCGAAATATCCGCTGCGCCTCCGGTACGCCGATCCGATGACCGCGATCCCGCTGGACGTGCCTGTCCACGTGGTCCACGGGGCCGCTGACACCACCGTTCCGCTGAGCCAGTCTGAGTCCTATGCTTCCGCCGCGGGTGCTGCCGGCATGACCGTTCGGCTGACCAAGGTGCCGGGGGACCACTACGACCTGATCGACCCCAAAGCCACCGCCTACAGGGAATGCCGTGAACTGGTGCGGCAGCTGCTGGGCTGACGCGGAGCGATATATTTCTATTCGTTGCCGGCATCTAGACATTGGACATCCCATCTCCTGTAAGCTGTAGCAAGAGAAAGTCGCCTCGGCGACAAGGAGGAGATCACGTGGCCCTTGCATCGCGAGAAGTATCGCCAGCCCGTTTCAGCGCCCAGATCAGGTCCAACGCACTGCAGACGCGGATCATGGAGCTGATCCTGGAGCAGGGCCTGGATGTGGGGGACGCGCTGCCCACCGAAAGTGAGCTGTCCGCCGAGCTGGGCGTGGGCCGCAACACGGTCCGGGAATCCCTGAAGGTGCTGCAGGCACTGGGCGTGATCGAGATCCGGCACGGCTTCGGCATGTTCGTGGCCCCCAACAACTTCAGCGCCCTGGTTTCTGGACTCACGTTCCGCGGCCGGCTGTCCCTGCGGCACAAGGGCGAGGAGGCCATGGAACTCATCGACGTCCGGCAGGCCCTGGAATCAGGCCTCATCGGTTCGGCGATCGAGCTCATGACCGCCGAGCACCTCGCCGACCTGCGGACCACCATGGAAGCCATGGAGGCGGCCGCGGCCAAGGGTGAGGCGCTGGCCGAGCATGACGCCGAATTCCACCGGCGGCTCTACGCGCCGCTGAACAACGAGCTGCTCATCAACCTGATGGACGTGTTCTGGCAGGTCTACCGCCAGATCCATGAGGCTCTCGGCTCCGGCCCGGTCAACCTTGAGGACCAGGCGCGTGTCCACTGGGACATCTACGAGGCCGTGGAGAAGAAGGACAAGGCGCTGGCGTCCGAACGCCTGCAGCGCCACTTCGACGGCATCCGCCTCAAGCTTAAGGACGTTGCTTCGCGTTAGGTTCGGCCGCCCGGCCACTTGCCAATTCGCGTTGCCCGCGGCGGCAACGGTCTCGGCAGGCCCGCCTGTCAGGTTGGAGTCTAAGAGTGTCGCCGGAGGCGTGCGGGAAACAGCTATTAGACCCTATTCTGACGGTGTTTGACGGGCTGCCGGACGTCCGTTTGGCGTGTACTCGCCCGTTACATCATCGACACACAGTACGTCGGAACCCGTGCGGCCATAGCTTCCTAATCACTCGCTGTATCGACTGCCGTTGCCCTGTCTGCGCTTGCCCAATGTATGTTTCATCAAGGCAGCTGGACGTTGCCCGCCACTTGTTCCCCCGGGCTGCTGGCAGGCTCTCACCAGGTCAGGTTGTGACTATGTGTTGCCCAAAGACGCCAGCACTGCTAGTCCGACATCGGCGTCTTGGTCGGGAGTTCCACCCGCGATTCCAAGGCCTCCCACGTGCTTTCCTTCGAACACCAAGGGAAATCCGCCACGTATGTTTGTGAGGAGATTATTGGTTCCCATCGGAAGTGCAAGCGCGAAATCTCCCTGCATCCAGCCGGTCGGCCTCCGTGACGATGCTGCCGTATTGGCTTTTCGCCGGCTGGTCTCCACGCTGTGGGGCATCGAGCCGTCCGCACGACCGAAAGCGATAAGCCCCATCATGGGATCCACGACGGTGGCTGCCACCAGGACGCCACGTTTTGCCCCTTCTTCGAGGGCCAATGAAACAGCACGTGCGGCGGCTGAGTAACTTACCGAGAGCGATTCAACGTAGTTCTGCATTGGTGTTCTCCTTGACGCGGTAATGATCAGTTGGAAATGGGCAGCGCAGAAAGGTGGGTGCGCTCCGCTTTTACCTCGCGCCGCCTCTGGTGCAGGAGAGGTTCGGTGTATCCGTTGGGCTGGGTGGGTCCTTGGAACACCAGGTCTGCGGCGCACTGGAATGCGATGCTTTCCTCGTAGTTGGAAGACATGGGGCGGTAAAGCGGGTCAGCTTCGTTCTGTTGGTCCACAACTGCGGCCATCCGTCGCATGCTTTCGTGCACGTCCTGCTCGCTCACTACTCCGTGACGGAGCCAGTTGGCGATGTGTTGGCTCGATATGCGAAGGGTGGCACGGTCCTCCATGAGTGCAACGTCATGAATGTCAGGAACCTTGGAGCACCCCACCCCATGGTCGACCCAGCGGACAACGTATCCGAGCAGCGACTGCATGTTGTTATCCAGTTCTTCCTGGCGCTCGGCCGCCGACCACACGGGGTTAGCCGCAATGGGCAGAGTCAGCAGTCCCTCAAGGGTGCCCCGCCGTCCCTGATTGGCGATGTCCAGCTGCCGGGAGGGAACATCAACACGGTGGTAATGGATTGCATGGAGGGTTGCCGCCGTGGGGGAGGGTACCCAGGCTGTGCTGGCGCCGGCCAGGGGATGGGCAACCTTTTGCTCGAGCATTGCAGACATGAGGTCCGGCATCGCCCACATGCCTTTACCAATCTGGCCGTGGCCGCGTAGCCCCACCTCGACGCCTACATCGACATTCTGATCCTCGTAGGCGGAGATCCATGCTTGGTTGCGCATCTCAGCCTTGCGGACGAAGGGCCCGGCCGCCATGGAAGTGTGTATTTCATCACCGGACCTGTCCAGGAACCCGGTGTTGATGAAGACCAGCCGTTCCCGGGCCTCCGCTATGCAGGCTTTGAGGTTGACCGTGGTCCGCCGCTCCTCGTCCATGAGACCCAGTTTCAGCGTGTTCACCGGCAGCCCGAGGAGTTCCTCCACGCGCCGGAATAGTTCCACTGTGAAAGCCACTTCGTCAGGGCCGTGCATTTTTGGTTTGACGATGTAAATGGAACCTTTGGACCCGTTTCGGAAGGAATTGGCGGGATCCCTGCCGGGCAGTGCGGTCAGGGTGGTGAGGACGGCATCCAGGATCCCCTCGCCGATCTCGTCTCCCTGGGCATCGAGCACGGCGTCGGTACTCATGAGGTGGCCGACGTTGCGGGCGAAGAGGAGCGCCCGTCCGGACACCGTGACTTCTCCCGCGCCATCTGGGGAGTTATAACGCCGATCGCTTGCCAGCCGGCGGACCATCACCTCGTTGCCCTTTGCGAACGTGTCTTCCAGATCGCCCCGGTTGATCCCGAGCCAGTTGCGGTAGCAGAGGACCTTGTCATCGGCGTCCACGGCGGAAACGGAATCCTCGAAGTCGATGATCGTTGTGATGGCGGATTCGAGGAGGACGTCGGAGATACCTGCCGGGTCCGTCTGTCCGACCGGTGTGGAGGGGTCGATAGTGATCTCGACGTGTAGCCCATGGTGGCGTAAAAGGATCGCCGACGGCGAGCCGGGCTCACCAAGATAGCCAGCGAAGAGTTCAGGCCGAGCCAGGCCGCTCAAGGTGCCGCCTGCCAGTTCCGTCGTCAACATGCCGTCGCGAACGATGTATCCTGCCGAATCGGCGTGGCGTCCGGCTGTCAGCGGGAAGAACTCGTCGAGCAGGCCGCGCACGTATGACACCACCAGCCTGCCGCGTGCCGCGTCGTAGCCTTTTACCCCCGTCGCCGGCGCCAACGCGTCTGTGCCATACAGCGCATCGTAAAGGGAGCCCCAGCGCGCGTTGGCGGCGTTGAGGGCGTACCGGGCATTTGAAACGGGGACAACCAGTTGGGGTCCGGCTACGACGGCGATTTCCTTGTCGACTCCGGTGGTGAGCACCTGTACGTCATCCGGTTCGGGAAGGATGTACCCGATTCCTTCCAGGAAGGTCCGGTATTCGTTCCGATCGAACGGAAACGGGTGCAGCGCGTGCCATTCGTCAATCTGTGCCTGCAGTTCGTCGCGCCGGGCCCGCAATTCCCGGTTCCGGGGTGCTAAATCGCGCACAATCTGGTCAAAGCCTTGCCAGAAGTCCGTTGCTTCGATGCCCGTGCCAGGCAGGGCCTCGTACGCGATGAAACGGTGCAAGGCGGTATTGACGGATAGGCCGCCGACATTAATTCGATCTGCCCGGTCCATCATGGCTGACCTGCCTGCGTGGCTCCGGCGGCGCCTGAAGCGGCAAAGACGGCTCCGGGGTTGAGGATGCCTGCCGGATCGAGGGCCCTCTTCACGTTGTGTGAAATCTCGAGCAGGTCTTCTCCGATCTGGTCAACGAGCCAGGGCCGCTTGAGTCGGCCTACGCCGTGTTCGCCGGTGATGGTGCCTTCCAGTTCTATGGCCAGGTCCATGATCTCACCGTAGGCGAGGTAGGCACGTTCCTTCATGTCGGCGTCGTCCGGGTTGAAAACGATCAGCGGATGGGTGTTGCCGTCACCGGCGTGGGCGATGAATGCGATGACCACATCGCGGGCTTCAGCGATTTTCTCGACTCCGAGGATGAGTTCTCCCAGCCGGGGGATAGCTACTCCGACGTCCTCAAGCAGCAGCGTGCCCAAACGTTCGACTGAAGGGATGGCGATCCGCCGGGCGTGGGCAAAACGCTCGCCTTCCTGCTCGTTTGCGGCTTCGAAGGCCTCGAAGGCGCCATGCCGGCGGAAGGCCTCGAGCATGGTGGTGATTTCGGTGCCGCTGGGGCTTTGGTCATCCGAGCGCGCTACAACGAGGGCGGACGCCTGCCGGTGCAGGCCCATGTCAAGAACGTCTTCGACGGCGTTGATGGACGTCGCATCCATGTACTCGAGCATTGAGGGGCGGACGCTCGACGCGATCTCCAGGATCGCGGCTGCCGCCTCCGCGCTGCTGGCGAACCAACCGACTACCGTCCGTGCCGGCGGTGCTGCCGGCAAGAGCCTCAGCGTGAGCTCAGTAATGATGCCAAGCGTTCCCTCGCTGCCAACGAAGAGCTTGAGCATGGACAGCCCGGCAACATCCTTTAGCCGCGGTCCACCCAGGCGTACGACCCGGGCGTCAGCGGTGACGACTTCCATTCCCAAGATGTAATCGGACGTCACCCCATACTTGACGCAACACAGTCCGCCGGCATTGGTGGCGGCATTGCCGCCGATACTGCAGATCTCGTACGAAGCGGGGTCCGGCGGGTACCACAGTCCCGCCTGGGCAGTTGCTGCCTTGACTTCAGCATTGAGAAGCCCTGGCTGGACCACGGCAGTACGGGTGACTGTGTCCACCGTGATGCTGCGCATCCGCTCGGTGCTCAGCACTATGCCGTTATTCACAGCGGTTGCTCCTCCGGAGAGCCCGGTCCCTGCACCTCTGGGTACCACGGGGATCCGATGTTTGGCCGCCCACTGCATGGTCTCCTTGACGTGCTCGGTGGTCAAGGGAAGCACAACAGCCATCGGCATCCCCGCATCGGGATCGAAGGCGCGGTCCTGTCGATAGGGCGCCATGGCCGCAGGATCAGTGATCAGAGCTTCGGGCGGCAGCACCCGAGCAAGCTCGTCCATGATCCGGCCGCTGGTGTCTTTTTGGTCAGTTACTCCGGATGCAGGATCTTGTAGCTCTGCATCATGGACGTTGGCAGCGTGTGACATGTGGTGCGCTCCTTTTCGGTCAATGTATTGGAGTAATGGGGAGATTCGGGCGCGCTATGAGTGCCCTGCTGCCAGCAATTGGCAGCGTCAGTCAATTCTTGAGTTGGGCGACTTCGAAGAGAGTTCGATCATTGGAGGCTCGATGAGCAAGTCGCACCCTCCGAGCGGTCTTCACCGGCGCCACAAGCGCTGTTGCTTTCGTCGCTCCTTCATGGGTGCACAGGAGACCGCTGCTGAAGGAAAGGTGCGGCCGTAGGTGCGCCGGCCTTAGGAACAGTGAGTGAGTTCGAATTCCCTTCAGCTTTACCCTGGTGCTGCTAGTTTCTGAGGTCCTGTTGCTCTGTATAGCCGTAGGGTACTGATGGGCTGAGGCTGACCCGGCAGGCGTCGTGGCGAATGCGGGTTACCAGGATGCCTTGGTCTATGCGGCCAACTGCTAAATCAACAAGCTGTCTTACGGCAGCCTCCAATTTCGTTTCCATGGAGGCCTTATCGTCAGCCACCACTGTTATCGAGCTGGGCTTGCTAATTTTCATGTGGTGCACCGGATTCGTGGAAGCTGTAGCCCTCGGCTTCTTGGTAGATAGCACGGGTTTCAACACCGTCTGTTTCGAGCCAAACTGCGGCCAGGGCAGGTGCGACCTCTTGCACCCGTCCTGTTCTTGTATGTCGTCCGTCCTTCCAAACTTGGATCTGTTGCCCGATCAGCCCCTTCCAGTCGTCATCCTTTTTTGTCGGCATGGATATTTCAGATTCTTTGGAGTGGTTTAGTGGGAAGCCGTTGATGAAGCTTTCGTTCCGATCTGTCACTGTGGCATCCTTTGGCGGCGGACACGGCGGGCAAAGTCCGCGGCGCCGATCACGGCAGCCTTGGGACCGAGCTCGGCCTGAACAATGCTGGGAATGCCTCGACGCGAGCGGAGGAACGCGACTTCATTCAAGTGTTCTCGGACGGTGGGGAGGACTAAGTGGCCGACCCCCTCTGCCACTGAACCCCCTATGACTACAACGTCCGGGTCCACGACAGGGATAAGCATTGCGATGGCGTCTGCGAGAGCTATTGCTGCCTTTTTGAATGCGTCCACAGCCGCCTGATCGCCAATCTCCGCCGCCTCTCCCATCTCTCGTGCAGTAACACCAAGAGGCTGTGCCGCGAGCCAGGGGGAGGTTGCTGTGGCCTGCAGATTCGAGGCTGTTCGCTCCAACGATCGCCCGCCAGCAACTGTTTCCAGACAGCCGATGCTGCCGCACGCGCACTCTAAGCCTGGGGGGACTGCAACTGGCATGTGGCCAAGTTCGGTAGCGAAGCCGTTGGCGCCTTTCAGTAGTCGCCCATCGACCATTATGCTGCCACCAACACCTGAGCCGAGGGTGAACAGCAGTGCACCCTTGGCGCCACTGGCAGCTCCGGCCACATATTCCCCCCACAATGTCGCATCGCCATCATTCTGCAAGACCACGGTGGCGTTGGGGAATCGGACAGAAAGCAATTCGGTGAGGGGTACCGATTCGAGACCTAGGATTGCGCTGCCCACTAAGATCGTGCGTTCGGGGTTGATCCACCCTGCACAGGAGACTCCCAAGGCACGGATCTCGCCGGAGTTGAGCATTGGGGCCAGGAGCAGAGCCTCTGCCGCGAGTTCGAAGGTTGCCAGTAGGTCCTGGCTCGTTCGGATCCGGTGAGGTACCCACGTTTCCCGCATCACTTCACCGTTTTCACTGACTAAAGCCATAGCCAACTTGGTTGCACCCAGGTCAGCACCAATCGTGTACATGGATCTCCTTGAAAAATTCGACTTGCCCGGGTCACGGCTGTCCACGGCCAGACCCTGTTCGGAATGGGCGTGATGGTTTTACTGAATGGTGTCGGGCTGGAATGCCTGCTTAACGTGGCTGAGTACAGCCGCCTGAATGCCCTTCTCGTAGGCGACAGGGTCGTCGTCGCGGGAGGGGACCTGAACGAACTTTGCGTGTGGGAGTTGTGCCGCCCAGTTTTCCGCCAGCAAGAGCGGGTGTACTGGATCGCCAGGAGTGCCAACTATCAAAGCGGGCAGGACCTTGCCCTCTTGACTTTGGGCACTGTCGAAGGCGGTGTTGCGTGGAATCTCCGCTAAACGGATTGATCGCTCCAGCACACCGGGCTTGGTGAATTGGTCCCGGAGGCTGGCGGCCCCGCTGGGCGATATGGCTGCCACCGTCTGATACGCCACTGTTTCGGTAAAGCGGTGCAGACCTTCCTCTTGCCCGTATTGGTCGAGGATTTCCGCAATCACCTTCATTACTTTCAGGTGTTCCGGAAACGGGACGTGGCTGAAGGCAGGTCGGATATAGCCGGCTCCGCGCAGATCTAGGGCGTGCGTGTAAACCGTGTGAAGGGCAAGTGCCGCGCCCATTGAGATCCCGGCGATGTAGGTAGGCTTTTCAGCCTGTCCGGTTGCCCTGATCAGGGCGAGAAGGTCCGCAACCATGGCTGGGAACGTGAAGTCCGATGGCTCTCCTACCAAGGCAGTCGCGCCATGGGCGCGAGCGTCCGGAGCGAGGACCGCAATATCGTTCAAGGCCGCTCCTCGAATCAATCCGAGTGCCTGATTTCTGTCCCCGCCCAAACCATGGAGTAGAACCAGTAGCCGAGAGGCATCTGGGCTGCTTAGCTCATAGCCGGCGGCGGCAACATAGTCTTGGTGCCTGTTACTCATGCGACTGTGGCTGCGATGGAGCGAAGTCGGTGGCACAGTTCAGGGATCTGCACTTCTGTCGCATCCTGGATAATCAGCGGTACATGCCTGGGAAGATGGGAGCGCAGGTCAAGGACAAGCTCGTAATCCACGACGCCGAGGCCGTCAAGCGTTTCCGTCCATGGGACGGTGTCCTTGGCATGCACGCAGATGGTCTTTGTTCCGAGCTGGTCAAATGCTTCGCGCAGGACGGCTTCGTGCTTCGATTGTTCGTGTTCGGATATGAGATTCGCAGGGTCCAGAATAAAACCAATATGCCTTGCATCGTCACCAAGTTCACGGATCAGGCGGATGGCTTGGGCAGTGCCCGCCACTACATTTCCAGGTTCTGGCTCCACTGCTAATTGAACGTTCGATTCTTCCGCCGCGGACAGCAGTGCTTCAAGGGACTCTCTCATGTCCCGCCATGCCGACTCGCTTGCATTGTCGGGGTGCTTGCGCCACATGTTCTCGGGATCGCGACTGCCAGTGCATAAGGTTGCCGCCACGGCTCCGCTGTTGCTCATGGTGCGGATAAATTGTGCTGCCCGAGCGGTGGATGTCCTTCGGACCATGTTGTCAGGGTGTGCGGCGTTGTAGGTGGCCGAAAGGCCCCACACTGATCGGCCTCGTTCTTCGAAAGCCGTACGAATAGCCCCCAGGTCAGTCCGCTCGAGCTCGAAGCCATGTGGGATTGTGGGCAAGCCAATTGCGTTCAAGTTCAGCTGTACCTGGAATAGCGAGTTTGCGACAAAGGCATCTGCAACTTCGTGTGCTGAGGACCGCGGGAAGATTCTTGCGAATGCGCCAAGTTGCTGTTCGAAGACATCAATTTTTTGAAGTGCGTTCATAGCAGGACCTTCTGTTGAAGGGCTACTTGAGCCCCGTCGTTGGTCGACGACTCGGAGACCGCCTCAATCCAGCGCACGGCAGCCACTCCTTCCTCGGGGTCGGGGCTGGTGGGCAGGTTTTCGAGAATGGCTCTTGCGAAGTACTCGGCCTGCAACTTATAGGCGTCCGTGTCACCCGGGTGGTTGCTTATGGACGTACCGTCCGCTTCGATATGGACCGACACGGAACTGGCACGCTTGAAGAAGGGAAAGTGCGTCCGGATACTGATGTGTCCGTGTTCGCCGTAGACGTCCATTCCTTCGGCATAATCGCCGTGCACAGTGGTCGAGATTTCGAACGAGATCAATCCGCCGCTATTTGTCAGGTCGGCGACACCTTTCCACGTGTAGTCCTCCCCAACGTTGCCCACGCGGGCACTGACCCATGAGGAAGGCCCCCCGAAGAAGCGCAGTCCGTCGAAGAGATGGGCGCCATGGGTGGCGAGCAGGTATCGCTCGCGGTCAGCCTTGAATTGCTGCTCTACCCTGCGGACTTCAGGATCAACTACGAGGTCACCCGGGAAGAGGGTTGCCTCGATCGGGTGCCGATCGCTCATGACGCGGTACCAGGAGGTGAGACTGAGGATTCGGCCGATGCGAGGCAAATGCTGCCTAGCGAAGGCAATCCCTGGATCGTGGCGCTTCATGGCCCCGGTCTGGAGTTTGAGGCCCTTTTCATGGGCGAGATCGGCGAGTTCTGCCGCTTCAGTGCTCGTTGAAGCCAATGGTTTTTCCATCAAGACGTGTTTTCCTGCATTCAGTGCCAGCGCACCGAGTGACCTGTGGAACCTGTCCGGGGTCGCGATCAGGACCGCGTCGAGCTCGTGCCTGAGTAGCTCCTCTGTGTCGGTGAATCCCTTGATTCCATACCTCGCGGCAACTCCCTGAGCGAGGGCGGGGCTTGGGTCGCTGATGGCCACCAGTTCCAAATTTTTGGCTTTTACGAGAGCCGGCAGATGCGCTGCCTGTGCGATGCGGCCCGCGCCGATGACGCCGAGTCGGACTTTTTGGGTGTTGTCGAGCATTGTGTCGTCCTTTCTGTGGACTTGGGGCCTTGCCCTTTTGGTCCGGTAGATCTGGTGCAGTGCCGGAAGAGGCAACAGCGATGAAACGGATGGCCCGCATGGGCGACAATCCTTGGCAGGCCTCCAAGGCGTCGTGGATTCCTATGGACTTACGACGGATGTGGGTGCGGGGTCAGCGGATGCCTTGAGGGCGCCCCCTTGCAGCTGATTTGACGCGCGAAGGGCCCTGTCAGTGTTAGGCATCTGGCGGAATAACTCCCTTGCGGACGATAACGCCGCCATAAAGGCGTCGTTCTCCCGTGATGACTACGGCGTAACTGTTACTGGCCCTGTCCTTGAACTCACTTGGTTCGATAGCAGTCAGTGCAGTTCCCGGTGCATTCTGCCCGACGATTGAAGTGAATTCTTCGAAGATCGGGAGGATCTTGTCTGGCTTTGAATCGGCGATCATCCGCCAGGCGGTGGCGGGTTCTTCGACTTCGAGCGGCATCACCGAGAGGACGGCTGACAGAGCATCTGTCGCGGAAATGCCATCAAGACGAATGACGCGGCTTTTTGGATCGCACGGGAAGTTTGCGTCGACAATGGCCAGATCCTGGCGGTGGCCCATCGACCTCAGCGCGTGGAGTAGGTCCGGGGATAGCAGGGGGTTGATGTTTTTTAGCACGACTAACTCCTCGAAATCAGACAAAAGGTGCGATCAGCAAAAGAGCGGTGTTCGCCGAGAATGGTTTGTGTTGCGATGTGCAGCGCCCCGTCGGCCCAAGTCGTGCCTGTAAGGTCCCTGACGACGATGTGGGCGCGAGTTGCTAGGGCGGCCGGCCCTACGCCTAGGACAACTGAAGCGCCGGCGGCCAGAGCGGCATCGACTCCGGTTTCACTGTCCTCCAGAACGATGCATTCGTGGATTGCTGCGCCAAGTTTGGTTGCAGCAAGAAGGTATCCATCGGGGGCGGGTTTTCCATTGACGACATCATCACCTGTCACGACGACAGCAGGGCGCCGTAGTCCTGCGGCAGTAAGTCGGGCTCCGAAAAGTGCAGGCGTAGCGGAGGTGACGATCGCCCAGTTTTCAGCCATCGACTGGAGAGCCTGCACTGCCCCCGGCACGGGCGTGGTGGTGTCCGCGGCCTGAAGTTCGATTTCTTCGATTCTGTCCAGACCATGTTTCCTGGCGTTCTTCGGCAGGTGCTTGTCAACCGTTTCGGCGGATCTGCGACCGTGGATGCCTTGCAGCACGTCGTCTTCATTTAAGTTGTGGTCCTGAGCCCATTGACGCCAGGCGTTCTCTCCAGCGGAGGTAGAGTCAACGAGCACGCCATCGCAGTCGAAGAGCACGGCGTTGCAGCTGAGGGTGATAAAGGCCACGGTTAAACCTCCAGTCCCTATGTAAGGGTGGATCGACGCCGCGATAGCGCGTCCACGGTGGCAGCGAGGGCCAGTACAAGGCCGGTGACAATCGAGACGATGGCGGCTGGCTGGTTGAGCAGACCCAGGCCATTTTCCACGATGGCAAGAACCAGTCCGCCGATCACGGCGTTCGAGAGCTTTCCACGGCCACCGAATAGAGAGGTGCCGCCGATGACAGCAGCTCCTACCGCGAACAACAGTGTGTTAAGGCCTCCAGCGCTGGGATCGACAGAACCCACCTTTGACGAATAAATGATTGCCCCAACTGCGGCCAGCGAGGAAGAAATGATGAAGACGCTGGCACGGACCTTGGTGACGTCGATCCCTGCGCGGCGGGCTGCTTCGTTGTTGCCGCCGACAGCATAGACGTGGCGGCCGTATCTGGTCCTACCGAGAACGTAAGTTCCGGCTACAAGCAGGGCAAGTACGATCGGCACCACGTAAGGGACTCCGGCGATAATGACGGAAGGGTTCTGGGAACGGTTAGCGGTGAGGAGGGTGGTCGCAATGGCCCCCAGGACAACGGCAGCGACGACCTTGGCGATGACGACCACAATAGGCTGGGTAACCAGCCCGCGACGGGCGCGGGTCAGGTGTTTTCCTACCGTCACCGCAGCAAAACCTCCCACGGAAACCGCATAAAGCAGCCAACTGTTCAGCGTTGAAAGATTGCCGTTGGCAACAGCGTTCAGGGTCGGGGAGGTGTTTATGCCCAGGACCCCGCCATCGCCGATCAGCTTTAGGATTACGCCCTGCCAAGTAAGGAACAGGGCCAAGGTAATAACGAACGAAGGGATGCGTACTTTGGCCACCATGAAGCCGGTCAGCGTACCGATCGTTGTGCCAACTGTCACAGCCAGGAGCATTTCGATCCAGGGGTTGGCTTCGAAGCCCAGCACGGCGATGACGACAGGAATGACGCTGATGACTGCCGCGGCCCATATGCGCATCCAGAGTGCCAGCGCGATGCCCAGGATATTTACGGCAATGAAGATGATGAATACCGGCTGGCCCATAGCGCCAAGAAGGTTGCCGTCGTTGACGAAATGCAGAGCCAAAACGGCTGCTGTTACTCCGGAAGCCGCGCCTGCAGAGACGTCAATCTCGCCGATCAGGAGGACGAACACCAGACCCATCGCGATGAGCATTCGTCCGGATCCCTGAGACAGTAAATTGGCCATGTTGGTCACGGAGAGAAATACCGGTGACGTGGAGGCGAAAATGACGATAAGAACGGCTATGCCCGCCAGAGCCGGCAACGATCCCAGCTCACCGGAACGCAGGCGCGAGCCATAATCACGAACTGCTTGGGTCGTCGACTTTTTCAAAGTATCGCTGCCGAAGTCCGACTGTGAATGCAGAGTCGGTGAGGTCAAACTTGTTTTGGACATGGGGAAAATCTCCTCTAGAGGCCTGAAATGGCAGCCGTTTCGGGCTTTGGCAGCCCCAGATCGCCCGATCGCCCGGACGTGATTAGTTCGACGACTTGGTTCTGGGTGACGTCTTTTGCAGCTAGCTGGGCCACCAGTCGGCCCAGATAGACCACTGCAATTCGGTCAGCGACTTCAAAGACGTCGCCAAGGTTGTGGCTGATCAGCACAACCCCTAAGCCCTGCTCGGCCAGCCGACGGACAAGGTCGAGGACCTGGCGGGTCTGAGCCACACCGAGGGCAGCTGTGGGCTCGTCAAGAAGGATGACTTTCGAGTCCCACAAGACGGATTTAGCAATGGCGACCGTCTGGCGCTGACCGCCTGACAAGGCCTGGACGGGCAGCCTAACGGAGGTGATGGTGCGAACGGATAGGGAGGCGAGCGTTTTCCGCGCTTCTTCCTCCATTGCTACTTCGTTCATGAACCACTTCGAACCGCGTTCCCGGCCAAGGTACATGTTCTGCACGATGTCCAGGTTGTCCGCCAGTGCCAGGTCCTGGTAAACGACTTCAATGCCGAGTTGTGAGGCGGCCTTCGGTTCGGTCAGGTGCACTTCCTCGCCGTTGAATCGGATTGTTCCCGAGTCAATCGGGTAGATTCCGGCAATGCATTTGACCATGGTTGATTTGCCAGCGCCGTTGTCGCCGACCAGAGCCACAACTTCGCCGGGACGGACGGAGAAATTGACGTCGTGAAGTACATGGACCGGGCCGAACGCTTTGTTTACCCCCTGCAGTGACAATAGATCCTGACTCATTTGCTGATCCCAGCGATCTTGCAGGCTTCGACCAGATCGGAAGAACACAGCTGCTCGGCGGTCAGGTAGCCCTGCTCTACGACATCCTTGACGTTGGATTTGTCAACGACCTGCGGCTTCAGCAGCACTGACTTGATCTGTCGTCCCGACTTCGGGTCGGTGGTGGTCTGTGTGGCCAGGGAATCAGCCGCGCCGGTGTCCTTAGACGCTACTGCTGCCGCGAGCTTGGCGGCTGCCTCGGCCTCGAGTTTGATGGCCTTGAAGACCGTCATGGTCTGATCCCCACGCAGAATCGATTGAAGGCCGGCGAGTGTTGCGTCCTGGCCGGTCACTGGGACCACGCCGTTAAGGCCGTTCTTCTTCAGGACGGTTATTACGGCCCCGGCCATTCCATCGTTTGCGGCGATGACCCCGTCAACCTTGCCGCCGTTTGACGTAAGAATCTGTTCAAATTGAGTTCCGCCGAGCTGGTTGTCCCAGCCGGGAGTGAACTGGTCGCGCACAAGTTTGAGCTTTCCCGAAGAGTAAAGCGGCTCCAGAACTTCCATCTGGCCCTTATGGAACAGAATGGAATTGTTCTCGTCCGGGGCGCCCTCGATTTGGATAACCTCCGCACCCGGCTTGTCCTTCAACGCCGCAGCGAGTGCCGTGCCCTGCAACCGGCCAACCTCCACGTTGTCGAACGAGACATAATAGTCAGCGCTTCCGCCGGTATTGAGCCGGTCGTAGTCGATGGTCGGGATCCCTGCCGCCTGCGCCTTCTGCTCCACGGTGGCACCTACTTCCGCGTTGGGAGAGGCAATGATGAGCGCCTTGACCTGAGTGGCGATCATTCCATCCGCCAGGCTCGAAAATTTCTGTACGTCACCCTGGGCATTTTGGATGTTGGACTCGTACCCCTGCTTCTTGAGGGCGGCGGCGAGAAGCGGCTTGTCGAAAGCCTCCCACCGGGCGGACGTTGCGGTCTCCGGAAGAATGACGCCGATCGTGCCCTTCGACGGTCCTGCGGTGGAATCTGAGGTCGCCGATTCCTGTGCAGGACCCAGTGCATTGGCGCCGCACCCGGTGAGCATGAGCGCTGCGGCGCCGAAGCTGGCGAAAACAAGCGCGCGGGACGTGCGGACAGAAGATGATGTGCGGGTGGTGTTCATGGAGTTCCTCGTCTCTGAGGTGAAAATTGCAAAGGATGACTTGTGAACTGACGGGACCGGACTGTGGCGACCCTTGTGGAGTTCCTGCAGGCAGGTGTGGCGGCTTTCCAGCCGGGGAACCCGTCTTTGCTGTGAAGCATCAATCTCGGTTTGATCATCCGAGCTTTTCCGCTTTGACTCGTTCACTTACGTTTAGTAGCGATATATGGCAGTCTAGTACCCAATGGACCGATCCTGTCAAGGGCTTCGGCGGATAATCAGCGGGAAATCGAAAGTTTCCGAAACAATTCAAAAATCAAGAGGAGAAATAGCGATGGGCGCAGGGCTTTCAGGACAGGTGGCAGTTGTAACGGCGGCATCGAGGGGGATTGGCCGGGCGATCGCCCTTGAGCTTGCAAAGGCTGGGGCCGACGTGGCACTCGGGGTTCGGGATGTCAGCGGGGCCTCTGGGGTGGTTCAGGAAATCACCGCACTAGGGCGCCGGGCGTTGCCGGTCCGGATGGATGTCACTGATCTTGCTGGCTGCCGGCAGTCTGTCGACCAGGTCGTGGCTGACTTCGGCCGCGTGGACGTTCTCATCAATAACGCAGGCGGAAGTATTCTTGGCGATGCCCTCGTCGTAAGCGAAGAGGATTTTGCTTCGGTGTGGGAGCTCAATGTGAAGTCAGCCTTCTTCATCTCTCAGCACGCCGCGAAGCACATGGCCAGATCTGGGACTGGATCGATAGTGAACGTCGCTTCCCAGGCGGGCGTGGTGGCACTCCCAGGGGAGTCCTCGTACTGCATTAGCAAGGCCGCGTTGATCCATATGACTAAATGCCATGCAATCGAATGGGGGAAGATGGGGATTCGCGTTAATGCCGTGGCACCCACTTTTATCGAAACTGACGGAACCTCCGGGGCTCTCGCAGATGAGGCTTTCCGTGCAGACACTCTCGAGCGGATTGCGGCTCTTCATCGAGTTGGCACGCCCCACGAGGTCGCAGCCGCAGTAGCTTTTCTGGCATCCCCTGACGCTTCTCTGATCACGGGGCACACCCTTGTCGTCGACGGGGGATGGACGGTCCGATAAGTCCGGCGCGGTGATGTCAGATTCGTCATTATCGGCGACAGAAGTTGCGAACTCTCGCCATCCTGCCGTGCTAGCGTAAAAGGAAAGCAAACGAGTTGTATCGAAAGATTGGCCATGCTGACTGGCTCGGGTCATGGCCGTCCGAACACGCTAGGAGCCAAAATGAAGACTGCAACCGGAAGCCGCTCTCCTGAATTCGCCGAGGAGCGACGCGCGCACATCCTGGAGATGGTGAATGCCCGCGGACGCGTTACAGTTACGGAGCTCGCGGAAGAACTGAATGTCACGCAGCCGACAATCCGCAAGGACATTTCCAGCCTGGATGAACAGCGCAAGCTCCGGCGGACGCATGGTGGAGCGCTGGCAGCAAAGCCTCTTTATGAGACACAGATCGACACGAGGCGAAATGCCAACGCCGACGGCAAAGCCCGCATCAGCCAGGCATGCCTGGCCCTGATCAAGGAAAACGACTCCATCTTCCTCGACTCGGGTACGACGACCTTGGGCATCGCTGAAGCCCTCGCAGCGGAGGCTGAGGGCGGTCGCTTTGGCAGAAGTCTTAATGTATTGACAAACTCAGTGCCCGTGGCGCGCGTACTGGCTAACATCGGAACGATTCACCACACCCTTCTGGGTGGCCAATTGCGTCCCATTGCAGACAGTCTCGTTGGGCCAGTAGCCCTCCAAGCTGCACGGCAGTTCACAGTCAATCTCGCGTTCATCGGAGTAACCGGCATTGCCGGGGACCAGTTCAGCGTCGCTGATTTGGGCGAAGCCGATCTGAAGCGGAGCTTGCTTGGTCAAGCACATCGAGTGGTAGTACCTATGGACGGTACGAAGATAGGACTGACCGATTTTGTCACCCTCTGCCGCCTCGACGAAATCAGCACACTAGTGACTGACGAAGACAACGACTACTTAGCCACACTCTGCAGAGGGAAGGGCGTGGAACTTATCGTCGCGCCGTAACCTTCGGTGCCACCGCAAAAACAACCGGAATTTTGGCACTGGGACGTACCAATTGGCCGGAGGGAACCCGCGCGGGTTGTCAGATCCTGACGGCTGCGCCACACACGTGCTCCCAAGCGGGATAGTCCCTATGCGCTTTTAGGGACGCGCCACATTCCCTTCTTCACCTGACAAATACCTTAGAGTCGCCTTACCCACCCTCTCGCGGCTTTGCCATGACCCGTATCGGCTTCTATGTACAAGGGGCTAGAGCCCTCCATTGCTCGGATCATTGACCAGCTGCTCTGGCCGCAGACCGCAGGCAGTCCCGACGCCGGCTGATCGATCCCTCATCGGAAGGTAGGAGACGGCCTCTTTCAGGCCCCCACGAATTTTGAACACCGATAACCCACGTTCCGCCAGTAATCGCCGCTTGGACTCCGGCATTACGGGCGGGCCGGCAGGGGAGTGCTTCACCCCAGCTTCGCGTGGCGCAGATACTGGTAGACGGTCTCCCCGCTGATCCCGTAGTCACGTGCAGATAAAAACCACGGGAGTAGAAGCAGAAGGACTCCCATCCACTGGTTTTGTCGCGCCAACTGAGAGGTTGCCTGGATTGAATGACGGGGCGACGGCCGCGAAACCAGGGTGCATCGGCACTGCGTGGAACCGGCCCGACCGCCGGTCAGGACTCCAGCGCCGCCGCAAACCAGCCCGTGATGGTGGCCGGATGGGTGATGGCGGTGCCCACGACGACGGCGAACGCTCCGGTGTCGAGCGCCTGGCGGGCCTGCGCGGGAGTGTGGATGCGGCCCTCTGCAATCAGCGGCACACCGAACCCCGCCGCAGCGATTTCTTCCAGCAGTGCGAAGTCCGGACCTGATGTCTTGGGGCGCTCGCCTGAGTAGCCGGCCAGGGTGGTGCCGATCAGGTCCGCGCCGGCGTCGACGGCTGCAACGGCGTCCTCGAACGAGCCGCAGTCGGCCATCACCAGGGCGTGTGAGTCGGCGTGGATGCCGGCCACGGTCTGGGCCAGGGTGAGTCCGTCGGGGCGGTCCCGGCGGGTGCCGTCCAGGGCCACCACGTGGGCGCCGGCGTTGGCCACGGCCAGGGCGTGCCGGAGTGTGGGCGTGATGAAGACGCCGTCGTGCCCGTCCTTCCACAGCCCGATCACGGGGACCTCGACGGCGGTGCGCGTGGACTGCACGTCGGACAGCCCCTGGACGCGGACCGCCGCTGCCCCGCCGATGACTGCCGAGGCCGCCACCTGGCCCGTGGTGCGCGGGTCCCGCATCGGTTCGCCCGGGTATGCCTGGCAGGACACAATTAGCCGGCCGCGGAGGGATTCAAGGGCTTGCGGGGTCAGGATCACGGTCAGTTCCTCTGGAGGATAGGGGCGGTGGAGAGGACGAGGCTTGCGGCGCCTACCAGGGCGGCGGCGTTGCCGAGAGCGGCAGGAAGCACAGGAAGATCGGCGAGTGAGGGGAGCAGTTCGGCGCGCAGCGCCCGTTCCATCGGCTCCCACCACGACGCACCGGCGTCGGACAGGCCGCCGGAGACCACCAGCACCTCGGGGTCGAGGACGTTGGCGAGTCCGCCCACGGCCTGCCCGGCGGCGGCAGCTGCGACGCCGACCGCCCTGACAGCCGCGTCATCGCCGTTTGAAGCGAGGGTGAAGACCGTGCGGGCGTCAGCCGCCGGGGCCTGCCCGCCGAAGCGAAGGTACGCCTCGCGCACGGCCGGACCGGACGCGATGGCTTCCACATGGCCGGAACCGCCGCAGACGCAGGGGAGCGGGGCGCCGCCGTCGAACGCGTACGGGGAGGCGAAGTGGCCCACGTGCCCGCCCGCGTAGCGGTGGCCCAGGACCGGGCGCCCCTGCAGGACAAAACTGCCTCCGACGCCGGTGCCGACGGCCACCAGCAGCGAACTCGCCGTTCCGGCAGCGGCACCGGCCCGGGCCTCGCCGAGCGCATGGGCGTGGACGTCGTTCACAGCCATCACGGCCGACGGCGGCACCCCCAGCCGCGAGGCCAGCCCGGCAGTCAGTTCAGTCCCGGCCCAGCCGCGGATCGCGTCGGTCGCGGAAACCACCACCCCGCGCGAGGCATCTATAACCCCGGCAGAACCAACACCGACGTGCTCTACGGCGATCCCGGCGGCAGCAGCCCGCCGAATCAGCCCCGAGACCAGCGCCGCAGTAGCATCCAGAATCGCCGCGCCGCCGTCGCGGTTCAACGTAGGAATGGTCTCCGAAAACAGCACCTCGCCATCCCCAGAGACAACCCCGGCAGCAGTCTTGGTGCCCCCCAAATCAACGCCAATCGCGTACTGCATTTCTGTCCTTACATAGTTTCCTGTGGTTGCGGCGCGCCGAGGGCTCCATTTTGCCGGCCCTTAGACACCTCCCGCCGCCATATTCCCGTCGCTGAGCGACGTCCATAAGGCTCTGGTCGGCGATGCGGGCCTACGCAAAACGAAACCCCCTGCGCTTCGGTGAGACGGTCGCCTAGGGTGCGGCAGCAGTGTTCCGGGTAGGCGCGCATCGCCGACCAGAATGGTGCGGAGGTCGCCCAGCGACCGGAGCGGCATGGCGGGAGGTGTCTAAGCGCCGGCGGAACGCTGCTGCCGAGCCCGACCCGGCCCCGACACGAACTAGACCAGCGCGTTGCGTTCGAGGATGACCTTGATCGCCGTTGTCTCGTCTTCGTTCAGTGCAGGCATGGGCACGCTCATGGTGTTGGACTCGATGACGCCCATGATCTGCAGGGCGGTCTTGAAGGCGCCGAGGCCGGCCGCACCGCCGGAGACGCGACCGTTGGGGGTGTAGACGATCTCGAACAGGTCGGCCAGGCGATCCTGCTCGCAGGAAGCGGCAGCCCAGTCGCCGGCCCGTGCGGCATCGAACAGGTTCCGGTAGCCGCGCGGGTCCACGTTGCCGAGGCCGGGCACAACGCCCTGGGCGCCGCCGAGGAGGGCGCCGTCCACCACCACTTCGTGGCCGGTGAAGATGTCGAAGTTGGGGATGCCGCGGGCCGCCAGGAGCAGCTGGCGGAAGGACACGTCGTCGCCGGAGGAGTCCTTGACACCGGCGATCACGCCGTCGCGGCCGAGCCGGACCAGCAGGTCGGTGGGGAGCTTGAAGTGGGTGCGGACCGGGACGTCGTAGGCGAAGATCGGCTTGCTGACCGCGGCTTGGATGGCGCGGAAATGCGTTTCGGTCTCCTCGGCGTTGCCGATGGCGTAGTACATGGAGGTGACCACAATGGCGTCGGCGCCGAGGTCGATGACCTTCTTGGCTTCCTCGATCACACGGTTGGTGGTCTGCTCGTTGGCGCCCACGATCAGCGGCACCGCGCCGGCACCGGCAGACGCGTTGGCCTCGGCGATCGTCGAGACCACCAGCTCACGCTCGGCGTTGGTCATGTAGGGGACCTCGGCGGAGGAGCCCAGGACGAAAAGTCCGGACACGCCGCCGTCGAGCAGGTGTTTGGTGAGGTTCTGCAGCGACGCGGTGTCGATGCTGCCGTCAGCGTGGCGTGGGGTGACGACCGGCGGGATAACGCCCTGGAACTGGGAAGACACGGAAAAACTCCAATGAGAGGGTGGGTGAAAGCGGGGGATAAAAAGGGAAATTTAGGTGTGGAGCAGGCTGGGCGCTGCGCCGAGGAGCTTCTTGGTGTAGTCGTTGCGGGGGGAATCGAACACCTGCGCGGCAGCGCCTTCCTCCACGATTTCGCCGAAATACATCACGCAGATGCGGTCTGACACGTAGCGGACGGTCTGGATGTCGTGCGAGATGAACACCATGCCCAGGTTGAGCTGGGTCTTCAGGTCGGACAGCAGGTTCAGCACCTGCGCCCGGACGGAGACGTCCAGGGCCGACGTCGGCTCGTCCGCCACGATGATGTCCGGGTCCAGCGCCAGTGCCCGGGCGATGGCCACGCGCTGGCGCTGCCCGCCGGAAACCTGCGACGGCGTGACTCCCGCGGCCGAGTGCGGCAGGCCTACGAGCGCCAGCAGTTCCTTGACCTTGGCTGCGCGGCTGGCCGCGGTGCCGATGCCGTGGACCTGGAGCGGATCCGTGAGGATGTCCTGGATGGTCATCCGCGGGTTCAGCGCGGTGGCCGGGTCCTGGAACACCACCGAGACGGCGCGGCCGAATTCCTTGCGCATGGCCGCGTTCCGCTTGATGGCTGGCTTGCCGTGGAACAGCACTTCGCCGGAGGTCGGGGCCTGCAGGCCCACCAGCACGGAGGCCAGCGTTGACTTGCCGCAGCCGGACTCGCCCACGATGCCCACGGTCTCGCCGCGGCTGATGGTGAAGTCCACGCCGTTGACGGCCTTGACGATGTTCGGGCGGAAAAGGCTGCCCGTCCGTGCCCGGTGATGGACCTTGACGTCCTTCAGTTCGATGACCGGCTTGCCGGTGGAAACGCTCACTGTGCGTCCTCCTTCAGGTGGCTGGCCCAGTAGTGGTCGGCATCGCCGCTGACGGACGTGAGGACCAGTTGCTGGTTGGGGTCGGCGTCGGACCGCAGTGACCGCGCCGCGAAGCGGTCGCCCGCGGCGAAGTCCTGCGGTGCGGGCACGGTCCCGGGGATCTGGTGCAGGCGGACGGCGTCGGCCTCGATGGAGAGCACAGCACCCAGCAGGCCGCGGGTGTATTCGTGCCTCGGGTTCTGCAACAGCTCGGATGCCTGGGCGGATTCCACCACCTGGCCGGCGTACATCACGGTGATGCGGTGCGCGAGCGATGCCACCAGGGCGAGGTCGTGGCTGACGAAGACCATGGCGAAGCCGAGCTGCCCGCGCAGTTCGTTCAGCAGGTCCACCACCTGTTTCTGGACGGTGACGTCGAGGGCGGTGGTGGGCTCGTCGGCCACTACGATCCTGGGTGAGCGGGACAGGGCCATGGCGATCAGGACGCGCTGGCGCTGGCCGCCGGAGAGCTCGTGCGGGTAGCTCGCCAGGGTGCGGACGGGATCCAGCTTCACCATTTCCAGCAGTTCGGTGGGGGTCTTGCGGCCGCCGCGGCGGGTGAGCTGCAGCATCTGGTCCTTGATCTTCATGGACGGGTTCAGCGAGCTGAGCGCGTCCTGGTAGACCATGGCGATCTGTTCGCCGCGGAGCCCCTGGTAGGCCTTGGCGCTGCTGTTGCCCGTTGCCGGGTCCAGCAGTTCCTTGCCGTCGAACTTGATGGAGCCGGTGACCTGGGCGGTCTTGGGCAGGAGGCCCATGATGGCCAGCGAGGTGATGGACTTGCCGCAGCCGGATTCGCCTACCAGTCCCATGGTTTCGCCTTCGCGGACCGTGAAGGAGACGTTGTCCACGATCGCGGTGTCGCCGAAGCGGCCCGGGAAGCGGATGGACAGGTTCCGGACTTCCAGGACGGTGCGGGCGGTGGCCGGCACCTGCGGGAGCCGGTCGGCGCGGCCGGCTTCGACGGCGGCGAGCAGCTTCAGCTCCTGGTCCAGCAGGGCGTGCGGGTTGGCGAGGGCCGTGCGCGGGTCGTGGAGGATGCCGGCACCTTCGGCACCGGAACCTCCGGCACCGCCGGCGAACGGGGCCGCATCACCCGAGGCGGCGCGGACGCCGTCGAGCTCGTGCTGTTCCACCACGGAACCCTGCGCCACGGACGTTCCGATCTCGGTGTCGACGGCGGTGGCGGGGACAGCGGCGGAGGAACCGTCGTCGTCCTTCACTGCCGGCGCCCGGCGCAGCTTCGGGTTGACCATGGCATCGGTGAGGCCTTCGGCCAGGATGTTCAGTGCCAGCACGGTGAGCAGGATGGTGAGGCCGGCGAACGTGGTGGCCCACCAGCCACCGGAAAGGACCAGGTTGCGGCCGTAGGAGATGACGTTGCCCCAGGACGGGGCGGGGTCCTGCACGCCGGCGCCGAGGAAGGACAGCGACGCCTCGAGGATGATTGCGTCGGCCACCATCACGGTGGCGAACACCAGCACGGGGGCGGCGGTGTTGCGGACGATGTGCTTGAGCAGGATATAGAAGCGGCCGGCGCCGATCACCCGTTCCGCCCGGACGTAGTCCTCGCCGTACTGGGAGAGCACGTTGGCGCGGACCACGCGGGCCAGCTGCGGGGTGTAGATGACGGCGATGGCCACGATGATGGTGGGCACGGTGTTGCCGAAAGCAGCCAGCAGGACGGCTGCCAGGGCGATGCCGGGGAACGCCATCAGGATGTCCATCAGGCGCATGATCAGTTCGTTCACGGCTTTGCTGGACGTGGCGGCGAGGGATCCCAGCAGGGCTCCGACCACGACGGCCAGGCCCACGGCGCCGAGGCCGATCAGCAGCGAGGACTGGGACCCGTAGAGCAGCCTGGAGAAGATGTCCCGGCCCAGCCGGTCGGTGCCGAAGAAGTGTTCGCCGCCCGGCGGGGTGGCCGGAATGAAGGATTCCAGCGGATCGTGCGGGGCGATGACCGGCGCGAAGATGGCGGCAACGGCGATCACCGTAAGGAAAACGAGTGCCAGGCGGGAACTCCAGGGCAGGGCCTTGAAACGGATTCCCGGGGCGCTCAGGCGTTCAGCAAGTTTGCTGCGCATGGGTCAGACCGTCCTGATTCGGGGGTTGATGAGCAGGTACAGGAGGTCAACGGCGATGTTGACCAGGACGAAGGTGACCGAGATGACCAGGACCACGCCCTGCACCAGGTTCACGTCCAGGTTGGTGATGCCGTTGAGGATCAGCTGGCCCATGCCGGGCAGCGCAAAGATCATTTCAATGACGACGGCGCCGCCCAGCAGGTAGCCGATCCGCAGTCCCAGCACGGTCACCGGAGTCACCAGCGCGTTCCGGAGCACGTTCTTGGACACCACCTCGCGGTAGGGCACACCGTTGCCGACGGCCGTGCGGACGTAGTCCCGGTCCAGCTCCTCCACCATCGAGGTGCGGACCACCCGGATGAGCGAGGCCGAGACCGGGATGCCAAGCGCGAGGGCCGGAAGCGCCATCGAGTTGAGCCAGCCGCCAAAGCCCGATTCCGGCGTCGCGATTCCCCCGGAAGGGAACAGCGGGCTGGAGCCGAGGGCGAACCACTGGATCAGCAGGATGCCCAGCCAGAACGACGGCGTGGCGACCGCGGCGATCGAGAACACCCGCACCACCTGGTCCTGCCACTTGTCCCGGTACAGGGCGCCCAGGATGCCGAAGGCCAGTGACAGGACGACGGCGATCAGCACACCCAGGAACGTCAGCTGCAGGGTCAGCGGAAACGCGGTGCCGATCATGCTGGCCACCGACTTCGCCGGGGGAGTGGTGACGCCGAGGTCCAGCTGGAGCAGCTTGCCCAGGAAGCGGAAGTACTGCAGGAACAGCGGATCGTTCAGGCCGTTGTCCTGCCGGTACTGTTCCTTGGCTTCCTCGCTGGCGCCGTCGCCCAGGGCGCTGCTGGCCTGGTCGCCCGGGGCGGCCTGCAGGACCAGGAAGACCAGCAGCGTGATGCCCAGGACCATCAGGGGCAGTGCTGCGAGCCTGCGGCCCAGGAGGCGCAATATCGTGACCAATGTAATCTCCGGTTTGTTGGGGGTGCTGCAGTTCAAGATGTTGCGGGGCCTGCTCTGCGTGCTCCCCGGGGGATTAGGGGCGTAGAGCAGGCCTCACAACGCAGGGGTGCGCGTCAGGCCGTGCGGCCGACGCCAACGAAGGAAACCCCGGTGGTGGGCAGCGGCTTGAAACCGCTGAGCTTTTTGGAGTCCCAGGCGCTGGGGAGCTGGCGGTGGAAGACCGGGTAGAGCGGCAGCTCCTCGGACACCAGGTCCACGATCTCGCCGGTCAGCTTCTTGGCCTCGTCCTTGGCGGACTGGCCGGCCTTGGCCATCAGATCAACCAGCTTGGCGCGCTCAGGTGTGGAGGCCCAGTAGGCGCGCCCCTTCATCCACGTGTCGCCAGCGTAGAACCAGCTCAGGAGCAGGTCGGCGTCGTTGCCGAAGACGGACGGGTCACCCGGGGCAGCGACCACCGTGTAGTCACCCTTACCCACGCGGTCCGTGTACAAGGCGCCGGACTGCAGGTTCTTCAGGGTGACCTTGACGCCGGGGATCTTGTTCCAGGATTCGAGCATCAGCGGAGCCACGTCCTTGACCCAGGCGGTGTCCGTGGTGAGGAGTTCGAATTCGAGGCTGGTGACGCCGGCTTCCTTGAGGAGTTCCTCGGCCTTCTTGGCGTCGTAGCCGTAGACGTTCTTGGCCTTGACGTAGTCCGGGTGGCCTTCCTGGAAGTAGGAGCTGGCCGCCTTGGCGTTGCCGAACAGCGCCTTTTTGATGATGGATTCCTTGTCCAGGCCGTAGTGCAGCGCCTGGCGGACCAGCTTGTTGTCGAACGGAGCCTTGGCGCAGTTGAACATGAGGAACAGCAGGCCGAAGGACTGGACGGACTCCACGGTGGCCTTGGACTTCAGGCCGTCGATGTCCAGGTAGGGGACGTCCTCGATGGCCTGGACGCGGCCGGACTGCATGGCGGTGACGCGGGCGGCGGCGTCGGAGAGCAGCAGCCAGGTCATGCCCTTGGCCAGGGCGGGCATCGGGCCGTTGTAGGCCGGGTTGGCCTCGAACACGATCTTGTCGTCCTTGACGGCGGAGACCAGCTTGTAGGGGCCGGTGCCCACAGGCTTGGCGTCGAACGCCTTCAGCTGCTCGGAGCCCAGCGGGAAGTTGGCCAGTGCCTTGGGCACCACCTTGACCACGGAGATGCGTGCGGCGAAGCCGGGGAACGCGTACTTGAGGGTGAACTCCACGGTCTTGGCGTCCAGCGCCTTGACCTCCTGGATGAAGGGGATGAACTGGGAGAAGAGCGACTTGTTGGCCGGATCCAGCACGCGGGTGAAGGAGAAGACCACGTCTTCTGCAGTGACGGGGGTGCCGTCGTGGAAGACGGCGCCTTCCCGGAGGGCCACCTGGTAGGTGGTGCCGTTGACCATCTTGGGGTCGGCCGCGGCGAGGGCGTTGTAGGGCTCGCGGGTGGCGGGGTGCAGTTCCACCAGGCCCTCGTAAATGTGCAGGTTGGCGGCCAGCGGGGTGGCGCCGGAGGAGGAGATGGGGTCGAACCCGGTGGAGAGGGCGTAGGAGATGCCCGCCTCAATGATGAGGTCCTTGTTCACCGGGGCCGTGTTGGACGTGGCGCCGGCGGTGGTGGTGGCGGGGGCTCCGCAGGCAGCAAGGGAGGTGGTGAAAGCCGCGGCCGCGCCCAGCGCGCCCGTCAGTTTGAGGAAGCCGCGGCGGCTGGCGTCAGTAGCCAGCGGCAGGTTCTTAAGGGTTGTGTTCATGAGATGCCTCGCCATTCCAGGGTGTTTATCGGATGTAGGACGTCCGATGCTCGTAGAATGACTGTAAGGGCCATCACATCCCCGCGTCAAGCGTTAAGAGTTGCGGGTGTCCGGCGCCCGCTTCTCTGGCAGAGTATGAGCATGCTCACTGTTATCGGCGAGGGCCTTGTTGACGTTGTCCAGCGCGCCTCCGGAATCGAAGCCCACGTGGGCGGCAGCCCCCTCAATGTCGCGGTGGGGCTGGCACGCCTGGACCATCCGGTGCAGTTCATCGGCCGCTACGGCCGCGACGCCTACGGGGATTCCGTGGCGGCGCACCTTCGTGCCAGTTCGGTGATGCTGCCGCAGGGCCCGGACGACCTGCCCACCAGCGTGGCTACCGCCCTGATCGACGACGACGGCGCCGCCACCTACACGTTCGACCTCACCTGGGAGCTCCCCGGGCTGGCCGACCGCCTCGCCTTTATGCTGCAGGGCACCACCCTGCTGCACACCGGCTCCATCGCCACGATGCTGGCGCCGGGCGCGACGGCGGTGCTCGCCGCCGTCGAATACGCCCACCCGGCTGCAACGATCAGTTTTGATCCCAACTGCCGGCCCAGCATCATCACCGATGTGGACTATGCGCGGCGGCAGGCGGAAAAGTTCGCCTCGCTCGCGGACGTGGTCAAGGCCTCCGATGAGGACCTGGAGTGGCTGTATCCCGGGGTCGATCCCCTGGAATCAGCCCGCCGCTGGCTGTCCCTTGGCGGTCACGAGGGTCCGGCGATGGTGGTGGTGACCCGCGGCGCGGCCGGCCCGTGGGGTGTTACGGCCGCCGGGGAAGCTGCCTATCCCGCACCTACAGTCGAGGTGGCGGACACCGTCGGCGCAGGGGATTCGTTCATGGCTGCGCTCTTGTCCGGCATCGTTGACCGCGGCCTGGACGGTGCACAGAACCGGAAGGACCTGCGCGAGCTTCCGGCCGAAGGGCTGGCTGAACTGCTGGCGCACGCGTCCCGCGCCGCCGCCGTCACGGTCTCGCGGCCCGGCGCCAACCCGCCCACGCGAGCTGAACTGAACGGGGTTCCGGGGGAGTAGGGCGGGTATGAAGAACCTGGACCTGAACCTGTTGCCCCAACTGCAGGTCCTGCTGGAGCTGAAGAACGTTTCCCGGGCGGCCGAGAGGCTGCAGCTGAGCCAGCCGGCCACGAGCGCCGCCATGGCCAGGCTCCGGCGCCATTTCGACGACGAGCTCCTGGTACGGAACGGCCGGACTTACGACCTCTCGCCGTTCGCGCAGTCCCTGGTCCCGCTGGTTGATGAAGCCATGCTCCACATCCAGCGGGCCACGCGCGTCCGGTCCGGTTTCGATGCCGCCACCAGCGAACGGGAGTTCATCATCGCGGCCTCGGACTACGCGGCAGCGCTGATCGTCGGGCCGCTGCGGGGCATCCTGCGGGAAGAGGCCCCGTCCGTGTCAGTGGACTTCGTCCCCACCGCCGGCTCCGGAATCCAGGGCCAGATGGCCGACTATTCGAAAATTGATTTGCTCGTGGGTCCGACCGGATACCACATGCAGGGGGCGAGCAAGCAGCTGTTCCGCGACAGCTTCGTGGCCGTGGCAGACAACGGAAATCTTCTGCTCCGGCAGTCCCGCCTGACACTGGCCGATCTGGCAACGGTTCCGCACGCCGTCGGGTATTTCGGGGAAGGAATCAGCACCCCCGCAGACAAACTGTTTGAGTCCCGGGGCGTGCAGCGCCGCGTGGCGGCTGTGGTGGCCGGGTTCCTGTCCCTGCCGCTGCTTGTCGAAGGAACGGACCTGGTGGCGATGGTCCCGCGAATGCTGGCCGCACGGGCGCAGCGTGGCGCGGACATCGTTGTGCTGGAGTTCTCCGAAGGCACGGAAGCGTCCCTGGTGGAAGCGATGTACTGGCATCCGTCCCAGACGGAAGACCCCGCCAGCGTCTGGCTGCGCTCGGTGGTGCAGCGCGCCTGCGCCCAGCTGCATGAACTCTTCCCGGCCACTGCCCACCCGGTGCCCATCACAACCGAAGTAGGCGGCAATTAGCGTTGTTATGGGCGCTCATCCGCGCATCGCGTCGGAGACTGACTTGGCTGCCCCGTGGCCTGACTGGCCGCCGTCCACCGGAATCTCTGCCCCCGTGACGTAGGAGGACAACGGGCTGAGGAGGAAAAGCACGACGCCGGCCACCTCCTCCACGCTCCCGGTGCGGCCCAGCGGGGTCTCGGCCAGCGTTGCCTGCTTGAACTCCGGCTTGGCGCTCGCCGTCATGGGCGTTTCGATAAAGCCCGGGTGCACTGTGTTCACCCGAATGCCGCGCGGACCCATTTCCATGGCAGCCACCTGGGACAGCCCGCGGAGCGCCCATTTGCTGGCGGTGTAGGCCACCGGATAATGCGCAGTGAGGCCGGCGACAGAGCCCACGTTCACGATGGCGGAGCCACTGGCCATCAGCGGGGCGAGGGCCTGGATGCCCAGCAGGGCTCCGGCAACGTTCACTTCATAAACGCGCTGCAGGTCAGCCACCGTCGCATCGAGCAGCCGGCTGCGCTGGGTGATGCCGGCGTTGTTGACCAGCCCGTCCACCTGCCATCCCTGGGACTGGATCCAGTGCGCGAGCTTGGCCCAGCCTTCAGCGTCGGCGACGTCCAGCGGCCGGTACACCAGCGCATTGGCCGCAGCCGGGGGAACAGCAGCCAGCCCCGCCGGAATCTCCGATGCCAGGTCCGTGGCGATGACGCGAGCCCCGGCCTCAACCAGCAAGCGGGCCTCGGCAGCGCCCTGCCCCTGGCCCGCGCCGGTGACAACCACCGTCCGCCCCTCCAGCTGAAGGGATATCACGCTAGATCCCGGAAGGAGCAGCAGTGGCAACCCGGTTGCGCGGACGGACACGTGCAGCCACCCGCGTCACAGCCTGACGCCGCTCACCCACGGTGTTCTCGATGCTGCCGATGCCCTCCACCGTCATCCGGACCACGTCCCCGGTCTTCAGCGGCGGGGGAGTCTTGGCGCCGTTGCGCCCCCATAGTTCGGCCAGGCAGCCGCTGCCGCAGGTGCCGGAACCCAGGACATCGCCCGGCCGCACCACGGAATCCTGCGAGGCGTAGGCGACGAGTTCGGCGAACGGCCAGCCCATGTTGGAGAGCAGGTCCTGCCCGATGGCCTCGCCGTTTACTTCCACGGCCATGGAGATCGGCAGGAACCCGTCGGCGTCGTGCAGGTCCTCGAACTCGTCGGCCGTGACAATCCAGGGGCCCAGGGTGTTGGCGAAGTCCTTGCCCTTGCACGGGCCCAGGCTGACTTTCATCTCGCGGCGCTGCAGGTCCCGCGCCGACCAGTCGTTGAGGACGGTGTAGCCGAAGATGTGCCGGTGTGCCTCGGCTGCGGTCAGGTTCCGGCCGTCGTTTCCGGGGACACGTCCGACGACGGCAGCCACCTCCGTTTCAAAGTCCAGGTCCGTGCAGCCCGCCGGAATCCCGATCACCTCGCCGGTGCCGGTCACCGTGTGCGGGTTAGTGAAGTAGAAGGTGGGTGCCTCGTACCATTCGGGGACGACGCCGGCCACGCCGTCGATGCTTTTCCGCACGCCTTCGACGTGCTCCTCGAAGGCCACGAAGTCCCGGATCGTGGCGGGAACCAGCGGCGCGATCAGCTGCACGTCGGCCAGCGGTACGGCGGGCGATGAGCCCACGGTTTCAGCCGCCAGCCGCAGGGCCTCCGCCAGGCCGGCGTCCAGCAAATTCTGGACAGTCTGCCCTGCGGGCAGGGCATAGCAGTTTCCGCCGTCCACGAAGCCGGACTGCGTCCCGCCGTCGTAATTCCAGCGTGCAATCTTGACCATCTGAGTGTTCCTTAAGCGTTGGGGCGGGCGGTCAGGGCGGCCGCCGCGGTGATGCCCAGGGTGCGTGCGTTGCCGGCCAAAACCTGAGCCTCGTCGTCGGCAGGGAGTCCGGCAGCCTGGACCTCGTCCACGGGAAGGTCAGAGCCCATGTCGAACGGGTAGTCGGATCCCAGGAGGACCTGTTCGGGGCCGGCGGCTGCCACGAGTGCCCGCAGTTCGGCCGCGCTGTGGACCAGGGAGTCGAAGTGGAGCTTTTTCAGGTATGAGGACGGCGGCTGGGCGCAGCCGTGCGCTTCGGGCCGGACCTTCCAGGCGTGGTCGGAGCGTCCGATGGTGGTGGGCAGGTAGCCGCCGCCGTGGGCCGCCAGGACCTTGAGCTCCGGGTGGCGGTCCAGCACGCCGCTGAAGATTAGGTGGGAAAGGGCGACCGCGTTTTCGGCCGGCTGGGAAACGGTGTTGGCCAGGTAGAAGCGGCCCAGCCGCTCGTCCAGGGAGCAGCCGAAGGGGTGCAGGAACACCAGTGCCCCGAGTTCCGCAGCCCGGCTCCAGAACGGTTCCAGGCGGGGGTCTGAAAGCTCGACGGTGCTGCGTTCCGGATCGTTGGGAGTGGCCGCAAATGAGCCGATTTCCACGCCGAGCAGCCCGCATTCCAGGACGGCGTGCTCCAAAGCTGCCACCATCAGGGCCGGGTGCTGCAGCGGGACCAGGCCCAGCCCGTTAAGGCGGTTCGGGGCGCGGTCCACGAACTCGCGCACCGCCTGGTTGGCGGCTTTCGCCACTTCCAGGGACAGCTCCTCGGCGGCGAAGTAGTAGAAGTGCGACGGCGACGGCGAGACCAGCTGCACGTCCACGCCCTGGGCATCCATGTCCGCCAGCCGGCGGTCCAGGTCGGTCAGCTGAGGCCACCGCTCCTTGATCATCCGGCCGGAGGCTGCCATGGATGCCGGCCCGTTTCGGCGGATCTCGAGTGCCTGCTGGGCGCCGAAGCCTTCGGGGTCGGCGTCCGCGACCAGTTGCTGGAGGGCAGGGAGCAGGATGTGGGCGTGGACGTCAACGGTGGGACGCGTGCCGTCATGGATGTGGGCGCTCATGCGGGTTCCTTAACCATGGTGGACAGCGAGTGCATCAGGCCGGGGACGTCGGCGTCGCGGACGCCGTCGAGCATCCACTGGCCAAGCTGGACCGAAGCGTTGACTACGGCTTTTGCCCGGTCCAGGCGCCGGTCGGTGAATTCTTTCCAGAGCGTCTCGGTGATGTGGTCGCCGTTGATGAGCAGTTCGGCCAGGACGGCCGCGTCCTCCAGGGCCATCGCTGCACCCTGGGCCACCGTGGGCGGGCAGCTGTGCGCGGCATCGCCGATGATCACGGTCCGGCCGCGGTTCCAGGGGCCGTCCACCAGGTGGGTGGTGAACCACGTGTAGTTGATGCGGGCACTGTGGTCCAGGTTTGCCCGGATCTCGTTCCAGGGGCCGCCGTAGGCTGCGGCGAGTTCGGTCATGATGCGGGGGCCGTCCTCGTGCTTGCGCTCCTGGGCCCTTTCCACCAGGTACGCGTAGATGGTGTCCGGGCCGGTGGGGCAGTAGCCGGCGATGAAGCAGGGGCCGCCGTACGTCAGGTCGGTGCGGACCACGTCCGCGGGCCGCTCAACGAAGGCGCGCCAGATGCCCATGCCGGTGGACTGGGGCTCGACGTCGATGCGGATGGCCTTGCGGACGGCCGAGTGCAGGCCGTCGGCGCCGATCAGGAGGTCGTAGCGTGCGGTGGCGCCGTCGGCGGTGCTGACGGTGACGGATTCGCCGTCGTCCGTTATCCCTGTGACCGTTTTGCCGTAGCTGATGCGGGCACCGGCCTGCTCGGCGCGTTCGCGGAGGATGGCGGTGAGGTCCGGGCGGTACATGCCCAGGGTGGCGGGGAGGTCCTCGCCGCCGGTGCGCATGTCTTCAAGCACCGCGATGACGGTCCCGGCGGGGTCCGGGGCGCGCAGGCCGAGGGTGCTGAACGGGTAGCCCTTCGCCTCGATCTGCTCCCAGACGCCCAGCTGGCGGAGGACCCGCAGGGCGTTTCCCTGCAGGGTGATTCCTGATCCGAGGGTCTGTGGTTCGGCGGCCTTCTCCAGGACTTCCACGTTGATTCCGGCGTCGGCCAGGAGGATGGCTGCGGTCAGTCCCGCGGCTCCCGCTCCGACGATTCCGACGTTCTGTACTGCTGCCATCGCTGACTCCTTTGTGTTGACGGCGTTACTGCTGGTGGGTGTTTGTTGCTGCTAACTGAAAGCTACCGGAGGGCGATCGGGTTGACCGGTGATCCGACGGCGCCGGTGATGGGGAGCGGTGCTGCGGTGAGGAGGAAGTCGTATCTGCCGTCCGCTGCGCACGCTTCCGCCAGGCCGTCGGGGTCCCACATTTCACCGAGGAACAGCCCCAGGTTGGGGATGGCGATCTGGTGGAGGGGCTGGAAGGCGCCGTCGAACTCGTTGGGACGGACCTCAAAACCCCACGTGTCGGTGGCGATCCCGGCGATTTCGCTCTCGTGCAGCCACGGGGCCGTGCTGAAGGACAGTCCCGGGGCTGAGCCGCCGGCGTAATCCCCCCAGCCGTCGCGGCGAACCCTGGTGTGCTGCCCGGTGCGGATCACGACGATGTCGCCACGGCCCACCGTGGAGCTGGGTCCCTGCAGTTCGATGGTGCGCTCGAGGTGTTTCGGCGTGATGGCGAAGCCGTCCGGCAGCTCGCCGTCGGTCCGGCCGAGTTCCGGGCCGAGCGCGCGGCCAACGTCGAGCAGGACGCCGCGGGTGGCGATCTTGGCCGCTGCGGTTTCGATGCCGGTGACCAGGTCGCCTTCGGAGGTGACGACGTCGCCGGCTGCCCGGCCGTTCCAGGCCTTGCCCTGGTCGAAGATGTGGCCCAGGCCGTCCCACTGGGTGGAGCACTGCAGCGGCATGGCAATCACGTCGTCAGCGCCGCCGAAGCCGTGCGGGAAGCCCTGGTTGCCGCGTTCGGCGTCCACACCGGTGTCGGTCATGGTGTGGACGGGGTTGGTGCGCCGGCGCCAGCCCTTTTGCGGGCCGTTGGTGTCGAACGGCTGGGAGAGCGAGAACGCCTCACCCGTTCTGACGAGGGCTGCGGCCTCGATGCGTTTGGCGGCGTCGATGAAGTTCAGGGTTCCCAGGACGTCGTTGGCGCCCCAGCGGCCCCAGTTGTTGTGCTCTGCTGCCATGGCGCGGATGCTGCCGAGCGGGTCCTCACGCCGGATCACCGGGGAATCGGTTGATTCCCCGGTGCCGGTGGTGCGCGTGTCCTGGGTGGTCACGACTGGACCTCGTCCTTGCAGTGGATGAGCTGGGTGCCCAGTCCTGTGATAGTTCCTTCCATGACGTCGCCGTCCTGGAGCAGCCGGCCCCAGTGCTGGCCGTTGCCGGCGGGGCTTCCGGTGAGGACCAGGTCGCCGGGGCGCAACGGCATGATCTGCGAGGCTTCGCTGACCAGCTTGGCCACACCGAAGATCATGTCCTGGGTGGACTCGTCCTGCATGGCCTTGCCGTTGAGCTTCAGAGTGACCTGCACGTCCTGCGGGTCGCCGAAGAACTTGGCGGGCACCAGCAGCGGACCGGTGGGCAGGAAGCCCGGGGCGTTCTTGGCGCGGTACCAGTCCGAGCCGATGGCCGGCATGTCCTTGCGGAAGACGTATTCGCGAGTGGTGATGTCGTTGACCATGGTGTAGCCGAAGACGTAGTCCAGTGCCTCCTCCGGGGTGACCCGGAACGCGGTCTTGCCAATGACGGCTGCCAGTTCCAGTTCCCAGTCATGGGATGTGGAGTAGGCAGGCAGGGTGAGATCGTCCGTGGCGGAAGCGACCGCCGTCGGGAGTCCGATAAAGAAGTACGGCGTGCCCTGGCCAGCCCGCTTGTCCATCATGGCGGCGGTCTTGGCGCGGACTTCGTCCTCGTCCTCGCCCGGTTCGCGGTGCGCGGCCGCCAGGTCGATGACGTGCTTGCGGTAGTTGGCGCCGGTCTGCAGGACCTGGACCGGGTCCACGGGGGCCAGGACCTCGACGTCGGCCAGTGCCAGGCCGGTTTCCCCGGCGGCGGAGGCGGCGAGGCTGTCCAGCTGGCTTTCGGTGGTGTCCCAGTGCTCGATCAAGGAGTTGATGTCCCCGTCCAGGGGCAGGACCCGCTCGCCGACCAGAAGGCCGGCGCGGGCCTTGCCGTCACCGGCTTCCTGGAACCGGATCAGGGAATATGTCGTTTCAGGCATATTCCTCTTAGCCCCGTCCCTGCTTGGCGTACGGGTTCAGGAGCGCTTCCTTCATCTCGGGGGAAGCTCCTTCTTCGGTGGCGGTGAAACCTTCGGCCGGCGGGAAGGATTCGGTCATGGAGTGCGGCATGGCGCCGTTCTTGTAGAAGTTGTTGGAGCCCTCGGACGGCTTCCAGGTGTTGGCTTCCCAGTCCGGGACGTAGTTGCGGTAGCCGCCGGAGTTGAGCTCGACGCGCAGGCCTGACGGATCGCGGAAGTACAGGAAGTTCTGTTCGCCCACGCCGTGGATGGAGGGTCCGTATTCCATGGGGGTGCCGTTTTCCATCATGACGTCCGCGGTGCGGAGCAGGTCCTCGGTGGCGTCCACCCAGAAGGCAATGTGGTTGACGCGGCCGGCGCGGCTGGAGGTGTCCAGGACAACGCCCAGGTCGTGGGACTTTTCGTTGGTGGTCAGCACGGAGAAGACGGTGATGGGTGCTTCGTCCAGGTCAACGAATGCCATGACGCGGAAGCCCAGGGCCTCGTTGTACCACTTTGCGAAGCCGCGGACGTCCGAGCAGGCCACAGTGACGTGGTCCAGGAAGCGAGGTGCTGCGGCGTGGCTGCTGCGGCGCTCGGGGCGGTCGGGGTAGGTGGACTCGAAGCCGGGCTCGGCAACGAACTTCTCCACGTCATAAAACAGGCGCATCCGGTGGCCGTAGGGTCCGGTGAATTCGTAGGCCTTGCCGTAGCCGTGGCCGCCGGGGGTCCAGGTGCCCTGGACGCCGGTTGCTTCGACGCGCTGCGCCGCGGCTTCGAGAGCGGCCTGGTTGTTGGTCCGCCAGGCCATCCGGCCCAGGGACGCCTCGGGTCCTTCGGTGATGACCAGGCTGTAGCGGTAGTAGTCGCCCCAGCAGCGCAGGTAGACGTTGCCGTCCACGCGGTCGATGATGCGCATGCCGAACTTTTCCTCGTAGAACCGTGCCGACGCTTCGACGTCGGGAGTGGTGATCTCGAGGTGGGCAAGATGGGAGAGGGGAGTTTCCACGTTGAATTCCTTCTGGTTGCTGGCTGCTTCGGTCTGCTGCAGGTCCTGTAACCACTGTGAACCAGCTCATGTATTTGGTGAAGAGGCATTTACTGATATCTGGCATTTGTCTGGCAGATACGCCGCGACCCTCCTCTGACTATCCATGCGGCGGATACCACCTAGTGCCAAAGCGCCGTTTCCCTTCCGGATTTTTCCTGCGAAAGTCGATGAAACGTACCTTCGGAAGGACCCCTCATGCGCGTTTCCAGTCAGCGCCTCGCCGGCAAGACCGCGGTCATTACCGGAACGGCCAGCGGCCAAGGCAGGGCCGCGGCGCTGGCCTTTGCCGAAGCGGGAGCCGTGGTGGTGGGCTGCGACATGGACGACGACGGCGCCGAAGCCACGGTTGCCCAGGTCACCGCGGCGGGTGGCCGGATGAGCAGCCAGCGGGTGGACCTCACGGACGAGGCCGCCGTCGAGTCCTGGGCGCAGGCTGTGGCCGCAACCCACGGTCAGGTCCATATTCTGTATGCCAATGCTGCGGTCACGCGGTTCGCCCCGGTGGAGCAGCTGACCTTCGCCGACTGGAAATGGAACGTTGAACATGAAATGGACGTGGTGTTCCTGCCGGTGAAGTACTTCTGGCCGCACCTGATCCAGGCCCCGAACCCGGCCATCGTCCTTGTGGGGTCCACGGCCGGAGTCACCGGTTCCATGACCAACGGGAGGTTGGCCCACACTGCCACCAAGGGAGCCGTGCTGGCCATGACCAAGCAGCTCGCGGCCGAAGGGGCTCCGCACGGGCTGCGGGTCAATGCCGTCAGTCCCGGAATGATCCGCACGGCGGCCACCGAAGGCAACCTCCTGGCCCCGGGACACCCCATGAGGACCATCGCCGGAAGTATTCCCCTGGGCCGGATCGGCACCGCGGAGGAAGTCGCCAAATGCGCCCTGTTTCTGGCCTCGGACGAAGCATCGTACGTGACGGGCGCCAACCTGATGGTCGACGGCGGCTGGTCGGCCGTCCTGCCCGGCTGACAGTTTAGTTGAATCTCAACAAACTTAGGTGTGAAAGTGACGGAATGCTGTTACGCTAAATAGGCACCTACAGAGAGTGAGCAATGATGCTTCTCGAAAGAGACCTCATCCAGTCCGTCGGATTCCGGAACGTCACCGAGGGTGGGCGCGTGACCGGCTTCCAATTCCATGTCCGCATGCCGTCCTACAGGGGCATGGCCGCCTCCCTGATTGACGGAATCGCGGTCCGCGTGGGCAGCATCGTCGACGTCGGCCGGGACGTTCCGCTCTGGACCTTCGGCGGGCAGACCTGCACGCTGCAGCAGCTCTGGCAGAGTGAAGGCCTCCGGTGGCCCCTGGAGGAAGCCGCGGTTGTCACCGTCCCCCTCGACGGCGGCCTGCCGCAGGGCGTCCATGAGATAACCATCGAGCTGCACCTGCGGATGTCCTACATTCCCATCGAGCACCAGCCCACCGTGTACCGCGCCAGCCGCAAGGTGACGCTGGGGCCCGAAGGCGGCGAGGGCACGTTCCGCTACGGCGTCTCCCTCTATAGCTTTATGGGCGACTACGGAACCGTCATGGACCTGGAGACGGCGCTCGCCGCCGTCGCTGATGCAGGCGCAACCGGCGTCGAAATCCTCGGCGAAGGACATATTCCCGGCTACCCTGAGCCGTCCACAGCCTGGACGGACACCTGGTTCCGGCTCCTGGAGAAGTATTCACTGGAACCCACCAACTACGGTTCCTGGATCGACACCCGGCTGCACCCGGGACGGGCCATGACCGCTGCCGAAGGTGCGGACGCCTTGCAGCGTGACCTCAGGCTGGCCCACCGGCTCGGCTTCGGCTTTGTGCGTCCCAAGATTGGCGTTGTGTCCAGCGATTTGGTCCCCGACCCGATTTGGACGGAATCGGTGGAACGCTCCCTTGACCTTGCGCACGAGCTGGGCGTCATTATCTGCCCTGAGATCCATTCGCCGACGCCCATCAAACATCCCGTGGTCGAGGATTACATCGGCCTCATTGAACGGACGGGCACCAAGAACTTCGGCCTGCTCATCGATACCGGGATCTTCCAGGACCGCCCGATTCCGTTGCGGGAGGGGGAGTCCCGGGAAAACCGGCCCGCGTTCCTCGACGGCATCGGTGTCGATCCGGCCGATTTCGCTGGCATCGCCCAGTATGTGGTGTTTATCCAGGCGAAGTTCCATGACATCAACGAACAGCTCGAAGACCAGCAGATCCCGTGGCGGCCCGTGCTCCAAAGCCTCAAGGACGCCGGCTACACCGGCTACCTCTCCAGCGAATACGAAGGCGAACGCACCCCGTGGCGCGCCATCGAACAGGTGCGGCGCCAACATGCCCTTATCCGCCGCATCGCCGGCGAGCTAGCCTGACCCGCCCCACACCCACCCACCTCTCCACCAGCAAAAGAGAGAACCATGCCAAACGGACTCATTGACGATTCAAGCCTGCGCACCCATCCTGAAGGTTTCGCGCTGGCACTGACACTGCCGTGGTACCGCAGCCTCTGGCTTTCCTCGGTCACCAGTCTCCGGCTCACCGTGGATGGCCAGGAGGTTCCCGCCGGGAACCTGTCCCTGGAGCTCGGCGGAGTGCGGTACGCGCTGCCTGACCTTCCGGAGCAAAGCGCGACACTCTGGTACCTCCAGGACCACCCGCTGCTGATAGCCCGGAGAGACAACCCTGTCTCCCTGGGCGAGCAGCTCCAGATCCAGCTGACCGGAGAGCTGCGCCTCCCCTACATGCAGATTGCCCCGGGCCAGGACGGCGGTCCCGGGATGTACGTCCCGAACTTCGTGAACCAGTCGATGGAGCTGACGGCCACCGACCGGAACGTGCCGGCTCCGCAACTCACGACGGCAGCCGTCATGCCGGCTCCGCCGAAGGCCGAGGACGATCCGTTCTCGCTGGGGCTCACCCTCTATTCGGCCAGTGCCGAATTCCGGGCAGGCTGGTACGACTTCGACGGCCTGCTCAACCGGGTGGCCGAACTCGGGATCGGTCCCGGGATTGAGATCGTGGCATCCCAGGTTTTGCCGACCTACCCCCACGTGACGGACGACTTTGCCCGCTCATGGCAGGCTGCCTTCGACAAGCACGGCTTCGTGGCCAGTTCCTTCGGCGCCAACCTGGACATGGGACGCCGTCGCGACCGGGACATGACCCCTGATGAGGAATACGAGTTCACAGAGACGCTGTTCCGAGGCGCCAAGAAGCTGGGGTTCCCCCTCGTACGCATCCAGAGCGCCAAGCCTGAGCTGCTCCGCAGGCTGCTGCCCCTCGCTGAGGACCTTGAGCTCAAGCTTGCTTATGAGATCCATGCGCCGCTGGGGCCCAACTCGCCGGAGATCATGAAAGTCCGCGATGTCTACGCCGACCTCGACTCACCGCTGCTGGGTTTCGTGGCGGACTTCTCCTCCACCATGCACAGCATGTCCCCCACGCTCCTGCGGGCTGTCCGCCGTGCCGGTCTCGACGACGACGCCATCCAGCGGCTGCAAGCCATCTGGGCCACTGACTCGCCCATGCGGGCGCGGCAGGAGGAGTTCATTGGCTACCTCCGTGGACGCGACTTTGATCCTGCACGCCTTGGCTCCTTCGCCCACCTGGCCTTTAACATGCACGGCCACGTCAGTCCGACGGAATGGGCGGACATCATGCCGCAGATCATGCACGTCCACGCAAAGTTCTACGACATTGACGAGCAGGGCAACGAGCCCGCCATTGACTATCCGGAGCTGGTGCGCGTGTTCGTTGAAGGCGGTTACCGCGGCTATTGGTCCAGCGAGTGGGAGGGCCACGCGTTCGCCGAGCTCGGCGAGGTGGATCCACTGCTGCTGGTCCGGAAGCAGCATGACCTCATCCGCCGCAGCATGCGGGCATCCGTTATGTCAGCATGACGGGCAGCCTGCTCCGGTAGTACGCGGTCATGTGAACGGGAATGCCCGGCTGGTCATCCAGCCGGGCATCACGGCCTTAAGTCGCGTTCTTTGCTGCGGACGCCGCCACAATCCCGGCGGCTTCTTCAAAGAGGCCGCGCATCCACTCATGTTCCGAATCCCGGTTGTGCACCGGATGCCACCAAAGCGCGTTGACCAGCGGTGTGGCATCAAAAGGCAGCGGCAGAACCCTTATGCCTCCCAGTTGAAGGGCGAAGGGCGCCAGCGCCGCCTGGATAAGTCCAATCCGCTGGGTTCCAATGACGAAGTGGGGGAGGGAAAGGAAGCTCTCCACCACCACCTCGACCCGGGGCTCAATGCCCAGCTGCTGGATCTGGCGTTCCGCGGAGGTAAAGGCCGACCGCGACTGGTAAGACATGACCCACGGAAGTTCGGCGACGTTTTCCATGGTGATCTGCTCTCCGACGGCCTCGTTGGATGAGGAGACGACGGCCACCCAGCCGTCCCGCCAGAGGTCCAGGTAGGGGAGCCCGGTGAGGAATCCGTGCGGCAGCACCATACCGTCCACCGAGCGAAGGCGGTTGGCGGCGTCCTCCACCACCATCGGATTGTGGAGCATGAACCTGAACCGGACGCCGGGGGCACGCTCCGCGGCGAGTTCCGAGGCGACCCGGCCGATGGTGGTGAAGCCGTAATCCGACCCGTAAATGGAGAACTCACGTTCGGACTCCGCCGGCTCCCATGTTGCCTGGCTTTCGAAGACGCGGCGGGCCGCCTCAAGCGCGGTGGTGGTGTGCTCCGCCAGGCGGAGTGCGAAGGGCGTGAGCTCGTAGGCATTGCCGCGGCGGGCAAGGATGGGGTCGCCGAAGTGCGATCGGAGCCGCGACAGGGCGGCGCTGAGGGCGGGCTGGCTAAGGTGGAGCCGCTCGGCCGCCCTCGTAACGCTGCGCTCCGTAATAAGGGCATCCAGCGAGATGAGCAGATTCAGGTCAAGCCGGGAAAGAAGAGCGGAATTCGTCACGGCGGAGCGATCCTTCGGGAAGGGATTCAGTACGCCAAGCGTATCAGGGCCATCAATGTGGACAGGGGAGATCATCATTATTTTTGATGCTAATCGGGGGTGGGTGGCACGGACTTCCCCTGCTGGGTCCACGTTGCGGCCTTCTGCAATCCATCTTCAGACTTATGTCCGGTATCGGGAATACTTATGTGCTTTTTCGGCACATCTCCTGCATACTGATGAGTGACCGGGGTCACGGCTCCCGGAAATTTTTCGACAACGAAGTCAGAAAGGCTGGACATGACACAGCACAGTCGCTTTTCGGGCCTGAAGGTCGGCGCCCTCGCCCTCCCCACAGCCGCAGCCCTCATCCTCACCGGATGTTCCGGTTCCACCGGGAGCAACACCGCCGCAGGCGGCGCCCAGGAATTTTCCCTCAGCTTTGCCACCTCCAACACCATCGAGAGCCCGTTCCAGACACTGGGCGAGAAGTACATGAAAACCCACCCGGACGTGAAGATCACGTTCAACCCGCAGCCCAACGACTCCTACGACCAGACGCTGCGGACCCAGCTCCAGGCCGGAAACGCGTCCGACGTGGTGGTGACCTCCCCGGGTTCCGGCACCGGCCGCAGCATCCTGCCCCTCGTGCAGGCAGGATTCCTCGAGGCGCTGGACGGGGCTGCCAAGGCGCTCGTGCCCGAGGGCAGCGAAGCCCTGTTCGGGACAGACGGCAAGGTGTACGGACAGGCCCCCGAAATCACGGTGGTCGGTATGGTCGCCAATGAAACAGCCGCCAAAGCCGCCGGCATTTCCGATTTCCCGTCAGACTTCGCCTCCCTTGAGGACCAGTGCCGGTCGCTCGCGTCCTCCGGCAAGTCGTTCATTGCACTGGCGGGCTCCGCAGCTCCAAACACCGGCCTGATGGCGATGTCCCTGGCTGCGTCCCGCGTCTACGCGGAGGACCCGAAGTGGAACGAAAAGCGTGCCGCCAAGGAGACCACCTTCGCTGGGTCTGATGGCTGGAAGGCATCGCTGGAGGCCGTCACCAAACTCAACGATGCGGGCTGCTTCCAGAAGGGCGCGGCAGGTGCCGGGTTCGATGCCATTACCAAGGGCCTTGCCAGCGGAACATCCGTTGCCGGCTTTATCCCGGGTCCCAGCTGGAAGCAGCTGAAGACCGCGGCTGCCGACTCTGATTTTGATGTGCGTGCGCTCCCGGCAGAGAAGAGCTCGGATAAGGCTTTCGTTTATGCCAGCGCTAACTACGCATTTTCGATCAATGCAGCGTCCAAGAACAAGGATGCGGCCCAGGCGTTCCTTGACTGGGCGGCGGAGCCTGAGCAGACCAAGGCCTTCGCGGAAATCGATGGCGCCCTTCCGGTCACCGGCCTGGACAGCTATGACTTCGACGCCAGCGCCTACAAGAATGTCGGCGATCTCATCAAGGGCGGAAAGTACGGCCCGCTGCCGAACAGCCAGTGGCCCAACTCCGCCGTGTACGACGCTCTCGCCACCGGCGTGCAGGGCCTCATCACCGGACAGAAGACTGCCGATCAGGTGCTGCAGGCCATGGACACAGCCTGGGGACAGTGACAGTTTCAGACCACCAGAGTTCTGACGACTCAAAGGGACAAGCAAGGATTACCATGACTGCGACGATGCAACCGAAAAGCGAAGCAGCTAAAGCACCCCTGCGAGGCAGGCGTGCTCCGGGGACGGGCGAAAAGACCCGTCCCCGGAGCACCGGCCTGCAGTTGGGTCACTGGTGGTGGGCGCTGCCCGGGATTGTCCTGGTCATCGCCATCCACTACGTGGCAACGGGTATCGGCGGCTTCTTCGCATTTACGAACTGGACAGGCATTGGCTCGTTCAAGATTGTGGGCTGGCAGAACTTCGAAGCCATCTTCAAGGACCCCACCAAGCTCGGAGCACTGACAAACACGCTGTTCCTCGCCTTTGGATCGGTCTTCCTCGGCAATGTCGGCGGGCTCATCATCGCCCTCGGCCTCAACCGGATGCTGAAGACGCGGTACGTCCTCCGCACCCTCTTCTTTATGCCCGTGGTGCTCAGCCCGCTGGCCACTGCATACGTCTGGAAGTACATCTTCGACTTCGACGGCCCCATCAACGTGTTCCTCACCTCGATCGGCGCCGGCGACCTCGCCAAGCCATGGCTGGCGGACCCGCAGTGGGCCATCTGGACGGTCCTGATCGTGCTCGTCTGGGGATCCACCGGCTTTGCCATGGTGATCTTCATGGCCGGACTTGCCAGCGTCCCGGTGGAGGTCGAAGAGGCGGCCGCGATCGACGGCGCCAACTTGTGGCAGCGCTTCCAGAACGTCACGTTGCCGGCCATCCGCCCCGCCATCGCGATTGCCACCACGCTGGGAATCGTCCAGGGGCTCCGGGTCTTCGATCCCATCATGGCCCTGACCAACGGCGGACCCGCCGGCGCCACCGAAACCCTGGCCACCCAGGTCTACAAGCAGGCATTTGCGCTCGGCAACTTCGGCGGCGGTGCCGCCCTGGCCCTGGTGCTCGCCGCCATCATCCTGTTCTTCGCCGTGATCCAGCAACGGCTGACGCGATCGAACCCCGAGGACTGACAATGTTCCGTTACACCAAGCTGACCCTGCTCCGCGAAATTGGCCTCTGGGCCTTGGCGCTGACCTTCCTCGCCCCGTTCTATTTCCTGGTGACCACCGCCTTGAAGCCGGATAGCGAGATGTACACCACCTCGCCCCTGGCGCTGCCGAAGAACCCTGACTTCAGCAACTTCGTGGCCGTCCTGACGGCCCAGGGCAATTCCAACGTGGTCATGGGCCTTGTGAACAGCATCATCATCACCGCCGGAAGCATTGTCGGACTGATCGCCCTCGGTTCGATCACCGGCTACGTCATCTCCCGCAGCACCCGCCGCTGGAGTAAGGCCACGTACTACCTCTTCCTGATTGCGATCATTCTCCCCGGCCAGCTCGGCGCGGTGCCGCTGTACATGGGTGCACGGTCCCTGGGCCTCACCGGCTCGGCGTGGGGCCTGATTATCCTGTACACCGGTATGCTCCTGCCGCTGTCGATCTTCCTTTACTCCAACTTCTTCCGCGGGTTGGGTACCGACTATGAGGAAGCGGCCACCATCGATGGCGCCAGCAGATCGCAGATCTTCTCGAAGGTGGTACTGCCCATGATGGCTCCCGCCACAGGGACAGTCACGATCTTCGCCGGGCTCATCGTGTGGAATGACTTCTTCACGTCGCTGATCTTCCTCGGCGGCTCCGCCAACCAGACCCTGCCCGTGGCCATGTATTACTACATCGGGTCCCTGGTCTCGGAATGGAACTCCATCTTCGCGATTGTGATCGTGTCCATGATCCCCATTCTGGTGCTGTTCCTGTTCGCGCAGAAAAGGTTCATCCAGGGCTTTTCCGGCGGCCTGAAGGGCTGAGCCCACAATGACTGACAACCGCGCGGCGTTCGAGCGCTTCGCGGAGATCTCCTACACCCAAAAACGGGTCAGGGAAGCCTTCGAATACCTCATCGCCGACGACTACCGGCAACACAACGCGACCATCCCGGGTGGTCCCGAAGCGGCCATCCGCATGCTCACCCCCATGCTCTAAAACCCTTTTTCTACTTACCAGGAGACAGCCATGTTCCAACTTTCGCCGAATATCGACCTTTTGTTCGCCGAAGCGGGCGAAAGTGCCGCAGATCGAGTCCGTGCCGCCGCGGCCGCAGGCTTTAACGCTGTAGAGATGTGGGGCCCCACGGGCAAGGACATTCCGGCGCTCAAGGCCGCCCTGGAGGAAACGGGCGTCCAGCTCACCGCCCAGCTTGCGGAGCCCCGCATGCAGTTCATGATCCCGCCGCGCAACCACGAGCCGTTCTATGAGGGCCTGGACGCGGGCGTCAAAGTGGCGCAGCAGCTCGGCTGCCCCCGCATGGTTGTGGGAAGCGGCACCGGATTCGGCGGACGCAAGCGGCAGGACCAGCTCGACGAGCTGATCGAGATCTTCACCCGCGGCGTGGCCCACATCGAGGGGTCCGGCATCACACTGATCCTTGAGCCCGTCAACGTCCGGGTGGACCACCCCGGTGCCCTGCTGGACCGCACGTCCGAGGCCGTCTACATCGCGCGGGGTGTCGATTCGCCGAACTTCGGCGTCCTCTACGATCTGTACCACTCCACCGTGGAGGGCGAGAACGTGGCCGCCGAGCTCGCAAATGCGGGTGACCTGATCCGCTACGTCCAGATCGCCGACACTCCGGGCCGGGGCGAGCCGGGCTCCGGATCCATCGACTGGGTTGCCCGGCTGGCCGACCTGCGCACCAGCGGATACTCCGGACCGATCGGACTGGAGTATTACCCCACCATTGACTCGGCGAAATCGGTCCGGTACATCCAGGAACTGGTGGCAGGGCGGTGAGCCACCACCGGTACCCCGAATCGGTCGACGTCGCCATCGTCGGGAGTGGTCCGACGGCGTCGGCATACGCTCGGATCCTCAGCGAGGAAGCGCCGGGCGCCACGATCGCCATGTTCGAAGTGGGACCGACGGTCAGCAACCCGCCCGGCGCCCACGTGAAAAACATCGAGGACCCGAACCGGCTCAGCCTCGCGCAGCGCGCCTCCGAAGGGCCGGGTGCGGGCGCCAAGACAGTGAACTCGCCCGGTGCCGTTAAGAGCGGTGACCGGCTCGCCCGCCCGGGGACCTTCCTCCTCCAGGACGGCTTCGCCTTCCCGGGAGAGGACGGGCTGCCCGTCGCAGCCATGTCGAGCAATGTGGGCGGCATGGCCGCGCACTGGACGGCGGCGTGCCCCCGTCCGGGCGCCGGGGAGCGCATTAGTTTCCTTCCGGACCTGGATGGCCTGCTGGACGACGCCGAGCGCCTGCTTGGCGTCACCGCTCACGCCTTCGACGGCGCGCCGTTCTCGGACATTGTCCTGGGGCGCCTCGCCGACGCCGTGGACAATGGCCGCGACGCGGCGTTCCGGGTCCAGCCCATGCCGCTCGCTGTCCATCGGCGCCAGGACGGGCGCCTCGTGTGGTCCGGCGCCGACGTCGTCCTGGGCGACGTAACCCGCGAGAATCCCAACTTCGAGCTCTTTGATGAGTCGCTGGTGACCCGCGTGCTGGTTGAGGGCGGCCGGGCTGTGGGCGTCGAGGTCAGGAGCCGGCGCACCGGCGAAACCCACAGCGTAGCCGCCCGATATGTGGTGGTTGGCGCGGATGCGCTCCGCACCCCGCAACTGCTGTGGGCTTCCGGAATCAGGCCCGCCGCGTTGGGGCGCTACCTTAATGACCAGTCGCAGGTGGTGTTCGCCAGCAGGCTGCGGGACGTACCGGCAGACAGCGGGCTTGAGGCGGCAAACGGTGCGCTTCGTGAGCAAAGCGGTGTTGCCTGGGTTCCCTACACGGACGAGATGCCGTTCCACGGGCAGATCATGCAGCTGGACGCCTCGCCGGTCCCGGTGGCTGAGGACGATCCCGTGGTGCCGGGCTCGATTGTGGGGCTGGGGCTGTTCTGTGCCAAGGACCTTCAGAGGGAGGACCGGGTGGCCTTCGACGACACCTCCCTGGATGCCTACGGGATGCCGTCCATGCGCCTCCACTACCGCCTGACCGAGCGGGACCGGGACGTGCTGGAGCGGGCCAAGCAGGAGATCGTCCGCCTGGGCAAGGCTGTGGGCGAACCGCTCGACGAGCGTCCGTTCGTCCTCCCGCCGGGAGCCTCGCTGCATTATCAGGGCACCACCCGGATGGGAGCAGCGGACGACGGCGGCAGCGTCTGTTCGCCTGACAGCCAGGTCTGGGACGTCCCCGGCCTCTTCGTGGCCGGCAATGGTGTCATCCCCACGTCCACGGCGTGCAACCCCACGCTGACTGCCGTGGCGCTTGCGGTCCGCGGCGCACGGAAGCTTGTCCACGATCTCAGCACCCCTTTACTTATGTCTAAATCAGACAATAGAATGAATAAATAATGAAGAAGTGGCTAACGGCCGCACTTCAGCGCCAGGCACAGACAAGGAGGTCTCGATGATTGCCGACCGCATAATCGAGCAAGGAACACTCACCACAGAGGGCGGCCGCGCCGCCGTGGAGGTCCGCATCCCGTGGTACCGCGCCCTGCCGGGCTCCTGCATTGCCGGAGCCTCGCTGACAATCGACGGGGTCGCTGCTCCGGAGGATTCGCTGCGCTGGACCATGAACAACCGGACGTTCAGCTTTGAGGAACTCGTGGACGAGACAGGCGAATGGTGGTTCCCGCTGGACTCCGCCATCCTGTCCGGCGATGTGCCCGTTGCGGAAGACCAGACCGAACATGAGATCCGGGTGGACCTGAAGCTCTACATTCCGTACATCATCACCGACCACGGCGTGCTCCACATCGAAGAACACGACACAAAGACCATGAAGGTGGTACAGCGATGACCAGCCTCGGCACGCCGATCCAGGGCGTCACCCTTTACAGCTTCACCCGGGCTTTCCACGCCCGGCAGTATGACCTCGATGGCCTCATCCGCAGGGTGGCGGCAGAGGGCTTCGGCCCTGGTCTTGAAGTCATCGGCTTCTCCAGCCTGCGCGGATTCCCGGACCACATCGATGACGCCTTCGTTGGGCATTTCCGCGATCTTGTCTCCGAAGTGGACCTGGTTCCCACATCCCTTGCCGTTAACGTGGACACCGGAATCCGCCGTGACCGGCTGATGAACCACGATGAGCTCGTTGAGTACATGAGCCGGCAGATCGAAGTTGCCGCCAGGCTCGGCTTCCCCATCGCCCGGGTGCAGATCTCCCTGACTCCGGACGCCATGGAGAGCCTGTTGCCCGTTGCCGAGAAGTACGGCGTGACACTGGCGCTCGAAGTCCACGCTGACCAGCATGGCGCCCACGAGCGGGTCCTTGCCCTGCGCGACCGCTACGAAAAGCTCGGCTCGCCCCTGCTCGGCTTTACCGCCGACTGGGGAGCCACCGTCACCGGCTTTGCGCCCTCGCTGCTGGAGGCCTACCGCCGTCGCGGGGCTTCCGAGGAACTGCTTCGCCAGGTCGTTGAACTCTGGAACGGCTTCTACGCAGAGGGGCCGCCCAACACGCAGAAAATCCACGGTGAACGCTTCGGTGCGTTTATTGGCCTGGCGGCCCGCAACGGCCGGCCGGACCTGGGGATTGACTTCGCCATCAACGGAACAGGACTCTTTGGTCCGGCCCCCGTCGACACCTGGCTGGAAATCATGCCGTGGGTCCGCCACGTGCATGGCAAATTCTTCGGCATTGACGAGCACGGCGAGGAACCCTCGGTTCCCGTGCGCGGGCTGGTCCGCCAGCTCGTCGAAAACGGCTATTCCGGTGCGATTTCCAGCGAATACGAAGGCTGGCACTGGAACAACTGGCAGGATCCGTTCGAGATCATCCGCGGCGAGCAGGCCGTGCAGCGTTCAGCAGCTGTAGACGCCGGCTCCGCCATGATCACCGATCCCGCCGAGGCCCGCCGCATCCTCAACAGCCACCTCGCCCAGCCCGTCCGCGGCTGAAACAGAAGGAACAAGACATGTCAGAAGGCATCGCAGGCTCGGGAATCGAGCTTGGCATTACCCTTTATTCGCTCACCTCTGAGTTCGCCGCCGGGCTCTACACCCCGGAGACGCTGATCAAGGCGGTCGCAGACGAGGGCCTCGGCCCCGGAGTTGAGTTCAACATCGCGCAGATGCTGCGCACCTACCCCGACGTCGACGACGACTTTGTGCGCCTCTGGCGCGACAGCATGGACCGTTACGGGCTGACGCCCAGCGCAGTGGGAACCAACCTGGACATGGGGCGCCGCAAAGACCGCGACATGACCCCTGATGAGGAGTACGACTTCTTCGCCAGGCAGCTCAAGACCGCCAACACGCTGGGCTTCAATAAGATTGTCATCCGGTCCGCCGGCAAGGAACTGCTGCGGCGCCTTCTTCCCTTGGCTGAGAAGTACGACCAGAAGCTTGGCTACGAAATTCACGCACCCCAAGGACCGAATGACCCCAAGATCCTGCAGATCCGGGAAATGTACGAGGAACTGGGGAGCGACCGGCTGGGCTTCACCGCCGACTTCAGCTCTACGATGCACAGCCTTTCCCCGACGCTCTTCCGTACCCTGACCCAGATGGGGCTGCCCGAAGAGCACTTCGCCGTGATGCAGGAAATCTGGCGCAAGCCGCTGCCCATGCAAGAGCGCAACCAGGAGTTCGAGGACTACCTGAATGCCAACAACTTTGATCCTGCACGCCTGGGCCCGTTCACCCGGCTGGCGTTCAACATGCATGGGCTGGTTCCGCCGGAGGAATGGCTCGACATCATGCCGCAGATCTTCCACGTGCACGCGAAGTTCTACGACATCGACGAACACGGCAACGAGCCTGCGATGGACATTCCGCGCATCGTGCAGCAGTTCGTCAAGGGCGGCTACACCGGCTATCTGTCCAGCGAGTGGGAGGGGCATGCGTTCGCAGACCTTGGCGAGTCCGATCCGATCGACCTGGTCAAGAAGCAGCACACACTGATGCGCCGCGCCGTCGAGGAATCCGTCGTCCCAGCCTAAGGAGAACGCCCATGACTGCAACCAAAGGCGAAGTCAGCACTGAGGTCGAGCAGCTGCGCCGTGAACTCGACGAGGCACTCCGCCTGGCCCGGCGGGCCAACGACAGGGGCGACCTCGAGAACCTGTTCAACCGCTACATGTACCTGCACAATGCCTTCGAGGACGAACAAATTATCCCGCTGTGGGTAAAGCCAGGAACGCCGGGCGTGCGGGCGAGGTACACCAACGCGGGGCAATACACGGATTACGAGAGTGTGGTCCGCTACCACAAGGGGCGTCCGTCCCCTGTGGGCAAGCTGATCCTGCACTACACCACGACTCCGGTCATCGAGGTCGCCGCCGATGGCAAGACGGCCAAGGGCGTCTGGATCGTCACAGGCAACGAGTCAGGACTCACGGACCCCGAAGTGGCCAAGGAAAGCCCCGACTACATGTACTCGCCTGGTGAGGTACAGGGCAAGAAGGTCTGGGCCCACTGGGTCTGGTGCAAGTATGCGGTGGACTTCCTGCGCCAGGACGGTGAGTGGAAGATCTGGAAATTCCGCTGCTACGAGCTCCTCCGGGCGCCATTCGAGGAAAACTGGATCAGCTTCGCGGAAAAGAACCAGCATGCCTTTGCCCTGGACCTGATGTACTTCGGCGACGACGGCAAGCCGGTCTTTATGCCACCCGCCGATGAACCCGTGCCCACGGAGTACCACCCCTACAGCCCATCAACACGGCAGACGCTGGACCCCGCGCCGCCTGTTCCCCACGACACCTTCGTCGACACGTTCAAGTAAGGAAAGCCATGGCAACTCACAACTCCCTGTTCAAGGACACCGATGTCAGCAGGCACCCAGAGGGCATTGCGGTGTCGGTGCAACTGCCCTGGTACCGCAGCCTTTGGCTGTCCGCCGTTGACGACGTCGCCGCAACAGTCAACGGTGTGGAGATCACCAAGGAATCCCTTCGCCTCGAGCTCCAAGGCAAGTCCTATTCCATTGCCGAACTCCCGGAGCAGTGGGAGACCCTGTGGTTCGTCGCGGACCGGCCCGATGTGATCATTCCCCTGGACCGCGTCCCTGAGGCCGGCGAGGAGATCGACGTCGAAGTCATCCTCACCCTCCGCCTGCTCTACATGCAGATCGCCCCCATGCGTTACGTGGGCAACCGCGTCGCCGTGGAACGGAAGGTGGTGCTCGCATGACCGCCCTGCGCGTGGCCATGATTGGCTACGGCTTCATGGGCGCCGCCCATTCCCAGGGCTGGCGCACTGCCCCGCGCGTATTCGGCCTGCCTGCCGAGACGGAAATGGCCGTTATCGTGGGCCGCAACGCCCAGGCTGTCGGTGAGGCGGCCCGGAAGTGGGGCTGGGCTGAATCGGCAACCGACTGGCGGGAGGTCATCGCCCGGGACGACATCGACATTGTCGATATCGTCACCCCCGGTGACTCCCACGCCGAGATAGCCATCACGGCGCTTGAAGCCGGAAAGCATGTGCTGTGCGAAAAGCCACTGGCCAACACGGTGGCAGAGGCCGAAGCGATGGCCGACGCCGCCGCATACGCCGCCGTACGGGGTGTTCGGGCGATGGTGGGGTTCACCTACCGGCGCGTTCCGGCGGTGACGTTCCTCCGCAACCTCATCGCCGAGGGGGCCGTGGGCAGGATCAGCCATGTACGGGCTTCGTACCGGCAGGACTGGCTCGTGGACCCGGAGATGCCGCTGGCCTGGCGCCTGCAGAAGGAGCATGCCGGCTCCGGTGCGCTCGGGGATATCGGCGCACACGCGATCGACCTGGTCCAGTTCGTTACCGGGCAGAACCTCCAGAAGGTCTCCGGCGTCGTCGATACGATCATTAAGGAGAGGCCTGTCCTGGCTTCCGGTTCAGGCCTGTCGGGCCGGGCCGGCGCAGGGTACGGGCCGGTTACCGTGGACGACATCGCCATTTTCACCGGCCGTTTCGAATCCGGGGCGTTGGCCTCGTTTGAGGCATCGCGTTTTGCCACCGGACGCAAGAACGCGCTCGCGATTGAGGTCTCAGGGGACAAGGGAGCCCTGGCCTTCGACCTTGAAGACCTCAACAGTGTCCAGTTCTATGACCGCACGGTCCCGGCGGACCGGCAGGGTTTCCGGAAGATCCTGGTCACGGAGGCGGTGCATCCCTATGTCTCGGCCTGGTGGCCCGCAGGCCACATGCTCGGGTACGAGCACGGGTTCTCGCACCAGGTCAAGGACCTCGTGGAAGGCATCGTGGGCGGCACTGACCCGCATTCGACCTTCGCTGAGGGACTCACGGTGCAGCGCGTGCTCGACGCCGTCGAGCGCAGCTCTGGGAACGACTCTGCCTGGACAAGCGTCGGAGCCGACGCGGCCGTCCAGGCCCGCTAAGGAGGGAAGAACATGGCTCGACCGATTACCTTGTTTACCGGCCAGTGGGCCGACCTGCCGTTCGAGGAGGTGGCCCGGCTCGCCGGCGAGTGGGGATATGACGGGCTGGAAATCGCCTGTTGGGGTGACCATCTTGATCCTTGGCGGTGGAACGACGACGCCTATGTCCAGGGCAAGCTGGACGTCCTGGAACGCAATGGCCTGAAAGTGTGGACGATTGCCAACCACCTCAAGGGCCAGGCCGTCTGTGACGACCCCATCGACGAACGGCACCGTGGCATCCTGCCGGACATCGTCTGGGGCGACGGCGGCCCTGAGGGTGTCCGGCGCCGGGCCGCCGAGGAAATGAAGAACACCGCGCGCCTGGCAGCCAAGCTCGGCGTGAAGACTGTGACCGGGTTTACCGGCTCATCGATCTGGAAGTACGTTGCCATGTTCCCGCCCGCCACAGAGGCGATGGTGGAGGCAGGTTACCAGGATTTCGCCGACCGGTGGAACCCGATCCTTGACGTCTTCGACGAGGTGGGTGTCCGGTTTGCGCATGAGGTACACCCGTCGGAAATTGCCTATGACTACTGGACCACGGCCCGCACCCTGGAAGCCATCGGGCACCGCAAGGCTTTCGGCCTTAATTGGGACCCCAGCCACATGGTCTGGCAGGACATTGACCCCGTGGGGTTCCTGTGGGACTTCAAGGACCGGATCTACCACGTGCACTGCAAGGACACGAAGAAACGGCTGGCAAACGGCCGCAATGGCCGTCTGTCATCCCACTTGCCGTGGGCCGATCCGCGCCGCGGCTGGGATTTCATCTCCACGGGCCACGGTGACGTGCCGTGGGAGGATGCCTTCCGCATGCTCAACTCCATCGAGTACGTCGGCCCGTTGTCCGTCGAGTGGGAGGACGCGGGCATGGACCGGCTGGCCGGAGCGCCCGAGGCCCTCGCTTTCGTCCGGCGGCTGTCCAGCTACGAGCCGTCCGTTGCCGCTTTTGACGCGGCATTCAGCACACGATAAACAGCCACAGACAGAGCGGCCGGCCCCGGTGACCCGGGGCCGGCCGCTTTCTGCTGTGCCTGTGTGCGAACTGGCAGCAGATGCCCCCAAATCCACATTTTGAGGGCGTTAGCTGCCAGTTCGCGCGGGACGCGTAAGGGGTCAGGCTGCAGCTCCATCCCCTGCAGCCAGCGCAGTGGTGGCGAGGGCAAGGTGCCGGCGTGTGATGTCGGTGGGGTCATCCCGGAGCCACTCGTGGCCGCCCCACTCACTGGTCAGCGTGCCGGCAAACCCGCTGCTGCGCAGGAGCCCGCCCAGGTCGCGGAGCGGCTGCGACACGCGTCCGTCAGCGTCCTCCAGGTCCCAGAACTTCAGGTGGAAGGCGCCAACAAGGGGAAGGACGCTCTGCAGGTCTGAAGCGACGCTGCGGCCGAAGCGGATCACCAGGTTCATGAAGAGCGTGTGGACGCCTGGCGGCACCTTTCCGGACTGCAGCAATGCCTTCACGGCATCCAGCGTGGCAGGGTTCCGCCATTCATCCGCCAGCCGGGTCACGAGCTCAGCGGGGACGCCGCCCCGGCGGAGCTCCTCAAGGTAGCTGGCAGGCAGGGCCGGCATGAGCATGCTGATGTCCACGAGCACCCGCACATGATCGTCCGCCAGCCCTGCGATCGTCTCCAAGGCCGGGGCTATGGCGGGGCTGTCAGGAGCCTGCTGCCCTTGAATCTCCTCGTACAGCACCAGGTCCAGCTCGTGCAGCAGCGGCTGCACCATGGCCAGCAGGTCGGCGCCGGCCTGGCCGATCGGCAACCGGACACCGGTAGCACCCACCCGCCGGGCCGCTTGGAGCTGGGGAACCAGGAAGTCCAGCCGCTGCCTGGTGGACCGCCGCTGTGTCGGTGAGAGGAAGTCATCCAGGCTCACGCCCACAATGCTGACCCTTCCACCCACCTGGTCAAGGGCATCGTGAAACTCGTCCACCTCGGCATCCCGGGGCTCCGGAAAGGATCGCCACAGCAGCCCGGGCTCGAGTTCGACCGTATCGGCCACGCCGTCGGCGACGATGCCGGTGACAATGTCCAGGGCCGGTCGCCGTGCCGCGGTGATGTCAGGTGTCCAGTTGAAGGCACTTGCGCAGAGGGTCCAGGTTTGAGGAATTCCAGTGATCATGGGCACCTTTTCAAATATGCGTGTTAATGACAAACTTATGTCACTTTTAGGATAAAGGATGGAAGCCATGCTGCAAACAGCTCTGCGCGACGATGCGCTCACCACCACTCCGGACGGCTTTGAACTGCGGATCGGACTGCCTTGGATCCGCTCAATGCCGCTGTCCAGCGTGTACGGCCTTGCCGTCGAGGTCGACGGCGTGCGGTTCGGTCCGGAGGATCTTGCGGTGCATCTTGGGGTGCGGGACGTGCTGGCGGGTTCATTGCCGGAAGAGCACGGCTGGTGGTTCGTCCAGGACCGCCTCGTTGTGGCTGGCGGTGGCCGGGTCGCCGCTGGCGCGCATGCCGTCTCGGTGGATTTTCAGCTCCTGGTGCCCTATCTCCAGGCGCGGCCGGGCTCGCCGCTCATTCTGCCGTTCCACCTCGAAGCGGAACTGGAATCCGGGCGGGATGCTGTCTCGGGCGTGGCCAGGGACGTGGCCTGAACGCTTGTGGCCACGTCCCGGATTTCGGCGGCGGTGATACTACTTCTGGGAGGCGGGTTCGCCTGCGGCAACCCAGCCGTATTCGATCGCGACTTTATGCCGGAACGGTTGCCCGTTCCGGTGAGGGCCGGCCTTCCGCGAACCAGCGGGGGAAGGTGACGTCGAACAGCTGCTCGCGGGCCAGTTCGGCTCCGCCGCGCAGCGGTTCGCGCTCATCGTTTACCGAGAGAGTGATGGTGAGATCCCGGGTGGCGAGCGGCAGCGACAGTTCGTAGACCCGCTGGCGCACTTCTGCCAGGAATACCTCGCCGGCGGAGCCCATCGCGCCGCCGATCACAATGACTCCCGGATTGAACATGTTCACCAGCGCTGAAATGGTCTCCCCTGCCACCCGCGCAGACTTCTGGACGAGGGTGATGGCGAGTGAATCCCCGGCCTGGGCTGCAAGGGTGATGTCTTCAAGGGTCAGTGCTCCCTTCTTCACGCGCGCTGCCAAGGAGCTCGCGGTACCTTCCTTGATGGCGAGTTCGGCATCCCGGACGAGAGCCCAGCCGCCGGCCACAGCTTCCAGGCAGCCGACCTTGCCGCAGCGGCACTGTGCATCCGAGTCGGAGACCCGGACATGGCCGATGTCTCCGGCGGCGCCGTTCGCGCCCCGATGGATCCTGCCCTTGGACAGCAGGCCTGCTCCAATTCCCGAACCGATCTTGCAGTAAATCAGGTCGACCAGGGAGTCGCGCCGCCGGGCGCGTTCCCCGAGGGCAAGGAGGTTGGAATCGTTGTCCACCCAAACCGGTGCATTGAAGCGTTCTTCAAAGGGAGTGCGGACGTCGTAACCGTTCCACCCTGGCATGATCGGGGGCGCCACGGGCTGCCCCGAGGCAAAGTCCACTGGGCCGGGAAGCCCTACCACCACACCCCACACTGGCACCGCGGGGTCCTTCTTGAGTAAATCGTCGACCAGGGACATGACCGCATCGATGGTCTTCTCCGGACCCTGCGCGATATCCCAGGTGCGGTGCGTATGGTCCAGGATGTCGCCGTCGAGCGCAGTAATGCCGACCCTCATGTGCGCCGCTCCCAGGGCGCATATGACGATGCGTCCCTGCTCCGCCCGGAAGCGCAGGGTCCGTGGTGCGCGGCCGCCGGAGGAGGCTCCGAATTCGCCATCGCCCAGGAAGCCAATATGAATGGCCTGGTCCACGCGTTGGCTGACTACGCCCCTGCCCAGGCCGGTGACCTTGCCGATCTCCGGGCGGGTGGTTGCTTCGCCCGTGCGCACCAGATTGACGATCCGCAAAAGGCTCGTCACTTCATCCGTTTGGGCTCCAAAGCGGAGTGTGGAGTCTGTCGTCATGGTCACAATTCTCACACATTGAGGCCCACTAAGGTGTCGTGGGACGCGACTATAGCCAGAACCAACCTAACTTATGAATAATAGACACATAAGAAGGAGGGCGATGATGCCTTGGAACGTAGGTGTGCTGGGTGCCGGGCCGGGGGTTGCCGCGCTTCATCTGGCGACGCTGGGCCGGTTGAGTGAGCTGTTCACCGTGGTGCATATTGCCGATGCCGGCAGTGGGCGCGCCCGAGGTCTGGCTGAGGGGCTCTGTGCGCGCTGGTCGCAGGGCGATTCGGAGCTTCTTGCAGACCCGGACGTGGACCTTGTGGCCGTGTGCAGCCCACCCGCAGAGCATGGCCGGCAGGTCCTCGCCGCCGTGGCTGCCGGCAAGCGGGCCGTCTTCTGCGAGAAGCCGCTGGCCACGAGCCCGGAAGAAGCTGAAGAGGTGGTCGACGCCTGCCGCGCGGCGGGGACCATCCTCCTGGTCGGCACGAACCATTTGTTTGATGCGGCCTGGGGGCATGCCAGACATCACCTCGTGGCGCTCGAAGGCCGGGTGCAGGCGGTCTCTGTCACGATGGCGCTGCCGCCGAACGACCGGTACCACCGGCTCGTTGCTGAGGGTGGGCCCTTCCTGCCTGCCCGCCGGGGCAGGCCGGACCTGAAGGACGCCGCCGTGGCAGCGGATGTCCTCCGGCAGCTGCTGACGGGGCTCGCGATCCATGACCTCCCGGCGCTGCGGGACCTTGCGCCCGCGATTGAGGAGGTGGTGTACGCGCGGCTGGTTCCACCGGTCGGCTATGTGGTGGGCTACCGCGCGAGCGGGGTGCTGGTGCAGCTTGCCCTCACCATGCTTCCGGCGGGGCCCGATGCCCTTTGGCGGATGAGCATCTCCACGTCGCATGACCGCATCGAGGTGGACTTTCCACCGGCGTTTGTCCATGCGGGAAGCGCCGCCGTACGCGTCCGCACCCCCGGCGGACGCTGGACAGACTATGGCCGTGATCCGGAAGACGGCTATGTGGCCGAGTGGCGCCTGCTGGCTGCGCTCCTAGAGGAAAGGGTGCCAGTGGAATACGACGAGCTGCTTGCGGACTCCCATTATGCGACTGCCCTGGCCGACGGCGCCGCCGCGAAGCTGCTTGAGGGTGTGTACGCATGAGCGGGGCGACCCTGCGGATGGGTGTCTGCGCCGTCCTTCCCGACTACCGCGCCGCCGTCGCCGAACTCCCTGTCAGCGCGGCATCGTCGGAAAGCCCCCGGGGTTCTGTTGTGGTGGTGCCCGGTGCCGGCGGATGGTGGGACCGTGCGCTCGCTGCCCGGGCCGAGGGTGCGGCGGCCATCGTCATCGCAGACCCGCAGGACCTGCCGCACGAAGCCCGGGAGGCCCTCCGGACGCTGACGGACATCCCCATCATTGTTGAGCGTCCCCGGCTGAGGCCCGATCTTGTTGACGATGCAATCCAGGGGCGGGCAGGTATTCCGGCCAGCATCATCGCCGTCGAGTGCGCCGCGCCCGCGTCGGAACTTAATCCGGTCATCCGTGATGGGTTTGGCTGGGCAAGGGTCTTCGCAGGTGGCCCGCTGAGCATTCTTGCCGGTTCTGCCACGGCCCAGGCGCGGGTGGCGCTCCTGGAGCCCCGGGAAAGGCGGGCCGGTCCGGCCGTTACCTTGGCGGGCAACGCTGAGGCGGGGAGCGGCTCGGGCGGCCTGTTGCGGGTCCTGGCGCTGGGCGAAGTGAGATCTGAGGTATCGGTGGACCAGGCAGCGGGTCTGGCGCGGCTTGAGACCTGCACGGAGGAAGGCGCGTTGGTTGCGCCGCGTCGGTTTGAAGCCTCGGCGCGGCTGGCGCTGCGGCGGGCTTTCGAGGCTTGCTCCACGGGCGGGGCCGTGACAGACGTCGAGGATTTCCTGGATGACTGCGCGCTCGGGTGGGACCTGGCTGCGCTCGTAGCGGCTAAGGACGCTAGTGTTTGATCCCGTCATTCTTTGGTTGCTTTCAGACCAAAGTGCGGTATGATGATGGTGGCGTCGGGGTCCCCTCCGGATCCGTTCTCCGCCGTGATGGTGCGGCGGAGGCACAACACGTCGCGTCGATGGCCCGATCGTTCGGGTAGATGACTATGCCACTTTCGCCTTTGAGATTCCGTCTCCTCGTTATTTCCCTGCTCACGGTCTCCTTCCTCGGGGCCCTCGACCACACCGTGGTGTCCACGTCCCTTGCCACGATTGCCGGAGAGCTGGGCGCCCTGAAACTCATGAGCTGGGTTGTGGTGGGGTACACGCTCGCAAGCACCGTGCTGTTGCCGGTGCTCGGCAAGCTCGGTGACGTCCTGGGAGCCCGCCGGGTCTTCCTCGTCTCGCTCGTGACCTTCCTTACCGCTTCCCTGGCCTGCGGCTTCGCCCAGGACATCTCCTGGCTCATCGCCGCGCGTGTCCTGCAGGGGATGAGCTCCGCCGGACTGCAGCTGATGTCCCAGACCGTCATTGCCCGCGTGACCACCCAGCGGGAACGGCCCCATTACATGGCCATCATTGGGGCGGCCTTCCCCATCGCAATCCTGGTGGGTCCCGTCCTCGGCGGTGCCATTACCGACTACTGGGGCTGGTCGTGGGTCTTCTGGATCAACATTCCGGTCGGAGCAGTCGCCCTTGGCCTGGCAATTATCGCAATACCGCACCTGGAGCCGGGAACCGTTCCACGCCATTTCGACGTCGGCGGCGCCGTTATCTTCACGGCCGCCCTGGTGGCCCTGGTGCTGGCTGTGTCCTGGGCGGCCGAGCGTACCGCCGGCCCCGCCACCACGGCGGCGCTCGCGGTCAGCGTCGCAGGTTTCGTCGCTTTCTTCATCGTGGAGCGCCGTGCACCGGAACCGATCGTGCCGCTGAAGTACTTTGCCAACCGCACTATTGCCGCGGGCACCGCGCTGTCGGCGATTATCGGCGTCGGACTCTTCTCCATCACGGCCTACCTGCCCACGTATTTCCAGATGGCGTACCAGACCACGGCAACCGTGTCCGGACTCGTTCCGATCGCCACCGTGTTCGGCATGCTGGTCAGCAACCTCCTCACCGGCTATCTGGCCAGCCGGACGGGCCGTTACAGGGTGTTCCCGATTATTGGCACGTCGCTGGGATCCGCCGGCCTTTTTGTGATGGCCATGCTTCCTGCCGGTCTCCCGCTCTGGGTTCCGATGATTGTGATGGGTGTGGTGGGAATCGGTACAGGTGCTTTTATGAGCCTGATTGTCGCCGTTGTCCAAGGAGCTGCCCCGGCCAGCCAGACAGGCACCATCACCGCGACCGTCAACCTGGTGCGCCAGGTGGGGTCAACAGTGGCCACCGCGGTCATCGGCGGCGTGATCGGGTTCGGCGTGGCCGCCCTCCTTCCGGCAGGCCTGGATCCTGCCACCCTGACGCCCCAGTTCGTCCACGGGGCGGCGCCGGCCGTGCAGGCGGACATCGCCCGGATTTACAGCACTGTGTTCGTCCCCATATTCGTCGCATTGGCGGCCACCTACGCCGTCGGCATTGTCGCGGCGGTGCTTCTTCCGCACGGCCGACTTTCGGATGAGCCCGTCCCCGCCGCCCGCCAAACAACGTCCGAGACCCAAGCGGTCTGACCCTTTTTCGAAGGAGACACCATGTCCACCAACCCCACCATCGCGATCGTCGGCAGCGGGCCGATCGGCTCCACCTATGCCCGGGTGCTCCTGGAACGAGTCCCCAGCGCGCGGGTGGTGATGTTCGAAGCAGGACCACAGCTGACGGACCGTCCCGGCGAGAGCGTCCGGAACATCGCCGATCCCGACGAGAAAGCCCGCGCGCGGGAGATGTCGCAGGGGCCGCAGGCCGGCGCCTACCGTGAGTCGCTCGGCATCCCGGCCGGCACCGTCACCGAGGGCATGTTCACCGCGCGCCAGGGCACCCACCTGCTCGATTTCGGCGGCACAGGCTCCGCACACGCCGCCGGCTTCCCGGCCGCGGCTGCGGCAACCAACGTCGGTGGCCAGGGCGCGCACTGGACCTGTGCGACGCCGTCGCCCGCCTTCAGCGAGAAGATCCCGTTCATCACCGACGACGAGTGGGATGAACTGATCGGCGCCGCGAAAGGGCTGCTGCACGTGCAGGGTGCGGCGTTCGCCGACTCGGCCGTCGGCGCAGCCGTCAGGTCCCTCCTCGACGAGGAGTTCGGCGCGGAGCTTCCCGACGGGTACGGCGTGGACACCCTGCCGGTGGCGGGCGACCCGCAGCCGGACGGCTCGATCCGCTGGGCAGGCGCCGACGTTGTCCTCGGCCCGCTGCTCGATCCGGACAGCCCGCTCTCACAGCAGTTCGAACTCCGCGACCTGACGTTGGTCCGCCGCGTCGAACTGGACGGACGCCGCGTCACGGGGGTCACGGTGGAGGATCTCCGCACCGGCGCGTCGTCGTTCGTGGCTGCGGACGTCGTGGTGGTCGCTGCCGATGCCTTCCGGTCGCCGCAGCTCCTGTGGGCCTCGGGTGTCCGGCCGCAGGCCCTCGGCCACTACCTGACCGAGCACCCCGTGGTCATCTCCACAGTGGCTCTGGATGCAGGGAAAATGGAGCGCTTCGCCACAGAGACGGACCTCGACGCCGAACTGGCCCGGCGCGCCCTCAATCCCGCCGATCCCGTCGCGGCGGTCAACCGCATTCCGTTCTCCGAGCCGGACCACCCCTTCTCCGTCCAGGTCATGTACTCCGAATCGACTCCGTTTCCGATGGAGCCCGGAACGCCCTACTCGGAGAACCGCTGGGGCTATGTCAACATGGGCTACGGGATGCGCAAGCACCCCCGCTATGAGGATGCCGTGACCTTCGACGATAACGAACCGGACTACCGCGGATTCCCGAACATGACCATCGCATACGCACTCACCGAGCGGGAAGAGTCGGAGATTGCCGACGCCACCGAGCGGCTGCGGCGGGCAGGCAAGGCACTCGGAGCGTTTGTTGCCGAGCCGAGGCTGATGCCGAACGGGTCAAGCCTGCACTACCAGGGCACCATGCGCATGGGCGAGGCCGACGACGGCACCTCGGTGGCGGATCCGTGGTCGCGGGTGTGGGGCTACAGCAATCTCGTGGTGGGCGGAAACGCACTGATCCCTACAGCGACGGCCATGAACCCCACACTGATGAGCGTCGCCATCGCCGTACGCGGCGCACGGAAGGCTGCAGAGGGGCTGGGCTGACCGGCAGCCCGGTGACGGTCGCAGCCGGAACCTAGGCGCCGGTAACCTTGCGCCGCCGTCGTTCTGTCCGGCGGAGCTGCAGGATGCGCGCCCCGCCGGCGATGGCTACGAGGATGCCGCCTCCAACGGCTGCGATGAAGAAGGCAACACCCTGGGCAAGGCGGCCCTCCCAGCCGAGGAACTTGACGGCAACCATGTCCTGGTTCTGGATGAAGAAGATGATCAGCAGCACCAGCACCGCGAGGCTGACCGCCACGGCACTCCAGATGACGGCGGCCCGGGTGACGCGGGTGGGAACAGCTTTGCTCCCGGATGCGGGCGGAGGGGCAGGCTCGGCGCGCTGGACCGTTGGCTGGGACTCCGGTGCGGGGGGCACAGCGGCGGATGGCAGCGGTTCTTCTGAGCTCATACCGCCATTGTCTCCCCGCGCGGGTCTTTTGGTGGGACGCCGGAACATATGGGATGGCGGGCACCCGGCAGAACCGCCGGCATGCAAAAACCCAGCCGCCCGGAACTTGTTGCAGTTCCGGGCGGCTGGGTTATTTAATGTGTTTCACTGCCGGCGACTCCGTCAGTAAGGCCTACTCCTTGCCCAGCCCCGCAGCGGACGTTTTCTCCCCGGTGACCTCATTCAGGGCCCGGAGGTCGAAGATGCCGTTGATGTCGGCCTGCTTGGTGGTGCCGGCCTCGACGCCGTCCTTCAGCAGCTTGGGGTACGTTCCGGCCAGCGGATCCACGGTGAACACGATGTTCTTCAGGGACCGCTCGATCACGTCGGCCTTCAGCTCGGCGCCGGCGGCTTCCTTCAGTGCGGCGTTGATGACCTTGGCCTTCTCATCGGCGGCGGCGCTGTTCAGCCACTCCACGGACTTCACGTGCCCCTTGAGCAGGGCCTTCACCGTGTCCGGGTGCTCTGCCGCAAACGTTTTGCTCACGATCAGGATGGTGGTGGGGAATTCGCCGGCCTTGCCGGAGAGCGAACCGTCCCAGAGGTCCTTTTCATCAACCAGGACCTTCGCTCCGGCGGTCAGCACCAGGCGGGAGGCCCAGGGCTCCGGCAGCCACGCGCCGTCGAGCTTTCCGTCCTGGAACAGTTTGAGGGTCTGCGCGTTTTCGGTCGGGTTGATGGCCACGTCGCCGCTGCCGTCAACGTTGGTCTTGTAGCCCTGCGTGGCGAGCCAGGCGCGGAGCGCCACGTCCTGCGTTCCGCCCAGCTGCGGCGAGGCGAGCGTCTTGCCCTTCAGGTCCGCGGCGGAGGTGATCTCCGGGCGGACCACCAGCTGAGCCCCGCCGGCGGCGGCACCGGCGATGATGTTGACCGACTCGCCGCCGCTCTTGACGAAGGAGTTGATGGCAGGGTTGGGGCCGATGTACGTGGCGTCGATGGCGCCGGCGTTCAGGGCCTCGATCGCGGCGGGACCGGCGTTGAAAACCTGCGTGGTGAGCTTGGTGTCGCCCAGTTCCTTGGCGATGTAGCCCTGGCTGACGCCCACCAGGGCGGGTGCGTGGGTGACGTTGCCGAAGTAGCCGAGCTTGAGCTCGGCGGCGGGGTTGCCGGCGGGTGCGGCGGCCTCGGCAGGCGTGCCGGTGCTCGAGGAGTTGTTGCTGTTGACGGCCGATGCCACTGCCACGCCGCCGCCGATCAGGGCCAGGACGCCGGCCACAATGCCGATCTTCAGGCCGAGCGGGCGCTTGGGGGTGGCGGACTGGCCGGCCACGATGCGGGTGGAGCCTTGGGGGTTCTGCGGACTGTTGTCCTGCGGTGTTGTCACGGGGATTCCTTTGTTGGGGCGAGTACTGGAGATGAGATTACGGACGGCCCCCCGGCGCCACAACGGGTCAGGACACGGACGTTCACCGGACGTCGCGGACGCTCAACAGAACGTAGCGCGGCGTCAAAAAACGTCGCGGGGCGTCTTCAAGCGGCTGCGTCCGGCGCCTCCCGGCGGCTGCAGCCCCACGTAGACTGGCAGGATGCGGCTCGTAGCAAGTGACATTGACGGAACGATTCTTGGGCACGACGGAAAGATCAGCGACCGCACCGTCCGGGCCTTCCACGCCTGCCGGGAGGCCGGCGTCGAACTCGTTTTTGTCACCGGACGCCCGCCGCGCTGGCTGCACCCGCTCGAAGAACAGCTGGGCCACACCGGCACCGTGATCTGCTCCAACGGGGCCGTGGTCTGGGATCTGGAGGACAACCGGCTGGTGTCGGCGCGGGCGCTCAGTATCAATGCTGTCCTGGAGATCCGCCGGATCATCAAGGAGCTGCGGCCGGCCGCGCTCTTCGCGGCGGAAACCCTGACCGGCTTCCACCTGGAGCCCGGCTTCATCGAAAACGGCTCCAGCGAACTGCTGGCCGAATTCACGCCGGCCCCGCTGGCCGACACGCTCACGCCGGACGACGCCGTAGTGAAGTTCCTCGCGATCGTCCGCGAAGGCACCCCGGACAGCTTCCTGGCCGAGGTGAAGCCCGCCGTCGAGCACCTGGCCGCCGCCACGCACTCGTCTCCCGGGGTGTCCATGCTGGAACTGTCGCTGCCCGGCGTCAACAAAGCCGTCACCCTGGCCGAATACGCCAAATCCCTGGGCATCAGCGCCGCCGACGTTGTGGCCTTCGGGGACATGCCCAACGACATCGAGATGCTCCGCTGGGCCGGCCACGGCTACGCGATGGCCAGCGGCCACCCTGAGGCGATCCTCGCCGCCGGCCAGCAGGCGCCGCATTTCGACGACGACGGCGTTGCCCAGGTCCTCGAGGCCCGGCTCGCATCGCTCGGGGTAAAGCTTCCCTAGGTACGGCACCGCGTCAGCAGTACCGCTTTTTCACAGCTGGCGCTCACCTGACGTTTACCTTGCCGCCCTACCGTGGGCAGTGGACAACCGATCCGCGGCTAAGGGGACATCATGGCAAGGAACGTCAAGCACGGTGCGGCCGAGGCGCCGCTGCGTCCGGCGGTACCGGAGGCCCACTGGAAGAAGCTGAAGCAGGGCGACCGTGTCCTGGTCCGCCTCACGCCCGGCTTCGAAACCGGCGGCGTCGTGGATGCCATCACCTGGGACCACTCGGCCGTCTGGATAGACCTCGACGGCGGCCGCGGCCGTACGCTGCTGCACTGCAGCGACGGTGTGGAGGTTGTGCTCCGGGAGTAGGCGGTACGCTCGCACTGTGACTGCACCCTCGCCGTTCCTGTACAACGCCGGCCATCCGGTGGCTCTGGCCCACCGCGGCTTCTCGCACGAGGGGCTGGAGAATTCCATGGCGGCGTTCCGCGCCGCCGTCGACCTCGGTTACCGGTACGTGGAAACCGATGTGCACACCACCTCCGACGGCGTCCTGGTGCTTTTCCATGACGAGACGCTGGACCGGGTGACGGACGGCGTCGGCCGGATCTCCGAACTCACCGCCGCCGAGGTTGCTGCAGCGCGGATCGGAGGGCGCGAAACGGTGCCGCTGTTCGACGAGCTGGTGGCCGCGTTGCCCGGCATCCGGCTCAACCTGGACGTGAAAGACTGGCACTCGGTCCGCAGCCTCGCCGCCGCCATCGAACGGCACAGCCTCCACGACCGGGTGCTGGTGGCCAGTTTTTCGGACCGCCGGCGCCGGGCGGTGCTGAAGCTGCTCAGCCGCCCCGTTGCGTCGTCAGCCGGGGTCGCCACGAATACGCTCTTTTTCCTGTTGCGGCCGCTGCCGGCCGCGTGGCTGAGGCGGTTGCTGCGGGGCCCGCTCGGGGATGTCCAGGCACTGCAGGTCCCGGTCAGGTACGGCGGCTTCCGGGTGGCCACGTCCGGCTACGTCCGGCAGGCCCACTCCCTGGGCCTGAAAGTGCACGTGTGGACCATCAACGACCCCGCCGAAATGCGAAGTCTGCTGGATCTCGGCGTGGACGGCATCGTGACTGACCGCGCCGACCTCCTCAAGCAGGTCCTGCTGGAACGGGGGGAGTGGCCGGACAGCTAAGCTTTGTGCGCAGCCGTCAGTGCTTGTCGGTTCTGCCTGACACGCCCTGGGCAACGTTCTCCGAATCGGAGAGCCGGATGAGCCCGTCCGGATCCTTTGCCGTGTTCCAGGCCGCCCATTCCTCGGGCCGCACTGACGGCCGGCCAAGGAGGTAGCCCTGTCCTGCGCTGATGCCAAGATCCGTCAGTACCTGGAGTTCCTCGCGCGTTTCCACGCCTTCGGCCACCAGTTCGGTGCCGATCTGCTCGGCGAAGTCCACCATGCACGCTGCCAGCGCCTGCTGGGTTGGATCAACGTCCACGCCGCTGATGATGTCGCGTCCCAGCTTGATGAAATCGGGACGCAGATGCACCATCCGGCTCAGCGCGCCGGCTCCGGAGTAGGAGTCGTCGATGGCGATGCGCAGGCCGCGCTCGCGCAGCGGAGTAATTGCGGAAATGAAATGCGGGTATTCATCATCCGAAATTCCCTCGGTCAATTCGAGCACAATCCGATTGACCGGAAGATCGATGTGCTCAAACAATTCGGGCAGCCGCGGATCAATGCAGGACGTCGGTGAGACGTTCAGGGAAACGTAGAGGTGTGGCGGGAGGTTAGCGGCGGCGTCAGCAGCGGAGCCCAGCGCAGAGAATTCCAGGTTGGCTCCCAGCCCCACTGAGGCAGCCTCCGCAAACCACAGTTCGGCACCGGCGCCGTCGTCACTGACGAACCGCGAGAGCGCCTCCACCCCCACCACGCTTTTGCTCGCAAGGCCGTAGATCGGCTGGAACGCGGTCATCAGCATCTGGTTTTCCAGCAGGGCGCTGATCCTCGACAGGCTGCGGATGGCATCCAGGCGTTCAAGCAGTTGCGGCGGCATGGCGTTCCGAGGAAACGGTGCGCGGGCGGTGTCCGGGGTTCCGCTGTCCAGGCTGTCCTGTTGCCGGTTCTCCAGCAGGTGTTCCAGGAGCGCCCTTTCAGGTACTCCCGGGTTTTCGTCCAGCCGGTCGCTAAGACGCTGACGTGTAGCTGCCTGGGCGGGGTCGGACCCCGCCAGGACAGCAGCAATTACTCCCCAAGCCTGTACTCGAACCGACATTAACTACGCCCCCAGTTGACGAAGTAATGACCCGTTGGCCCCGTAATTGTTCAATTTCCAGATACCTTCGGAATCAGCAACTTCTGATTAAATCCGATCTCCCACGCAGTGTAATTCTGACACCGCATCATGATCGTATATCGGGCAGGGCAAAAGTACAGCCCTTTTCGCCACTATGGCCTTTTATTGACGGTTGGGAAGGCTCCGGCCACCAGTGCCGGGATATCGTCCGCCGGCAGGGGTTTGCTAAAGAAATAGCCCTGCGCACTCAGGCACCCGAGGTTCCTGAGATGCTCAGCCTGCTCGGCAGTTTCAACACCCTCCCACACGGCTTCCAGTCCGCATGCACGCACCAGCTGCAGGACCGCGGCCACCAGGGCGGGCTGGCTGGGATCGGTGCCCAGTCCGACGATGAGGGAGCGGTCCACCTTGACCCGGTCCACGGGGAGCCGCCGGAGGTAGCTGATGGATGAATAGCCCGTCCCGAAATCGTCGATCTCAATCCCGACGCCCAGGCCGCGCAGCCCGCCCAGTGAATAGCGGTCCAGGTCGTTGCCCTTGACGATGGCCATCTCGGTGAGTTCCAGGACCACCTGTTCAGGCCGGACGCCCGTCTCCTTGAGCACCTCCCGGACATCCTCGATGAACTGGAGGCTCTGCAGGTCGGTGGCAGAGATGTTGATCCGCACCGAGAAACTGCTGTCCACCGCATCGTCCTCCACCCACCGGCGCAGCTGCTCCACGGCGGTGGTGAGGACCCAGCGTCCAAGCTCGGAGATCAGCCCCGCCTCCTCGGCAAGGGGGATGAATTCATCCGGCATGATCCGGCCCCGGGAGGGGTGATTCCACCGGATCAGCGCCTCCACACCTTCGACCCGGCCGGTGGCCAGTTCCACCACGGGCTGGTAGTTCAGCACCAGGCCCTCGCCCTTAAGTGCCAACCGGAGGTCGTCCAACAGCTGGCTGCGGAGCCGGCGAACCAGCAGGAGGCCGGGCTCAAAAATATGGAGCCGGTTCAGGCCCTCGGCCTTGGAGGCGTACATGGCGACGTCGGCCTGCATCAGCATTTCCTCGGGCCCCTGCCCGGTATCCCCGACGCTCAGCCCGACGCTCGCCCCGCAGCGGATGCTCCGGTCGGGCAGCTCGATGGGTTCGTTAAGGGCGGCCAGGATCCGCTGCCCGACGACGGCGGCCTGGTCGGCTCCGGTGGCGGGCATAACGATGGCGAACTCGTCGCCGCCCAGCCGGGCAACAACGTCGGTGGCCCGGACGGCGCCCCGGATGCGCTCGGCCACCGTGATCAGGACCTTGTCCCCGGCTGTATGGCCCTGGGTGTCGTTGATGGACTTGAATGCGTCCAGGTCCAGCAGCAGGATGACAGGAGACAGGGTGTCGCGCGCGCCGTCAGACTGCGCCGACTTCAGCGCCGTCAGCAGCGCCGAACGGTTGGCCAGCCCGGTGAGGGGGTCCTGCATGGCCATTTTCTGCATTTCCAGGTGGGCCTCATGCAGGAGCTTGGTCCGGACCTCCACCCGCTGTTCAAGCTCTTCGTAGATGATCTGCAGGTCCTCGGCGAGGAGGTTGGTGCCCATGATGATGGCATCGAGTTCGTCCCGCGCGGGGGACACCTCAATCCTCGAATTCAGGTCGCCGGAGGCCAGCCGGACAATGCCCTCCAGCAGCTGCGAAAGCCTGGGGTCATTGTCAGCGAACACCTGGATTGCTCCTTCCGGCGATCAGCTTGCCGGGGCCGCGTTGGTGCCCAGCGGCAGGGTCACGGTGACCGTGGTGCCGGCGCCCAGCTCCGAGGCAACGTCAATGCTGCCACCGTGGCGGCTCACGATGTCCTTGGTGATGGCCAGGCCCAGGCCGGTGCCCGGGACTGCCCCGGACATGGCGTTGGAGGCGCGGTAGAAGCGGGTGAAGACGTGGGCGATCTCCTCACTGGAAATCCCCATTCCGGTGTCCGTCACACGGACTGTGGCCCAGCGCGTGCCGTCAGCGGCGGAATGGGCAGAGCTGCCCACATGGATTTTCCCTCCGCCGGGCGTGAACTTGATGGCATTCGAGACCAGGTTGGTGAAAACCTGCTGCAGCTGCACCTCATCCCCCATGAGTTCAGGATCCTCCTGTGCGGGTTCCAGCGCTATGGTGACGTCCTGCAGCGTCGCCAGCGGACGGAGGGCACCTGCCACGATTTCCAGCGTGCGGCCCAGCCGGATCGGCGTCAGGTGCAGCGGGCCGTCCCCGCCGCCGCTGCGGGACACGCTCAGCATGTCCTCGATGAGCATCCGCAGCCGTTCCGTGTTCCGAACCACGATGTCAAGCATCTGGTGGACTTCAGGCGACACAGGATCGGCGGTGCTCTCCTGGATCATGTCCAGGTACGCCATGATCGACGTCAGCGGGGTGCGCAGTTCATGGTTGACGGTGGCCAGGAAGTCCGTCTTGGCCTTGTCCAGCTCCTGCAGCTGCTTGACCACCTGGAGCTGGCTGCTGATCAGGTGGCTTTGGATCAGTCCGTGGGCGCCGTTGCCGGCCACGTGCTGGATGAGTCCCAGTTCGGCGCGTGACCAGGCCCGGGGGCTGTCCAGCAAAGCGATCCACAAAATGCCGAGGGACGAGTTTCCTTCCCCCATGGGCACCACCACCGACGCTTTCGCGTGCAGGTCCTCCAGCGATTTTGGCAGCCTGATGGAGCCGTCCGAGCCGTCCGTAGTCAGGACTTCTGCCCTGGCCCACAGCTGATCCGCAGTGGACCGCGCGGCGGCTTCGTCCTCAAGAGGGCCGGCCCGAAGCGGATCCAGTCCTTGCCGGCTCCACGTCGCGGTAATGGGAGGCACGCGTTCGTCCTCAAACGTGGTCAGCCAGACGTGGTCGGCACCGAACGTTTCGCCAAAGCCGGTCACCACGTAGTCGGCGATCTTCTGTGGATCATTGGTTCCGCGCACGGCGGCCGATACGAGCCGCAGCTGCTCGCGCAGGGCCTCGGCCTCCTGCCGCGCCCGGGTGCGCCGTTCCACGAGGTTGATCAGGGCGGTGGCGCGGTGCACCAGCTCCTTGGCCGCCGGAGGCTTGGCGATGCAGTCACGGACGCCGGATCCCTCGATGGCGGCGATCTCGCCGCTGTCGTCCAGGTCCACCAGCACCAGCACCGGCACACGGCTCTCCCGGGGGGAGAGGGAACTGTCAACGACCAGGACGGAGGGCCGGACGCCGTCGAGCACCGAAAACAGGGTCTCGGCATTTTGGGCCGTGCGGACGAGGTAGCCGGCCGCGCGCAGGGCCTCGGCGCTGGACTCGAGCCGGCCGGCGTCGGGGTCGGCCACCACAGCTGTGCGTTGCATAGCTGTGACAAGGGGTGTGTCCGCTGCCACCATGCTCCCTTCGCTCCTGATTGAGTACATTCTAGGGGGACACTTCGCCGCTGCTACCGCAACGATGCATGGTGCAAGGGATGCGGCTGCTGCCCTGCTTATGACGGACCGCGGCGGCGGCATGACGCCAACAGACGTATTGGTGCCCTGCCCGGTGCCTGCGGGACATATATTTGGACCGTGTCCTCGCCAGCGAAAACCATGCTCTCCGCCCTGCGGAAGTACCTGATGATCCCGAAGCTCATCAGGCTGTCCCGCTCTGCGCCGAAGGACAGGAACGTGGCCTGGGACCGCTACTGGGCGGGAATAGCCAGGACCGGTACGCAGAGCGAAGTGCTCTGGGACTCCGGCAGCGACCATGAGCTCCTCGGTTACGCCGACGTGCTGGGGCGCCACCTTGATCCGATGCTGCCGGTGGTGGACGTCGGGTGCGGCCACGGCAGCTTCACGCGCGCCCTGGCCCAGTTTTTCCCCCGGGCCGTTGGAGTGGATGTGTCCGCCCACGCCGTGGAGCGGGCCCGGGACGGGTCCCACGGGATGGACAATGTCAGCTTCCTCGTGCGCGACATGACCCAGCCAGGTGCCGGTGCAGGAATCGCCGGGAACAGCGATGCCAACGTTTTCATCCGCGGTGTGCTGCACGTGCTCGAACCGGCAGAGCAGGCGGCCCTGGTGGATAACCTGCGGCAACTGGTGGGCAGGCGCGGTGCTGTCTTCCTGGCCGAAACGAACTTCCAGGGCAACCCGGTGGAGTACGTGACCCATCTGGGCGCCACCATGGAGGCCATTCCGGCACCGCTGGAACGGGCCATCCGCGAACTGCCGATGCCCGGCCACTTCGGTCCTGCCGAGCGCAGCAGGGCCTTGCCGCCTGAGGCCTGGGAACTGCTGGAGGACGGCCCCACCACCATCGAAACGAACCCGATGACCGGGGACGCGGCCGCAAGCCTCGTCCCCGGTTACTTCGCGGTCCTGAAGCCCCGGAACTAGGCCCGGTCCGGAACTACGCCCGGGCCAGCAGGCGTTCGACGTCGGCCGGGCCGGGGTACGCGGCCTGCGTCCCCTTCCGCGTGGCGGCCAGCGCGGCCGCAACCGAGGCGAACGCGGCAGCGGCCGCAAGGGGGTCTCCCGCTGCCAGGCGGGCCGCCACGGCACCGGTGAACGCATCACCGGCGCCGGTGGTGTCCACCGCCTTCACCGGGGTGGGCGCAATTTTCGTCACCTTCGCCCCGGCCGCCTGCGAATCCAGGACCACCGAACCGTCCGCGCCCAGGGTGACCAGGACCCGCTGCAGCCCGCGCTCGGCAAAGCGCTCGCGGATCCTGTCCCAGTCGGCGTCGTCCGCTCCGGCACCCGGCATCCCGGACTCCGGCACGTCCCCTGAGCCAAGGAAGAGCGACGCCTCGTGGGCGTTGACCAGCAGGACGTCCGCCAGTTCCGCCAGCTCCCGGCTGATCCCTGCGTAGGGGGAGAGGTTCAGCAGGACGGTGGCGCCGGCGTCGTGCCCCGCGCGTGCCGCGGCCTCCACCGTTTCGGGGCTGACCTCGAGGCAGAGGCAAACCACTGCGGCGCCGTCGAACGCGTCCGCCGCGGCGGCGACGTCCGTGGGGGACAGCGTGCCGTTGGCGCCTGCGGAGATGATGATGTTGTTTTCGCCGTGCCCGTCGACGGCGATGACGGCCACGCCCGTGGGCTCGACGACGCTCCGGACATGGCCCACGTCTACTCCTGCGCCGGCCGCGGAGGACAGCAGCATCCCGCCGTTGGCGTCGTCCCCCACGGCGCCGACGAGGCTCACATCCGCGCCCAGCAGGCTGGCGGCCACGGCCTGGTTGGCGCTCTTGCCGCCCGGGTTGACGGCGAATCCGGTGCCGTGGACTGTCTCGCCCGGCAGGGGGAGACGCTCGCAGTAGATGGTCAGGTCCGCATTCAGGGATCCGACGACGACGATCCTGCCGCCCTTTTCGACGCCGGTGCCCGCTGTTCCGGTGATCATTCGGCCACCTCAGCTTCGACGGGTTTCGGGATCAGCAGCGAGGCGCCGAACGCGGCAACGGTGATGACCAGGCCGGTGACCACGACGGTCAGGTAGGACGCCTTCGCATCCCCGAGCGCCGACGTCGCCACCAGCACGGCCGGGAGGACCAGGAAGCTGAGGCCGGCACCGAGGTTGAAGGCACCCGCGTTCATGCCGGGCAGGAAGCCGGGGTTTCCGGCGGGGGAGAGCACCACGCCGAGGCCGTTGAGCATGATATTGACCGTACCGGCGTACATGATGCCCAGCAAGACCGTTCCGGCGATCATCAGCGGCAGGCTGCTGAGCCCAAAGAACGCGATGATGGCCAGGGCGGCGATGCTGCCCAGCATGCCGATCCGCAGCACCTGCGTGTAGCCGAGCACGGGGGCCAGCCTGCCGCTGATGGGCCCCACCAGCCAGCCGAGCAGGGCGTACGGGGTGAGGATGATCAGCGACATTTCGGTGGGACCGACGCCGAACCCGGGGGCGGCCGCCTGGACGTAGGCGGGGATGATGCCGTTGATCACGGCGAAGATGCCGGTCATGGTCAGGGTGGTGGTCAGCAGCGGCGCCCAGGTGGAGCGCTGGCGCAGGTGCACGGTCTCCACCATGGGCTGCTTCGCGCGGTTCTCCACCGTCCAGAACGCATAAAACGCGACGGCGGCAACGGCCACCAGCCCGATGGCCAGCATCAGCGTGCCGGTGGAGAATGCGCCCACCAGCTTGGAGCCCTCGTTCAAGGCCGTGAGCAGGGCGCCGACGGCCACCACAATGAAGAACACGCCCAGCCAGTCCATGGTGGTACCGGCGGCCGGCTTGCTTTCGCCGGCGAGGAAGGCGATCAGGGCGGTGGCCACCAGCGCCAGGACCACCATGAGCCAGAAGATGCTGCGGAAGCCGAAGTGCTCGGCGAAGTAGCCGCCCACGAACGAGTCCACGCCGGCCACGCCACCGTTGACCGCGGTGATGAGGCCCATGAGCGTGCCGTACTTGCGCGGGTTGCTGACGGCGGAGCGCAGCATGATCAGGCACAGCGGCACGGTGGGGCCGCTGACGCCCTGGATGATGCGGCCCACAAAGAGCCAGGTCACGTCCGGGGCCAGTGCGGCGATGACGGAGCCGACGGCCATCAGGAGCATCATGCCGATCAGGATCTTCTTCCGGCCGATGATGTCGCTCAGGCGCGGCAGGAAGAGGGAGAACAGGGCGGCTGCGGTGAAGAACCAGGTCTGGGAGAGACCGATGACGGCCTGGTCGGTGTTCAGTTCGTTGCCCATGGTGACCAGGGCAGGGCTGAGCATGGAGGCGTTGAGCTGGAACGCCACGCAGGCGGCCAGCAGGGCCACCATCAGTGCGGTGACGTTGCCGCGGGAGGTCTTGGCTTGGGTGAGTGTGGCGGTCATTTACTTGATCCCTCCGGCACCCACGGTGACCGTTTCAGCAACGGTGGCGGCAGCGCCGGCGTCGGGCTCGCCGATCCGGATGAGGGCATCGGTGACGAGGTCCCAGAACCGTCCGTGGTCCAGGTCCACGGCGACGGAGGTATTGCAGTCGGCGGGCGCCGGCGCGCGGAAGTCGGCCACCGTCATGCCGAGGGTCAGCGTGCCCTGCAGTTCGATGTCCACGGGCACCTTCCGGGTGGTGACGATGCTGGGGTCGATCACGTAGGCCACGGCGCAGGGGTCGTGCACCGGCGGGTAGTCGAAGCCCTGGGCATCCTTGTAGGTCTGGGTGAAGAACTCCATCAGTTCCATCACGAACTGCGCCGGTTTGGTGCCGATGGCCGCGATCTTGGCCACGACTTCGGGCGTGGCCAGCGCCTGGTGGGTGAGGTCCAGGCCCACCATCACCACGGGCCACTTCTCGTTGAACACGATGTGCGCGGCTTCGGGGTCGATGATGATGTTGAATTCGGCCACGGCGCTCCAGTTGCCCACGTGGTAACCGCCGCCCATCAGGACAACTTCCTTGACGCGTTCCACAATGCGCGGCTCTTTGCGCGCCGCCATGGCGATGTTGGTGAGGCCGGCGGTGGGCACCAGGGTGACGGTGCCGGGCTCGTGCGCCATGACGGTGTCGATGATGAGGTCGACGGCGTGGCGGGGGTCCAGCTCGATGGCGGACTCGGGCTGGGCGGGGCCGTCCATACCGCTTTCGCCGTGGATGTCGGGTGCGGTTTCGATCGTCCGCACCAGCGGCCGTCCGCAGCCGGCGGCGAACGGAACTCCGGTGATGCCGGCGATGGTGCCCACGGACAGGGCGTTGCGGGTGACCTTCTCGAGGGTCTGGTTGCCCACCACGGTGGTGACGGCCAGCAGCTCGATGTCAGGGTTGCCGTGCGCGAGCAGCAGCGCCACGGCGTCGTCATGCCCGGGGTCGCAGTCCAGGATGATCTTCTTGCGGGTTACGGGGTTGGGGTCCACGTTGGTCTCCACGTCATTGGGGGCCTGCCAGGGGCAGGGTGCTAGCAGGAGGCTAAAGCAATCAATGGAGATCATGGCATCTCCACCACAGCTGCGTCAAGCGCTTAACGTAAAACCCGTCAAGCGCTTGATGCCTTGCAGGGCCTGATGGCGCGGATGGGCCTCCCGGGCCGACTACCATCGAGTTATGGAAACCGCGGAGCACACCCAGCAGCAGCCAGGGCGGGGCCCGCGGGTCACGGCGGCCATGGTGGCCGCCCGGGCCGGCGTCTCGACGGCGACCGTTTCCCTGGTGGCCAACGGCAAGACGCGGGGGCGCGTCTCCGAGGACAACATCACCCGCGTGCGGGACGCGATCGCCGAACTCGGCTACGTGGTGGACAGTGTGGGCAGCTCACTGGCCAAGGGCGTGAGCTCGATCGTGATCCTCGTGGCGCCGGACATCTCGAACCCGTTTTTTGCCAAGGTGATCGCCGGGGTCAGGGAATCCCTGGGCGCCGATTACCAGCTCCTGCTCTCCGTGACCGACGCCGGCGAGTTCCCGCAGGCCCACGATGTCCGCAAGCTGCTGGCACTGCGCCCGGCCGGGCTGCTCGTGGACGCACCCAACTCCGACTTCCTCGAGGACCTTTCGGCGCCGGGGCCGCTGGTGCTGCTCGATGCGCCGGGGCTGGAGTCATACGCGCCCTCGGTGAACCTTGACGTAGCCTCCGGAGCGCGCCAGCTGGCAGCCCACCTGGCCGACGCCGGTCACCGGACGGTGGCCTACGTTGACAGCGTGACCGGCACTGCAACCTTCGATGTGCGGCGCACCGCGTTCCTGGACGAGGCCGGGATGCGGGGGATCTCCGTGCCTGCCAGCTGCATCATCAGCACCACCATCGACGTCGGTGCTGCAGCGGCTGCCTTCACGCAGGCGTGGCCGCAGTGGCAGCAGGCCGGGGTCACCGCCGTCGTCTGCGGCACGGACACCCATGCCTACGGCGTGCTGCAGGAAGCCCGCGTGGCCGGCGTGCAGATCCCTGCTCAGCTCGCCGTGGCGGGCTTCGACGACCTCCCGTACTCCGCCACGTCCAACCCCGGCCTCACCAGCGTGCACCTGCCGGCCACCCCGCTGGGCCTTAAGGCGGGGGAGCAGTTGCGCGCTTTGATGGAGGGCCGGCCGCTCGAGCAGGCCCAGCTGACGCTTGAGAGCTCGCTCGTGGTGCGCGGCTCCACCAGCTGACCCGGCCGCGACCGGCTTCGCCCTACGAAGGTCGCACGTAACGTCGTCGCCGGGAGAATGGCGACGTTACGTCCGGGTTGGTTGGACGGCGTGTCCGTATTACGGATCGGGCAAGCGCTTTCCAGGACGGGGCTGGCATGATGGAGCGCATGCGCATTCTCATTGCTCCGGACAAGTTCAAGGGCTCGCTCACCGCCGCCGAGGCGGCCGCCGCCATCGCCGAAGGCGCGCTCCGCGTCTACCCCGATGCCGTGGCCACCCAGTTCCCCGTGGCCGACGGCGGCGAAGGCACCCTGGAGGCGGCCGTCTCGGCAGGCTATGAGGAGCGGCTCAACGCAGTGGTCGGCCCCATCCTGGCTCCCGTGGGGGCTGCCTGGGCCATCCGCAAAACCGCCTTCGGCGGCGCCACCGCAGTGATCGAGACGGCACAGGCTTCCGGTCTCGCCGAGATGGACCCCACCCCGGAGAATTCCCTCCGGGCCCACAGCTACGGCTGCGGACAGCTCGTCGCCGCGGCACTGGACGCCGGCGCCACGGAGATTGTGCTGGGCCTTGGCGGGTCGGCCATGACCGACGGCGGCAGCGGCGCCCTGCGCGCGCTCGGCCTCAAACCGCTGGACTCCGCCGGAAACGTGGTGCCGCTGGGCGGCGGGTCCCTCGCCGATATCGTGGCGCTGGACACGACCGAACTGGATCCGCGGCTGTCCACCGTGCAGTTCCGGATCGCCGTCGACGTCCGGAACCCCCTGTACGGACCGGAGGGGGCCGCCCATGTCTTCGGTCCGCAGAAGGGCGCCGACGCAGACGCCGTTGAACTGCTCGACGCCGGCCTCCGGAACTGGGCGTCAGTGCTGCGGGAGGCCACCGGCCGGGACGTCAACATTCCGGGCGCAGGCGCAGCAGGCGGGTTCCCGGCGTCGTTCCTTGCCTTCACTGAATCCAGGCTGGAAGGCGGCTTCGCGCTGGTGGCCGGGCTCACCGGGCTGGCCGAGCAGCTGGCGGACTCGGACCTGGTGATCACCGGCGAGGGTTCCATGGATTCCCAGTCCCTGACCGGGAAGGCGCCCATCGCGCTCGCCGACGCCGCCCGCGAACGTGGCATCCCCGTCATAGTGGTGGCCGGCCGGATCCTGGTCACGCCCGAGGACCTCGCCCAGCATGGTGTGGTGGCCGCAGCCCAGCTGCTGGATGTGGCGCCCAGCCCGGCTGAGGCGATCGCGAACGCCGCCAAATACCTGACCTGGGCCACCACGCAGGTGCTGGAAGGCGCCTGAAAGCGGTTTTACGCTCCGGTCTCGTAATGCGGTTCAGCCACCGGCTTCGACTCGGGTGAGCCCTTTTCGCGGAGGTAAACGGACGCGCCCACCAGGACAGCGACCGCAAGGAATTCGCTTTGCCAGTTCTGGAAGGACTGGAACCAGAACTGGCTGGTGCCCAAAAAGTCCAGCAGCGTCACCGTGGGCTGGCCATGGCTCATCTGCTCCTCGTTGTACGCCGCCGTGCCGCCCAGCGCATGAAGGGTGAATGAGGCGACGAATAGCGCCAGGAGCACCAGGGACAGCGAGTGCTCATAAAGCTTGAGCACCAGGCCGCCGCGCTTCACCGGCCACGGCGTGGCGGCCTTGATGGGGGCGTCGCGCGGATCCTCGTCCTGGGGCGCCTTCCTGCCCATCGGCTTGGACTCGGAAGAGCCCTTCTGGAACAGGAAAACCGTCAGGATGACATACATGGCCATCTGCAGGAATTCCGATTCCCAGTTTTCAAAGGTGGCTTCCACGAAGTCGCCCGTGGACAGGTATTCAAGGACAGTAATCGCCTGCTGCCCGTGGGCGGCCTGCTCCTCGCTGTAGGCGGCGGCGCCGGAGAGGACCATCCCGCCGAAGAACACCACGAATAAACCGGCGTTTGCCAGCAGCAGCCCGTGTTCCCTGGCCCATGTGCGCATCTTTGCTCCCGTTGCTGTTTGGACGGACCCGCGCCTGGCTATTGGCCTTTGGCGCGGTGGTTCAGCCGGAGCGGGACGTAGACCAGCAGCACCAGCAGGATGGCCAGCAGGATGCCGCCGGCGGTCAGGCCCGCGGAGCGGCCCGCGGTGACGTCAAAGACGAGGGACGCCGTTCCAATGCTGAGCATGCCCACCCCGGCCAGGGCGATCTTGGTGATGGTATCCGCACTGGAGACCAGCGTCTCCTTGAGGCGCTGGCGGAACAGCCGCCGATGCACGCTGACCGGGAGCAGGATGAAGGCGGTGGTGAGGGTGGCAATGACCACGTTGACGAGGTAGAGGGTGACCTGGAAATCGTCGAGGCGCCCGAAACGCTCCTGGAAGGGCAGGGTCAGCAGGAAGCCTGCGAGGATCTGGACGCCGGTCTGCAGGACCCGAAGTTCCTGCAGCAATTCCGCCCAGTTCCGGTCCAGCTGTTCTTCGCGGGTCTCGTTGCGGCCGGTGCTCCCGGTGAAATCCTCCACATCCGACATGCCCTCTCCTCCTCCGCCCGGTGGTGCCACGGAGATCCGTCCGCGGCGCCGGGTGCTCCAAAACTAGGCCGAAGTTGCGCCAAGATCAACGTTTGATAAGTTTACTGATTATTCGCCCGGGACGGTGGACTTTGCTCCGCCCAGCGGGTTAGTTTCAAAGGACCGGCGCAAGCGGGAGCCCTTCGAAAACCTTTCGACGTGAGTAGGTGGACTATGAGCGATACGCAGAAACAGACCGGGCCGCCGGCCGACCCCAGGGGCGGCTACCATTCCGGTCCCTTTCCGGAGCAGGAACAGAAGCAGCCGGGCCTGACAGCGCCCATGGATCCCCAGCCGGACCACGGCGAGCACAGCTACGAGGGGCACGGTGCCCTGCAGGGCAAGGCTGCGCTCATCACCGGCGGGGACTCCGGAATCGGCAAGGCCGCGGCTATTGCCTTCGCCCGTGAGGGGGCCGACGTCGCGATCTCCTACCTGCCGGAAGAGGAAGACGACGCCCAGGACACCGCCAACTGGATCCGGAAAGCGGGCCAGCGTGCCCTGCTGCTGCCCGGCGACGGGCGGGACGAGGAGTTCAGCACCCGCATCGTGGAAGACACCGTGGCAGAGTTCGGCGGCCTTGACGTCCTGGTGCTCAACGCGGCCTACCAAAAGAACCGGGAGAGCTTCGAGTCGCTCCCCACCGAGGAATTCGACCGGGTCTTCCGAACCAACTTGTACTCGCTGCTCTGGACGGCCCGCGCCGCGGTTCCGCACCTGAAAGCAGGCGCTTCGATCATCACCACAGCCTCCATCCAGGCGTTCAATCCCTCGCCGGGTCTGATCGACTATGCCATGACCAAGGCAGCGCAAGTGGCTTTCACCAAGGCGCTTGCCCAGGAGTTGGGGCCGAAGGGGATCCGCGTCAACGCCGTGGCCCCGGGCCCCATCTGGACGCCGCTGATCCCGGCGACCGAATGGCCGGACAAGCTGCCTAAGTTCGGGCAGGACACGCCGTTGCAGCGCGCCGGCCAGCCCGCCGAACTTGCGGCGGCGTATGTGCTGCTGGCCTCCGACCAGGGGTCCTACATTTCGGGCGCCGTGCTGCCAGTGACCGGCGGCAAGGGCCTGTAGCAGGAAGTTTGCACGTCAGATTCATCCACATCCATAACAGGAGGAACCATGGGTCAGGACAACCAGCACGCCGAAGAAGCCGGAGGCTACGGCTCGCCGACGGCCGAGCAGGAGATGGGCGGTGCAGGCAGCCAGCACTTCCACGCGGCAGCCGAGACCAACGATCCCGGGTTCGAGCCGGGAGACCTGCCAGTCCCGCGCGATGCGGACCTCCCCTCCGCGGAGGCCGAAATCAACGAATCCAACGCTGATGAGCAGGGCGCGGAGCCGTTCTCGTCGGAGTCCGGGCAGGAGGCGGCGGGCCTGCCGGATGGCAGCGGAAACGACCTTCCGGCTGAGAAGGCCGCCAAGGACGACGACGGGGAAAGCTTCGACGCCGGCTAAACGCAAGGTGCCGGCTCCGATAAGAAAGGTGCCGTCCGGCTTTGCGCCGGCCGGCACCTTTCTTGTTGCATTGGGCCCAGTACTTTCGGGCTGGACAACGCCCTTCCAGCCCGATCCGGACGTATCCTAATTACAGGCTTTGAAGTGGGCCGGCTCGTATCGTAGCGAGGCGTGCACCATGGCCGCGTTGACCCCAGGGGACCCGGGCTGGGAATCACTTCCAGCACCCCAGGATGTCGTGTTCGACAGCCAGGAAGTGGAGAGCTTCCTTGGCGAAGTCACCCATGAGTTCATGCGGAGCATCGACGGCCATCACCGCGGCATCAGCTGGGCTGCCACGTTCTACCGCCGCGGGGACGTCCACCCGGACGCCCACCCTATCGCCCACACCATCGCCGCGGGCAGCGAGGTCGCCCGGGCCGCGGACCGGGAGCAGTGCTCGTTCGAAGACGGACCCGTGCTGGAGGCCATGCGGTCAGGCGACTTTGTCCATCTCCCCGATACGGCACGCGACCGCAGATGGCCAGGCTACGCCAGCGCCGCCGCCGGCCACGGGGTCCGGTCGCTGCTGTCCATGCCGATAGCCGCCACGGCCGGATCAAGTGCGGCGATCAACCTCTACGCCTCTACTCCGCACGCCTTCACCAGCGAGGACATCGTCAGGACACGCGCGTACGCGCTGGAGGTCGGAAGGGCGCTGCGCGTGGTGCTGCGTGTGGCGGAGCGGGCAGAAGCCAGCGCCGAACTCGCGGTAGCCCAAAGCTCCATGGTGCTGATGGACCTTGCCGTCGGCACGCTCATGGCGGAATACGGACTGAGCCGTGAGGTGGCACTCCAGTACCTCCGGACCGTCGCGAAGCACAACAACCAGGGGCTCCGCGACGCAGCCTTGAACATAGTGGCGGCCGCACGCCGGGATCCGGTAACACCGGGCCGGGATGATGCGGGCTTCCCAGGACTCATTGCAGTCGAATCACAGGCCCTCAAAAAGGGACCCTAGAAGACAGGGAGTACGGCATGAACGTCTGGAAGCAGGACCGGCCAACCCGGGATGCCTCTGCAGTTCCCGCACCGCATCCGTGGCACCGGCTGGTGGCACTCGGAGACTCGTTCACTGAGGGAATCGGGGACCCTGAACCGCTCAGCGAAGGAGGGCTGCGCGGCTGGGCTGACCGCGTCGCCGAAGAACTCAGCGCGAACCAGCCGGACTTCGCGTACGCCAACCTGGCCGTCAGGGGCCTGATGCTGCAGCAGATCCTGGACCAGCAACTGGCACCTGCCCTGGCCCTGAAGCCGGATCTGGTGACGCTGTCCGCCGGCGGCAACGACATTGTCTTCCGGCGCAGTGATCCTGACCGGCTGGCGGAAAAAATCGACGACGGCGTCGGTCAGCTGACGAGGTCAGGCGCCACCGTGGTCCTCTTTGCCGGCCCGGACTGGGGAGCCACACCGGTCTTCAGCCAGATCCGCGGGAAGGTGGCGATCTTCAATGAGAACCTCCATGCCGTGGCTGCCCGCCACGACGCCGTGATGGTGGATCTGTGGTTCCTGCGGGAGCTAACCAACGCTGGCATGTGGGATCCGGACCGGCTGCACTTCTCGCCCCTGGGCCACCACACCATCGCGACCGCCGTGCTGAATTCCCTCGGTGTCCCGCATACCCTGGTGCCCCTGCAGCCCAAGCAGCTGCCGCCGCGGACCTGGCGGCAGGCCCGGGCGGAGGACCTCATCTGGGCGCGCGAATACCTGGTCCCGTGGGTACTCCGGCAGCTGAGGCAGCACACCGCGGAAGACGAAATGCTGCACGCCAAACGGCCCGAACCGGGCCCGGTTTTTGGCATCGGCAGCCCGCCCGGACCATTTATCGGCGGGAGCAACGCCGCCTGACCCTGGCTGCCCTGGTCAGCGCTTCTTGGGTGCCCGTTTCGCGGCCGCGTTGACTGCTGCCTTCACGGCGGGTGGCAGGCCCGCCTGCTCGGTCTCCGGCTCGGCGGCCGTGCCCCGCGCCTTCGCGATCGCCTTCATGCCGTGGTAGATCACCAGAGCGGCGGCCGAGCCCAGCGCGATGCCGGTGAATTTCAGTTCCCCGATGGTCCAGGTGTAGTCGGCGATGCCGATGATCAGCGCCACGGCGGCCGTGGTCAGGTTCACCGGGTTGGAGAAGTTGACCTTGTTCTGCACCCAGATCTTGACGCCCAGGATACCGATCATGCCGTACAGCATGGTGGCGGCGCCGCCCAGCACACCCGGGGGAACGGTGGCGATTAGTTCGCCGAATTTCGGCGAGAAGCTCAGCACGATGGCGAAGGTCCCCGCCACCCAGTAGGCCGCCGTCGAATAGACCTTGGTGGCGGCCATAACGCCGATGTTCTCCGCGTAGGTGGTGGTGCCTGATCCGCCGCCGAGGCCGGCCAGGACCGTGGCCGCACCGTCTGCCATCAGCGCGCGGCCGGAGACGCCGTCGAGGTTCTGGCCGGTCATGGCAGACACGGACTTCACGTGCCCGATGTTCTCGGCCACGAGCACCAGCACCACGGGCACGAAGAGGCCCAGGACACCCACGTGGAACTCCGGCGTCTGGAACTGCGGCAGGCCGACCCAGGCCGCGGCGTCCATCTTTTCGTAGTTCACTTCACCGCGCAGCATGGCCACCAGGTAGCCCACAACCACGCCCACCAGGATGCTGAGGCGCCCGATGATTCCGCGGAACAGGACGCTGACCAGGATGATCGTGGCCAGTGTGATGACGGCGGTGATGGGGGCGGCGTCGAAGTTCATCTTGGCGGCGGGGGCAAGGTTCAGGCCGATCAGTGCCACGATGGCGCCGGTGACGATCGGGGGCATCAGCCTGTTGATCCAGCCCGCGCCGAACTTCTGCACCAGCGCACCGATCAGGGCGAGTGCGACGCCGGCGAGCACCACTCCGCCCAGGGCACCGGGCACGCCGAACTGCTGCTGGGACGCCATGATGGGGGCGATGAACGCGAAGCTGGAGCCAAGGTAGCTGGGCACCCGGCCCTTGGTGATGACCAGGAACAGCAGCGTGCCGATGCCGGAGAAGAACAGGGTGGTGGCCGGCGGCATGCCCGTGATGATGGGCACCAGGAACGTGGCTCCGAACATGGCCACCACGTGCTGCATGCCCACGCCGATGGTCAGCGGCCAGGCCAGCCTCTCATCGGGGGCCACCACATGGCCGGGCCGGATCGACTTGCCGTTGCCGTGGAGCTTCCATTTCATTCCGAGCATGCTCATGGCGGGGGCCTTTCAAGGGGGTGCCGCGGGGCGGGGATCTTCCGCAGCAAGAATACCGCGCAGGCCGCTGTTCCCAGGCGTGTCCGCGGCTCGGAACCGTCAAGGCCAGGAAGTGCGGGCAAGCCTCTGAGCCGGACGGGCTGTGGGCAACGTCACCTGCCGTCATGGGAAGAGGACTCAATCGCTTGAAGTTGCAACCATAGGAAGAGAAACAGACAGCCGCCGCCCGGTGGGCTGCGCAGCGAAAGGTAAGCCAATGACTATTGCCCACGAAGAAGCGGCCATCGATTCGGCCGCCGTCGACGCCATCTTTGCCGAGGCCCGCACCGCCAACTCCTTCACCGGCGAGGTGACCGAGGACCAGGCCCGCGCCATCTACGAACTCACCAAGTTCGGCCCCACTGCCTTCAACTCCCAGCCCCTGCGCGTCACCTACGTCCGCTCCGACGAAGCCCGCGCAACGCTCGTGGACACCCTCGCCAACGGCAACAAGGCCAAGACCGCGTCCGCGCCGCTCGTCGCCATCCTCAGCTACGACACCGACTGGGCGGGGCAGTGGGAGAACTTCCTCCCCGGCTACAACGCCCCCAAGGCCATGTACGATGCCTCGCCGGAGCTGGCAGCCACCACCGGCAACAACAACGCCCACCTGCAGGCCGGCTACTTCATCCTGGCCGTCCGCTCGCTCGGCTTCGCAGCCGGACCCATGACCGGCGCCGACTTCGGTGCGATCGATGCCGCATTCTTCCCGGCCGGTGACCAGAAGAGCTTCCTGGTGGTTAACATCGGGCAGCCGGGTGAGGACGCCTGGGGCGCCGCGAAGCCCAAGTTCAGCTACGACGACGTCGTCCGCACCGTCTAATCCGAACCCTCAAGCAGGGGTGATTCAGGGGCGCCGTTTCGCCAGTTCTGCCTGATCGTCCGCGGATGCCGGTGCATGCGCGGGGTCCGGGCAGAGGTGGTTGGCGGCGTCCCGAAGTTCCTGGGCGCGGAACGGCTTGGTCAGGTAGGCGGCGGCGCCGGAGGCCATGCCGGCGAGGAGGTCATCATCTTCCGCCCGGGCAGTAATGAACAGCAGCGGAGCCGAGCTCAGCGCCCGCACCGCCCTGGCCACGACGTGGCCGTCCATGTCCGGCAGCCCGAGGTCCAGGGTGACCAGGGAAACGGCCGGGTCGGCGGCCGCGGCGATGCCCTCGGCTCCCGTGGCGGCTGAGCGGACCTCGAAACCGGCGCGCCTCAGCACCATCCCGATCAGTCCGCGGATGTCGTCATTGTCCTCAATGACAAGGCAGATCCGTCGTTTTTCCATGGAAGCCCCCCGGCCCTAGCTACGACAAGTATAGGGGCGCAACGTACCCGGGAAGGGCACGGCGCCGCAGGCTCCACCGCATGACGTTGAGGTTACGCCAGGACCAGCAGCCCGGTGGCGAACATGACCGCCAGGCCGAGGATGATTCCGGCCGTTGTGGCGGCTGTGAAGGTCCTCCCCGCCTGGTCCTTCAGCAGGGGGAGCAGCTTGACGGCCACCTGGGCCACCGCCCCGGCCCCGACGCCGAGCAGGAATGCTGCAAGTGCCGGCTGGTAGACGGTTGCTCCGATGAGCGCCCCGGCGATGGCCGGCGCGCCGGCGACGAGTCCCAGGGCTGCGAGCCGGGGCAGGCCAGGCGGCTGCTTCGCCAGCGGCGTGACGATGGCGAGGCCCTCGGTGGTGTTGTGGATCGCGAAGCCGATGATCAGCGAGGCGCCCAGGGCGAGCGAACCAACAGCGTAGGCGGATCCTATCGCGAGTCCTTCGCCAAGGTTGTGCAGGCCGATACCGACGGCGATCAGCAGGGAGAGGCGGTGCGGCGGAAGAGCTGCCGACCTGCCCTCCGCGGCCGGTTCACGGCGCCGGCGCATCCAGGCGTCCAATCCCTCCAAAAGCAGGTACGCCACCGCCGCGCCGAGGAACACGACCATCGGACCGCCGAACGCCCTGTTGTCCGCCACGAGTTCAGTGGCTTCGAGGGTGGCGTCGATGGCCAGGAAGGCGAGCAGGCCCACGGTTACGCCGAGCAGTACCCGGACCCAGGACGCGGGCGCACGGCGCACGAACGGCATCCACAGCATCCCAAGTGCCACGGGAATGACGCCGACATACACTCCGAGCAGCGTCATGAGGGCAAAGAATGAGCCGCCGCGTTCCGGGCTGAGCGCGGCCGCGTCAATTGTCGCCGGGATCTTGCCGCCGTTCGAGGTCACCAGGGCCACATCGTAGGGATCTCCGTCCACCCAGTGGTAGCTGATGGTCAGCGTGGTGGACTCCAGCGGCGCCATGGTCTCCCGGGTCTGGGTGAACATGGCGTAGTAGTCCGAGACGTTGACCTGGGCGATGGACACCGGGTCCGGTCCCTCGTTGCGGAGCGTGATGGCGATCTGCCCGGGCGTGAGGCGGATGTCTTCGACGGCGACCTCCTCCTTGGGCGGGACGCCTTCGGAAAGTTTGTTGAGGCCGGGCGCGTTGAGCAGGGTGAACAGGCCGAGCACGATCGCGATCAGGACCAGGGGGCCTACGCCCAGCAGCCAGGGCGGCACGGGCGGCCGGCGGTGGGGCGCCGCTGCCTGGCGGGCCGCCGTCTTTTCATCCAGGCTCATGCTGCACCTACCTCGAAGAAGCCCATCCAGCCCAGTTCCGCGAACTCGGTCTTGTGGGCGTGGAACATGTACTTGCCGGGGTAGGGAAAGCGCAGTTCCACGATGCCGCGCTGGCCCTGCACCTGCGAGATGGTGTCCGTGTATTCGCTGGGCGTCAGCATGGTGCCGGTGGGGTAGTAGTGGAAGAAGTTGCCGTGCACGTGGAAGGAATTGATGGGGTCGTATTCCAGCACGTTGATGAGGTGGATGCGGACCAGCGCGTGCTGTTTTACCCGGACTGGAAAGTCCATGAAGTGGAACGGCAGGCCGTTGACGGAATAGAACTCGTTGTCGTCCCCGCCGTCGGTGTTGTAGCCGTTCATGACCATGACCATTTCGTCGTCGGCCGGCGGCCGGCCCTCACGGGGCTCGATGATGAAGCCGCCGTAGAGCCCCTTGGCGATGTGCGGTGCAAGAGGTGACTGGTGGCAGTGGTACAGGTGGGTGCCGAACGGTGTGGCGTCGAATTCGTAGGTGAAGCTCTGGCCCGGCGCGATCGAACCCGCCCCGATGCCGGGTGTCCCATCCATCTCGGCCTTGTGGATGCCGTGGAAGTGCATGGTGTGCGGATGCGCACCGGCGTTGGTGAAGTTGATCCGCAGCGCGTCGCCTTCGCGGGCCCAGAGTGTGGGTCCCGGGATCCGGCCGTTATAGGTCCAGCCGGGGAACGTGACGCCGGGTGCGATCTCGAAGTCCTTGTCAACGGCAACGATGTCCCACACCCGCAAAGTCCGGCCGTCCGGCAGGAGGCTTGTTTTCCCGCGGTCGAAGTCACGCAGGATGGCAGTGGGGTCAATGCCGGCCCGCCCCGGCAGGACCGAGCCGCCCGCGAAGCCGGCATGGCCGGCGTGGTTTGTGGCGCCGCCCGCGGAGGTGGGCGCGCCGGCGTTTCCGGAACCGGCGTTTCCAGAACCACCGGTCCCGGAAGCGCTGCTGCCGGAACTGCCGCCATGCTGGTCATGACCGCTGGCTGCGTGCGCCTGGAACGTCGAAATGGCAGGGACGGCCGCCAGTGCGGCCGCGCCGGAAAGCATGGACCGCCTGCTGGGGAGCCGCTCCGCCAAATTTTTCGGCATGCCGATTCCGTTCACTTCATTGCGAAAACAAATTTGTTCGCTAAGCCTAACATTTGAGGCGGGCTTGATACTATGGACGTCATGCCGGTCTCTGATTTGTCCCCCGCCGCACAGGATTATTTGAAGCTGATCTGGTCAGCCACGGAGTGGTCGCCGGCCCCCATTACAGTCAGCGTGATGGCAGAACGGCTCGGTGTGCGGCCCTCCACCGTCTCCGACGGGATCAAGAAACTGGCCGGCCAAGGGCTGGTCACCCATGCGCCCTACGGCAGCATCGAGCTGACGGACGCCGGGCGCGCACACGCTGTCGCGATGGTCCGCCGGCACCGCCTCCTGGAAACTTTCCTGGTGGACGTGCTGGGCTATGGCTGGGATGAAGTCCACGATGAGGCTGAGGTCCTGGAGCATGCCGTCTCGGACACGCTGATCGACCGGATGGACCGGAAGCTCGGCCATCCCACCCGGGATCCGCACGGAGATCCCATTCCCGGTGCCGACGGCCGGCCAAGCATGCCGAAGGGGACCCAGCTTTCCGCCGCCGCCGCGGGCAACACGGTGGCCATCACCCGCATTTCGGATGCGGACCCGCAGATGCTGCGCTACTTCACAGAGCTGGGCCTCGCGCCGGACACGAGGCTCACCGTCACGGAGCACCGCCCCTACGCAGACGTCACCACCGTCCGTGTGCACGAACCCGAGCGGGACATCGACCTGGGCGCCTCAGCGTCCGATGCCATCTGGGTGGTTGCAGTCTAGAGCCGGCCAGCGATTACATCGCCGGCGGGCTCCGGCTGCCTGCTGCCATGTGGCGCAGGCAGCCCTCCTGAACTGATTCCTAGGCGATGACGCCGTCCACCAGCGCCTTGGCCTCGGCCTGGACCTGCTTGAGGTGCTCCTCACCCTTGAAGGACTCGGCGTAGATCTTGTAGACGTCCTCGGTGCCCGACGGACGCGCGGCGAACCAGGCGTTCTCGGTGACAACCTTCAGCCCGCCGATGGACGCGCCGTTTCCGGGGGCCTCGGTCAGCTTGGCGGTGATCGCCTCGCCTGCCAGCTCGGTTGCAGTAACGTCCGACGGCGACAGCTTGCCGAGTGCCGCCTTCTGCTCCCGCGTGGCCGCGGCATCAATGCGCGCGTAGACGGGTGCGCCGAACTGGTCGGTCAGGCCCTTGTACAGCTGCGACGGGGACTTGCCCGTGACGGCCGTGATCTCCGACGCCAGCAGGGCCAGCAGGATGCCGTCCTTGTCGGTGGTCCAGACGCTGCCGTCCTTCTTGTTGAAGGAGGCGCCGGCCGATTCCTCGCCGCCGAAGGCGCCTTCGCCGGACAGCAGCCCCGGCACGAACCACTTGAAGCCCACGGGGACCTCCACCAGCTTGCGGCCCAGGCTCTCGGCCACGCGGTCGATGATGGAGGAGGAAACCAGCGTCTTGCCCACCACCGAGTTCGGGTTCCAGCCGCTGCGGTTGCGGTAGAGGTAGTCAATGGCGACGGCGAGGTAGTGGTTCGGGTTCATCAGGCCGCCGTCGGGGGTCACGATGCCGTGCCTGTCGGCGTCGGCGTCGTTGCCGGTGGCAATGTCGAAGGAGCTGCCGCCGTCGGACATCCGCTGGATCAGTGACGCCATCGCTGACGGTGACGAGCAGTCCATCCTGATCTTTTCGTCCCAGTCCAGGGTCATGAAGGCCCACTGCGGGTCCACGGTGGGGTTCACCACGGTGAGGTTAAGGTGGTGGCGCTCGCCGATCTCGCCCCAGTAATCCACTGCGGCGCCGCCCATGGGGTCCGCGCCGATGCGGACGCCGGCGTCGCGGATGGCATCCAGGTTCAGCACGGAGGGGAGGTCGTCAACGTAGCTGCTGAGGAAGTCGAACTTGCCGGTGCTGTCGGCGGCGAGGGCATCCGCGAGGGGGATGCGCTTCACGCCGCGGAGCTCGTTTTCGAGGAGCTCGTTGGCCCGGTTGGCGATCCAGCCGGTGGCGTCGGAATCGGCGGGTCCGCCGTGCGGGGGGTTGTATTTGAAGCCGCCGTCGGCCGGCGGGTTGTGGCTGGGGGTAACGACGATGCCATCCGCTTCGGGTGCGCCGGGCAGGCGGGCCTTGTTGTAGGTCAGGATGGCGTGGCTCAGGGCCGGGGTGGGCGTGTAGCCGTGGCGGGCGTCGACCAGAACATGGACGCCGTTGGCGGCCAGCACCTCAAGGGCCGAGTTCTGCGCCGGCTCGCTCAGGGCGTGGGTGTCCTTGGCCAGGAACAGGGGACCGGTGATGCCCTGGCCGGCCCGGTACTCCACAATCGCCTGCGTAATGGCAACAATGTGCTTTTCGTTGAACGACGCCTTGAGGCTGGATCCGCGGTGCCCGGAGGTGCCGAACGCAACGCGCTGGCCGGGATCACCAAGATCCGGGGTGATGTCGTAATACGCGTCAAGGAGCGCAGTGATGTCAACAAGGTCCTGGGGTTGGGCAACTGTGCCCGCGCGGCTAGCCATGGCACCAGCATGCCAGACGTGGGCTGGAGTCAAAACGCCCTGCCCAAAATGCGGCCCCTATGACGCGGAAAGTCCCCCGCCCCCGGCCGGAAGCAGGTAGTCAGCCTGAGTACACAGGCCCAAAAGTACTTATATACCGGGCACCCGCGGCGCTGTTACTTTCAAAAAACCTCGAAAGGACAAGGACGACGGCGGGACTCACCGCCTGCGTCGGACGGCGGAAGAGTGGGGGACCGGTCATGGCGGCAGGCGACAGCGCAGCCGAGCAGTCCAGGCTTGCTGCCGAACGGGTCGCACGCCTCAAACGCCAGCTGGACCTGGCCGAGCGGGCCACTAAATCGTGGGACACCGGCGCGGTGGGCGAACGGGTCGTGGCCGACCGGCTGAGCCAGCTCATCCCGCATGGCTGGTACGTGCTCCACGACGTGCACTGGCCCGGGCGCCCCAAGGCCATCCTGGACCACGTGCTCGTGGGGCCGGGCGGCATTGTGGTGGTGGACGCCAAGAACTGGACCGGGGAGGTCCGCGTTTCCTCGGGCGTCCTGTGGCAGGGGCGTTACTCGCGGACGCAATCCGTGGAAGGCGCGCTGGCCCAGTGCGCTGCCGTGGCCTCGGTGCTGTCACCTCCGCACCGGAGGCTGGTCCGCCCGCTGATCTGCATGGCCGCCCAGCCCGACCTCTTCGGCATCACCAGCTCGGACGTGGCAGTGGCCGGCGTGGACCGCGTTGTTGCTGCTGTTACGGCGCTCCCGGCCGTGCTGGACCAGCAAACGGTGGTTGGACTCTATGCCCATCTGGGCCAGATGCTGACGCAGGAACAGGAAGACAGTGCGCTTTTGGGAATGCGCCCGATCGCCGAAACCCAGGCGGGGACGGCGGCATCTCCGGTATCAGCGGATGGAAGACCACAAGCTGGCAGTCCGCAGGCCGGCAGGGGACAGGCAGCCAGGGGACTGGCAGGCCGTCCGCAGGCCGCCAAGTCCGCGGCCCGCCGGCCTGCGGTCCCGGGCCAGGCCGGCCGCGGAACGGTGGCGGGAACAGGCGGCCGGAAGTCGAAGGCCCACGACCACGCCGCCGGCAGCATGGCCAGGCTCGTTCTTCTGGGCGCCTTTGTGATCTTTGCCGTGTACATCCTGCCCTACTGGGGCCGGTAGGGCCGTGAGCCGGTGGTCCCGGCAACAGTGCTGGCGGTAGGCTGGGAACACAGACTTTTGAGGGGGAAATCATGAGTGACCAGCCAACGCCGCGCCCGGATTCACAGGGGTCCGGCACCCACGATTCGGGCGATTCGCCGGCCGGCTACGAGCCGCCGCAGTTTGTGCCGCCGCAGGGCTCCGACATCCCCGCGCCGCCGGTCTACGGCCAGAACCAGTTCGGCCAGGCCCAGTACGGCCAGGCCCAGTTCGGGCAGACCCAGTATGGGGCCGGCCAGTACGGACAGAATCCGCCGGGGCAGGACCAGCCGCACCAGGGGCAGGGCACCTACGGCCAGCCGGAGTTTGGCCAGAGCCAGCACAGCGCCGGCCAGTACGGCCAGCCCGGCGAACAGTACGGTCCGCCCTATGCGCAGCCTGCCGACCCGTTTGGCCAGCCTTCCGCCTACGGCCAGGCACCCGGCCCCTACGGCCAGCCGCCCAGCCCCTATGGCCAGCCCAATCCGTACGGCCAACCTGCGTACTACGGCATGCCGGCTGAGCCCAAGGGGCTGAGCATCGCCAGCATGGTGTGCGGCATCGCCTCGGTCATCCTCGGCTGGTTCCTGCTTCCGCAGCTCGCTGCAATCATCACCGGCCACCTGGCGCTCAAGCGTGAACCGTCAGGCAAGGGCATGTCCATCACCGGGCTGGTCCTCGGCTACCTCTGCCTCCTGGGCTACGGCGCCTTCTGGTTGCTGGTTGTGGTGGCCGGGGCCATGTACAGCACGTCCGGATACTCCTACTAAGCCACCAGTAGTAAGCCGCCAGCGGGACGTGCCGCAGGTCCGCCGGCGGCCATCTCCTGACGGATCAGCGAAGCAGCTCCACGTCTGACACCAACTCAATATGGGCCAACATGGCCTCCGCCGCGCCATCCGGGTCCTGTGCCCGGATGGCGTCAGCGATTTTGCGGTGCGAAGCCAGCGACTGTTCGGGCCGGCCCGGCTGGCCGAGGGATTCCATCCTGGTTTCCAGGATCATTTCCGCGATAAAAGCCATCAGCTGCGCCAGCACCGCTGAATGCGCCGCGCCTGTCACCGCCTGATGGAACAGCTCGTCACCGTGGGTTCCCCGGTCTCCCTCGCTGATTTCGCCGGCCATCACCTCCAGTGCGGCATCGATCGCTGCGAGGTCTTCCTCCGTGCGCCGAACCGCCGCCAACGCGGCCAGTTTCACTTCCAGGGTGCTGCGCGCCTCGACAATCTCCGGCAGCCGGCTCTGGTGTTCGCGCAGCCCCTTGATGACTGATGCCACGCTGGGCCGCCGGGCGAGGACGGCGCCGGTCCCGTGCTGCACATCGATCACGCCCAGCACCTCAAGTGCCACCAGCGCCTGGGCCAGCGTTGCCCGCGAGACCCCCAGCCGCTCTGCGAGGTCGCGTTCGGCCGGCAGTAGATCGCCTGGTCCCAGCTGGGCGGATTCGATGTACGCGAGGATCTGCTCCACCAGCTGCTCATACAGCCGGGGCCGTGTCACACGTTCCAGTCCGAGCCGCGCTGTTTTCTCCACAAGGGCCTCACTACGTCGTCGATTTCTCCAAGAATACACCGCAGGCGTATTGACAGATTGACTCGGTGTCTAGGAGGCTAGTCCAGTGAGCCAGTTACTCACATCACACTCTTTAGACCCTAGGAGGACCAAAGATGTCCGCTCCTGTCTTGTCGATCATCATCCTGGCGGCGATGTTCCTGCTCGCCACCGTCCTGCCCCTGAACATGGGTGCGCTCGCCTTCGTCGGCGCCTTCCTGCTGGGCAGCGTGGTCCTGGGGATGTCCACCAACGACATCCTCGCCAACTTCCCCGGCGGCCTGTTCCTGACCATTGTCGGTGTGACCTACCTGTTCGCGATTGCGCAGAACAACGGCACCATCGACCTCCTGGTCCGGGGAGCCGTCAAAATGGTGGGCAGCCGCGTGGCCCTGATCCCGTGGGTCATGTTCGCCATCACCGCCGTCATCACGTCCGTGGGCGCACTGTCTCCCGCCGCCGTCGCCATCATTGCCCCGATCGCCCTCAGCTTTGCCGGGAAGTACAAGATCAGCCCGCTGCTGATGGGCATGATGGTCATCCACGGCGCCCAGGCCGGCGGTTTCTCGCCGATCGCCGTCTACGGAGTCACCGTCAACGGCATCCTGGCCAAGACCGACCTGGATTTCAGCCCCACCGCGCTCTTCCTGAGCAGCCTCATCTTCAACCTCGTCATTGCCCTCGTGCTCTTCATCGTCCTCGGCGGCAGGGCCCTGCTGTCCTCCAAGGTCAGCCACTTCGTGGAGCAGGCGGCCGAAGCCCGGATGTCCGTCAGCGTGGGGGCCAATGCGGGAGACGTGCCGTTCAAGGGCTTCGGCTCCGGCATGTACGGCCCCCGGGACCCCGCAGGTGACGGCGTGGCGGCCACCAAGGAACGGTCCGAACGGATCCCGCAGCTTGTCACCATCGCCGGACTGATCGCGCTCGCCGTCATCGCTCTCGGGTTCAAAGTAGACGTCGGCTTTGTCTCCATCACCATCGCCATCGTGCTGGCACTGGTCTCGCCGAAGGCCCAGAAGGGCGCCATCAATAAGATCAGCTGGTCAACAGTGCTCCTGATCTGCGGCATGCTCACCTTTGTCGGCGTGCTGGAAGAAGCCGGCACCATCGAGTTCGTCTCCAACGGCGTGGCCGGCATGGGCATGCCACTGCTGGCAGCGCTCCTCATTTGCTACATCGGCGCCGTGGTGTCGGCGTTCGCCTCCTCCACAGCCATCCTCGCCGCCCTCATCCCGCTGGCCGTGCCGTTCCTCTCCACCGGCGAGATCGGCGCCGTCGGCGTGATCTGTGCGCTCGCCGTGGCCGCCACCATCGTGGACGTTTCACCGTTCTCCACCAACGGGGCCCTGGTCCTGGCCAACGCCCCGGAAGGCGTGGACAAGGACAGGTTCTACAAGCAGATCCTTGGCTACAGCGGGATTGTCATTGTGGCCGGGCCGCTGCTCGCGTGGCTGGCCCTGGTGGTGCCCGGATGGCTGTAGGTCCCGCACACCGCGCCGTGTCCCGCGCATCGCACCCCAACCACACCCAGAAGGAAACCGCCTCATGAGCACAGCAAACGAATACCGCAGGGGCGGCCCACTCTCCGGTCACCTCGTGGTGGACCTGAGCCGGGCGCTGGCCGGACCGCACGCGGCAATGATGCTGGCCGACCTTGGCGCCCGCGTCATCAAGGTGGAAAACCCGGGCACCGGGGACGACACCCGCGGCTGGGGCCCGCCGTTCGTCGGCCCTGAGGACGACCTGCAGTCCACCTACTTCATGTCCTGCAACCGCAACAAGGAATCCATCAGCCTTGACCTGAAAAGCGATGACGGCAAGGAGGTGCTGCGCAGCCTGCTGGAACGCGCCGACGTCGTGATCGAAAACTTCCGCCCCGGCGTGATGGACCGGCTGGGCTTCTCCACCGCCGCCATGCACGAACTCAACCCGCGGCTTGTGATCCTCTCCATCACCGGGTTCGGGCACGACGGCCCCGAGTCCCAGCGCAGCGGCTACGACCAGATCCTCCAGGGTGAAGCCGGGCTCATGTCGCTGACGGGCTCCGGACCGGACGACCCCCAGCGCGTGGGCGTGCCCATCGCCGACCTGCTCTCCGGCATGAATGGAGCCTTCGGCGTGCTCGCAGCGCTCGTGGAACGGGACAGGACCGGCCGCGGCCAGATCGTGCGGACATCGCTGCTGGCATCGCTGATCGGCGTGCACGCCTTCCAGGGAACGCGCACCACTGTGGCCGGCGAAGTGCCGCAGGCACAGGGCAACCACCACCCCTCCATCGCGCCCTACGGACTGTTCGCCTGCCGCGACGGCAGTGTCCAGATCAGCGTGGGCAGCGAGAAACTGTGGTCGGCCTTCGCCGCCGCCTTCGGCCTCGATCCGGCTGCACCGGGCTTCGCCAGCAACGGCGACAGGGTGCGGAACCGCGCGGCGGTGATTGCCGCCGTCGAACGCGTTTTCTCCGGCTACGGTGCCGCGGAACTGCTCGCGAAACTGAACGACGCCGGGATCCCGGCCGGGAAGGTGCGCTCGCTGGATGAGGTTTACGCGTGGGAGCAGGTGGCTTCGCAGGGGCTGGTTATTGACGTCGAGCACCCGCTGCTGGGGAAGGTCAGCCTGCCCGGGCCGCCGCTGAGGTTCTTCGCGCCCGGCGACAGCGCCGAGACTACGGTGACGGCCCACGGCGCGCCGCCCTTGCTGGACGAAGACGGGCAGGGCATCCGCGAATGGCTGGGCATGGCGGCGTCCGTCGCGGGGGTGAAATAGCATGCCAACGACGGAAAAAGTCCGCCACCTGAGCGCCGCCGAACTGCTGGACTCCGTTGTCGACCCGGGCACTTTCGTCTCCTGGGACGAGGCTGCGCAGCAACCGCAGGCCACCGAGGACTACGCCCGGGATCTCGCCAGGGCGCGGGAGAAGAGCGGGACGGATGAATCCGTCCTCACAGGATCAGGGCTGATCCGGGGACACCGGGTGGCGGTCATCGTCAGCGAGTTCTCCTTCCTGGCCGGATCGATCGGCCACGCCGCGGCCCAGCGGATCGTGGCAGCTGTGGAACGGGCAACGGCCGAGGGCCTGCCGCTGCTGGCCGGACCCGCCTCCGGCGGCACGCGCATGCAGGAAGGGACGCTGGCCTTCCTGTCCATGGTCAAGATCACCGGGGCGGTGCGCGCCCACCGGCATGCCGGGCTGCCGTACCTGGTCTATCTCCGGCATCCCACCACCGGGGGAGTGATGGCTTCCTGGGGTTCACTGGGTCACATCAATGTGGCGGAGCCTGGGGCACTGCTGGGGTTCCTGGGGCCCCGCGTTTATGAGGCCCTCTACGGGGAGGCTTTTCCCGACGGCGTGCAGGTGGCGGAGAACCTGTTCAGCAAGGGCCTGATCGACGCCGTGGTGGAACCGGCCGAGCTGCCGGCAATCATCGGGCGGGCGCTGGACATCCTGGCGGTAAAGCCCGGGGCCGGACCCGTCCCCGGGGCGGCCACACCGCCAGCCACCCTCGCGGTCCGGCCCGCAGCCGTGGACGCCTGGACCTCCATCGGCATCTCCCGGCAGCCCCGACGCCCGGACCTGCGCCAACTCCTGCGCTACGGAGCTGACGACGCGCTGCCCCTGAACGGCACCGGCCAGGGTGAAAAGGATCCCGGCCTCCTGCTGGCGCTTGCCCGCTTTGGCGGACAGTCCTGCATCGTCCTGGGCCACGCCCGTCCCCTGCGCAAGGACGCAGCCGGAATGGGGCCGGGTTCGCTGCGGGAGGCGCGCCGCGGCATGAAGCTCGCCGAGGAACTGCGCCTGCCGCTGCTGACCGTGATCGACACCGCCGGTGCTGCCCTGTCGCAGGAAGCGGAAGAGGGCGGACTGGCGGGTGAGATCGCGCGGTCCCTGCACGAACTGATCGGGCTGCAGTCGCCGTCGGTCTCGGTACTGCTGGGCCAGGGCGCCGGCGGAGGGGCGCTGGCCCTGCTCCCGGCGGACCGGACCATCGCCGCGCAGCACAGCTGGCTCTCACCGCTGCCGCCCGAAGGGGCCAGCGCGATTGTGCACCGCACCACCGAATTTGCGCCGCAGATGGCCGATGCCCAGGGCGTTAACGTCGCGGCGCTCTACGCCAACGGCCTGGTGGACCACATCGTGGACGAACGGGACGACGCGTCACTGGAACCCAAGGACTTCTGCGCCCGCATGGCACGGGCTATCGAATACGAGCTCGGAACCTTGGCGGGCATCCCCGTGGATGAACTGCTGGCGTCCCGGGCCCGGAAGTTCCGGGAGCTCGGCGGGTAGGGCTTGTTCGGAGGTCCTGCGGCGTCCTACGTGGTGGCGATCCGCTCCGCCTGTCCGCGTTCCGCACCGCTCAACACTGCGGCGCTGCTGCCCTGCAGGGACCAGCGCGTTGTCATTCCATCCGGGCCGGTGAGCGAGCCCGACGCCAGGGCTTTGTCTATCCGACGGCGGACCTCGGCTTCCTGCCCCGGGTCGGCGGCGAAGACGATCCGCAGTTCCACTGCACCACCTTGCCGCTCAGGGCTGGTGTGGTGCGGGGCCAGCGGACAGGGCGGAACGTGATCCCAGCTCCCGCATAGCTCCAGCGTGATGGCGGCACCCGGCGCTGCCAGGTCGGCGTCCGGGTCCATCCGCAGGGAGGCCGCGTGTACGTAGTGTCCTCGCATGCTGCCATTGTCCCAGCACCGCCGCGCGGCAGGTTCCTCGGGCCCCTGGCAGGATCAGGGCAGCGCGCGGACAGTCACTTGGCAGGACCCCGGGGTGCCTTCGAGGCCGAGAGTGAGCATCTGGTCCCACGCAACGCCAGCGGCACCTGGTGCCGGGACCGTGAGAATCTGTTCTGTACCCGGCTCCAGCTTGCCTTGCGTGACGTTCGAGGCATCGGCGGTCCCGTCCGCAGCGGGTGGCGCAACGGTTGACCACTGGTACGTGAGGCCGTCGCAACCGGCAGTGGCGGAACGCAGACCGATCGAGCGTGCAGCCGCGCCGTTGACGAGCAGCTGCGTAGGTGACGCGAGGGGACCGGCGGAGGTGGTCCACGCCGTGGGAGTCTGGGCGCTTGGTCCTTCAGTGCGCAGATCATGATCCGTCAGCAGGGCGACCGATCCTTGCAGCCCCTGCCCCGTGCTGGCTGGCAGATAGGGCTGGATAGCTGCCGCGAAAGCGAGGGCGTCGGATTCCGGGATTACCAGGTGGACCGCCCGCAGGTCCGCAAGTTCCCCCGGGACGCCGGCATCGAGTGGTTGTGAGGATTTGATCCACCGCTGGGCGGCGGGCGATTCGAGGAACTCATTGACTGCCTGCAGGTTGCGGTGACCTTCCGGCAGGTCGGGTACCCATTGGCGGGAAACCAGGACAGTACGCCCGTCGTCGCCGATGAGTCCGGACCAGGGCAAAGCATCCCGCAGGTCCACTTGAGGAAGCTGGTAGATGTCCGGAGTGGGGGCCCCGGCCTGTTGGACGTAGGTCTGGAACAGAAGGCTCGAGTTGAAGGATGTGGAGGCAATCGGCACCATGACGGGCCCGTTGGTGCTGGCCAGGGTCCTGGCGGTTGTTGCGATCGCTACGAGATGGTCGAAATTCGTTTGAACGAACGGCTCAGTGACACTCGGGTTGAGGCCCGCGGGCAGTTTCGCCGCCGCGATGCGGGGCGCCAGCAGGGCCGGCACCGGGGCAAACATAAACACAAACAAAGCCGCCGTGAGTCCCAGGGCGACCATCTGGCGGACAACCAGGCGTGGCCGCGGCACCATCCGAATGACGCCGGCAAGTCCAAGCGTCATAAGGAGTGGCCAGACATGGACCTGATGGATGATGCCTGCTTGCTTCTGGGTGACGGCCCACAGTACCTCTGAGACGCCCAGGAAAGCAGCCACGAAGACGGCATTGCGGGTGACAGCGGGCGACGTCCTCCGGGCTATCACCAGCCATAGGGCAAGGACAGCTGCCGCCGCGAGTACCAGGGCCACAAAGCCGCCGGCATAGGACAGGTTGCTGGAGAGCGCATCAGCAACGGAGGTCTGATAACTGACGTAGAAAAGGGAATTGTCCCGCGTGAAGATTGACGTAAGAGTCCCGGGTGTGACAGTCGCGATGGCAGCGATCACCCCGGCTGCTCCGAGCAAAACCCTCAAGCTCAGCGCCTCTTTAATGAGGTGCAGGCCCCAGGCGGCTGGATGCCTGTACCGCAGTGCGGCGACTGAGTACGCAAAGAGGTAACAGGCGACGACGGCTGTGAGATCGAAAAGGAAGTTTTTCTTCACCAGGAGCGCGGCTCCGGCAACCAACACCGCCCAGAAGAGGGTCGACCGCCGCATGGGACGGGACACCAGGATCCACACTGCAGCGAGGACCAACGACATCCCGATCAGATCGGGAACACCTTGAACGCATACGAGGAAAGCCAGCGGGTTGAGCCCAGCCATCAGGACCATCCACGGCGAGACGCGCAAGCCGAAGACCCGGCAGGCAATTTTGGTGGTGAACACTGTCATCGGGATCAGGCCGATCAGGCCCATGGCGCCGACGTAAGGCACCCGAAGGTTGAGGAGTTCGGGTGGTAAAACCGCCAGCGGCAGGGACCAATACGGAGGATATTCGCTCAACGACTGCGTCTTGAGCCAATCGAAGAGCTCATGTGGACCTTGGCGAAGCGCTACGGAGGCGTTGATTGCCACTTCCTGGAAGCCACGCGGATCGTAGAAATAAATCCGGTGTTCACCGGCAACATACAGCACGAGAATCCCGAGGATGGCGCCTAGCGGCAGGACCCAGGTCAGGAGAAATTCACGGCGTGGCAGTCCCCAGGCAACCGTCCGCCTCATGTTTTCCTTACCCGTCATTCCTCGCCATCCGTCTTCCCCACGAAACTGATTTAAGAGTCCGGTAGCCTCCCCGGAGTTGGCCCAGCTCCTCACCGTGGACCCGATCAACCATACCGAACAAAACGCGACGGCCGGGGTCGACAGTGCAGAGGGAGCCCGTGACGCGCATCGCATCGCAGAGGCATGGCGAAGGCTTCTGCGTCGAACATTTCCCGTGTACGTCAGGATGCTCCTGACAGCGGAAAGGCCTCCGCGGGGAGGCCTTTCTTCGGGAAGTTCCGGCCCTTCGGGTCAGACCCTCTCGTGGGCGCGGTCAGCAACCGGTTCTTCAGCTGCGGGTGTCTCCCGGCGAAGCGGGAAGGCCCAGAACTTGAAGTCCTGCGCCGTGTAATGCGGCTCGGGACGGTCCGGCGGTGTTTCGTGGCGCGCTTCGGGTTTCCGGTCGGTTTCCTTCTTGTAGCCCCAGCCGAAATCCTTGCTTGATGAATAGCACATCACAGGCCTCCTCAAAGTGACTGCCCTTTAATCGTCCTCCGGTTGCGGCTTTCCGTACACACTTATTCCGGCATTTCCACTCCTGCAGGGGCTAGCGGCGGAGGATGTCCTCAGCTTCCTGCGGGTTGTGGAACTCGCACGGCCCGTAGTGCCGGAGCGGCAGCAGGCACGTCCGGCCGGTGGCAAGGTGGACGTTGGCGCAGCGCCCTGCCCGGGCCAGATCTTCGCGGACATGGATGTTGCTCAGGTCCGACCTGACCGTGACCGGTTCCCGGTTGTGTGTGTGACCGTGCTCAGCGTTCCTGTCCATTGCAGCTCCCCCTCGAGTGCCTGCCGTCAGCGATCACGGCTGATGTGTGTGGCTGTCCTCTAATTCTGCTCCTTTCCGGTTACCAATGGGTTACGGGGGCCCAAGGTTTCCGGCTATGAAGGACAGATCCCCGGCAAACTCCCTCGTGGGCGCTTCCCCATCAGAACCCCAGCTGCGCCGCCACCTGGAGAAGCAGCCGTTCGGAGCCCGCGGGACCCACCAGCTGGATGCCCATCGGAAGGCCCTGTCCCGGGCCGTCTCCCGTCCAGTGCACGGGTATGGTGATGGCCGGCAATCCGCAGACGTTGACCATGGAGGACCATGGCGCGTATTCGCACTGTTTCCGGTAGTCGCCGTCGGCGTCCCCGGTCCACTCGGCGGCGGGCCAACGGTCATCCCCGTGGGCCGCGCCGGTAAACCAGCCCACGGGACGTGGTGTCTGCGCCAGCGTGGGCATCAGCATCAGGTCCCACTGCCCGTACTGGGTGATGGTGTCGCGCTGGAACTGGCGGAGGAACGCCAGCGCTTCGTTGAGCTTTGCGGCGCTGCGTTGCTGGGCCCGCCGCCGGAAGGCCCGGGTGAGCGGCGCCAGCAGCGCCTCGCGGTGGGGGGTGATCCTGGCGCTGCCGACGGCGGCCGTCCAGGCTGTGGTGAACGCGTCCGGGTAGCGGTTGTCATAGCGGACGGCAGCTTCCGAGACCCGGTGTCCGGCGTGCTCCAGGAGTTCCGTACCGGCGCGCAGCGCGTCGAGGGCCTCAGGCCCGGTGATGAACGGGAAGGTGGTGGACCAGGGGCTGTCCAGCGTCACCCCGATGCGCAGCGGGCCCGGACCGTGCCGGACTGCCCCGCTGTAAGTCTCGCCCGAGGAGGGCGCCAGCGCGTCCATCATCAGGGCCGCATCCGCCGCGCTGCGCGCCAGGGGGCCTGCCGCCACCAGCCGTGCGGGGTCGCCGGAGCTCTCGCCGGAGGCCACCACGCCGCGGCCCGGCTTCAGGCCCACCAGTCCGCAGGCCGCCGCCGGGATGCGGACCGACCCGCCGCCGTCGGTCCCGGGGGCGAACGGAAGCATCCCTGCGGCCACCGCGGCAGCGCTGCCTCCCGAGGAACCGCCGGAACTCCGGCTGGGGGCGTGCGGATTGCGCGACGGCGGGGCGATGCGGTTTTCGCTGTATGCAGTCAGTCCGAACTCCGGCACCTGGGTCTTGCCCAGGGAAACGACGCCGGCACCCTTCAGTGCGGTGACCAGGGCACCGTCCGTCAGCGCGGGTTTATGGTCCAGAGCGGCGCTGCCGTGCGTGGTCACCACGCCGGCGACGTCTGTCAGGTCCTTGAAGCCGACCGGCATCCCGTGCAGCAGTGGCAGGGTTTCACTGACGTCGCCAGAAGACGCCGCACGACGAAGCCGCGCGAACTTCGCGTCCGCGGCGGCGGCGTCGGCCATGGCCTGCCCGCCGGTGACGGTGACGAATGCGCCCAGGAGGCGGTTGCCCGATTCGATCCGGGCCAGGCAGTGCGCCGTTGCCTCCCGCGCCGAGAGTTCGCCGGAGCGCAGGAAGCCGCTCAGCTGGACGGCGGACAGTTCGTGGATCTCAGCCAAGGAAACGTGGCTCCAGGCGCCTTTCGGAGGTGGCCGGAATGGTGGGCTGCTCAGCGGACAAGGATCCTCCTACGGGTCAGCAACAGCGTAACTTGTCCCAGGTTTCGGGAACGGGGCGATCCGCTGGCACTAGGCTGGAAGGAGACCCGTGATTCTCCGAAAGAGGACTTCCATGAGCGATTTCGATTCCGTGCCAGTCAACGACGTCCCGGCGGACGCCGTGATTCTGGACGTCCGCGAAGACTACGAATGGGTAGCCGGACACGCTGAGGACGCGGTCCACATCCCCCTGGACCAGCTCCCGGCGCGGCTCGGTGAACTCGACCCCGATGAGGATCTGTACGTCATCTGCCGGACCGGCGGCCGCTCCTTCCGGGCGGCCCAGTGGCTGACCGGCCAGGGCTACACGGCCATCAACGTCGCGGGCGGCATGGACCAGTGGCTTGAATCGGGCAGGCCGCTGGTTTCGGACAACGGCCTGAAGCCTTTGGTGCTCTAGCCCGTTGACCCTTGCCCCCGGGTGATCGAGCCTGTGGGGATCCTGGTCCGCCCGTTCATAACCACTAAGGAATATTCGATGTCCGCGTCGCCCGTTACCTATACCTTCCTGGGGCCGGAAGGCACCTTCACCGAGGCGGCGCTGATGCAGGTCCCGGGGGCTGGCGCGGCAACCCGCATCCCCGCATCGAACGTGAACGCCGCCCTGGACAAGGTCCGTGACGGTTCAGCGGATGCCGCAATGGTCCCGATCGAAAACTCGGTGGAGGGCGGGGTGACCGCCACGCTGGATGCGATCGCCAGCGGCCAGGAACTGCGCATTATCCGGGAAGTGCTGGTGCCCATCAGCTTTGTGCTGGTGGCCCGGCCCGGGGTGACCGTTTCGCAGATCCGCCGGATCTCCACGCACGGCCACGCCTGGGCGCAGTGCCGGCTGTGGGTTGACGCCAATATTCCCGGTGCTGAATATGTTCCGGGCTCCTCCACCGCCGCCTCCGCCATGGGCCTGCTGGAAGACGCCGCGCACTACGACGCCGCAATCTGCGCCCCCATCGTGGCCCAGGAACAGCCCGGGCTCTCCGTCCTCGCCGAGAACATCGGCGACAACCCGGGAGCCGTGACCCGGTTTGTCCTGGTCAGCCGGCCCGGGGCCCTGCCGGAGCGGACCGGCGCGGACAAGACCACAGTTGTGGTCCCGCTCCCGGAGGACCGCCCTGGTGCGCTGATGGAAATCCTGGACCAGTTCGCCACCCGCGGCGTGAACCTCAGCCGGATCGAATCCAGGCCCACCGGGCAGTACCTCGGCCACTACTTCTTCAGCATCGACGCTGACGGCCACATAGGCGACGCACGCGTGGCCGATGCCCTGGCCGGACTCCACCGGATCAGCCCTGCCACCCGCTTCCTGGGTTCGTATGAACGGGCTGACGCGCAAAGCGCTGACGTCGCCCCGCACACCTCTGACGAGGCATTCCAGGCGGCACACGCCTGGGTGGGGGCGATCCTCAGCGGGGAACCGGTCAGCTCCGAAGCCGTTTCCAGGGCTTCGCCCACAGCGTAGGTCCAGGTACTACCGCGCGCATAACACTGTGCGTATGCTTACTTGATCCACATTGGGGGACGGCCCCTATCGAAGGGAGCGGGTCATGAGCAGCAGCACTGATAATGACGGCCAGGGAATGATTGTCAATCCCAAGCCGACTGCCGACAACCAGGACTGGGACGGCGACGACGCAGACCGCGCTGACCGCCTGCGCTTCGAAGAAGAGCAGGCCATGATCCGTGAACAGTCCGAGGCCCGGGCTGCCAAAGCTGCCGCCGAGGCCGCCAAGAAGGCCACCGCCTAGGGCGTCCGTAATCCACCCGGCCGCGGGCTATCAGGCCTGCGGCTGGCCCTTGACCCGGATCAGGAGGGACCGCGGCTCCACGCGCACGGTGAGTTTGGTGGCTTCACCCGACGTGTCGCCGTCGATCTGGGTGGGCATCGGCTCTGGGCACTTGATGACGATCTTCCCGGACCTGTACATGGTCATTATCGGCAGGTTGCCCCGGTGCCTGAGCAGTACTTTGCCGTACATGATGATCCAGCCGAGGGCGCTCCGCGGGCTCATCACCACCACATCCAGCATGCCGTCGTCGATCATGGCCTGCGGAATGAAATCGATGCCTCCGGGTACCAGCCCGCAGTTGGCAAACAGGACGCTGCGGATGTTCCGGGCCTGTTCGGGGCCGTCGTCCAGGGTGATGGACACTTTCCGGCGCCGGCCGGGCAGGTGCCGCATGCCGGCCTCCGTGTAGGCGAGCCAGCCCACGGCTTTTTTGAGGCCGTCGTTCGTGTCGGCCAGGATTTCGGCGTCCAGCCCGATGCCCGCGATCACCAGGAAGGCGTGCTCGGAGGAGTGCCCGGTGCGGGAGTTCTCGATGCCCATCCGCGCCGTATCGATGTAGCGCTGCTGCCCGAACAGCGCCGTCTGGATGCTTGCGTGGAGGTCGTTGACGTCCAGGTCCACGTTGCGTGCCAGCAGGTTCCCGGTGCCCAGCGGGATGATGCCCATGGCAACATCCGTGTGGGCGAGGAACTCCGCCACCGCCCGCACGGTACCGTCGCCGCCGCCCACCAGGACGACGTCGGCCTTGTAGTCCAGCGCCGCCCGGGCCTGTGTGTATCCCGGATCCTCCGCGGTCGTCTCCAGGAAGAGGGGATCGTCCCAGCCCGCGGCAAGGCAGGCCCGCTGGATGGCTGCTTTGGCCTCCGGGGCGCGCGCCTTAATAGGGTTGAGGATCACCGCAACGCGCTGGTGGCTGAGGCCGGCCTCGTGCGCATCTTCGGCCACCGCGCTGCGGATGTGCAGTGCCTTGAGCTTGCGCACGCCCCACCAACTGGAGACAGCGAAGGCCAGTGCCGCGGCACTCAGGAGGTAAAGCAGCCAGTCGCTCATGGTGCTTCAACAGTATCCCGGCGGGAAGGTCCGCGTTCCCGCCCTCCTGCCGTCCGCGCTGCCGCGCCCGGATTCGATACTCTTGTCTGGTGATCGACGTAAAAGACCTCAGCGAAAACCCGGACAAGTTCCGTGCCAGCCAGCGCGCCCGCGGCGCCGACGAATCAGTGGTGGACGCGATCATCGCCGCAGACTCCGCCCGGCGTGCCGCCCTGATCCGGTACGAAAACCTCCGCGCCGAGCAGAACGTCTTCGGCAAGAAGGTGGCCCAGGCCAAGGGCGACGAGAAGAAGGCGCTGCTCGCGGAGGTCAAGGAGCTCGCCAACACGGTCAAGGCGGCCTCGGCCGAGGCTGATGCTGCCCAGGCGAAGCAGGATGAACTGCTGCGCTCCATCCCTAACCTCATCGAGGACGGCGTGCCCGAAGGCGGCGAGGACGACTACGTGGTGGTCAAGACCGTCGGAACGCCCCGCGAATTCCCCGACTTCGAGCCCCGGGACCACCTGGAAATCGGCGAGCTGATCGGCGCGATCGACATGGAGCGCGGCGCGAAGGTGTCCGGCTCCCGCTTCTACTTCCTGCGCGGCGTCGGTGCACGCCTGGAGATGGCGCTGCTGCAGATGGCCATGGACCAGGCCATCGAGGCCGGGTTCGTCCCCATGATTACGCCCACCCTGGTGCGCCCCGAAACCATGCAGGGCACCGGCTTTGACGTCAAGCACGACGCCGAGATCTACCGTCTCGCCGAGGACGACCTTTACCTTGTGGGAACCTCCGAGGTTGCCTTGGCCGGCTACCACGCCGACGAAATCCTGGACTTCGCCGCCGGGCCCATCCGGTTCGCCGGCCAGAGCTCCTGCTACCGGCGCGAGGCCGGCTCGCACGGCAAGGACACCCGCGGCATCATCCGGGTCCACCAGTTCAATAAGGTGGAGATGTTCATCTACACCACCGTTGAAGAGGCGGCCGCCGAGCACGAGCGCCTGCTTGCCTGGGAAGAGGAAATGCTGGCCAAGTGCGAGCTGCCGTACCGCGTGATCGACACCGCTGCCGGTGACCTGGGCATGTCCGCGGCACGAAAGTTCGACTGCGAAGCCTGGGTCCCCACGCAGGGTGCCTACCGCGAGCTGACATCCACCTCGAACTGCACCACCTTCCAGGCCCGCCGGCTCAACATCCGCGAGCGGGTCTTCAACGAAGAGGGCGCACCGAAGGGAACCCGCGCCGTGGCCACCCTGAACGGCACGCTGGCCACCACCCGCTGGATCGTGGCACTGCTGGAGCATCACCAGAACGCCGACGGCTCGGTCAACGTCCCGGCCGCGCTGCAGAAGTACATCGGCGGCCTGACGGTTCTCCCGGTCCTCTAGGTTCAACGGTTCCTGGGTAAACTCCCCGCCTCGTGGTCCGTTCCCCCGTTTATGCGAGGGGGATTAGTCCACCCGGCGGGGATTTTGCCTCCTGAGCCCGGCACCTTCGAGCTTGCGCCGCAGCACCTCCGGGTCGGTTACGGCTTTCCAGTCCCAGCGGACCACCTTGTAGCCGAGCGCCCGGAGCCGGTCCTCGCGCTTTTTCTCCGCCAGGATGGCTTCCCGTGTGCTGCGGTCGCCCAGGAGCTCGTCGTCAAGATACTTGGCGTCGCCGTCGAACTCCCCGATAACGCCGTATTCGGGCCAGAAGAAATCTGTCCGCCCAATGAATCCTTCGCTGTCATGAAAAGGACGCTGCAGGACCGGAGCGGGGAATCCCAGAATGTGGATGAGTGCCCGGCTGCGGGACTCCCCGACGGATTCCGCCGCCTCGTCAGCCAAGGCCAGGACCTCCAGGACCCGACGGCGTTTGGCAGCAGATGCCAGGCTGGCCGACGCCTGCTGCAGGTCCATTCGGGTCAGGCCTTCGCCTTCCTGGCGGCGGCTTCCCAGGACGGTGTCAGCCACAGCCACAGCCTCCGGGAGTTCCAACCGGACAACTGAGTCCATCACAGTCTGAACGAGCGTCGTCACAGCGTAGCCGCGGGCTTGGACGATATCGGTTTCCCAGTGATGCCGGAAGATTCCATAGCCCCGGACCGATTCGAGACCGGTGAGGCCTGTCTTCGGATTCCTGGCCGCTTGGGTTGTCGAGGCGATTCTGCCCGCCTTGTGCGGTGATTGCGTGACGATGTGGATATGGTCGGGGACCCCCGGGGTGGGCAATCGCCAGACACGCAGCGCTGTCAGATAACAGAAACCTGCCGCCGGATCGCTGGCGGCAACCGCGGCAACTGTGGCCGCATAGCGTTCCCATGCTTTGAGGGCCAGCCACGCGGGCTTGCTGTAGTAGACGCCGGCGCGGACGCGGACCAGGTTTCCCTGCGTGTAGGCGCGGCTCAGGCCGCGGCTGCTTCCGGTGAGGGCGCGCATTTGGCTGGCGAGAATCAGGGGAGCAGGGGATTGCATGTGTCCATGCTGGGCTGTTCATCCCGACGCAACCAGACACGGCTTCCTGAATGTGGATAAGTCGAGGCAATTCCCCTGTGAGTGGACCTTTCCCCGTGGAACGCAGCGGGGAATTGACCATGCGGCGGGGAACGATGTGGGAATTGGCCGGTGAAGGTTAACACTCACACCGGGGATAACCCTGTGAGTATTAACGTGTTGTTCACAGGAGCTGTGGCGTGCGTCCTAGCAGTGGTCCGCGGGCGTCTGCTCTACTGGATAAATGACAACACTGACTGAAAACACAGTCGCTGGCAACGATGACCAGCGAAACACCAACCCGGCCGGCAGCACCAAGTACATGGTGGCCCTGGACGTCGACGGCACGCTCGTGGACCACGACGGCCACATGTCCGAAGGTGTCCGTGAAGCCGCCCGCGCGGTGGTTTCCGGCGGCCACGACGTCCTGATCGCCACCGGGCGTTCGCTCAACGCCACCCTGCCCGTGATCGAGCAGATCGGCCTGGACCGCGGCTACGCCGTATGCTGCAACGGCGGCGTGACCCTCCGCCTGGACCCGGCGCTGGCCGACGGGTACGAGGTCATCCACAAGGCCACGTTCGACCCCGCCCCCGCGCTCCGTGCACTGCGGGAAAAGCTCCCCACGGCGAAGTACGCCCTGGAGGACGAGGAAGGGAACTTCCTGTCCACGGAGCGCTTCCAGGACGCCAGCTTCGGCGTGGAGGCCATCGGCGTCGACTTCCAGACCCTGCTGGAATCCACAGCCGTCCGCCTGGTGGTGTTCAGCACCGAGAACACGCCCGAGGAATTCTCCACCACCATCCGCGAGATCGGCCTGGCCGGCGTCACCTACTCGGTCGGCTGGACGGCGTGGCTGGACATTGCCGCCGCAGGCGTCACCAAGGCCAGCGCCCTCGAGAAGCTCCGCGGCAGGCTCGGCACTCCGCAGCATCTCACCGTCGCCGTGGGGGACGGCCGGAACGACATCGAAATGCTCGGCTGGGCGGGACGCGGCGTGGCCATGGGCCAGGCGCCGGAGGAAGTCATCGCCGCCGCGGACGAGATCACGCATTCGGTGTACGACGACGGCGCCGCGCACGTGCTGCGCAGCCTCCTGCCGTAGGGGGGTTCTTCAGCTGGTCTGACGAGGGCGGTCAGGGCTACTTTTCGTCTGGCCCGAGGTCGGGGCCGGACACAAAGCGGACGTCGCGGGTAGTGCTGCCCTGAAGTTCCAGGACCGCCAGGACATTGCTGCCCTTCCGGATCAGCGGCCCCGGCACGTACAGCGTGCGCTGCGGTCCGCGGCTCCAGTAGCGGCCCAGGTTAAAGCCATTGACGTAGGCGTTGCCCTTCGTCCAGCCGTCCAGCCGCAGGTACCTGTCGCCCGGTCCGTCCGCGTCGAAGGGAGCAAAGGACAGTGACGGTCCGGCCACGCCTCCGGACCCGCGCAGGTCTTTGGCCAGCTCCGCAAGCGGGGTGGCGTCCAGATTCGCCAGTTCCAGCGGCCGGATCTGCCATCCTGTGAGCTCTTCGCCGTCGAGGACTGCCGGCCCGGTGAGTCCTTTCGATTCGCCGATCCGCGGCCCGTAGTTCACCCGCCCCTGGTCCTCCACCAGGACCTGCAGGAGCCCTCCCCGGGGGACCACTATGGAGCGTTCGGCCAGTTCACGGCTGAGTGTGCCCAGCGGGAACCCGTCGAGGAAGAACTGCGCCCGGTCACGGACCTCCCCGAAGGTGAGGACGCCGCCGCGGTCAAGGGACCGTTCGTAGAGGCAGAAGCCGCGGTATTTTCCGGTGGCCTCGCTGGCCGGGACAGGACCTGCAATACGCTGCGGGGAACCGAGGGCATCCACCACGCTGAGCAGCGGGACACTGGAGCCTATGGTGACCACAGACTCCGGCAGGACCGGCCGGACTGCCGGGACCTCTGCCGGAACAGGGAAGTGCTTGGCGATGACGTCCCGGAACGCGAAGTACTTGGCCGCCGGATAGCCGTCTTCGGACAGCGGCGCGTCGTAGTCGTAGGACGTGATGCTGGGTTCGTAGATGCCTTTGTCGTTGGCGCCGTTGGTGAAGCCGAAGTTCGTGCCCCCGTGGAACATGTAGATGTTCACCGACGCACCAGCGGACAGCAGCGCATCGAGCTCGGCGGCGGAAGCAGCGGCGTCAGTGGTGTGGTGGTGCGTGCCCCAGTTGTCGAACCAGCCGTTCCAGAACTCGGCGCACATCAGCGGGCCTGTGGGCTGCCGCTCGCGCAGAAACCCAAGGCGCTCCGGCGAACGTGAACCAAACGTCCCGGTCTTGTGCAGTTCGGGCAGTGAACCGTCCTCGATCATGCGGCCGAAAGGCTGGTCGCAGGTGAACAGCGGGATGTCCACGCCGTGGCGTTTCACCAGGTCCACCAGGTGCTGCAGGTACGCCTTGTCCTTGCCGTAGGCGCCGTATTCATTTTCGATCTGCAGCAGGATGACCGGCCCGCCGCGCGTGACCTGTCGCTCCACCACGATGGGCAGCAGGGAATCGAAATAGGAGCCGACGGCGGCGAGGTAGCCGGGTTCACTGCTGCGGACGCCCACGGTGGGGTCGCTGAACAGCCACGCCGGCAGCCCGCCGTTGTCCCATTCGGCGCAGATATACGGTCCCGGCCGGACGATGGCCCGCATGCCCGCGGCGTCCACGAGGTCCAGGAACCGGCCCAAGTCCAGCCGCCCCCCGGCACGGAACGTCCCCGGCTCGGGGGAGTGCTCGTTCCACGGCACGTAGGTCTCGATGGTATTCAGTCCCATCAGCCGGGCCTTCCGGATGCGGTCCTCCCACAGGTCCGGATGGACCCGGAAATAGTGGATGGCGCCGGAGAGGATCCGGAAGGGCTCGTCGTTCAGCAGGTAGTCGTGATCGCCGATGGCAAAGGTATCCATGGGTTCCTTGGGATTCGCAGGGCGGGGCCAGGGAGGTTAGAGCAGGGGACTGCCGTCAGTCCTGGCGCAGGACGGCGTGGAACGCGAACGCGGCGTTACTCCACACCACAAACAGGAGCGGCGCCGGTGCCAGGGCCACGCCCAGCACCGGCTGGAGCAGCGCGGCCGAGGCGATGATGCCGAGCAGAACCAGCATGGCCAGGCTCAGGTACCAGCGCTGGACGCACAGGTAGAGCGATGCCTTGGCCAGGCTCTTGAGCCTGGCGCCGGGGAGAAGTACGACGCCGGCAATCACCAGCACGGACACCGTCACCGTGGCAGCCGCGGCCACCACGATGACGGGAACCAGCACCGCTGCCGCCGGCATCGACTGGACAGCGACGAGGTCTACGCCGAGGAACAGCAGCAGTGCAACCGCTGCCAGCCCCAGCGGCGCGGTGCGCCGGAAGCTGCGCACATAACCCCGGAGGAAGGAGGCAAACGGCTTGACCGCGCCGCCGTCGTCGTTCAGTGCCTGGAACGCGGCGAACAGGCCGGCGAGCGACGGCGGCACAGTCACCGAAAGCGCCAGGAAAAACGGCCACGAGGCCATGGGATCGGCCACGAGGGCGAGGCAAAACACCAGCGGGGCGTTGGCCAGGGCAAGCAACACATTCCCGGCGAGGAATGTGTAAACGAACCCGAAGATGCTCCCGAAAGTTTCAAACCCCGGGCCTGCCCAGCGGCGCGGCTTCTGCCCTGCCAAGGAGGTCATCCCTTCATCCCGCTCGTCGCGATGCCCTGGATGAAGTAACGCTGGCCCACCAGGAAGATGATCAGGATCGGGATCACCGAGATGACGGACCCGGTCATGATCATGGCGTATTCGGCGTCGAACTGTCCCACGAAGGACCGCAGGCCCAGCTGTACTGTCCACAGCCGGTTGGACGTCAGGTAGATGAACGGGCCCATGTAGTCGTTCCAGGTGTTGACGAAGGTCAGCAGCGCCAGGCTGGCGAGGGCGGGCTTGGACAGGGGCAGGATCACCCTGGCCCAGATGCCGTACTCGCTCAGGCCATCGATGCGGGCGGCCTCGCACAGTTCATCGGGGATGGTCATGTAGTACTGGCGCATCAGGAACACCCCGAACGCGCCGAAGGCCTGCAACAGGATCAGGGCGTTGAAGCTGTTGGTCAGCCCCAGCTGCTGCATCATGATGTACTGCGGCACCATGTAGGCCTGCCACGGCACGGCGATGGTGCCGATATACGCCAGGAACAGTACGTCCCGGCCCGGGAAGCGGACCTTCGAGAAGCCGTAGGCGGCGAGGGACCCGGTGAGGACCTGCAGGCAGGTGATGATCACGGCAAGGTAGAGCGAGTTCTGCAGGTAGCCCATCATGGGGATGCGGGTCCAGATCTCCGTGTAGTTGCTCCACACGAACTCCGAGGGGATCCACTGGATGGGGACGGTGAGGACCTGGTTGTTCTCCTTCAGGGAGGAGGACAGCATCCAGATGAACGGCACCAGCAGCGCCAGGACCAGCACCGCCAGGACGGCGTAGATGACGGCGTCGGTGGTCCGCGCTTTCCGTTCGCGGGTGGACCGCCCGCGGGGTGCCGGCGGCGCCGCGAGGGCGGCGCCGGCCCGGAAAGGAGCCTCGGCCTTGAGGTCTTCGGCCATGTTGGTCATCAGCGTTCCCTCCGCTGTTGGAGCTTGAATTGCAGGACGGTGACCGTCAGGACGATGACGAACAGAACCAGCGAAATGGCCGACGAGTAGCCGAACTTCCCTTCGCCGATGCCCTCCTGGTAGATGAGTTGGGACAGTACGGTGGTGGCGCGTCCCGGCCCGCCATTGGTCATGACCACGATCAGGTCAAAGACCTTGAAGCTGGACACGGTCAGCATGACCACCACAAAGAACGTGGTGGGCCGCAGCGACGGCAGGGTGACGTTCCAGAACCGCTGCCAGGGGCTGGCGCCATCCACCTCGGCGGCTTCGTAGAGTTCGGCGGGGATGGCCTGGAGCCCGGCTAAGTACAGGACCATGTAGTAGCCCATATCCCGCCACACACTGGTGATGATTACGGCGGGCATGGCCCAGTCGGAACTGGACGTCCAGCCCGGTGCCTCGGCGATGCCGACGGCGTGCAGGAACTGGTTGATGGGGCCGGTGTCCGGGCTGAAGAGCATGTTCCAGACGACGGCGACGGCCACCAGGGAGGTGATGTAGGGGAAGAAGATGGCCACCCGGAAGAAGCCGATGCCCTTGAGCTTCCGGTTCAGGAGCAGGGCCAGGACCAGGGCGAGGGCCATGGTCAGCGGGACGTGTCCCAGGGCGTAGACCACCGTGTTGCGCAGGGCCACCCAGAAGGTGTCACTCTGCACCATCCGCTGGAAGTTTGCCAGACCTACCCAGCGCGGGGCGCTGAACGAGGTCCACTCCATAAAGGACAGGGCGAAGGCGGCGAGGACGGGGATCAGCGTGAAGGCCAGGAAGCCCAGGAAGTTCGGAAGGATGAACGTCCAGCCGATCAGCGTGTTGCGCCGTGCCTGCTTCCGGTTGCCCCGGCTGTGGACAGCCGGGGCCCTCTTGAGTGTCTCTGTAGTCACTGGCCCAGGACTTCGCTCTTGACCCGCTTGTCCATTTCAGCGATGCCGTCAGCCACGGAGCGCTCGCCGACCATGATGAGGTCGTGCTCCTGGTTGAGGATCTTGTCGGTCGCCGCGGACTTGTCGCTTACGGGCATTTCGAGGGCAGTCCGGTCAGGGGTGAAGGCCTTCTTGGACAGTTCATCGGTGGGGAGGCCATCCAGCGTGAAGTAGGCGTCCGTCACCGCGTCATTCTGCAAGGCCGGAACGACGCCGATCTTGGAGATCACCTTGGCGCCCTCTTCACCGGCGGCCCACTTGATGAACTTCTTGGCTTCATCCGAATGGGAGGCGTTCTTGTTCACGGCGAACGCCGTGGGGGATCCGAACGTGGTGACATCGCCGCCGGACTTCTTCTGCGGCATCGGGGCCAGGCCCCAGTTGACGTTGGTCTTGCCGTCCTTCTTGGCCTGCAGGATCCCCGCGATGTACCAGGTGCCCATCGGCATCATGGCTGCCTGGCCGGTTTCGAACATGGTGCGGTAGCTGGTCTTCTGGCTCTTGGCCGTGCCGAACTCCAGGGCGGCGCCGCTCTTCTGCAGGTCCAGGGCGGTGTTGTACTGGTCCTCGAAGAAGCCGTAATCGCCGCCGATCAGGTCGCCGTCGTTCTGGGCTGCGGAAATGGCCTGGATGACGGAGCGCCAGATGTGGTGGTAGGTGCCGTAGACGGTCTTGCCGTCGGCGCCCTTGGTGGTGAGCTTCTGGGCAAGGGCGGCGTATTCGTCCCAGCTGAGGTCCGCGGGATCCTCCACCCCGGCGGCCTTGAAGAGGTCCTTGTTGTAGTAGAGGAGCCAGAAGTCCTGCCGGTAGGGGGCGGCGAAGTACTTGCCGTCGACGTCGAACGCGTCCAGGCCGGCGAGGTTGCCCTTGTCGAGCGTGTCCACCACGCTGTTGATCTCCTGGAGCTGGCCGTTGCTGGCGTACCGGGAGTAGTCGATGACGTTCTTCATGGTCAGGACGTCGGTGGTGTCGCCGCCCGCCAGCATGGTGGTGACCTTCTGCGGATAGTCATCGGCGAGGATGTCCACCGGTTCGATGTCCACGTTGGGGTTGGCGGCTTCGTAGCCGTCGAACAGGGCCTTGAACTCCGGTGTTCCTTCGTAGTTCCATACCGATACGGTCAGGCGGGTCTTGCCGTTCTGGGCCTGCGGCTCCGCCGGTCCGGCGGCTCCTGCGCAACCGGTCATGCCAAGCCCGGCCGTTACGGCCAGGGCAATCGCGGCGAGGGTTGTGCGCTTCATTGCGTTCTCCTTAGGTGAGTGTTAAGTCTGCCGCACGCGCGGCGTTTTGGTGGGGGTCAGGCGCTGAGTGAAAGGTCCTCGTGGACCACCTGGGCGAGGAGTTCCTGCCCGGTCAGGTACCGTTCAAGGTCATCCAGGGCAGCGTCGGACATGCGCCGGGTTTCCGTTCCCAGGGAGCCGGCGATGTGCGGGGTGATGACCACGTTGGGGAGGTCATAGAGGACGGAGTCCCGCGGCAGCGGCTCGGGTTCCGTGACATCGAGGAGGGCGTGGATCCGGCCCGTGGCACACTCAACCTCAAGTGCACTGGTGTCCACCAGCGATCCGCGGGCCGTATTGATAAGGGTTGAGTGGTCCTTCATGGCCCGAAGCTCAGGAGCCCCGATCATGTGCCGGGTTTCGGGCAGCGAGGGTGCGTGGACTGACACGATGTCCGAGGCCGGAAGGAGTTCCGCCAGCGGAACGAGCCGCCCGCCGGCTGCCTCGACGGCGAGCGGGTCAGCGTGCGGATCGCTCACGAGGACGGTGACGTCCTGCAGTTGCTGGACGAGCTGGACCACCCTGCGCCCGATCCGGGAAAAACCGATCACGCCGATGACCCGCCCGATGTTGCCGAGTTCGCCACGCTGCGTGGAATAGCTCCAGTCTTCACGGTGCGTGCGGGCATCGTTAGCGAGGACGTGGGCCTTTTTGCCCGCAAGGACGATGGAGGCGAAGGTGAACTCGGCGACGGGGATGGCGTTTGCGTCCGCGCCGTTGGTGACCAGGATGCCGCGTTCCCACAGCTTGTCGCTGGCGAAGCTGCGGACCGTGCCGGCGCAGTGGAAGACTGCACGCAGTTTGGGCATCCGCTCAAGCCGCTCGGAAGTGAGCAGCGGAACTCCCCAGCTGGTGAGCAGGATTTCCACGTCTGCCAGCCGCGGGGCGAGGTCCGGGGAGTCCAGCGAATCCGTCCACGGCTCTCCACCCAGGTCAACGAGTCCGGCGAGCCGCTGCAGGCGTGTGGAATCGAATTGATCTGCAAAGGTTCCGCTATTCATGACCAGCAGCGCCTTGGGTTTGGGTGACATCAGGGAATCCTCCTTTCAGGTTTCTTGGTGTTGCCCTCGGGGGCGATTTCATGTCTTGCATCACATCTAACAATCAGTAGATACTCATAAACAAGACAGATCAATCACCTCGTTCAGCTTCGATCTAAAACGATCTAACTCGAACATCCGAGAAGAGTCTTCAATGAATCCACCACCTGCCGGCGGCACGCCGTCCATGGCCCTGGGCGTCCGCCCTCTCGCCTCCGCCTGGGGAACGAACGCATCCCCTTCCGGCCTTGCAGACCTGCTGGCCGGCGGCCTGTCCGGACTCCGCGTCCGTCCGCTGGGCGATGCCGCCTGGCTCGGCGTCAGCGAGGCGGCCTCCTCCGGTCTGGCCGCCCAGGCGCGGACGGAGCAGGGGGCAGCCTGGCCGCAGCCCCTGGTATCGCACTACGCCCGCTACTTCCGGGACGGCAACCGCACCGCCTACGAAGGGCTGGTGGGGGCGCGGCAGCAGCGGCTGACGCGTGCCGTTGCGATGGCCCTGCTCTCCGGACGGGACGGCGGAATGGTTGCCGGCGGCGGCGCCGCCGGGGACGGAGCCGACGCCGAGTGGCTGGACGAGGTGGTCGACGGCGTCTACCTGCTCTGCGAACAGAGCTCGTGGAGCTGGGCTGCGCACGACGACGTCTTCAGCCGCAGCGGCGAGGTGGTGCCGGACAAGTCCCGGCCGTACCTGGATCTCGGCGCCGGCGAAGTCGCCGCGCAGCTCGCGTGGACGGATTACGTGCTGGGCGACTCCCTGGATGCCAGGGCGCCCGGCCTGCGCCGCCGGATCCGGCAGGAAACCCAGGAACGTGTCATCACCCCCTTCCTCGGCCGGAAGGACTGGCACTGGCTCGGGCTGGACGGGGACGTCCACAACTGGAACCCGTGGATCCACACCAACCTGATTGCCGCAGCGCTGTTCCTGGTGGACGATCCCCAACTCCAGGCAGCCACCGTAGCCCGCTGCATCGAGGGCCTGGACCGTTTCCTCGCCTCCCTGCCCGCCGACGGAGCCATCGATGAGGGCTTCGCCTACTGGTGGAACGGGGCAGGCAGGGCGCTGGAGGGCCTCGCACTGCTGGAGGAAGCCACCAACGGGGCGCTCGACGTCGACCTCCCCGTGGTCCGCCAGCTCGTCGCTTTTCCGCACCGGATGCACCTGGGCGGAAGCTGGTTCCTCAACGTTGCCGACGGTCCGGCCCGGGCGGCCAGCGGTCTGCCGTGGGACATGCTGCACCGATGGGCGCTGCGCCTCGACGACCGTGACGCCGCCGGACATGCAGAGTCCTTCGTCTCCGGCCAGCCGGTGGCGACGGCGGGACTGGGCCGGGTGCTGCACGCGCTCCTGCGGGGGACGGAAACCCGCGGCGCCGAAGCATGCGGTCACGCGCCGCTGGTGCCGTTTACCTACCTTCCGTCGGTGCAGATCATGGTGGCCCGCGAAACCGCCGGCACGGACCAGGGCCTGCTGCTCGCCGCGAAGGGCGGGCACAACGGGGAGCACCACAACCACCGCGACGTCGGCTCCCTGGTGGTTGCCGTCGACGGCGTTCCGTTGCTGGTGGACGCCGGCCAGCCCACCTACACGGCGAAGACCTTCAGCCCGGACCGGTACGAAATCCGGGCAATGCAAAGCGCCTGGCACAGCGTTCCCGCGCCGTTCGGCCTGGAGCAGGGCACCGGAAGGGACTTCGCGGCTGGCGTCCTGCAGGCGCCCAGCCCCGGCAAACCAACACTCAGGCTGGCGCTTGGAGCGGCGTACGGAATGCGCCCGGAGCAGTGGATCCGCACATCATCCCTGAACCGGGAGGACAGGCGGGTGGTCGTCGCTGACCGCTGGGATCTTCCGGAGGTGCCGGCCGGGGGAACGCCCGACGTCGACATCACCTACCTCGCTGCCGGCACCCTCCGCCTCGGTGAAGAGGGCTCAGCCACCATCCTGCCGGACGGCATCCCCACCGCAGGGAACGGCAGCGGGCTCCGCCTGCGCTGGGAGCCGGGCGCCGCCGTCGTCCTGGTGGATGAATGGCTGCTGGATGACCCCCTGCTGTCCGATGTGTGGGGCGCACGGCTGACGCGCCTGCGCTTCCGCCTGCCCGAAGAACACCGCCCAGCCGGCACATTCACCCTGACAGTGGAGGCAACACCATGAGCCCTGAACAACCATCCGAAGGTGCCGGGAAATCCCTGTTCTCGCTCCAGCGCCGCGAGCGGCTGATGGAGGAGCTGCGCGCCCACGGAGCCATCACGGTCCGCGGCATTGCGGCAAAGCTGGGCGTCAGCGAGCTGACCATCCGGCGGGACGTCAACCTGTTGGCTGATGAGGGCCTGGTGTCGCGGGTCCACGGGGGAGCCACGCTGCCCAGCCCGCTGGACCGGTCGGCGACGGCTGCCCGGACCCCGCAGCACAGCTACTCGATCGGCATGGTTGTGCCGTCCCTGGACTACTACTGGCCGCAGGTCATCAGCGGCGCGAGGGCAGAGGCCGAGATGCAGAACCTTCGGATCCTGGTGCGCGGCTCGGCCTATGACGCCGCCGACAACCGGCGGCAGGTCCAGGCCCTGCTCGACACCCAAAACATCGACGGCCTGATCGTCGCCCCGGACATGACCGGCGAAAAAGGGCAGGAGCTGCTCCGCTGGCTCAACGCGCTGCCCATTCCGGTGGTGCTGGCTGAACGGCGCTCTCCCGTGGAAAACCCGGCGCACCGCCTCGAATGGGTTGCCACGGACCACGCGTTCGGCGCCGGCATGGCGGTCCGGCACCTGTGGCAGGAGGGCCACCGGCAGATCGGCTGCCTCACCGATTCCGCCAGCCCCACCAGCCCGCACGTGGTGCGCGGCTGGCGGCAGGCGATGGCAGCCCTGAAGATCCCGGTGGAGGCCTCCGTCCATCAGGATTCGGCCAAGCTGGACAACGGCGACCGGGCAGCACACTTCGACCACGTCCTGGAGCTCTGCAAAAAGACCGGGACCACGGCCATGCTGGTCCATTCGGACACCCAGGCGGTGGCTTTTGTGCAGCATTGCGTGGACAAGGGACTCCAGGTTCCAGGCGACATGGCCATCGTTGGATACGACGACGAAGTGGCCTACCTCGCCGAGCCCGCCATCTCGGCCGTCCGCCCGCCCAAACAGTACGTGGGGAAGGTTGCCGTCCAGCTCATGGCTGCGCGCCTCGCGGAGGGACGCACGCGGCCGGTGCACCGGATTGAACTGAACCCGGAACTGATCCTGCGCGAGTCATCCGTCGGTGCGCCGCGGGTCCCGGCGTCCGGCGTGCTCCAGGAATCCCTGTGACGGCGGGCAGGCCGGCGGCTCCGCGGGCGCTGCTCCTGAGCGGCGTCGGCCGGTACGCGGACCTCTGGCACCCGTTCGCGGAGACGTCCGCGGCCTTGGCGGACCTGCTGGAGGAGGCGGGGTTCGCCGTCGAGCTGGCGGACGGCGTCGACGCTGCCCTGGCAGGACTGGCCTCCGGCGCCGGGCTGCCGGACCTGCTCGTGGTGAACGTGGGGCTTCCGCGCGATGACCGGCCCTCGCCCGCGACCCCCGAAGCCACGGCCGGGCTGCGGCGCTGGCTGGCGGACGGGCGTCCGCTGCTGGTGAGCCATGTCAGTTCCACCAGCTTCATCGATGCCCCTGAGTGGGAAACCGGACTGGGCGGCCGCTGGATCCGCGGGACCTCGATGCATCCCGAGTACGGGCCGGCGGCGATCCGCGTCCTTCCGGAATCCGGCGCCCTGGCGGAGGGCATCCAGGACTTCGAGCTGCCGGACGAACGCTACAGCTACCTCCGGACAGCGCCCGGCATCACCGTCCATGCCACCCATACGCACGAGGACCGCGAGCATCCGGTGATGTGGTCCCTGGACCGCCGGCCGGGACGCACCTTCTACGACGCCCTGGGCCATGACGCCGCCTCCTACGACTCGCCCGAGCATCGCGAACTCCTGCTCCGTGCCATCGCCTGGCTCACCGCCGGCTAGGCTTCCTGACCGCCAGCCCTCCAACCCTGAGGACCCCATGCCATCCACAGCGACCCCGTTTGCCCTGACCCTGCCCGCCCTGGACCGCGGGCTTTCGCCGCACACCGGCCTGACCCGCGGGCACTGGTGCGCCTACGCCGACTACCTGCTCCGCTCGGCCCAGCGCTACGGCACCGATGACCACGCCAACATCCACCTGCCCGGCGCCAACAGCGCCTATGGCCCGCGCAGTGACTCGCTCGAAGCCTTCGCCCGGACCTTCCTGCTGGCCTCCTTCCGGATCGCCGGCGACCCGCAGGGAACAGGGTGGATCGCAGACTGGTACGCGAAGGGCCTGGACGCCGGCACCAACCCCGGGAACCCGGACCGCTGGCCCACGCCCGGCGAATTGGGCCAGGCAAAGGTGGAGGCGGCGTCGTTGGCCGTGGGGCTGGCGCTGACCCGGGACGTGCTGTGGGACAAGCTCCCGCAGCGGGTCCAGGAGCAACTGGTCGCGTGGTTCGAAACCGTGATTGGTGAGGAGTACCCGCCCATCAACTGGGTCTGGTTCCAGATTGTGGTGGAGACCTTCCTGGCCAGCGTCGGCGGGCGCTTTTCGGACGAGGACATCGACTCCGGCCTGGCCACCCACGATTCGCTCTACCGCGGCCACGGCTGGTTCGCCGACGGCCCCGAGCGCGCCTACGACCACTACGTGGGCTGGGCCTTCCAGGTCTACCCGCAGCTCTGGGCGCTGATGGCGCCGGATGATCCCCGGGTCAAGGCCCGGAAAGAGCTCGACGGCGAACGGCTCGCCGACTTCCTGGACGACGCCGCATACCTTGTGGGCGGCAACGGGGCCCCGCTGATCCAGGGCCGCAGCCTCATCTACCGCTTCGCAGCGGCGGCGCCCTTCTGGGTGGGCGAGCTCTCCGGCCATACCCGGCTGTCCCCCGGGATGGGCCGGCGCGCGGCCTCCGGCATGCTGGACTATTTCGCCCGCCACGGATCCATCACCGATGAGGGCCTGCTCTCGATCGGCTGGCACGGCGAGTTCGCCGGAATGAAGCAGTCCTACTCCGGTGCAGGCTCGCCGTACTGGGCCGCCAAGGGCTTCCTGGGCCTGGCGCTGCCGGCGGACCACCGGGTGTGGACCGCCGTCGAGGAGCCCTTGCCCGTGGAAACCGGCGACACCCAGCGGCTGATCGCGGCGCCCGGCTGGCAGGTGGACGGAACAGCGTCCGACGGCGTGGTCCGGATCCGCAACCACGGCACGGACCACGCCAACGCGGGAGCCGCGGTGGCCGATTCCCCGCTGTACGCCCGGCTGGGATACTCCACGCACACGTTCCCGGACCTTGAGCCGGAATCCCTGGACAACGCCGTCGTGCTGGTTGACGCCGGGGCACGGCCCACGCACCGTACGGGCTTTGAATTCCTGGGCCAGAAGGACCTGGGCGGCGTCCTGGCCGGCGCCTCCCGTGCCACCGTCAACTGGATCGAGATTGATCCCGACGGCGGCCCGGACCACGGCAGCGGGGCCAGGGGCACGGCGACCCCCGGGCCGGAAGTCACCGTGGTCTCGCTGACGCGCCGTGCCGTGGAGCTCAGGCTGGTCCGGGTCCGCGGCACGTCCTCCACAGCGCCCGCGCGGCTGCGGATCGGTGGCTGGCCCGTGGATGCCGAGTCCCCGGTGGCCAGCGAAATCCGTCCCCTTGCCGGCTGGGGCTCACCCCTGGACGACGCCGGAACCTGGCGCCGGGAGGCCCCGCACCCGATGGGGGAGCGGCTCACTATTCCCTGGATTGGCACGTCCGGCGCGGCGAACGACGGCGACTACGCCGCCGTCGTCGTCCTCGCCGGCGCGGGAAGCGCTGAAGCCGGCGCCGTCCGGTTTGTCCCGGCCGACGGCGGCCCTGGCCCCGGCGGACGCTTCGAGTTCGCGGACGGGACCACCGTCGACGCCGCCGCCGTTTGGGAGGGACTTACAAGCGCCTAGCTCGCGGCGTCGTACCCGAACTCGCGGAGCTCCTGCGGGCACCGGCAGGCAACCGCGATCTTCCTCGCCCATTCGACCGCGTCTTCCCGCGTCGGCAGCTCCAGCACGGTGAATCCGCCCTTGAGTTCGGAGCCCGGGTAGATCTCGGTGCCCACCGACCCGTCGGCGGAGACCAGCACGGGAGCGATGTCCTCCGCGATCCCGCCGCCGAACACGTAGACGCCCGCAGCCTTCGCCTCCTCGATCACAGCGTGGGATTCTGCAACGACGGCCGGGAACTCCTCGGCGGTGACCACCATGGCGTCGCTCGGGAAGGAGATGAGGTATTTGGTCATGTCCTACGCCTCCCCGAACCAGTCCCTGGCAGGGTTGCTCACGGCCGGGACCGAGCGGTGCAGTCCGGGCTGCGCGGCCCAGCGCACGCCGTTTGCGAGGACCCGCTGGATCTGCGGGTGGTGGTACACGGGGTATTCCTGGTCGCCCGGGCTGAAGTAGAAGATCCTGCCCATGCCCCGGGTGAACGTGACCCCGGAACGGAACACCTCGCCGCCGGCGAACGAGCTGATGAAAATCAGGTCGTCGGGGTCGGGAATGTCGAACAGCTCGCCGTACATCTCCTGCTCGGGGATGACGATGGGGCTGTCCACACCTTCGGCGATGGGGTGGGAGGGCTTGACGGTCCACACCAGCTCGCGTTCGCCCTCGTTCCGCCACGCCAGCGAGCAGCTGGTGCCCAGCAGCCGGGTGAACACCTTGGCGAAATGCCCCGAATGGAGCACGATCAGCCCCATCCCGCCCAGGACGTGCCGGTGGACGCGTTCGACGACGGCCTCGGTCACCTCGGCGTGTGCCATGTGGCCCCACCACAGCAGCACGTCGGTGTCGGCGAGGATCTCCTCGTCGAGGCCGTGTTCATCGTCGGTGGCCAGGACCGCCGTCGTGATCTCCGCTTCCGGATAGAAGGAGCGCAGGCCGGCCGCGATGGCGCCGTGGATGCCGTCAGGGTAGATCTCCCCGATGTGGGACGGCTCATTGAGTGCCTCGTGGACGCCCTCGTTCCAGACCCGGATCCTCAGTTTGTCGTTCATTAGAGACGAACCTCCCTCTGTTCGCGTGCCGACTGGTAGCACGCATCGATAATTTGGGCGCGGTAGAGGGCCAGCGAGCCATCATGTTCGCCCCAGGCCGCGGCACCGTCCCGGACGGCCGTGACGAAGTCTTCCACCACACCATCGTGCGCCCGGCCAGGGAGCGCAGCCGGCACGTAGTCGGCGTTTTCGCCGTCTTTTTCCGTGAACACCCTCAGCTGGCCAACGGGGGCAAAAGGAGCGCCCTGCACTTTCAGTTCGGCTCCGCCGTCGGTCCCGTAGACCGTAAAGTCCAGCAGGTCGTCCGTCTCCCGGTAGGTCGCCCAGCCCGCCTCGATCAGCAGCGTGGCGCCGCCCTCAAGGCGCAGGAACGCGGACGCGAAGTCTTCCACCTCGAACGCGTGGCTGGTGGCCATCGCGGTGTAGCGGTCGTTGCCGCCGCGGCCGCGGGGGCCCAGCTCTGAATGCGTGGTGGCGGACACTGCCACGACCTTTGGTTCGCCCAGCAGGTGCAGGGCGTAGTCGAGGGCATGGACGCCGATGTCGGCAAGCGGCCCGCCGCCTGCGAGTTCGGGGTTGGTGAACCAGCTCCCCAGCATGGGAATGCCGGAGCGGCGCAGCCAGGAAGCCTTGGCGTAGTACGGGCGGCCCACGCCGCCGTCGTCGATCACTTCCTTGAGCGCCTGGATGTCACCGCGGCGGCGGTGGTTGAAGGCGATGTCCAGGACGCGCCCGGCCTTGCGGGCGGCGTCTACCATGGCCTGGCCTTCGACGGCGTTGCGCGCGATTGGCTTCTCGCTCAGCACGTGCAGGCCGCGCTCGAGGGCGGCGATGGCGATGGGTGCATGCAGGAAGGTGGGCACTGCGACGCTGACCGCGTCCAGGCCGCCGTGCTCCAGCATCTCTTCCCAGCCGGCGAAGGCGTTCGGGATCGAGTATTCGGCCTGCAGGGATTCGCGGAGCTCCTGTTCCATCCCTGCCAGCGACACGATGCGGACGCCTTCCAGGGAATCGTAGGCCTTCAGGTGCTGCTGTCCCGCCCAGCCAATGCCGACGACGCCCACCCTCAGTTCTCCGGCTTGTGGTTCCTTCAGGGAAGCGGCCTGCTGTCCCGGGGACTGCTCGTTGCTCACGGATGTTTCCTTTTCTTCTGTTGTTGCGGACATGGTTGGCTGGGTTTAGCCCTTGACCGCGCCGGCGGTCATGCCGGAAACGATGCGCTTCTGGCATACCAGGACGAGGATGACCAGCGGGACCGTGATGATCACCGACGCGGCACTGATGGTGCCCAATGGCTGGTCAAACTCGCTGGTTCCGCTGAAGAACGCGATCGCCACCGGGACCGGACGGGCCTCGGGGGAAGTGGTGAGGGTGACGGCAAGCAGGAATTCGTTCCACACCGAGATGAACACGAGGATCGCCGTGGTGGCAAGACCCGGAACAGCCAGCGGCAGGATGACCTTCCGGAAGGCGGTGAACGGCGTGGCCCCGTCCATGTACGCCGATTCCTCCAGCTCACGCGGGATCTCCTTGAAGAAGGATGTCAGCGTGTAGATCGCCAGCGGCAACGCAAAGGTCAGCTTCGGGATGATGAGGCCCAGCAGCGTGTCGTACAGGCCGATTTCGCGCCAGATCGAGAACATCGGGGCCGCGATGGCGATGGCCGGGAAGGTGGTGACCGAGAGGATCAGGGTCAGGATCAGGGCTTTGCGGCGCATCTTGAGCCTGGCCAGGGCATAGGCGGCGAAAGAAGCGAACACCAGCGCCACGGTGGTGGTGACGACGGCGATGATCACCGAGTTGCGCAGGGCCAGGAGGAACTCCGGGTTCTGGAACACCGCCAGGTAGTTCTCGAAGGTGGGTTGGCTCGGGAACAGTTCGCCCTTGGACAGGCTCACGCCCTTCTTCAGGGAGGTGTTGACCAGCCAGTAGAACGGTATGAGCGAGAATCCCATCACGGCAAAGACGAAGACCCACACGACCGGGTGCAGCTTCTCCTCGCCGCGAAGCCTGCGCCTGGGTGACCTGCGCTTTGGTGACCTGCCGGGGGCGGCGGGTCCCGCCGTCGTGCGCTGTGCAGTCAGGGTGCTCATTGTTCCTCCTTGGCGACTTCACGGATGTTGCCGCCGGCGAAGCGGATGTAGACCACCGAAACGGCCATGACGGTGAGGAAGGTCAGGATGGACAGCGCCGATCCTTCGCCCACCAGGCGGTTCTCGCGCAGCTGGGTGTAGGCCAGCATCGACATGGACTCGGTGCCGTTGGCGCCGCGGGTGAGCACAAACGGCAGGTCGAAGACGCGCAGGGCGTCCATAGTGCGGAAGATCGCCGCGAGGACGATTGCCGGGCGCAGCAGCGGCAGGGTGATATTTACGAATGTCTGCCATTTGCCGGCGCCGTCGAGTTCTGCGGCCTCGTAGGTCTCGGCTGAGATGACCTGCAGGCCGGCCAGGATGATGAGTGCGGCGAAGGGCGTCGTTTTCCAGACGTCGGCAAGGACGATCACGGCCATCGCGTAGCCGTGCTCGCCGAGCCAGACGACATCGCCGCCGGGCAGGCCAAGCGTCGAAAGGACGTTGGTGACCAGGCCCAGGTTGGGCTGGAACATCGTTTCCCAGGTGATGGCGCTGACCACGGTCACCACCGCGTAGGGCAGCAGGACCACGGTGCGCAGGAGGGCGCGGCCTTTGAAGGCGAGGTTGAGCAGCAGTGCCATGGCAGTGCCGAGCACCAGCTCGAGGGAGACCGAAAGTCCTGCGAAGAGGAAGGTCTGGCCGAAGGCTGCCCACCAGTGCGGCCCGCTGAGGGCCGTGATGTAGTTGTCCAGGCCGACGAACCGGGACAGGCCGGCGGTGCGGACGCTGTACTGGTTCAGGGACAGCCAGAGCGCGTAGCCGATGGGGACAGCTGCGACCAGGGCCATGAGCACGAGGGACGGAGCGGTCATCCGGACCGCGAGCCGCCGCTCCGCCCGGTCGCGGACGTTCACGCCGCGGCTGTTCACCCCGCTGCTGTTCACCCCGCGGCCGGGGGAGAGGAACTTGGTTGCCATGGTCAGAAGCTCGCCTTTGCGGTGGTGATCTCTTCGGCCATCGTCTTCACGGCGTCCTCGGTGGAGGCAGCGCCGGAGAGGACGGCATAGACGTTTTTGTAGATCGCCTGCGAGATCTGCGGGTAGACCGGGGAGATCGGGCGCGGCTTGGCGCCCTTGACGGAGGCGAGCAGTTCGGTGGCGAACGGCATCTTCGCCAGGACGGCGGCGTCGGAGTAGGCAGCCTCGTTGACCGGGGCCTGCGAGAAGTCCATGGCCACGTGCTTCTGCCAGTCCGGGGTGGTGGCGAAGTCGATGAATGCCACGGCTCCGGCCTGGTTCGTCGAGTGGGCCGAGATGGCCAGGTTCCAGCCGCCCAGGACGCCGGAGGCCTTGCCGCCTTCCCAGGCCGGAAGCGGAGCCACACCGAAGGTGCCTGCCAGCGGGCTGGCGTTGAGCAGGCGGTAGACGTGCGGCCAGTTGCGCTGGTAGCCGTAGTTGCCGGACTCGTAGGCAAGCCGCCCCGGGTCCTCGTTGTAGGTCAGCACGGCACGCTCCGCCGAGCCGTCCTTGAGGCCCTGGTTCATAAAGTCGAGCACCTCACGGGTCTCCGGTGAGTCGATGGCGACCTCACCCTGGGCGTCCAGCACCTCGCCGCCGGCGCTGTAGAGCATCTCCAGGAAATTCACGGTGAGGCCCTCGTACTGTTTGCCCTGGTAGACAAAGCTGTTGCCCGGAGCCTTCGCTGCCTCCGCGTAGAGCTGCTGCCAGGTCTCCGGCTTGGCCACCTTGTCCTTCTGGTAATACACGAGCCCCGCGTTGGTGAAGAACGGCGAAGCCCAGTATTTGTCGTCGTACTTTGCGGTCTCCACGGTGGAGGGGATGAGCCGGTCCTTGTTGGCCTCGACGAGCCTGGTCTGGTCCAGGAGCCAGCCCTGGGAGGCGAATTCGGAGGTCCAGATGACGTCGGTGAGGAAGATGTCGCATTCGGTGGACTTGCCCTCGAGCCGCTGCACGGCCTGCGTGCGGGCCTCGTCGGTGGTCGCCCCGATCTCGGTGTACTTGGCGGTGACCTTGCCGTTCGCCGCAGTGAAGGCATCGGCAGTGCCCTTGTAGATGCCGGAGGCGTCCTTGCCGCCGCAGATGTTGATGCTGCCGGTGGCGTTGGCCGCCGACGCCGGATCGGCGGCCGCCGCGTTGTCGGCGCCCTGGGGCGCTGCTCCGCCGCCGCATCCGCTCAGCATCAGGCCCGTCGCCAGGGCCGCAGCCGCGATAACAGCGGGTCGTGGGGAAGTCAGTCGAATCAAGTCCACAAATGGCTCCTTTGCCTTGCCGGCGTCTTTTCGAGTTCTCTTGTCATTCAATTGGAATCGATTCCAAATTGAAGGCAAAATGCTCCCCGTGGAAGTTTGGAATCGATTCCAAAGTAGTGTGACAGCCGCCACGCCGGGGTGTCAACCCCCGTCTTAGGTCCTGGTCGAGTCCCGCACCACGAGTTCATGCGGGAGGAAGGTCCGGCCGCGGCGGTGCGGGCCGGGCACCGTCATCCGTGCGAGGAGCTCCTCGAAGGCCAGCCGCCCCATGTCATACGCCGGCTGCCTGATCGTGGTCAGCTCGGGCACGCACATTTCCGCCTGCACTGAGTCGTCAAAGCCCGCCACCGCGATGTCGTCGGGCACCCGCAGGCCGGCGTCGGTGATTTCCCGGACGCAGCCGGCGGCGACGGTATCACTGCCGCAGAACACGGCGTCGGGAAGGGGGTCTGCCGTCAGCAGTTTCCTGGTGAGGCGGCGCCCCGTGTGGAAGTCGAACTCGCCTTCGACGAACAGCATCTGCTCCGGAAACATGCCCGCTTCGGCGGCTGCCCGGCGGAAGCCTTCCTCGCGCAGCCGGCCGGAACGGGCGGCCCTGTTGCCGATCATCGCCAAACGGCGGCCGCCCGTCTCAATGAGGTGCCGCGTGATGTCGAAGGCTGCCTGCCGGTCGTCGATGGATACGCCGAATGCCGCCTCGGAATCGGCGATTTCGCAGATCTGGACAACGCTGAGCTGCTCTGCCATGTCGTTGACATCTTCATCCGGCATCGTTGGCGAAAACATGATCAGCCCGTCCACGGATCCGTTCCGCAGCATGTCCACCAGCTGCTGTTCCCGTTCCAGGTTCCCGGCCGTCGGGGCGATGAGGCTGACGTAGCCCGATGATGCCGCGGCGTCGCCGACGCCCCGGAAGGCTTCGCTGATGATGGGCGAGTTCAGGTTTTTGGCGAGGGCCAGGATGCGCATGGTCCGGTCCCGGCGCAGGTCGCGAGCGGAGGCGAGGGGCCGGTAATTGAGCTGGCGGATGGCCGCTGTGACCTTTTCCTTGCTGGACTCGCTGACGGCCGGGCTTTTGTTCAGGACACGTGACACCGTCCCGACTGACACTCCTGCCGTCTTAGCGACGTCCTGGACTGTCGCTCGCGCCATTCGGTTGTCCTTCCGCGACCAGCGCCTCTGGTCCTTGCCGCCATGCCGTGCCGTGCTGCGGCCGGTTTTTCCCCAGCATAGCCGCCCGCCGGCCGGGGACCGGATCGAAAAGAACCGAAGGCCGGTTAGGCGCCGGCGGTCTCCATGACCGGCTCGCCGTTGAAGTACTCAAGCTGCCAGCCGTCAACGGCGTGGTGGTGGGCGAGGTTGAGGGCAGCGTTCTCGACGCTCTGCAGGGTGCGGCCGATGGCGCGGCCGAGGCTCACGCGCAGGAGCGTGCCGTGGGCAACCACCAGGACTCGGCGGCCGCGGAACTCCTCGGCCAGCGCTTCGAGCGCGGTCAACCCGCGGGAGGCTGCCTCGTCGTCGCTTTCGGCGCCGCGGAAGCCGCCGGGAATGCGCAGGGCGTCCAGTTCGGGGCCGGCCTGCAGGCCCTCCGCGGGCCCGAAGCTGCGCTCTGTGAGCTCCGGAATGCGGCGGGCAACGCTCAGCCCGAGTCCGGCGGCAATCAGATCTGCGGTCTCCGCGGCACGGCTCAGCGGCGAGGAGACGATCGCGTCCCATTCGTGGGCGGACACCACGGCGACGGCGTCGCGCGCCTGGCCGCGGCCGACGTCGTTCAGTGGAATATCGGTGGCACCCTGCAGCCTGCGCTGCGCATTCCAGTCTGTCTGGCCATGGCGGATGAGGGCGAAGGTTGTGAGGGTCATGCCCTCCATTCTCCCCGACGTGGGGCGGGCTCCGGAAACTGCGGCGTCGTCCTACGACGCCACAGCCGTTGCAGCACCCGCGGTTCCGGTGCTGCAACGGCCGTGCCTGCGGTTCCCGCAGGGAGCCTGAGGTGCCCTTACATCAGCTTCTATTTTGAAGCGAAGTAGCTGACGCATTCCCCTTCGGAGGCGAACCCGGGCTCAACGTTGGTGGCCCAGCCGCCGTTCGCGCAGGCGGCCTTTCCGCTCACGAAGGCCACCGTGTAGTTCTTCGTGGTGCCGTCAGGGGCGGTCACCGTGACCGCCGCCGGGTGGCCAGCCGTTGCCTGGACGATGGAAACCACCGCGTTGGTGTCCAGCGGGTATGCGGCCACGGTTGGTGCCGCCGCCGACGTCGTCAGCACCGTGTAGCCGGTGGTTCCGGCCGCGAAGCCGGCCACTGACTTCTGCCCCACCAGGAGGCGGCCAAGATCGGCAAGCCCGGCCTCACCCAGGCGCGATCCTGCGATGGCCACCTCGGACACCTTGGTGTAGGAGCCCGGAGTTGCCAGCGCCACCCGGATGCCGCGCGTGGTGACGGGGCTGAAGGACACCTTGGACGGCGCGGCCGTGCCCAGGCCGGTGACGGTTCCCGCCGTCGTGTCCTTCCACTCGCCGGCTGCATCCTGGTACTGGACCGTGAGGCTCTGCGCCGCCTTTTCGGCGAGTGTCACGGTCACGGAGTCCACCGTGTAGTCGCGGCTGAAGGCGTAGCTCAGGGTGTCGCCGCTGCGGCCTCCGCTGACCCAGTTCGACCAGCGGGTCGAGGCGTTGCCGTCGCACGTGTTCTTGGCGATGTACGAGCCTTCGGTGTAGCTGGCAGTGACACTGGTGGTGGTGTCGTCCTTGCAGATGTGGCTGCTGGGGACGCGGTCCACCATGAGGACCGTCAGCTGCGCGTCGAGCGGCTTGTCACCGTCGACGCCAGTGGCTGCCTTGCCCCGCACGGTGGCGGTTCCGGCGGCCTGCAACGCAGCAGGATCAAAAGCGCTCCAGTCCCAGGTGACAGCGAGGCTGTTCCTTGCCGTTCCGGTGCCGATCTGCCCCGGCACGGTTGCCGGTGCCGCAGCCTGGACCTCGGCGAGTGTTGCTCCGGTGCCCACCGTGGCGGATACGGGGTCGGTGGCCGTGTACTTTCCGACTGTCACGGTGACCTTGGCGCCGTTGAAGACCTGGCCATACACGTCGGTGCCGGTACCGCCAATGGTTACCGTGCCACGTTTCTTCCAGGCGGCGGGGTCAACGGCGTCCCACTGGACCGGCACGGGCCGGCCTTCACCCTTTTTGTACAGCGGCGTGACGGTGGCGGGAAGGGAGGGCACGACGCCGATGGGCGTGCTGAGATCCACCGGCTTTGTACCGAGCAGCGCCAGGTCCGCGAGGTCCGTGAATCCCCAGGACTGGTGGGCGCTGCCGGATGCGGTGGCCGTGGTGCCGGTGGAGGAGCCGAGTGCGACGGCCGTTCCGGCCGCAGTCTGGTTCCCCGAAACCTGCAGGGCGATGGCCGCGGCGGCGTTGACCAGGGACCACTGCCTGCCGTTTTCGGTGGTCACGATCCACTGCGCGGAGGGGGCGGTTTTGGCCTGCTCCAGGCCCATGGCCGCCAGGGCCGCGGCTCCCGACTGGCTCGCATTCAGCACGCCGCCGTTGCCGGTCAGCACGCGCCCGTCCCTGTTGGTGACCACCCAGCGGCGGTCGTTGGCGTACTCATCGCCGCTGTCCACGGCGTGGAACGTCCACAGTTGCGGGGTGACCTCCGCCGCCGTCGTTCCCAGCTCCTGGATGGAGGCTGATCCGTCTGCGCGGCCGGTGAGGTATTTGCCGCTGGCATCGCCGGTGAGGTGGTAGCTGTGGCCGTCCTTGACCGGTGCGGCGTCCTCCGCAACCCCGCTGACGCCGTCGACGACGAATGTCACCACGGAGGCGGCGGGAACCTCAAGCGTCGCGGACTTCGCCGCGGCGTCGACGGCGACCGGGGCGCCCTTGACGAGCGCGTTGCGTTCGATGTCATCGAGTGGGGATTTGGTGGTCACCACCGGCGTGACGGTGGCGCCGGGCGCGATGGCGCCGAAGCGGCTGAGGTCGATGGTGACCCTTTCCGCCGTCGGGGTGTCGTTGAAGTGCACCAGCGTGGCGCCGTTGCCGTCAGCGTCCAGGGCGCTCGCGGTCTTGGCGTTGTCGTTCTGGATGAGGAAGTCCCCGGGCCGGATGTAGTGCGTGAAGTTCCGGGTGGTGTTGTACTTCTGGTTGGTCAGGACGCGGCACTTTGCCTGATCTTCGGACACGCCGTCGTTGAGCCGGCGGTTGGAGTAGCCCGCGCGGCCTTCGTAGTTGCAGTCGAAGTCGACGTAGATGGAGCCCCAGCCCTTGTCGCCCTTTTCCTGCTTGTAGGTGTCCTCCACGGGCTGCCAGAAGACCCAGGCGTCGGGCTCGAGCTCGCGGAGGTCGTTCACCATGCGGCCGGCGATGCCCAGGCCGTTGGTGATGTTGGAGCGGTCCCAGCCGCTGGTGGAGTCGCCGAGCGTCGGGTTGCCGGGCCAGAATCCGCCCACTTCGCTCATCCAGAGTGGCTTGTCCGTGGAGTTCGCCAGGTCGCGGACCCGGCGGCGGTCATTGGTGCCGTAGGTGTGGACGTTGAGCTGGGCGACGGCGTCCTTCGCCGCCTGGCTGTAGCCGTTCCAGTTGGTCATGAACTTGGTGGGATCGGTCTCGTCCATCGCGGAGATGACGGCGTCCGTGGTGGTGCTGTGCTTGGCGAGTTCGGCGGCGAGCAGTTTGGTGACCCGGTCCTGGGCCGCCGGGTAGATCAGGGCGCCCTCCTGCTTCTGCGTGTAGCTGGTGGGCGGTTTCCCGGTTGCCGGGTCGATCGCCGTCCCCCAGTACCCGGAGTTGGGTTCGTTGAACGGATCGATGGTGTCCACGGTGATGCCGCTGCCGGTCTCCAGGAGTTCGACGGCGTGCTTCATGTAGGCGGCGAACTTGGCTTCGGCCTGGGGCAACAGGTTTTCACCCTTGTTGGAGTTGACCTGGCCGGAGACGTAGCCGCTTTTGGTCATGAACCAGGGCGGGGAGTTGCTGAATGCCTCCCAGTGGGTGATCTGCTGGTCAGCGGCCAGCCGTTCCACCCACCAGCGCTGGTTCTGGTCGGCGTCGGGGTTGTAGGACGCGGGATCGTCCGGGTTCCACTGGTTCAGGAACGCCAGCTTGTTCGCCTGGGCCGGATCCACGGAGCCGTCCGGGTTGTAGAGGTCCGACGCGGCCGTGCCTGCTGCGGGCGCGGTAACCGGCTTCCACCAGCCTTCCACGGCGCTGCCGTCGTTGAGGTAGTCGGGCACGTCCGAAGCGTTTCCGCCGCCCACGTTGTAGCGGGCGATGTTGAGGTTCAGCCCGTCCTCTCCGAAGACCTTCTGGTACAGCTCTTCACGCAGCTCGGGGGAGTAGCCCGCCGTCGCGTTGGCGAACCAGACAAGGCTGGTGCCCCATCCTTCGAACGCCTCGCCGCGGCTGGCAGGGTTCGGGGTGATGGTCACCGGGGTTGCTCCGTCTGCTGCTGCCGGGGGTGCGGCCGGCAGCATCGCCAGCCCTGCCGCGGCGGTAACGGCCGCTGCCAGGGCGGCCACCGGCCTTCGGATTCTTCGTGCGGAAAACGCCATTGTTATACCTCGTGGTCTCGGGGGAGCGGTGCTGATCCGGAAAGCCGGGCACAGTGAGACTATGTTCGAGGTGTTTCCGGTTCAAGGGATCCGAACAGGCTCGTTCGTGCTCGGTCAGAGGTGTTCAGCGCTCTTCCTGCCGGAACGCCGGCCCGCCGTAGACTGCTCGTGTGCTCTACGAGGAGTGTCCCGCCCCCGCCCGGCTGCAGCCGTATGTCAGCCACTTCTGGTTTGTGCGCGGCGAACCGGCGGCGAGGTACGAAAAGATCCTTCCCGGCCCGTTGGCGCACCTGATCCTGAACCTGTCCTCGCCGTACCGCCTCATCGATCCGTTTGCCGCGGCTCCGGACCACGGGGCCACAGAGGTGGCCGCCGGCTTCTATTCCGGCATCCAGCGCAGCTACCTCATCAGCGAGAACCCGCCGCAGCTGTTCAACATCGGTGCCGCGCTGCAGCCCTACGGCATCGCGGCGCTCACGGAGGTGCCGCCGTCGGAACTGCAGGGAAAAGTGCAGGCCACTGACGCTTTCCTGCCCGGCTTCACTGCCCTGCGCGCTGCCCTGACGGACGCCGGACCGGCCACCGCATTCGCCGCCCTTGAAAGCTTCCTCAGCTCCAGGCTCCGCGGCGGCGCGGACCAGCGGACAGTGACCGCTGCCGCGGTCTTGGCGGAGGATGACGTGCCCGTGGCCGGGCTCGCCCGGCGCCTGGGGATCAACCCGTCCACACTGCAGCGGATCATGTTCCGCGACTGCGGTATCACGCCCAAGAGCTACGCCGACGTGTGCCGTTTCTACCGCTTCGTCAACGCCGCAGCCCGGTTGCCCGCGGACGGCGCGAGCGGGCGGGAACTGCTGGGGCTGGCCGACTACTACGACCAGCCCCATCTGATCCGCACTTTCCGGCACTTCAGCGGCTTCACGCCGTCGGAATACCTCCGCCTCATCCGGGAACACGGGCCGGAATACGCCATCTTCGTCCCGCTCCGGAGCGTGGGGGACATTCCGACGGCGGCACGCTGAGAAGGTGCGGATCCCGCCTACCCGGCGGTGCGGCTTTTGTACAAGACCCGGCCCGCCGGCGGGCATAGGCTCCAGCCAGGGGATGCCGCTGAACGGCGTCTCCGGGAAGGATGGCTGTGATGGGACTGGACATCAGCTGGCTGGGCGTTCTGCTGGCGGCGTTGGCAACGTTTGTGGTGGGCGGCCTTTGGTACTCGGTGCTTTTCGCGAAAGTGTGGCAGCGCGAGGCTGGCGTGACGGACGAGCAGCTCAAACGCGGGACCGTCCGGGTTTTTGTGGGGTCGTTCCTGCTCGGGCTGGTCATGGCGGTGGTGCTGGCTGCGTTCATTGGCGACGGCGGCGCGGGTTTCGGCGCGTTGGCCGGGCTGGCTGCGGGAGCGGCGTGGGTGGCGGCTGCGCTGGGCATCAACTACCTGTTTGAACGGCGCAGCCTGACGCTGTTCGCCATCAACGCCAGCTACAACGTCGTGGCGTTCACGGCAATGGGGGCGATCATCGGTGCTCTGCAGTAGCGGCAGCGGGCGGCGCCGGGGTGGTATCGACCCTGCGTTCAGCGCACCTCGAGGATAAGGGAAAGCAGCCGTGCGGCGGCGGGGCGGGCGGCGTGTTCCTCCGCCCACTGCGACCGGGCCACCGCCTTGCTTACGGCCTGGGTGGTGATGCCCAGTTCCTGTGCCACCGCCTTCTGCTGCCCGCGGACGCCGGGGGTCATGAGGTCCAGGACGCGCCATTCAGCGCCGGACCTGTCCCGCACAATATGGCCCAGGATCCGCAGCACCGCCTCGGCCTCGTAAGCCACGTCGGCCAGCGGTCCCTCCACGGCCACCGGTACCCGGTCCTTGCCGTTCCGCAGCCTGTCCACGGCACGGCGGGCGTAGACCAGGCCGTGACCGGACGCATCCTTGATCAGGTTCGGCAGCGGCTCATTCACGGGACCCACGCCAATGCCCACGTACCAGGACCCGGAGCGCAGGGCGATCAGCGCAGCCTCCACTGCCTGGTGCGGACAGTCCACGATGCCCTGCACTTCGTCTTCCACCGAGCGGTCGAAGTCCAGGCGCGCGGGGATGTGCCGCAGGTCCTTGAGTAACTGCGGCACCCGGTCACCATCGCGCCGGCTGTCCGTTTGATTGATGGTCAGCGTGAACATTCTGGGTACACACTACCCGGTGGTACGCAGCACGGAAGTGCCCTTTTGCAGGCCTGGTCAAGCCGGACGGCCGAGCCGATTTGAACGGGCGGCAGGGCCCGCAGCCCGGCACATCCTGCCCGGCCGGGACGGCGGCCGGGGAACCGCAGAGGTTGCCAGTGCGTCTGTCTTCTGTTCGGATGGAGCGACGGCCGCAGCGGCGGCGGTGCGACGTAAGGATGGCTATGGCCGGCAACTTGGCGCAGGACGAACTTGAACTCGTGGACCGCTGGTGGCGGGCCGCAAACTACCTTTCAGTTGGCCAGATCTACCTGCGCGCCAACCCGTTGCTCCGGAAGCCACTCGCCGCCGAGGACACCAAGTCCCGCCTGCTGGGCCACTGGGGCACCACACCGGGCCTGAACTTCGTTTACGCGCACCTGAACCGGCTGATCCGCCGGGACTCGCAGGAGATGCTGTTTGTGGCCGGGCCCGGACACGGCGGCCCTGCAGTGGTGGCCAACGCCTGGCTGGAGGGTACGTACTCCGAGATCTACGGGCACGTGGGCAACGACGAATCCGGCATGGCTGAGCTGTTCCGGCAGTTTTCCTACCCGGGCGGGATCCCCAGCCACGCAGCCCCCGAAACGCCGGGATCCATCAGCGAGGGCGGCGAACTCGGGTACGCGCTGGCGCACGCCTACGGGTCGGTGTTCGACAATCCCCAGCTGGTCACCGCCGTCGTGATCGGCGACGGCGAGGCCGAAACCGGACCGCTCGCGGCGAGCTGGCATTCGCACAATTTCCTGGACCCTGCCGCCGACGGGGCCGTGCTGCCCATCCTGCACCTGAACGGCTACAAGATCGCCAACCCCACCATCCTCGCCCGGATGCCGGAAGCCCAGCTGGAACAGCTGCTGCGCGGCTACGGCCACGAGCCGTATTTCGTAACGGTCGCCGACCCGGACAACACCGTCCAGGCACACCGGGACTTCGCCGCTGCCCTGGAGGACTGCCTGGCCGGGATCCGCGCCATCCAGGACTCCCGCAGGGGAAGCGATGCGAACGCCGCAGGTGACGAAGGGGCGCCCCGCTGGCCCATGATCGTGCTGCGCTCGCCGAAGGGCTGGACCGGCCCGAAGACCGTGGACGGCCTGCAGGTGGAAGGCACCTGGCGGAGCCACCAGGTGCCGCTGTCCGAGGTCCGCACCAACCCCGGACACCTGAAACTTCTTGAGGAGTGGCTGCAGTCCTACCGTCCGGAGGAGCTGTTCGACGGCGATGGCAGGCTCCGGCCCGGCATCGCCGAGGCTGCCCCCACCGGTGATTTCCGCATGAGCGCAACCCCGCACGCCAACGGCGGGCAGCTGCGCCGCGCGCTGGAACTGCCCGCCTATGAGGCCCACGCCGTGGACGTGCCCAAACCCGGCACCGAGCGGATCAGCCCCATGATCACCCTGGGTTCGTGGATGCGGGATGTGATCTCGCTGAACATGGAGAACTTCCGCCTGTTCGGACCGGACGAGACGGCTTCCAACCGCCTGCAGAACGTCTACGAAGTCACCGACAAGGTGTGGCAGTACCGGATTGACGACGCCGACGAGCACCTTGCGCGGTCGGGCCGGGTTCTGGAGGTGCTCAGCGAGCATCTGTGCCAGGGCTGGCTGGAAGGCTACCTCCTGACCGGACGGCACGGAGTGTTCAGCTGCTACGAGGCCTTCATCCACATTATCGATTCGATGTTCAACCAGCACGCCAAATGGTTGAAGGTGCACCGTAAGCTCCCGTGGCGCCAGCCCGTGGCCTCGCTCAATTACCTGTTGTCCTCACATGTCTGGCAGCAGGACCACAACGGCTTCTCGCACCAGGACCCGGGCTTCATCGACCACGCGGTGAACAAAAAGGCCGAGGTCATCCGGGTCTACCTGCCGCCGGACGCCAACACCCTGCTGTCCGTCATGGAGCACTGCCTGGCGTCCACGGACTACGTGAACATTGTGGTCAGCGGCAAGCAGCCGTCGCCCACCTGGCTGGGGCCTGCCGACGCCGAGCACCACTGCCGCCGGGGCCTGGGGATCTGGGAATTCGCGGGTTCCGAGGTGGCGGGGGAGGAACCGGACGTTGTCCTGGCGTGCGCCGGGGACGTGCCCACGGTGGAAACCGTGGCTGCTGCCGAGCTGCTGAAGCAGGGTGCCCCGGGGCTGAAGGTCCGGGTGGTCAACGTGGTGGACCTGATGCGGCTCCAGGACGTGAGTGAGCACCCGCACGGCCTCCCGGCGTCGGACTTTGACGGAATTTTCACCCCGGACAAGCCGATCATCTTCGCGTACCACGGCTATCCGTCGCTGATCCACCGGCTGGCCTACCGCCGGACCAACCAGGAGGGCCTGCACGTTCGCGGCTACAAGGAGGAGGGCACCACAACCACGCCCTTCGACATGGCCATGCTCAACGGCATCGACCGCTTCCAGCTGGCGATCGACGCGATCGACCGCGTCCCCGGCCTGGCCGAAAAGCACTCCCTCCTGCGCCAGACCCTCCAGGACCGCAGGATTGCAGCGCGGGAACACACACGCACGCACGGCGAGGACCCGGAGGAGATCCGGAACTGGGCGCTGGGCCGGCAGCAGGAAAAGGACTAGCTGCCCTGCTCGGTGACCCGTCACTTTCGGCCCGCGGGTCTGGACGCACCGTGACACGCGGACCGGGTTCTGGAACGCTGGTTGGCGGAGGGCCGACCGGCGGCCCGCTGCCCGGAGGGAACCGTCCCCATGCCATGGCTTGACGTGCTCGGCAACGACATCCACTACACCGACTCAGGCCACGGCCAGCCGCTGGTCCTGCTGCACGGCCATGCCTCCGCGGCGGCCTGCTGGGAACCGATCATCGCGGAGCTGGAGCACGACTTCCGGGTGCTTGCGTACGACACCTACGACCACGGCTGGTCATCGAACTCGCCGCGGCAGGGGCCGCTGGTTGACCGGGCGGCAGAGCTGGAGCACTTCATCAGTTCGCTCGGCCTGGAGAACCCGGTCATCGTGGGGCAGTCCATGGGCGGCATGACCACTCTTCGCTGGGCCGTCCGCCATCCCGACGACGCGGCCGCGCTGGTGGTCTGCGGCATGGGCTGGCCGCTGGTGGTGCCGCCGCCCGGGCAACCCGGCCAGCCGGAGACGTTTGAGGTGTTCAGCTCGCTCGACGCCGACGAGCGGATCTGGCTGGGGGTGAGAAACTCCTTCACGGACGAATGGATCGCTGCCAACCCGCTCGACCACGCCCGCTACATCCGGGTCCGGTCTACCGCCGCTGCGATCGAAGCCGCGCGCCACCCGCGCAGCCTGGAGGCAAGCCAGGGCGAGTTCCTCAGCGCTGACGCCCACGACGTCGCTGCGTTCCAGAAGGGGCTGGAGTCGATCACGAGCCCCCTGCTGGTGTTCATCGGGGACGCCGAAAGGCCGCGCATCCGCCGCGGCGCCGAGCACGTTGCCGCCACGGTCCCCGGCTGCCGCCTGCTCATCGTCGACAACGCCGGGCACAACGCATACTTCCAGCGGCAGGACCTGTTGGTGGAGGCCATCCGCAGCGCTGTGGCAGGTACCTGAAAACCTTCCGCGCGCTTACTCCGATCGGTAGTGGAGGGCGCCGGGGATTCCGCCTGCTTCGGCCAGGCCGTCCCCGCGTGCGAACGCTGCCCACAGGCTGCGCAGTTCCCGGCCCACGGCGTTGATCTCATCCCACGTGGACCCTGTGAGGAGACCGGCGGCTGCCCACGTTTGCTGGTTTCCGAACAACAGCGGCAGGTCAACGGTGTGCGCAGCCCGGTAGTAATTTCCGGTGGCGCCCCAGGAGATGACGTAGCTGTGGGCCTTGCCGCCGGCGCGGGCGTGGCGGCGGGCGAACTTCCGGGCTGCCCGGCCGTACACCGCCTCCGTCACCGCCCAGTTGATGGCACGCACGGCGGGGCCGCCCAGCATGGGAACCTTGCCCAGCCGGCTGACCAAGGGACTGCGGGGGAGGAAGAGCCGGGCTTCATCGGCAGTGTGCCCGATCAGCACCTCGATGTCCGGAGCGGTCGCATTCCAGGCCGCCTCAATATCGGCTTCGGGTGGCAGCGGGGCGTGCCCGTACTGCGTGCCGAACGGCATGGCCGCCATCAGCCCGTACTTCCGGGCCACCTGCGACACGCGGTCCTCAACGGCAACGACGTCCATGGCAGGCGTGTCCTCCGTGACGGCTTCGGCCGCGATGCCCATGGCGTGGCTCATTTTGTGCCGGCCCCGGGTGATCCCCAGCGGTGCACTCTGGATGATGGCCCGCTGGAACAGCGACGGCGCCTCAGGGGTCGCCATGAGATGGGCCACGGAATCGCCCCCGGCGGACTGCCCGAACGCTGTGACGCGGCCTGGATCGCCGCCGAAGGCGGAAATGTTGCGCTGCACCCAGCGGAAGGCTTCGAGCTGGTCCAGCAGACCGAGGTTCGCGGGGCGTCCCGTTCCGGTGGCCAAGTAGCCGAACAGGCCCAGCCGGTACGTCACGGACACAACGATGACGCGGTTTTCGGACACCAGGGACGTGGCGTCGAAGATGGCCAGGTCGCCGGAGCCGGAGGTATAGGACCCGCCGTGCAGCCACACCATGACCGGGACCTGCTCACCGTCGGCAAGGCTGGCGGGAACCGTGATGGACAGCCGCTGGCAGTCCTCGCTGCCGGGGAGCTCGCCGTAACGGGTGCCCAGGACGTCGTCGAGGAACGGCACAGGGCCCTGCGGGCAGGCCGGGGCGGGCGATGTTGCGGCAAAGGCCGTGGTCCAGTCCGTCGCCTTGGCAGGGGGTTGGAAGCGGGCCGCGGTGGCAAAGGGGATGCCCGTTGCGCGCACCACGTCACCGTCCCGCCAGCCGGTGATGGGACCGCACGGGGGACTAAACAAAGGCTCGGAACTCACAAGGCCACGATTCCACAGTTTCCTGGTCCGCCGCTGACAACGCGCGAACGTACACTTGGGGCCCAAAATCGAAGGGTTTTTGGGCCCCAGGTGTACGTTCGCGCGGAGGGGAGACTTAAACCCCGACGGCGGGGCCGCGGTTCCTGAGGCACTGCACCTCCGGCATGGCGTGGGTCAGCCGGCAACGGCTCCCTCACGCAGCCACGCGAGTGCCGCCTGGACCCGGAGGTTGTCCTCCGGCGCCTCTTCCAGGCCAAGTTTGACAAACACCGAGCGGAGGTGGGCCTCCACCGTCCGGCGTGAGGTGGCCAGCACCTGCGCGATCCCGGCATTGCTGCGACCCGCCGCCAGGTGCCGCAGGACCTCCAGCTCGCGCGGCGTCAGTGCCGTCAGCCGGTGCTCGTTGGACAGCAGGAACGCGTTGATCGCCTGCAGATCAATGGCCGTGCCGCCGTCGGCAACGTGCTGAACCGTTGCCAGGAACTCCTCGGTGTGCAGGACCCGGTCCTTGAGCAGGTATCCGAAGGCAGCCAGGTTCCGGCGGGTCATCATCACGGCGACGGCAGGATCCACCACGTGGGACAGGATGATCACCGGCAACGACGGATAGCGTTCACGCAGCATGAGGGCAGCGCGGGCACCTTCGTCAGTGTGGCTGGGCGGCATCCGGACATCGGCGATCAGCAGATCCGGGCGGTGCTCGACGACGGCGTCGATCAGGCCGTGTGCGTCGCCCGCCTGGGCAACTACCGTGTGGCCGGCATCCGCCAGGAGCCGGGCGATACCCTCGCGGAGCAGGACCAGGTCCTCGGCTATGACGATTCGCACGGCACCGACACCTCCACGAGGGTGCCGCTGGGCGTGCGGTCGCTGACGATCAGGTGGCCGCCCATCGAACGCACACGCTCTGCCAGGCCGCGCAGCCCCGTGCCGGCCCGCAGATCGGCCGAGCCCACGCCGTCGTCGGCCACTGTGATGCTCAGGACGCGGTCCGCCACCTGCAGCCTGACGTCAACATAGCTCGCGTGGGCATGTTTCACGGCGTTGGTGACGGCTTCTGCCACCACGAAGTAACTCATGGCCTCCAGCTGCGGGCTAATCCGATCCGGCGGGACGGCGAGATACACGGGGATGGGCATCGGCGCAACGAAGTCACTGAACGCGGCATGCAGTCCATCGGAGGCGAGTTTCGCCGGAACACTCCCCAGTGCCAGCAGGCGCAGTTCCTCCAGGACTCCGCCCATCCCGGAAACGACCTCCTCCATGGCGAGGCGGGCGTGTGCGTCGTCCACGTTCCGGGATGCTGACTGCAGGTTCAGAGCCAGTCCCAGCAGGCGACCCTGTACGCCGTCGTGCATGTCCTGGACGATCCGGGCGCGCTCCTGTGCGCCGGCGCCGACCGCCCGCGCCGACTCACGTTCGGCGGCGGCGTGCCGGTAGTGCACAGCGGCCTCCAGGACAGCCGGTTCCAGGATGCGGTCGAGTTGGGGGATGGCTGCCCCCAACGACGCGGACCGGGCGGAACCGAACACGATGCAGGCGTGCGGATCTCCGGAGCTGCCCAGAAGAAGTGCGTGCTCCTGCCCGTTGGGCGATGGGACGGCAAGCCCCCTGGAATCAACCCAGCCAGCGCCCTCCGGGAGTTTGAGGCTGACCGTGGCGCCGGCGTCGTTAACTGCAGCACGGAGGGAGGCTTCGATCGCCTGCCCTTCGCCCCCGGACGGCACCTTGCCACGCCGGCGCAGCTCCGCCAACAAGTTCTCGCGCGGGTCCAGAACCCTTCTGCACCAGGCGGCCAACCTCAACGAGAACGGAATCAGGACGGCGGCGACGCCGATTGTCATCATGGACGAAAGCCAGACGGATCCGGCGGTGGCGATTCCAGCGCTGGCGGCCGCGAGCGCAACGGTCCCGAGGAGCGTCCCACTGAGGACCAGCGCGATCAGCCGGCGGGGGATCCCGCGCCCGGTTTCGGACGCCACGGCACCGGCCGCCAGGAACGCTGTCAGTGCACAGCTCACAGAGAACCCCACCATCAGCGTGGTGAATCCCGCAGAGCTGCCCAGCCCGCCGACGGAAACGGCAATCCCCGCTGCCGAGCACAGGACGATGATGAAGACCGGAACCAGTGAAGCGATGCCCGCAAGGAGCAGCCGCTGGCGGCGCTCGCCCTCAGAGGCCCGGACCAGCAGCCACACTGTGACCGGCGATACAAGGAAGCTGCCGAGCCACAGGAAGGAGCCAGGCCCATCCGAGAACCACTGCAGGAAGGAGCCGAGTGCCGACCCGGGCGGAAGCATTGGCTCCATCTGTGGCATGCTCCGGGCCTGTCCGCCCACGGCGAGGGAGAACGACGCTAAGGCCACGGAAGCCACCAGCAGGTAGCGCACCAGCCGGCGCGACTGTCCGGCGATGTCCTCTGCTACGACAATTGGCAGCAACTGAAGCAGCAGCAGGCACGGAGCATGCCACGAGAACGCCGTCGCCAGCAGGATGGTTCCGGACAGTGCGGTATTTCCGCCGTCCCACACCAGGACGTTGCTCAGGAACATCCAGAACGGGTAAAGGCACAGTGCGGCTCCCACAACGAAAGTCAGCCAGGCCAAGCGCTGGTTTCCCAAGCGCCGGATCACCGAAGCCGAGGCAAAGACGACGGCGGCCGCGCAGATCAGCGACACATGCGCCGGAGGGGAAAATGCGAAAAACGGCGGATCGATGACGGCATTCCATTGAAGAACGGCACTGGCCACACCCACCGCGAGCAGCGCTCCGGCGGCGCCGGACCACAGGATTCTCTCGAGATGGAGCGGCGTCGGGGGCAAGCTCAATCCGCCGACAGCCATACAGCCAATGCTGTCCCAGATCCGGCCCGGAGGGAATAGGTGCTTTCACCGATGATTCGGCCCGCAGGACGGCGTAGCTTCGGGAACATCAACCAGTTCTGGCTTGGTGCCAGCGGATACAAGGAGATGATCCCGATGGCGGACAGCAAGGCAGTCAGTGAGCTGACAAAGGAGGCGCAAACAGGACGCAGGCGGATGGCGGACCGCTTCGGATTCTGGCTGGGCATGGCCAACCTGGTGGTGCTTGTGCCGTTTGCCATCCTGCCGGTGACGCTGCTGGGGACGGCCCACATGACGTTCCATCTGATTTACATCCCATGCCTCATCATCGGCCTCTGGGTGATCTGGCAGCTGAAAGGCTTGGCCCCGAACCGCGCGCTCCGCGTCCTGGCCTGGATCCTGCTCGCGGCGCAGTCAATAGCGCTCCTTGGGCATGCGGGCGAGCTGTTCGCCGTCATACAGCACGGCGGTTTTGAGGCCCCCTACGAGGTGTTCGAGGAGCCGGAGCATGTCCGGTCCGCGCAATTTGCCCTTCCAGCCATCATGCTGACCATCCTGACCATGGTTGTCTTCGATCTGACCGCGGGCATCCGGGGCATGTTCCACCGGGCGCACCGCGCGGGTTAAACCCCGACACCGGGGCAACAGAAAATCCCCGCCTCCCGGACCTTTCCCCGTCGCATGACGCGGGGATTTGTCCGGAAGACGGGGATTTTGTGGCGGAGCTTGAGGCCGATTAGTGCGCGGCAGGCACGTAACGCTTGATGGAGGCTTCCAGCTCGGCCTCGGCGGCGGCGCGGTCGCCCCAGCCTTCAGCCTTGACCCACTTGCCCGGCTCCAGGTCCTTGTAGCGGGTGAAGAAGTGCTCGATTTCCTTGATCAGGAATTCGCTGACGTCGCTGACTTCCTGGATGTGGTCGAAACGGGCGTCAACCGGGACGCACAGGACCTTGGCGTCTCCGCCGCCGTCGTCAGTCATGTTGAAAACGCCGATGGGGCGGGACTCGACGATGACGCCGGGGTGCAGGTCGAAGTCCTGCAGGAGCACCAGTGCGTCCAGCGGGTCGCCGTCCTCGCCCAGGGTGTTTTCGAAGAACCCGTAGTGCGTGGGGTACTGCATGGAGGTGAAGAGGACGCGGTCCAGGCGGACGCGGCCGGTCTCGTGGTCAACTTCGTATTTGACGCGGGATCCCTTGGGGATCTCGATGGTCACGTCATGCTTCATGGAATGCTCCTCGGCAATTGCAGGGGGTGCGCGGCACAGTGGACGATCAGCAAAAAGGAGTGTCGGTGCCGCCGACTACTATTGAGGATATAGCGAGAGGCCCAAGTTTCAGGAACTGTGGGGAATTTTCAGGACTTGAGGACCAGCACCAACATGAAGGAAACATCGGGCTTCGGCGCGTTCAAGGACGCGGTCCGCCGCACGTTCCACCGCGGATTGAGGGCCTGGCCCACTGTGCTGCTCCTGGTTTTGATCGTCGTCCTGGCCCTCCCCGCCGGCTGGCTGCTCGCCCCGGCGTTCATGGGCCCGGCCCCCGTGGCGGCGCCCGAAATACCGGCCTGGCAGCAGGCCCCCGCCTCGCTCTCCGCCCGGCAGGGACTGTCCCCGCTCACAGACTCTGCTCCGGTACCGCTGCCGGCGGCTGTCGCGGCGCAGCTGGAACCGGTGTTAAAGCCCGACGGCGGCGGCACCTTCACGGGGCTGGTCCAGGATGCGCTCACTGGCCAGGTCCTGTTTGACCGGGGCGGTTCCGAAAACCGTATTCCCGCGTCCAACATGAAGCTGCTGACCGCTGTGGCGGCCCTGCGGGTCCTCGGGCCGGACGCACGGTTCAGTACCAGGGTCATCGCCGGTCCCACGCCGGACCAGGTGGTGCTGGCCGGCGGCGGCGACGTCCTCCTGGGAGCAGGGGAGTCCGCGCCGGACGAGGTGCTGGGCCACGCCGGGCTCGCCACCCTGGCCGCGGCCACGGTGGCCGCTCTGCAGGACGCCGGCGCAACCGGAGAGCTGAAAGTCCTGGTTGACGATTCCCTGTTCAGCGGACCGGCGCTGAATCCGGCCTGGGCGGGCGGGGATGTCGAAGCCGGCGAGGTGGCCCCGCTGTACCCGCTGGCGCTGAACTCGGCACGGTTCGATCCCGCCGTCACTACCGGCCCGCGCCCGCAGGACTCTGCGGTCACCGCCGCCGAGGCGTTCGCCGCGCAGCTCCGGGCGGCAGGTGCCGCCGCGGGACTGACGGTGGCAACCGGCGTCGGGCGTTACACGGTGCCGCAGACGGCTGACCGTAACCCGGACATCCTGGCAGAAGTCCAGTCCGCCACCGTGGGTGAGCAGGTTGACCTGATGCTCCAGACCTCGGACAACTACCTCGCGGAGGTCCTGGGCCGGATGGCGGCCGCGGCGGAGGGCCAGCTGGCCAGCAACGACGCCGCCACAGCCACAGTCAGGGCCCAGCTCGCCGAACTGGGGATCCCCACCGACACCATGCGGCTCGCGGACGTGTCCGGGCTGGCGCTGGACAACCAGGTCTCTGCCCGGCAGTTCGCCGAAGTGGTGCGCGCCATCACCTCGGGGACGGACCCCAGGCTCCGGGCCGCGCTGGCCGGCTTTCCGGTGGCCGGCCTGACCGGGACCCTGGACACCCGTTACGGGGACAGCTCCACCGCCCGTGGCGCGGGGCTGGTCCGTGCCAAGACCGGTACGCTGAATTCGGTGATCGCGCTCAGCGGCTACGTGGTGGACGCCGACGGCCGCCTGCTGGTGTTTTCGTTCATCGGCAACGGCCTCACCCCCGGGTCCGGCGGCAACAAAGAAGCCCTGGACCGGGCCGCCACCGCGCTCGCGGCCTGCGGCTGCCGCTAGTCCTCCGATGTGAAAGCGGTCCGGGCCCGCATGAGCGGTGCGGGGCAGCGCCGTCCGAGCGGGGCAGGCCGCTGTTGGGTCCGGGTCCCACTGTCCCGGGCGTTCGCCGGTGAGCGAACTTAAGGACGATCCGCGGTCCGCTGTGTTCTGATGGGAACTATGGAGTCCACCGCACGTGATACGTCCGCACCGGCACCGTCCAGCCCGGCCCAGGCCCTGATCAACTGGGACCTCGCCGCGTCCACTGCCGCGCGGCTGACATCCGCAGGGCCAGTCCTGTCCCCGGCGGAAATCGGCGACGCCGTGGACAGCCTGCGGCGGCTCGCTGACGAATCCGTGCACCACGTCCACCAGATCACCGGCCTGGAAGCGGCCCGGGACCTGCGGGACTCCTCGGTCCTGGTGGTGGACCGGGCATCCTGGGCCAAGGCCAACACCCAAAGCTTCGCGGTGATGCTGAAACCCGCCATGGAGAAAATGCTGGAAAGCCGCCGCGGAACGGTCAGCCCCGCCGCGGCGGCCGTCAGTGGAGCCATCACCGGCAGCCAGCTGGGCGCCGTCCTGGCCTTCCTTTCCAGCAAAGTCCTGGGCCAGTACGACCCCTTCGCCGCCCTTGCCGAAGGCTCCACGGCCCCGGCCGGCGGCAGGCTGCTGCTGGTGGCCCCCAACATCGTGACCGTGGAGCGCGAACTCAACGTCACGCCCGAGGACTTCCGGCTCTGGGTCTGCCTGCACGAACAGACCCACCGCGTGCAGTTCGCCGCCGCACCCTGGCTGCGCCACCACATGCTCTCCGAGATCGACAACCTCAGCGTGCACCTGCTGGGCAACGTTGACTCCCTCATGGAGCGTGCCTCCGCGGCCGCCCGCTCCCTCAAGGACCGGTCCGCCACAGGCGGCACGCCCGGCCGCGGCGCCATCCTGGACCTGCTGCAAAACCCGGAGGAAAAGGCATCCCTGTCCCACCTCACGGCCGTCATGAGCCTGCTGGAAGGCCACGCGAACGTGGTGATGGACGCCGTCGACGCCAGCATTGTGCCGTCCGTGAAGACCATCCGGCAGCGCTTCAACGACCGCGGCAAGGACCGCGGCGTGATCGAAAAGTTCATCCGAAGCCTGCTGGGCCTGGACGCCAAGATGCGCCAGTACTCCGACGGCGCCAAATTCGTCCGCGCCGTGGTGGACGTCGCCGGGATGGAGGGCTTTAACCGCGTCTGGGAATCCGCGGACAACCTGCCTACCGAGCCCGAAATCCACGACGCCAGGATCTGGCTCGACCGGATGGGCCTCTAATTGCCTGAAGTGCACAGCGGACGACGGCGGCCCGGCAGGCTCGCGCCCGTCGTCGGCACAGCGCGCAAGGCGCTCCAGAACGCCCTGGCGGACGCCGGCTACCCCGAGCACGTGATGGTTGCGTGCAGCGGGGGCCCGGACTCGCTGGCGCTCGCCGCCGTCGCAGCCTATTTTGCCCGCCGCGGCCATGTGGAAGGGCGCCCCGTGACGGTGGGGGCCGTGGTTGTGGACCACCAGCTGCAGCCCGGCTCGGCTGATGTGGCCGCCCGGACCGCGCAGACCCTCACGGAGCTGGGCCTCGCCCCGGTGGAGGTCCGCACCGTCGTTGTCGCGCCCACCGGAATGGGCCCGGAAGCTGCCGCCCGAGATGCCCGCCACTCCGCCTTGGACGCTGCCGCCGCAGGCCAGGGCGCGGCTGCGGTCCTGCTGGGCCATACCCTGGACGACCAGGCCGAACAGGTCCTGCTGGGACTGGCCCGCGGCTCGGGGACCAGATCCCTGGCCGGGATGCGCCCTGCGCGCGGGATCCTGCTCCGGCCGTTCCTCGGGCTCCGCCGCGCCGACACCCTGGAGATCTGCGACGTCGAGGAACTCGACCCCTGGCATGACCCCAGCAATGCTGACCCGTCCTTTGCCCGCTCCAGGACCCGCGTGGAAGTGCTGCCGATGCTCGAAGAAAAACTCGGCCCCGGCGTCGCGGAATCCCTGGCCAGGACCGCTGCGATCCTGCAGCTGGACGCTGATTACCTCGAGGACGTGGCAGAAAGCACGTTTGCCGCCCTGGTGGAACGCTCCGGCGTTGAAGTCAGCCTTTCGGAGGAGGCGCTGGGCGGCCTGGCGCCGGCCATCAGGTTCCGCGTTATCGCGAAGGCGGCGGCCGACGTCGGCGGCCAACAGCCCAGCTACCAGAGGCTTCTTGCGGCGGAAGCGCTGCTTCGGCGGCAAGGTTCGGCCGGGCCCGTTGAGCTTCCCGGCGGCGTGAGCGTGTACCGGCTGTCGCTGGCCCAGATGCAGGCGGCAAACAGGCCCGGCGCGGACGCAGGCCAGGCCGACGGCGGCAGTCCCGTTCCCCGTGAGGGCGCCCGCTGTGGGAAGCTAGTATTCCGGCCTCAAAAACCGCCCCAAAATTAGTCGCACCCCGCATCTACACAGGAGCCATTGGTGGATTCAAACGACGTCCAGGCAGACCTCAAGCACGTTCTCTACACCAAGGAACAGATCCAGCAGCGGATCGCCGAACTCGCTGCCGAGATCGACAAGGACTACGAAGGCCGTGAAATCCTCATTGTTGGTGTGCTCAAGGGTGCGGTGATGGTCATGGCGGACCTCGCCCGGGCACTCCACAGCCACATCTCCATGGACTGGATGGCTGTTTCCTCCTATGGATCCGGCACCCAGTCCTCAGGGGTTGTCCGCATCCTCAAGGACCTGGACACGGACCTCATGGGCAAGGATGTGCTGATCGTCGAGGACATCATCGACTCCGGCCTCACGCTGTCCTGGCTGAAGACCAACCTGGAATCCCGCGGCACCGCTTCGGTGGAAATCTGCACCGCCTTCCGCAAGCCCACCGCCGCCAAGGTGGAGATCGACGTCAAGTACGTGGGCTACGACATCCCCAACGAGTTCGTAGTGGGCTACGGCCTGGACTACGCCGAAAAGTACCGCAACCTGGACTTCGTGGGCACCCTGGCCCCGCACGTCTACGAGTAAAACCCTCACACAGCACTGCCGGTGGCGGCCTCTTCGGAGGCCGCCACCGGCATTTAAGCCGTGCCAAAGCCGACCAAAATGACAAAACGATTTGCCACCTGCCGGACTTCGCCGCCAGCAGGCAAAACATCCGCGTTATGTGACCCTTGACACTCGGCCCGAAAGAGGCCTACATTTATGCCAAGTCGTTTTGGCAAAACGATTTTTCACCCCACAGACCGTCTCGCCATTCCGTTCGAGAGAAAGTGAGTCGACAGCGATGTCCACTCGAAAGACCATCAACAGGTTCGCCACCATCGGCGGCCTCTGCACCGCCGTCGCACTTGCGGCCACCGGGTGCGGCGCCGGGGGCCCGACCACTTCGGGTAGCGCCGCCAGCACCGTCAATGTCCTGGTGGAAGCCGGCGGCCACGCCGAGCTGACCGGCGTCGCCGAGCAGTGCAAGAAGGACGCGGGAATCGACGTCAACTTCGTCGAACTGCCGTACGACGGCATGTTCAACCGGCTCTCCAGCGAGTTCTCCTCCGGCAACGTCTCCTTTGACGTCGCCGCCCTGGACTCCGTGTGGCTGCCCAGCTTCAAGGACGCCGTCCAGCCCATCGACGAACTCTTCACCGACGAGGCCAAGAAGGACATCTTCCCGGCCCTCGTCAAGGAAGCCAACGTGGACGGCCACTTCATCGGCATGCCCGCCTGGACCAACGCCGAAATCATCCTCTACCGCAAAGACCTCTTCGAGGACTCAGCGAACAAGGCCGGCTTCAAGGCGAAGTACGGCTACGACCTGGCGGCACCCACCACCTGGCAGCAGTACAAGGACATCTCGGAGTTCTTCACCAAGGACGGCATGTACGGCACGGACGTCAAGGGCGGCGTCGAGACCGAATGGCTGGCCCACGTCCTCCAGGCCGGCTCCCCGATGATCCTGGACGAAAACAACAACGTGGTCATCGACAACGACGCCCACCGGGAAGCGCTGGACTTCTACACCAGCCTGACTAAGTACGCGCCCCCAGGTGCCGCGCAGGTGGACTGGGCAGCGGCCCAGAACCTCTTCAACCAGGGCAAGACCGCCATGACCCGCTTCTGGGCCCACGCTTACCGCCAGATCCCCAAGGACGCACCGGTAGCCGGCAAGGTGGGCGCGGCTCCGATGATCGGCGGCAGCGCAGGCGTGGCAGGCGTTCCGGGACCGTGGTACCTCTCAGTGCCCAAGGCCACCAAGAACACGGACAACGCCAAGAAGTTCGTCAAGTGCGCCTACGACTACAACAGCATGGGCATCGAGTCCAGCCTGGGCCTCGCCTCGCGCATCTCGGCCTTCGAGAAATACCAGGACAAGGCCGGGTACGAGAGCTTCGGCCCGCTGATCGAAACACTGAACGGTGACGCCACTGCCACCCGGCCCGCCACCGAGAAGTGGCAGCAGATCGTGGACACCGTCCTGGTGCCGCTCCTGCAGAAAGCCGTGGCCGGCGGAGACTCCGCAGCCCTCCTGGCTGACGCCAAGAAGCAGATCCAGGACCTCCTCAAGTAAGACTCCGCGGCCGGCACCTGCCCAACCGGTGCCGGCCGCGGCCCCCAACAAACAGAAGAGAAAACCGTGCGCATCTCCGATCGCCGCTTCGCAACGTTTCTGATGGCTCCGGCGGCTTTGTTCCTCGCCATCTTTGTGGCTTACCCGCTGTTCCGGCTTGTGGCCGACAGCTTCTTCAAGATCTCGCCCATCGCCGGCGGGCCCCGCGACTTCGTGGGCCTGGACAACTATTTCCGGGCCTTCGCATCCGAGGCATTCATGGGCGCCGGCTGGCGGACCCTCGCCTACACCCTGGTAGTAGTGGCCCTCGAATTCGCCCTCGGGCTGGGGATGGCCCTGCTCTTCACCATGCTGGGCCGCAACTCCCAGATCTGGCGGACCGTGTTCCTCTACCCGCTCATGATTGCCCCGATCGTTGCAGGCCTGCTGTGGAAGTTCCTCATGATCGACAACTTCGGCCTGATCGGAACCCTCATGTACCAGGCCGGGCTGCTGGCCAACCCCAACCAGATCGGCTGGTTGTCGGACCCCAACATCGTGCTGTTCTCGGTGGCCATTCCGGACATCTGGCTCACTACATCGTTTATGTGCCTGGTGCTCTTTGCCGGCTTACAGAACATCCCCGGTGACCTGATCGAAGCGGCCCGCCTGGACGGCGCCCGTGCGCCCGCCATGCTGTTCCGGATCATCCTTCCCCTCCTGCGGCCGGTCATCGCCGTCGCACTGGTGGTCCGCGGCATCGACGCGGCACGGGCCTTCGACACCATCCTCATCCAGACCAACGGCGGCCCCCAGTCCGCCTCCGAAACCATGAGCCTGCTGATTTACCGCACCATGATCCGCTTCGGCGATCCCGGCCTGGCAAGCGCCATGGGCACCATCTACCTGCTGGCCATGCTCGCCGTCGCCTTCTTCGCGGTCTCCACCATCTGGCGGCCAGGAAAGGACAACTGATGAGCCTCGCAGACCCCCGCCTTCACGGTCCAGCCGCAACGGAGACCACCATGCCAACCACAACAGTCCCTTCCGCACCCAGCACCAAGGCGCACGGCGGCAACGGCACGCGCCGCCGTCGACACCACGCGGAGGGCCTTGAGGCAGGCAAGCGCAGCACCAGGACGCTGCTGTGGATCCTCCTCGCGGCGGCCATGATCTTCTACGGCTTCCCGTTCCTCTACCTGCTCTTCACGTCCTTCAAGACGCCGATCGACACCATCGCCGTCCCGCCCACCATCCTGCCGAGGGAATGGACGCTCGAGAACTACACCAACGCCCTGGGACGCAGCGGGGTGCTGGCTTCCTTCATCAACAGCGCGCAGACGGCGATCATCAGCACGGTCCTGTCCCTCGTGCTGGCGGTTCCGGCCGCGTACGGCATCACCCGCTACAAGACACCCAGCGGCCGCGTGTTCATCATGGCGGCGCTGGTCACCCGCATGGTGCCGCCGGTGGCCATCGGCATTCCGCTCGCATCGATGATGTCGGCAGCCGGACTCGCAGATACACCCATCGCGCTGTCCATCGCCCACACCACCATCTCGCTGCCGCTTTCCATCTGGCTGATGTCCAGCTTCTTCGAAGCCGTGCCCAAGGACCTGGAGGAAGCAGCCACCGTGGACGGCTGCAGCAGGCTTGGAGCCCTGTGGAGGGTGGTCATCCCGGTGGTATCCGGCGGCATCGCGGTCACGGCGATCTTCGCCTTCCTCGCTTCCTGGAACGAGTTCCTGTTCGCCCTCCTGATGACCGCCGTCAGGTCCCAGACCACCCCGGTGGTGATCGCGAACTTCCAGACCCAGTTCGGCCTCGACTGGGGATCCATGACGGCACTGGCAGCCGTCTACTCGATCCCGGTCATCCTCCTCACCCTTCTCCTGCAGCGCAAGATCGTCGCAGGCATGACGCTCGGCGCCGTCAAGGGCTGAGCAACCACACCACAAAGGGAAGAAGCTATGTCAAGCAACAACTGCTACGACGTGACGACGTGGCCGGTCGGCAATCCGTCCGAGGACGTCGGTGAAGTAATCAACAGCATCATCGCTGACATCAAGGCCCGGCAGACGGCCGCCGATGCGAACGACGGCGGAAAGCCAGGCGCGGTGATCTACATTCCGCCCGGTGACTACCACCTTCGTACGCAGGTGGTGATCGACATCAGCTTCCTTCGAATCCATGGCTCGGGACACGGATTTACGTCGTCAAGCATCCGGTTCAACGTTCCCGAAGACGAATGGCCCGACTTGCATGAGCTGTGGCCCGGGGGGAGCCGCATCCTCGTCGACCTTCCCCCCGGCGAAGACGGGGAGAAATCCAAGGGAGCCGCCTTTTACGTTGAGCGCAGCGGGAGCCCGCGGATCAGCTCGGTCGAGTTCTCCAACTTCTGCATCGACGGGCTGCACTTCACCCCGGATGGCTCGGGGATGCCTCCGGAGAACACCTACGTCAACGGCAAGACCGGTATCTATGTCGCGAACGCCAATGACTCATTCCGCGTCACCGGCATGGGGTTCGTCTACCTTGAGAACGCGCTCACCATCTACCACGCGGACGCGTTGTCGATTCACGACAACTTCATCGCCGAATGCGGCAGCTGCATCGAGCTGCGCGGGTGGGGACAGGCATCGAAGATCACCGACAACCTGGTGGGGGCAGGCTTCAAGGGCCACTCGATCTACGCCGAGAACCATGGCGGGCTCCTGATCACCGCGAACAACGTCTTCCCCCGTGGTGCGAGCAGCGTCCATCTCGACGGTGTCACGCGTTCAAGCGTCACCAACAACCGTTTGCATTCGTTCTACCCCGGGATGGTGGTTCTCGCAGCGAACAGTTCGGAGAACCTCGTGGCCACGAATCACTTCCTGCGTGACCATGAGCCCTGGACGCCCTTCCTGGGAGTCGACAACGGACTGGACGACCTCTACGGACTTCTCCGTGTCAGCGGCAGCAACAACTCTGTGATCGGCAACCACTTCTCCGAGATCATCGACACGCAGAGCATCCGGCCGGCAGGGGCCACACCTGTCATCATCCGGCTGGTGGCGGGGGCAGGCAACTTCGTCTCCAACAACCACGTGGTGGCAATGGACGTCCACTCCAAGCCAAGTGACTCCTGCTTCTCGGCGCAGGTGGACGCCCTGTTGACCACCGAGGCGTCGGACGATCTCGCTGTTACGGCCGTTATGGTTGATTCCGAATCCGCCCGGAATACGATCCTTGATTCCGGAAGTGACGCCCAGGTTATCGCAGACAGGGCTGCAAACGCGTTGAGGGCCACACCCACGGTCGGTTTCCAGGTGGCACATGCAGTTCTGGCCCAGTAAAGCGCCCAGGGGCCACGGCCACGCCCAGGGAAACGATTACTCGTCTGTAGCCTTACTGGTACAGCACCAACACCATGAGGACGTGGGAGACCAATGACCAACAGATCAGTCGGTATCAAGGAAGTAGCAGTCGCCGCCGGCGTGTCTGTGACCACGGTCTCCCATGTCCTCAATGACGTGAAGTACGCACGGATCAGCCCGGAAACCAGGGACAAGGTGAAGTCCGCCGCCGAACAGCTCGGCTACGGGCCCAACCGGCTCGCCCAGGCGCTCCGCACCCAGCGGACCGGAATGCTGGGCCTGGTCAGCGAGGACATCGCCACCACGCCCCATGCGGGACGGATCATCCTGGGCGCGGACGAGGCCGCCCGTGCCCGCGGCTACAACCTGATGATCATCAACACGTCCGGGTCCGCGAGCACCGAATCCAGGGATGCCGACGTCGAGGCCCTCCTCGAGCGCCGCGTGGACGGCATCCTCTACGCCACCATGTACCACCGCCAGGTGCAGGTGCCGGTCAACCTTGGCAGCGTGCCGTCCGTCCTGGTGGACTCCGTCAGCACCGGCGGCAGCATCACCGCCGTGGTGCCGGACGAGGAGGGCGGTGCCCGGGCCGCCGTCGGAATCCTCCTGGCGGCCGGCCATACCCGCATCGGCTTCCTTAACAACACCGACGACGTCCCCGCCACCCGGGACCGCCTTCGCGGCTTCCGGGCCACACTGACGGAGGCAGGGCTCGACGGCGACGCGGCCCCTGTCGAGTCGGAGATCTCCGAAGTGCAGGGCGGCTATGAGGCGGCCCGCCGGATCCTGGCCCGCCCGGACAGGCCCACCGGGCTGTTCTGCTACAACGACCGGATGGCCATGGGCGCCTACCGGGCCGCGGCGGAGCTCGGGCTGTCCATCCCTACCGACCTGTCCGTGGTGGGCTTCGACGACCAGGAACTCATCGCCGCAAACCTGTACCCGGGCCTGACCACGGTGGCCCTGCCGCACTACGAAATGGGCGCCTGGGCCGCCGGGAACCTGATCGACGCCATCGAGGGCAAGACGGACCTGGCCCTCATGGCGCTCCACCCCACCATCCTGGACTGCCCGCTGGTGGCCCGCGACTCCGTGGCGGCGCCACCGCCGTGACCCCGGGTCCCGCTCCCGCGGACCCGGACCCAGCAAGTCATCCCTACCGACCACACCAGAGCAAGGATCCAGCACCATGTCCAGCCGCCTTGATGACGCACGCCCGCAACCGGCCCCGCCGCAGGAAGTCCGGCCCCCGGTTGTGCTGCCGCAGCAAGTCCATGCCGCGACTCCGCACCTGCGTCCGGCCCTGCACTACACGGCGCGGGACACCTGGCTCAATGACCCCAACGGCCTGGTGTTTTACCGGGGCACCTACCACCTCTACTACCAGAACAACCCGTACGGGAACGTGTGGGGCAACATGTCCTGGGGCCACGCCACCTCCACCGACCTGGTGCACTGGACCGAGCAGCCCGTGGCCATCACCTGCGACGACGCCGAGGACATCTACTCCGGCAGCATCGTGGTGGACCACGCCAACAGCTCAGGCTTCGGCAGCGCCGAAAACCCGCCCCTCGTGGCCATCTACACCAGCGCCTTCAAGCCCGGCACCGCCCACGAAGGCACCCAGGCCCAGTCCCTGGCCTACAGCAACGACGCCGGTATGACCTGGACCAAGTTCGCGGGCAACCCCGTGCTGACGCGCGGCTCGGCAAACTTCCGCGACCCCAAGGTCTTCAGCTACCCGGGCCCTGACGGCCCGTACTGGGTGATGGCCGCCGTCGAGGCAGGGGAGCAGACGGTGGTGATTTACCGCTCCACGGACCTGCGCGTGTGGGAGCTGGCCAGCGAGTTCGGGCCAGCCAACGCCGCCGGCGGCGAGTGGGAATGCCCCGACCTCTTCCCGCTGCCCCTGGACGGCGACCCGGAAAGGACCAAGTGGGTGCTGGTGGTCAACGTCAACCCCGGTGCAGTGGCCGGCGGCTCCGGCGGGCAGTATTTCGTGGGCGACTTCGACGGCTCCACCTTCACGCCCGATCCGTCGTCCCTGCTGGACTCCCCGGTCTTTGGGACCACCGCCACGGACCTGGGCCGGCTCCGCCAATGCCGCTGGCTGGACTGGGGCCGTGACTACTACGCCGCCGTTTCGTTCAGCAACGTTCCGGACAACCGGCGCCTCATGATCGGCTGGATCAACAACTGGGACTACGCCAACACCCTGCCCACCTCCCCCTGGCGGTCCGGGATGTCCCTGGTCCGTGAGGTCACCCTGGAAACGGTGGACGGCCGCCCGACGCTGGTCCAGGCCCCCGTCCTTCCGCCCCTTGACGCCGTCCAGTCCCTGGGCGGCGGAGAGCTCCGCGGCACGCTCGCGCTGCCCGGAGTCCAGCCAGGCACGGCCCAGGTCATCGACGCCGAGATCCTTCCCGGCACCTCGGTCAGGTGCGGCTTCCGGCTGTGGGAGGATGCCGACGGCGGCGCCGCCGTCCTCGCGTACGATCCCGCCGCCGGGGTGCTCAGCCTGGACCGCACCGCGGTGGGGGACACCGCCTTCCATCCGGCGTTCGCGTCGGTGGAGTCGGTCCCCGTTCCGCTGGAGGACGGCGTGCTCACGGTTCGCGTCGTCGTCGACCAGTGCTCGGTGGAGGTTTTCGCCCAGGGCGGCAAGGTGGTCCTGACGGACCTGATCTTCCCGGGCCCGGGAAACCACGGCGCTTCCGTCTTCGCCGAGGGCGGCACGGCCACCCTTCGGAAACTGGCTGTGCACGCGGCCGTCTGACCTGCGGCGCGTCCGTCCTGGCCTCCTGCACCCCGCTACGCCCAGAGGGAACTTTTGCGCCATACCGTGCGTGATTTACTCGGAACGGTGTATAGCTAGAACCTGACGCAGCACCACACGCGCGCAGACCACTCGCCGTGCAGCACTACCAGGAGGGACGGGGCGAATCCCCGAACAGATGAAAGCTAAGAGTTTCTTCAAGGGCCCGGGCATCTGGATCGTTGTTGTGATCGGCATGCTCCTTGTGGCTTTTGCAACGCTGGCTCCCGGCGGTGCCGCCCGGATCGACACCGACAAGGGCCTGGGGCTGCTGGCCGACAACAAAGTTGAGCAGGCGAAGATCTTCGACGGCGAAAACCGCGTGGACCTGGTGCTCAAGGACAACCTCCAGGTCGACGGGCAGGACAAGGGCAAGAGCGTCCAGTTCTTCTTCGTCGACGCCCGGGCGGTGGACGTGGTCAAGGCCGTCACCGACGCCAAACCCGCAAGCGGCTACACGGACCAGCCGATCGAGAGCAACTGGTTCTCCGGACTCCTCTCGCTCCTGATCCCGGTCATCCTCCTCGGTGCGCTGTTCTGGTTCCTGATGACCCGTATGCAGGGCGGCGGTTCCAAGATCATGCAGTTCGGCAAGTCCAAGGCCAAGATGGTCAACAAGGACATGCCGCAGGTGACCTTCGTGGACGTTGCCGGCGCTGACGAAGCCGTGGAGGAACTCCAGGAAATCAAGGAGTTCCTGCAGGAACCGGCCAAATTCCAGGCGGTGGGCGCCAAGATCCCCAAGGGTGTTCTGCTGTACGGCCCTCCCGGCACCGGCAAGACCCTCCTGGCCCGCGCTGTCGCGGGCGAGGCGGGCGTTCCCTTCTTCTCCATCTCCGGCTCGGACTTCGTTGAGATGTTCGTCGGTGTGGGTGCCTCCCGCGTCCGTGACCTGTTCGAACAGGCCAAGGCCAACTCGCCTGCCATCATCTTTGTTGACGAAATCGACGCTGTTGGCCGCCACCGCGGCGCCGGCATCGGCGGAGGCAACGACGAACGCGAGCAGACCCTGAACCAGCTGCTGGTGGAAATGGACGGCTTTGACGTCAAGACCAACGTCATCCTGATCGCCGCCACCAACCGCCCAGACGTCCTGGACCCGGCCCTGCTGCGTCCGGGCCGCTTCGACCGCCAGATCGGTGTGGAAGCGCCGGACATGATCGGCCGTGACCAGATCCTGCAGGTCCACGCCAAGGGCAAGCCCATGGCCCAGGGCGTCGACCTCAAGGCTGTGGCCAAGAAGACCCCAGGCTACACCGGAGCAGACCTGGCCAACGTGCTCAACGAAGCGGCGCTGCTCACGGCCCGCTCCAACGCCAACCTCATCGACGACCGCGCCCTGGACGAGGCCATCGACCGCGTTATGGCCGGCCCGCAGAAGCGCAGCCGCGTCATGAAGGAGCACGAGCGCAAGATCACCGCCTACCACGAAGGCGGACACGCCCTGGTGGCGGCGGCGCTGCGCAACTCCGCCCCGGTCACCAAGATCACCATCCTGCCCCGCGGCCGCGCCCTGGGCTACACCATGGTGGTTCCGGACAACGACAAATACTCGGTCACCCGGAACGAGCTGCTGGACCAGATGGCCTACGCCATGGGCGGCCGCGTCGCCGAGGAAATCGTCTTCCACGACCCCTCCACGGGCGCCTCGAACGACATCGAAAAGGCCACGTCGACGGCCCGCAAGATGGTCACCGAGTACGGCATGAGCGAACGCGTGGGTGCCGTGCGCCTGGGCCAGGGCGGCGGCGAGCCGTTCCTGGGCCGCGACGCCGGGCACGAGCGCAACTACTCCGACCAGATCGCCTACGTGGTGGACGAGGAAGTGCGCCGCCTGATCGACCAGGCGCATGACGAGGCCTACGCCATCCTGACCGAAAACCGCGACGTTCTGGACCAGCTGGCCCTGGAACTCCTGGAGCGGGAGACCCTCAACCAGGCTGAAATCGCGCACATCTTCACGGACATCCGCAAGCGTGACTTCCGCGAGGTATGGCTCTCGAAGGAGACCCGTCCGGTCCAGAAGGAAGGACCTGTCGAGTCGCGCCTGGAGAAGGCCGAACGCGAAGCCCAGGAGGAGGCCAAGGAGGCCCGCCTTGAGGAGCCGCTGGACGCCCAGCCCCCGCACCCCCAGGGCGTTCCGGAGGATGCCCCGTTCCAGGGCGGCATCCCCGACTCGGGGCCCGACACCCTTCGCGGCTAAGCTTTCATACGTGAATCACTTAGACGACGACGACGCCCACTCCTCCGCCGGTTACCCGGCGGAGGACGGATCCCACCACAAAAAGCACGAGAAGGTGGACCGGCCGCGGATCGAAGCTGCCGTCCGCGAAATCCTGCTGGCCATTGGTGAGGATCCGGACCGTGGCGGGCTCCAGGACACCCCCAAACGGGTAGCGAAGGCCTACGCCGAGGTCTTCGCGGGGCTGCACCACGATCCGGCGGATGTCCTCTCCACCAAGTTCGACCTGGACCACGAGGAACTGGTCCTGGTCAAGGACATCCCCTTCTACTCCACGTGCGAGCACCACCTCGTGCCGTTCCACGGTGTGGCCCACGTTGGCTACATTCCTTCCCATGACGGAAAGGTGACCGGGCTCAGCAAGCTCGCCCGGCTCGTGGACATCTACGCCCGCCGCCCCCAGGTCCAGGAGCGGCTCACCACCCAGATCGTTGAAGCGATGGTCAGCCACCTCAAACCCCGCGGCGCGATCGTCGTGGTTGAATGCGAGCACATGTGCATGTCCATGCGCGGTGTCCGCAAGCCCGGAGCGAAGACCGTCACCAGTGCGGTACGCGGGCAGCTCCATGACCCGGCCACCCGTGCCGAAGCCATGAGCCTCATCCTCGGAAGGTAAGTATCAAGACCATGGACTCACTAGCTGCAGCCCCGGGAACCGGGCCCGCAACATCTCCGCTGCCCATCCTGCGCAAACCGCGTCCGGCCGCGAAATTCTCCGACCTTCCCACCGACCGCACCCTGGTCATGGGCGTCCTGAACGTCACCCCGGACTCGTTCAGCGACGGCGGGAAGCACGCGACGCCGGACACCGCCATCGCGGCGGGCCTGCGGATGTTCTACGCCGGGGCGGACATCATCGACGTCGGCGGAGAATCGACCCGTCCAGGCGCGGAGGACGTCAGCCCCGCCGAGGAACAGCGGCGCGTGATCCCCGTGATCCAGGCCCTGGTCAAGGCCGGTGCCCTGGTCAGCATCGACACCACCCACGCCTCCACCGCAGCCGCCGCTGTGGAGGCCGGCGCCGCGATCATCAACGACATCTCCGGCCTCACCATCGAACCGGAAATGGCAGAGCTCGTCGCCGCTTCCAAGGTGCCGTACGTGCTCACCCACCGCCGCGGCGACGCCCGCACCATGAATTCGCTGGCCGAGTACAAGGACGTTGCCGCCGAAGTGGTGGCCGAACTGGCCGGGGTACGGGACAAGCTCTACGCAGCCGGGGTCAGCCAGGACCAGATCATCGTGGACCCGGGCCTGGGCTTCGCCAAGAATGATGCCCAGAACTGGGAACTCCTGCAGCACCTGGACCAGCTGGAGGGCCTCGGCCACAAAGTCCTGGTGGGCGCTTCGCGCAAGCGCTTCCTGGGCACGCTGCTCACCGTGGCCGGCAAGTCGGCCTCCCCGGAAGAGCGGGACGCCGCCACCGCGGCCATCACCGCCATCAGCGCGTTCCGCGGGGCCTGGGCGGTCCGCGTGCACGACGTCGGCCCCAGCCTTGACGCCGTCAAGGTTGCCTCACGCATGGCTGCCGCCCGCACCGCACACTAGGGCCGGGGGACCCCCATGGACAGGATTACGCTGAGCGGTGTGACCGCCGTCGGCCATCACGGTGTGTTCGATTTCGAACGCCGCGAGGGCCAGCCCTTTGTGGTGGACGCCGTGCTGCACCTGGACTTTTCCCCGGCGGCCGCCTCGGATGATGTCCGGGACACCGCGCACTACGGCGAAGTGGCGGAGCGCATCACCGGCTGGATCACGGGCGAGCCGGTAAACCTGATTGAGGCCCTGGCCGTGCGGATCGCCGAGGACCTGCTCAGCGAATACCGGCTCCACGCGGTGGAGATTACCGTGCACAAGCCCAAGGCGCCCATCGAGGTTCCCTTCGACGACGTGTCCGTCAGCGTGTACCGGGAGCAGAAATGACCACCGGCTACTCCAAGGCAGTGCTTGCGCTTGGCAGCAACCTCGGCGAACGGAACGACACCCTGTCCGGGGCCGTTGCCGACCTCGTGGATCCGCCGGAAGTCCGCCTGCTGGCCGTCTCTCCGGTAGTGCAGACCAAAGCCGTCGGAGGGCCCGCCGGCCAGCCGGACTTCCTGAACATGGTCATCACCGTCGAAACCACCCTGTCCCCGGCGGCGCTGCTGGAGCACTGCCAGTCCGTGGAGAACAAGCACCACCGCGTCCGGGAGGTGCGCTGGGGGCCGCGGACGCTCGACGTCGACATCATCACCTACGGCGACCTCACCAGTGACGACCCGGACCTGACCCTGCCGCACCCGCGTGCCGCCGAACGCGCCTTTGTGCTCTACCCGTGGTCCCTGATCGAGCCGGCGGCGACGCTGAACGGCGAAAAAATCAGCGTCCTGGCCACCCGGGCCTCCGACTTTGAAGACCTGGTTCCGTTCGACGGCTTCGGCGACTTCGACGGCGTCCCCACGGCCGGGGCGGTTGAGTAGGCCATGAAACCCATCAACCCGCTTCGCCTGCTGCTGATCGGCCTGATCCTGGCCGTTGCCGGCTGGGCCGCCACGGTCCTGACCAACCGGTACAGCGTGGCCACGCCTGTCCTGCCCGCCACGGCGCTGGCCACCATGGGCGTGATCGTGGCCATCACCCTGGTCCTTGGCATCCGGATCCTGCGGTGGCGCAACAGCAACCGCGACGCTACCAAGAAGAAGACTGCCCTCAACCCGATCCTCGCCGCCCGGACCCTGGTCCTGGCCCAGGCCTGCGCCTACGCAGGAACGGTCCTGCTGGGCTGGCACGCCGGGATTTTCCTGGACCAGCTGCGGGTCTGGAGCCTTCGCAGCGACCAGGGCATCACGTGGCTGGCGCTGGCCCAGGCCGGCGGCGGCCTGGTGATGATCGTGGTGGGCCTGCTGGTGGAGCGGTTCTGCAAGATCCCGCCGGAGGACACCGAAACGCCGGGTGAGGGCCAGCGCGGCCGGAGCCCGCGTGGTGAAGCCGCAGGGGAAGGCGAATATGCATACCGAGGCGATTGATCCGCCGGGCATCAGCTGGCAGCGGGTGTCGCCCACATATGTGACCGTCCGGCTGGTGCAGTGGGCCCTCGGGAACATCGTGATGGTGCTCGTCCTGAGCCTGCCGCTGGTGTTTGTGACCCTTGGCTGGTGGCTGTGGCCGCCATTGTGGCTCGCCATCCTGGTACCGTCCGCCGCGCTGGTCCTGGCGGTCTGGCGGCTGGTGCTGATCCCGCGCCAGGTACGCGCCATCGGCTACGCCGAGCGTGATGACGACCTCCTGATCCGCGGCGGCATTTTCTTCCAGCGCACCATGGTGGTCCCCTACGGGCGGATGCAGTACGTGGACATCGGTGTCGGCCCCGTGGAGCGCGGACTTGGGCTGTGCACACTGAAGCTGCACACCGCCTCGCCGGGCACCAACGCGCACATCCCCGGGCTGCCCGCCGCCGAAGGGGCACGCCTGCGCGAGCAGCTGTCGGCCCGCGGCGAAGCCAGGCTGGCTGGGCTGTGACCGCTGACGGCCCCGTTCCTGAGCCGGGGACGGCGCCTGGTCCTGCGCCCGCCGCGCCCGCACCGGAAACGGCTGCGCCCGCCGCGCCTGCACCGGGAACGCCCGACGGCGAGTGGCTGCGCGTGCACCCGGCGTCGCCGTTTGTGCGCGGCTGGGTGGCGCTGGCCGCCATCGGATTCTTCTTCGGCCGCGACTTCTTTGAGCGGATGCTGCAGGGCAGGCCCGTCCTGGAAGACGACTTCGCCGGCCGGATACCCTGGCTGCTGGCCGGCGGTGGAGCGGTCCTGCTGATAGCTGTGCTCGGCTTCATCCTGACCTGGTATTTCACCCGGTACCAGGTGGCCGGCGGCTACGTCCGGGTCAACACCGGCTTCCTCTTCCGGCAGCAGCGGCAGGCCCGGCTGGACCGCGTCCAGGCCATCGATATTGTGCAGCCGTTGCTGGCCAGGATCTTCGGCCTGGCCGAGCTGAAGTTCGAGGTGGCCGACGCCGGCGAGTCAGCCGTCCGCCTCGCCTACCTCCGGATGGACGAGGCCCGGCAGCTCCGGGCCACCATCCTCGCCCGGGCCGCCGGCGTGGTGCAGGACCCGGCCCGGCCGGAGGAGGCCGCGCCCGAGGCGCCGGAATATCCGGTACTGTCCGTGCCGCCGTCGCGCCTTGTCGGTTCGCTGCTGCTCAGTGAGCAAAGCTTCTTTGTGGTCCTCGGCGGCGTCGCCTCCGTGATCCTGTCCGCCGTGACCGAGAACCGCGGCTTCTACTTCTACCTGATTCCGGCCGCGCTGGGCCTGGCCGCGAGTTACTGGGGCTCCTTCAACAAGGGCTACAACTTCACCGCCGCCATCTCCCCGGACGGGATCCGGCTGCGGTACGGACTCCTGGACACCCAGGCCCAGACCCTCCCGCCCGGCAGGATCCAGGCGCTCAGGGTGGCGCAGCCGCCGCTGTGGCGGATCTTCGGCTGGTACCGGATCCAGGTCAATGTCGCCGGATACGGGGCGGCCGGGAGCAACGGCGAAACGGCGTCACGCACCACACTGCTGCCCGTCGGCAAGCTGGCCGACGTCATGAGCATGCTGTCGCTGGTGCTCCCGGACCCCGGGACTCCGGAACCGGGACGGGTCTTCGGCGCGGGGCTCACCGGGCTGGATTCCGACGGCGGTTTTGTCACCACGCCGCGGCGTGCCCGGCTCCTGGCCCCGCTCGGCTGGCGCCGAAACGGCTTCACCGCAACCTCAACCGCCCTGCTGATCCGCTCGGGACGCTGGTGGCGGCAGCTGGTGGTGGTCCCGCACCAGCGCACGCAGTCCATGGCCCTGCACCAGGGGCCGCTGGCCAGGCGCTTCGGCGTCGCGGACCTCGTGCTGCACACCACCGCCGGCCCGGTCTCACCCCGCCTGATCCAGGCCGGGACGGACGAGGCCAGGACCCTCTTCGACGAACAGTCCGCACGCGCCCGGCTGGCCCGGAAGCGCCAGACCACCGAACACTGGCTGGCCCAGGTGGTGCCGGCAGCCCCGGTGGCTGAGCCTGGAACCCCAACGGAACCCGCCAACAAGGAAGGCCAGCAGCATGGCTAAGCCCGGACGCCTCGGCGTCGGAATCATCGGTGCCGGCAAGGTGGGCGCCGTGCTCGGTGCGGCGCTCCGCTCGGCGGAACACGCCGTCGTCGGGGTTTCCGCCGTGTCCGACGCGAGCCGCGAACGGGCCGAAGCGCTGCTTCCCGGCGTGCCCGTCCTGGAGATCCAGGACATCGTGGAGCGCTCGGAACTGGTGCTCCTCGCCGTCCCCGATGACGCCCTGGCCGGGCTCGTTGCCGGGCTGGCGAAGCTGGGGGCCTGGCAGCCCGGACAGCTGGTGGCCCATACGTCGGGCCGGTTTGGCGTGGGGGTCCTGCATCCCGTGCGCGCTGCCGGTTCCATCCCGCTGGCCCTGCACCCGGCCATGACTTTCACCGGCATGAGCCTGGACCTCACCCGGCTGCTGGACTGCACCTTCGGCGTCACCGCCGACGCCGCCATGCTGCCCATCGCCCAGGCCCTCGTGGTGGAGATGGGTGCCGAGCCCGTGGCCATCGCCGAAGGCGACCGGACCCTGTACCACGCTGCCCTGGCCCACGGCTCAAACCACATGGTCACCCTGGTGGCGCAGGCGTCCCAGCTGCTCCGCGAGGTGGGCGTGGACGCGCCGGAACGGATGCTGGGGCCCTTGTTGCGTGCCACGCTGGAGAACGCCCTGGCCTCCGGCGAAGCCGCACTGACCGGGCCGGTGGCCCGTGGCGACGTCGGGACAGTGGCCGCCCACGCCGAGGCCCTGCGGGAGTACGACGCCGGCACCAACGGGGATGTGCTGGCGGCGTACCTGGCCATGGCCCGGTCCACGGCCCGCCGCGCCGAAAGCCGCGGCCTGCTGAAGGCGGACCAGCTGGACGGGCTGCGCGAGGCCCTGGAACCGAAGGAAGACTGACATGCCCATCAAACTGGTGACGACGGCGGCAGAACTGCGGTCCCACAGTGCCCGCCTGCTGATGCAGAAACAGGGTGCGTCACAGGGCCTGGTGCCCACGATGGGCGCACTCCATGAGGGGCACGCGCAGCTGGCGCGGACCGCCGTCGAACAGAACGACGTGGTGGTGGCGTCCATCTTTGTGAACCCGCTGCAGTTCGGCGATGCCGTGGACCTGGACCGATACCCGCGCACCCTGGACGCCGACCTTGCCCTGCTGGAGGCCGAAGGCGTGGACCTGGCATTCGCGCCATCGGTTGACGAGGTGTACCCCGGCGGCGAACCGTTGGTCCGGGTGACCGCCGGGCCGCTGGGGGAGAAATGGGAAGGTGCCTCCCGGCCCGGCCACTTCGACGGCGCCCTCACCGTGGTGGCCAAACTGCTGCACTACGGGATTCCCGGCGCAGGCCTGCCGCCGTCGGGTGCCTTTGCCTCCTCCGGCGTTGCCGGGCTGCCCGCCTACCGTGCCTACTTCGGCCAGAAGGATGCCCAGCAGCTGGCGCTGGTCCGGCGGATGGTGGCCGACCTGAACTTCCCCGTCGACATCGTGGGAGTGCCCACAGTGCGGTCCGCCGACGGCCTGGCCCTGTCCAGCCGCAACCGCTTCCTCTCCGACGAACAGCGCGAAGCCGCGCTGGTCCTCTCCAGGGCGCTGCGGCTCCTCGAAGACCGAGCCAACGCCCACGAACCGCTGGACCTCGGGTCCGCCCAGGACCTGGTGGCGTCCCAGCCGCTGGTGGACCTGGACTACTTCGAAGTGGTGGACCCGGGCACGCTGGAACCCCTGGCCGAGAACTGCCGGGAGACCCCGTTCCGCGGCGAAGGCCTTGCGATCATCGCCGCCAAAGTGGGACCGGTCCGGCTGATCGACAACGTGCCGCTGAGCTCCTAGGACTTCCCTTCAACACCTGTCGGCGTCCGGGGGCTTGGGATATGCTCAAAGTGTTGCCCCAGACCCCGGCAGCGCTCCCCACAGGGCGTTCTCCGGAGGGCCCATTCTGAAACCGCAACACCATCCACACCTCCCCGGCTGGCCGGCGGCGTTGAGCGCACTGCCCTGCTGTGCGCCGAAGCGCCGGACCGGGCATGGCATTTCTTGAATCAGGAGCAGCAGCTGTGATCAGCACAATGGAGGGCGGACAGTCCTACACCGTCGAAGCAGACGACGCGTCCGGCCTCGACGACGATTTGAATACGGCCGTGGACCTGGCGCCGTTGGCGCCGTTGGCGTCCGTTCCGGCCGTCCCCGGAATCTCGGAGGTGGGCCTGCAGGCACAGGAGATCATCGCGTCCATCCTCGAGGATCCAACCCCTGGCCTGGCCGAGGTCAAGCTTCGACTGCGCAGGTGCGTGGCTGCGCATCCGGGATTCCCGGAGCGTGCGTTGCTTGCGCACCTCATGGAGACCTCGGACCAGGTCAATTCTGCGGACGAGGCACCGGACGGGGACGCTGGCCTGCCGCAGTAAAATGGCGCCATGGCAGCGGCAAGCCGTGCGGAACGGGTCAGCGGGGCGTTCGTAAGACTCACCGCCACGCTGGTGGCGGACTACGACGTCCTGGACCTGCTGCACACCCTCGTGGAGGAGTCCAGGCAGCTCCTTGATGCCGCGGCCGCCGGGCTGCTCCTCGCGGATCCACAGGGGGAACTCCAGGTGATGGCTTCCACCAGCGAGGAGAGCCGGCAGGTGGAAATTCTCCAGCTTCAGTCAGGCTCGGGCCCCTGTGTTGAATGCCACCGGACGGGCCGTCCCGTTGCCGTGGCGGACATCGCGGCGCTCAGCACGTGGCCTGATTTTCGTGATGCTGCGCTGTCCTGCGGCTTCCGGTCAGTGCACGCCGTGCCGATGCGCATCCACGGCCGGGCCATCGGGGCCATGGGTCTTTTCGGCGCCGGGACCGGCCCGCTGACGGTGGAAGACGCCGCCATTTGCCAGGCCCTTGCCGACGTCGCCACCATCAGCCTCATCCAGGAGCGCAGCCGCAGGGAAGCCGTGCTGGTGAACGAGCAGCTGCAGCGGGCCCTGAATACCCGGGTCCTGATCGAACAGGCCAAGGGGGTCATCGCGCACACCGCCGGGGTGGACATGGACGAGGCGTTCAACCGGCTCCGCGCTTACGCCCGCACCAACAACCAGGGCCTCCATGAAACAGCGGCCCGGATCGTGGACCGCAGGTTGACCCTTTAGGGCGGCTTTACATTTAGACCGGAAGGTCCCGGTTGAACATCAGTTGTTCCAGCAGTGCCTGCTCGGGCTCGCCCGGATGCCGCGCCACGCAGCGGCGCAGCCTGGCCCTGGCCAGTTCCTCGCCGGGTGACTTTCCGCAGAGCACTTCGTCGATGATTTCCTGGGCCTGCCACCGCAGCGACTCGATCGCGAAGCGCCGAACCTCGACTGGATTGAAGCCATCTTCCAACCACGCATCGGGTTCTGAGGGCACGCTTTGAAACATCCGCTCTGCTGACATCGGGGCCTCCTTGCACCAATCCGGCGGGATCATCAACGGTCCAACCGGCGTCGAAAGCACTGCGCGTAGGAAGAACATTACAACGAGTAAGACCGGTCTGTCTCTACCTCGGGTAAACTGATTTCCACGATGAGTTCAGCTGCTGAATCTGTTCCGTCCCCGGTGCAAACACAGGCGGGGGCGTCAGCCGGTCACGCCGATGCGGTGGACCGGATCCTTGCCGTTGCCTACGAACTTTTCTCCCACCGGGGCGTCCGCGACGTCGGCGTTAACGAACTTATTGAACGTTCCGGCGTTGCCAAAGCAACCTTCTACCGGCACTTCCCGTCCAAGGATTCCCTGGTGCTCGCCTTCCTGGAACAGCGGGACCGGCAATGGACCGTGGACGCGATCGTCTCCGAGGCCCGGCGCCGCGGGACCACGCCCACCGAGCAGCTGCTGGCCATCTTCGACGTTTTCGGCGACTGGTTCCTGCGAGAGGACTTTGAGGCGTGCTCATTTATCAACATCCTGCTGGAGATGGGACCCGCGCACCCGCTTGGCCAGGCGAGCATCGACTACCTGGCCAGGATCCGCGGCCATGTCCAGGCCCTCGCGGAAGAAGCCGGACTCGCCCGTCCCGAGGACTTCGCCCGCTCCTGGCACATCCTCATGAAGGGGTCCATCATCTCGGCCACCGAGGGTGACATGCAGGCGAACAAGCGTGCCCAGCAGATGGCCGCCTGGCTGATCGAACACCACCGCAGCTAGGCACCGGAGCCCAGACCACACAGCGCGAACGTACAGTTGAGGCCCCGGTTTCGCGGGGCCTCAACTGTACGTTCGCGCCGAATAGTGGGCGGCGTGGGTGGCGGCAGGGCCGCCTGTGCCTGCTAGTGCTTGACGGCGTCGAGCTTGAGCATCTTGGCGATGACGCTGTCCAGTTCGGAGTCGTCGAAGATCTTCTTCCAGTCGTCCTTGATGATGGTGTCCTTGCCGTACTGGATGGCGATTTCGCAGGCCTCGGAGAACGGGTTGGAGCCGCGCAGGGCGTTGGTGAGGGCGATCTGGACGTGGCCGAACAGCATGGCCTTCGCCGCTTCCTCGGGGACGCCGGCGGTGTGGACGGTCTCGTGCAGGGCCTCGTTGAGCAGGGTGCCGATCATGCAGGCCACGGTTTCCACCAGGGTGGGTTCAAGGATGGCGAGCTGCTTGACAGTGACCCAGTGGACGTCGATGACGGGCGCGTAGATGATCCGGATGGTGGCCTCGGCGGCTGCCTTGGCCTCCTCCGTGGCGTTGTCGTCGATCGCTGCGACCACGTTCTGCGGGGCGCCTTCGCCGCCGAAGGTGTCGGCCCATTCTTCCTTCGTGGTGCGCTCCAGGAACACGGAGGGGTGGCACGGGTGCGCAACTGCCTGGACGACGTCGTCGCGCTTGGCCAGCAGTCCGGCGTAGGCGGCGGCGGGGTCCAGGGTGAGCAGGATCGCGCCGGCCTTCAGCTGGGGGACGACGCCCTGGGAGACGACGCCCAGGACGGTGTCGGGGACGGCGAGGATGACCACGTCGGCGTCCTTGACGGCGTCCTCGGTGGAGGTGATGGTGCGGCCTTCGGCCTGGATGCGTTCCTGGCCTGCGGGGGAGTTCTCGCTGTAGAAGACGGTGTGGTTGCTCTTCTGGAGGTTACGGGAAACGCGCATTCCCATTTTGCCACCGGCTCCGATGACGGCGACGGTCAATTTTTCTGCTGACATTTCACTTGCTCCTTAGGAATTCGATGCTTTGTTGGGTCCACTGGTTTTCGAGGCGGATGGTTTCCGCTTCGGAGTCCTGCCAAGGCAGCCAGTGTTCGACGATCTGGTTGATATTTCTTTGGTGGGGCTGGAACTTGCTGACCATGTAGTCGTAGTCGAGCAGGCCTTCGCCGAGCGGCGCGCCGGCGTAGGTGAACCCGACCCAGCCGTCCTTGCGGCTGAACGCAAAGTCCTTGACGTGCATGTTCAGGACATGGGGGGCGACGGCGTCAATCACCTCGCGCGGCATTTGCAGCGCCGCGACGGTGTTGGCCGGGTCCGCGCAGATGCCCAGTGACGGGCTGTCCACTGCGCGGATCACGTCCAGGATCCGGGAGGTGGGCACCTGTTCGTAGGTTTCCACGGCGATCTTCACCCCGGCGGCCTCGAACTCGGGCAGAACCTCCTTGAAGATCGCCACGGCTTCCTCCTCCGTGGGGGAGTGGCCCGGGACGTTGAACATGGTCCGCAACAGCGGCGAGCCCAGGATCCCTGCGATGTGCAGGAATCTGCGCAGGTGCTCCCGGCGGATGCCCTTGGTGCCGAGCTCCAGCGAGATGCCCAGCCGGTCCGCCGTCGCCCTGACAGCCTCGAGTTCGGAGTCCGTCATGGCTTCGAGCGGGGCGTAGTCGCAGATCTGGAACAGGTCCACGCCCAGTGCGGCGGTCCGTTCCAGCGCCTGGTGGATGCTGAGCGGTTCGGCGACCTTGTCCGAGAGCTGCCAGAAGAACGCGTAGCTGCTCAGGCCGATGCGTGAGGTCATGCTTTGGCCGCCGTTCCTGCGAACAGGCCCAGCCGCGCGGCAGCCTCATCCAGGATGGTCTTCAGCGCCTTCGGATCGTGCGCGAAGCGGCCCAGGAACAGGCCGGCGACGGCGGAGTCGAGCTTGCTGATCAGGCCGGGTCCGGCGCTGCCGCCGTAGATGACACGGCTGTCGGCCTGGCCGGGCAGGGTGCGCAGGTGCGCGTCGAGTCCGGTGATGACGGCGCTGATGTATTCCGGTGTTGCGGGTTCCGGGGCGCCGATGGCCCACTGTGGTTCGTAGGCCACGATGGTCCGTCCGGCGGGTCCGAGCGACTGGGCGCGGTTGAGGGCGGCGTCGATCTCCGCGGAGCATTGCGCGATGGCCTCTTCCGGGGAGCCGGCGTGCAGTTCCCCGACGCACAGGATGGGCGTGAGGCCGTTGCGGTAGGCCGCGGCGGTCTTCAGCCCGATGACCGTGTCGTCTTCGCCGAAGATCCGGCGCCGTTCGGCGTGGCCGACTTCGGCGTAGCGTCCGCCGAGCTCGGCCACTGTCTTGCCGCCCACCTCGCCTGTGTAGGCGCCTTCGTCTTCCCAGAAGATGTCCTGCGCGCCCGCGGCTGCCCCGGCGGTGCCGAGGATGCGGGCAGCTTCGGGGAGCACCGGGAGGGTGGGCAGGACGAACAGTTCGATCTCCCCGGCCTGGACCGCCGGGTGCGCGAACGCGATGGCGGCCACGTCGCGGCAGTAATCCACCGAGCGCTGGTAGCCGAAGTACATCTTCAGGCTGACGCCGATGATCGCCTTCGGTGTGGCGGGTACTCCGGCACGGGCCGAAGGGTTCTTAGCAGGAAGTGACACCCTCATAGTCCTTAATCAGGGTGACCTTCTCGGCCGAGGCGGAGGTTTCGTCGAACGTGTAGGTGAGCCATTCCTTGGCGAGTCGGCGGGCGAGCTCGAGGCCGACAACGCGCTGGCCGAACGTGAGGACCTGGACGTTGTTGGACAGGATGGAGCGTTCAACCGAGTAGCTGTCGTGCGCGGTGACGGCGCGGATGCCGGGGACCTTGTTCGCAGCGATCGCAACGCCGAGGCCGGTGCCGCAGACCAGCAGGGCGCGGTCGGCCTTGCCGGCGGCGATGAGCTCGGCGGCGGCGATGGCAACGGAGGGGTAGGGGGTGTGGCTGGTGGCGTCCACCCCGACGTCGGTCACGGACTCGACCAGGTCGGAGGCCTCCAAATCAGCCTTCAGGGCTTCCTTGTACTCGAAGCCGGCGTCGTCGGCTCCAACAATCAGGCGCAGTTTGGCGCTCATGCTTTCTCCTTTATGGTTGTCCGCTCGATGAGCGTGTTGTGGATGGCTCGGATGATCAGTGCCATGGACACCGCGCCGGCGTCCGGGGTGCCGAGGCTTTTCTCGGCGTGCGGGCGGGCTCGGCCCATGAGGGGCAGCAGCTGGGCGGTGTCCTCGGCGGCCTGCTCCGCGGTCATGGCGGCGGCGGCCCAGGCCTCGGTGAGGGACTTCCCGGCCCCGACGGCGGAGGCCAGGGCATCGCGGAACGGAACCAGGACGTCCACCAGGGTTTTGTCGCCTGGCTTGGCCTTGCCGAAGTCCATGATCGCGGCCGCAGCACCGGCGACTCCGGCGGCGACAGCACCGGCGTCGGGCGCTTTGCTGTCTCCGACGGCGTCACCGACGGCCCGCAGGGCCATGCCCCACAGGGCGCCGGACGTGCCGCCGGCCTTGTCGGCCCAGGCGTCAGCGGCGAAGTGCAGGGTGGTGGCGGCACCGGCGCCGCGGGCGACGGCGTCCGTCGCGGCCTCGACGGCGGCGCGCACACCGCGCTCCATGCCGATGCCGTGGTCACCGTCTCCGGCGATCGCATCGATCCGGCCCAGTTCGTCGGCGTTGGCGTCCACGACGGCCTTCGCGGCGCCGAGGGCTGCGAGGACCCGTACGGCTCCGGCGCGGGACTCCTCCGTCGCCTCCGGGATGGACTGTTCGGCCTCGCTGAGGTCCGCGGCGTCGGAGGCCTCCAGTGCTTCCGCGGTGACAGCGCCGCGGCGGAAGGCCGGCGCATCGGCCGGAGCGTTCCAGAGGGTCTCGAGTTCGTCGTCGAGCCAGAAGAGGGTCAGGGACGTGCCGGCCATGTCGAAGCTGGTGACGAGTTCGCCGACCTGCGGGTCCACGGCTTCCAGGCCGGCTTCGGCCAGGAGCTGGGCGACGCGGCGGTAAACGACGAAGAGCTCTTCGTACTTGACGCTGCCCAGCCCGTTCAGGATGGGCACCACGCGGGCACCCTTGACCTCAAGGCCTTCGGGTACTTCGGTGAGGAGTTTGGCGACCAGCAACTCGGCGAGCTCATCCGCCGTCGGGATGTCCGTCTCGTCGATGCCGGGTTCGCCGTGGATGCCCATGCCCACGGCCATGCGGCCTTCGGGGACGGAGAAGAGCGGGTGGTCCGCGCCCGGCAGGGTGCAGCCGGTGAAGGCGACGCCGAAGGAGCGGGTGCGGTCATTGGCGCGATCGGCGATTTCCACGACTGAATCCATGGAATAGCCGGCTTCCGCGGCCGCTGCGGCCACCTTGAACACGGTCAGGTCCCCGGCGATGCCGCGGCGCTTGGCGCGCTCGGCGAGCGGAGCGGAGGAAACGTCGTCAGTGACCGCGATGCTGCGGCAATCAATGCCCTCCTTGCGGAGCTTTTCCTGCGCCTGGGTGAAATGCAGAACATCGCCGGCGTAGTTGCCGTACCCCAGGAGCACACCGGCGCGGTTGCTGGCAGCCTTGGCCACGTTGTAGACCTGCTGGGCGGACGGCGAAGCGAACAGGTTGCCCATGGCGGCGCCGTGCGCGAGGCCCTGGCCCACCAGCCCGGCGAAGGCGGGGTAGTGGCCGGAACCGCCGCCGATCACCAAAGCCACCGTGTCCGGCGTGCTTTTGGTGTTGCGGACAACGCCGCCGGAAACGCGCTTCACCCAGCGGCCGTGGGAGGCGACAAAGCCCTCGATCATTTCGTCAGCAAATGCTGCGGGTTCGTTGAACAGGCGGGTCATGGGAAAGCTCCTGGAGTTATTGCTCGCTCCGGTGGCTCGACCACCGGTTAGTTGAATTGGTGCGGGGGCGCCCGCGGGTAAGGCGGACGCCCCCGGGTCTGTTACGGCTCGGAGTGGTGTCCGGCTCCCTGGGGATCCAGTGCCTCCGCGGGGATGCCCTCGCTGACCTTGCCGGAGCGGCTGAGCACCACCATCAGGATCGAGGAGAGGAGCATAAAGCCGCCCACCACGAACATCGGAACGGTGTAGCCGCCGGTCCAGTCCTTGAGCCAGCCCGTGACGTAGCCTGCGCTGAAGCCGGCCAGGTTGCCGATCGTGTTGATCAGGGCGATGCCGGCAGCCGCAGCTGCGCCGGTCAGGAACTGGGTGGGCACAGTCCAGAAGTTGGGCAAGGCCGCGAAGATGGACATCGCAGTGATGGTGATGACGGCGATGGTGGCTGCCGGGGAGCCGGCGAACAGTGCCAGCGGGATGCTCAGGCCGCCGATGAGGGCGGGAAGGGCGATGTGCCAGGTCTTGACGCCGCGCTTCGTGGCGTCCTTGGACCAGAAGTACAGGGCGAACGCTGCCGGCAGGTACGGGATCGCGGTGATCAGGCCCTTCTGGAGGACGTCGAACTTGGTGCCGTAGATGCCTTCGAAGCCGGCGATGATGGTGGGCAGGAAAAAGCCGAGGGCGTACAGGCCGTAGATGAAGCCGAAGTAGATGGCGGAGAGCATCCAGACGCGGCCGTTGCCAAAGACGGTGCGGACGCTGACGTGCTTGTTGCTGGCCGCGGTTTCCTTCTTTTCCTTCTCCAGGGCGCCGGTCAGCCAGGTCTTTTCATCCTGGGTCAGCCACTTGGCCTTGGCGGGGGAGTCAGCCAGGTAGAACCAGGCGACGATGCCGACGATGATGGCGGGGATGGCGACGCCGAAGAACATGACACGCCAGCCGGCGAGTCCGAAGAGGCCGTGCTGCTGGATGAGCAGACCCGCCAGCGGCGCACCGATCACGGTGGTCAGCGGCTGGGCCAGGTAGAACAGTGCGAGGATCTTGCTGCGGTGGCGGGAAGGGACCCAGAGGCTCAGGAACAGGATGGCGCCGGGGAAGAAGCCGGCTTCCGCCACACCCAGGATGAAGCGCAGGATGTAGAGCTGCTCAACGTTGCCTACCCAGGTGAACAGCAGGGAGACGATGCCCCAGCTGACCATGATGCGGGCGAGCCAGCGGCGGGCGCCGAACTTGTGCAGGGCCAGGTTGCTGGGGACCTCCAGCAGGATGTAGCCGATGAAGAAGACTCCGGACGCGAAGCCAAACTGGGCTGCCGAGAGGGCCAGGTCAGTGTTCATGCCGTTGGGGCCGGCGAACGAGATGGCCGTGCGGTCCAGGTAGTTGATGAAGAACATCAGGGCGACGAACGGGACAAGCCGTACCGCCACTTTCCTGATTGCGGATTTTTCGACCACCGATTGTGTGGTGTCCACGTTGACTCCTAGATGTTGATGTCCCGGCTGCGTCCGTCACTGGAGGCTTGGGGTCTGTTTCAACGCCGGGAGGGATTGGGGGCCAGCCGGCGGCTAAAGCGTTGTGACTTTAACGATAGGAGCGAATCTCAAATTGGTCAACCGGTTGACGTGTTCTTTTTTCAGATTCAGCATGACGGCTGGTGGCGGAGCCGGTTGCTACGCTTGGGAGGTGTCCATAAACTCCGCCGCATCGACGGCCAAGATCAGCGCAGCGCTCGGTTCCGTGGGCCAGGGCTCCGTTGTCTCTGAGGTTGCCGAGCGTTTGCTGGCCTATTTCACCAGTGGTGACATCGCCGTCGGCACGCGCCTTCCGGCGGAGCGCCAGCTGGCTGCGTCCCTGGGGGTGGGCAGGTCTGCAGTGCGGGAGGCGCTCGCCGCGCTGGAGATCCTGGGGATTGTCATTGTCCGTCCGGGCTCCGGCACGTACCTCCGCGACGGCATCTCCGAACTCCTGCCCCGCACCCTGAGCTGGGGGATGATGCTGGGCGCACCCCGGACGCGCGAACTGGTGGAACTGCGGAGTGGCCTGGAGGTCCAGGCTGCGCAACTCGCCGCCGGCCGGATCACCGAAGAGGCGCTGGAACGCATGCGCGGCAACCTCGCCACCATGGCTGACACCCTTGATGACCTTGCCGCATTTGTTGAAGCGGACGCTGCCTTCCACCGCGAAATTGCCGAAAGCTCCGGAAACCAGGTCCTGCAGGAGCTCCTGCAGAGCATCCGGTCGCTGCTGCGCATCTGGGTGGACCGGGCACTGACCGACGAAGGCCACGCGGCGTCGGCGCTCAAGGAGCACACGGAAATTTTCGCTGCCCTGGAGGCGCATGATGCCGAGGCTGTCACGAAGACCATGCGCTCGCACATGCTCACGGCTTCCCGGCGCCTGCTCGCCGGCTTCGACGCCTCGCAGTAGCGTTCGGGCTGCTTCCTTGCCCGGGCTGGGGTTGTGGAGTCCGACTATTGGTCAACCGGTTGACTTGTGCGTGGTGCTGATTCCATAATCGGGTATGGCCTGCCTCACAGGCCCTCTTTGAGTTTGCTTCAGCGACGCCGGGCACCCGGGCCATAGCAGCCCCGGGCAAGGCAGAGAGCAGTGACGTGTCGTTCCAGCCCCTTGCCGATACCCAGCCCGTACTGTCCGCTTCCGTCCAGGCCCGGCTGGCACCCCCGCTCCGGGTACTGTCCGCGGGACCGTGGACTGCCCGGCTTGTCGGCGACGAGCTGGCACACATCAGCTATGCGGGCCGGCCGGTGCTGCGGGCCGTCAAGGCTGTTGTCCGGGACCAGGACTGGCGGACTCCTCAGCCTTCGGTCCGAAGCATCGAGATCACCCAGGACGACGACGGCCTGCACGCGCGCTGGACCGTTGCCTTTGCCGGCTACGGCGTGGAGTATGGCGCCGTCCTGAGCGCCGTTTTCACTCCCGCGACGGTGGAAATTTCCTTCGAAGGCACCGCCGCGCACGCCTTCCGGAGCAACCGGATCGGCCTGGTGGTGCTCCACCCTCCCGCCGACACCGGCAAGGACATCACTGTCGAACACCCCGACGGCGGCAGCACGGCCGCGCAGTTTCCCGGCGACATCAGCCCGCACCAGCCGTTTATGGACATCGCGGCCCTCGAGTGGGCCGATGCCGGCACAGCCTTCCGGCTGTCCTTCACCGGTGACGTCTTTGAGACGGAGGACCAGCGGAACTGGACGGATGCGTCCTTCAAGACCTACAGCACGCCGCTGTCGCGCCCGTTTCCGGTGGACGTCGCGGCCGGGGGAACTGTCAGGCAGTCCGTTCTCCTGGAGGCCGCAACACTGGAGCCGCAGGAGGCGGTGGAAGCGGCCGCCGCTGCCGACGCCCGCGGGCCCAGGGTGGTCACCGCGCACATAGGCGGTGAATCCGGCCGGGTTCCGGCACTGGCGGTGGTTGCAGGGCCGCAGCCAGGCCGGCTCCCGGCGATCCCCGGGCTCGATGCCGTCCTCGTGGAGCTCGTCGAAGATTCGGAAGGCATTGACTCCTCCGGCTCCGGGCGGTCCGGCTGGGCTGCCCAGCTGCACGCGGCGGCCGCCGCCGCGGCCGTCCACGGAGCCGGGCTGGACATCCGGGCGGTAACCGCGGACCCCGCCGGCGCCGTGGCAGACCTCGCCCCGTACCTGGCCGAGGCCAAACGGCTCGCAGTGTTCCATCCGGCCAGCCACGTCACCGAGCCGGACGGCTGGCAGGAATTCAAGGCGTCGGCGCGGGTCGCAGGGTTCAGCGGAATCCTCCTCGCCGGTACCCGTGCCCACTTCACGGAACTGAACCGCGACAGCAGCCGCACGCCGTCGGACTCCGACGCCCTCACGTTCAGCATCACGCCGCAGATGCACAGCACCGAGGCCGCGCACATCATCGAGAGTGTGCCGATGCAGCGGGTCGCGGCCCGGAACGCGCTGCGTCTGGCGGGCGGACGGCCTGTCCACGTGGGTCCGGTGACGCTGCTGCCGCGGTTCAATGCTGTGGCCACGTCCGGCGATGATGCCGAAGCCGAAGCGGATGAACTGCAGGACCAGCCGTTCACCGCGGCGTGGATGCTGGCGAGCATCCGTGCGCTGACCCTGGACGGACTGGCGTCCGTCAGCTACTTCGAGGCGTCCGGGCCGAGGGGAATCTCCGACGCCGGCGGCCGGCTGAGTCCGGCCGGTGAACTGCTGAAGCAACTCGCCGCACTGCGGGACTCCGTGGTGTTGGCGGTCGACGTCGAGGCGGGGCCGGCGGAGGCGGACGCTGTGACTTTGTACCCCGTGCGGTCACCGGAGGGCCTGGTTATTTTTGCCGGGAATCTGTCCGGTGCAGCGGTTGCCGTGGACGTCCGGCTTCCTCACGGAGTCAATGCGGGCGACGGCGACACCGCACCCGGGCGGCTGGCCCTCGGACCGTGGTCCGCCGGCGTCGTCCGTTTTCCGGCAGCCGATTTTCCGGCACCAGGCTGATCCGCCCCACAAAACTTGCTGCCGGCTTCCGACGGCGGCGCCACCTTAGTGAAAGGAGACCCCATGGGTCTGCGTCTTGAAGGAAAAACTGCCCTCGTCACGGGGGCCGGCTCCGGGATCGGCCTGGCCGTTGCCCAGCGGTTCGTCGCCGAAGGGGCCACTGTCTACTTCGCCGACATCAACGTGGAGGCTGCCGAAAAGGCCGCCGCCGCTACGGGCGCTTCCGGCGCGCACGCCCTCCGGATGGACATCTCGGACGAAGCGAGTGTGGCCGCCGCGTACGCCGCCGTGGCCGAGGCGGGGCAGCTCGACGTGGTGGTGGCGAACGCCGGAGTCCAGCTGTTCGGGCAGGACGCCAAGGTGGGCGACCTGGACCTGTCCGTCTGGGAGAAGACGGTTACCATCAACCAGCGCGGAGCGTTCCTCACCCTCAAGCACGCCGTCCGGGCCATGGAAGGCCACGGCGGGTCCATCATCTGCACGGGCAGCCCCACTGCCGTGGTGGCCTGCGGCCAGACGTTCACCGCATACACCAGCTCCAAAGCCGGAGTCCACGGCCTCGCGCGCGTGGTGGCGGCCGATTACGCGCACGCCGGAATCCGGGTCAATATCGTGGTTCCGGGTTACACCGAAACGCCCCTGGTCCAGGCCATTGCCGATGACCCCGTCAGCCGTGCTGGCCTGGTGGACTCCACCATGCTGGGGCGGCCCGGGACAGCCGCGAACGTGGAGGGCATCATGGTGTTCCTCGCCAGCGACGACTCCGCCTACGCCACCGGCGGGATCTTCACCGTGGACGGCGGCCTGACGGCGCTGTAGTACGCACTACAGCCCCGTGATCTCGTAGCAAGTCCTGTATCTGCCCTGGCCAGTGGGGCGGTTCCCAGTCGGGGTGTTCGCTTAGGTAGTGGCGGCCGGTGGGTGAGGTCCAGCCGGGTGGCTCGTCTTTGGTGGCTTCGGTGGGTGTCCACGCCGTGGTGTGTTTCAAACGGTGGTGTTTGCGGCACAGTGATTCAAGGTTGGTGATGCCGGTGGTGCCGCCGTTGGCCCAGGCGAGGATGTGGTCTGCTTCGTTGTCGAGGGAATGGTTGTTGCAGCCGGGAAAGGAGCATTTCCGGTCGCGTATGCGCAGCCATTGCCGCATCGCTGCGGGGATGGGGTAGCTGGTTCGTCCGATTTCCAGTGGTGCGCCGTTGCGGGGGTCGGTGAGGACCCGGCGGAATGAGGATGCCCCGTCCGCGACGAGTTTGCGGGCCATGGAGGCGGGGATCGGCCCGTAGCCGTCGAGGTCGGCTGGTTCGTCGGTGAGGCCCATCAGAGCGAAAACCGGGACGGTCACGAGTACCTGGGCAGCCGGTGAGGGCGCACGACCAGCGGCGGCCACGTCCTTATCTGGAACGACGCCCGCAGCGACCCCGTCCGTGACCGGCAGGCGGACAGCTGCAACATCATCGCTGGTGCTGGTGCTGGTGCTGGTGCTGGTGCTGGTGCTGGAGGCCGCTGCGCCTTTGCTGTTGGTGCCGGGGGCTGGGTCTGTGTTGCCGGCCGTCGGGTTGCTGGTGGCGAAGCCGGCGCTGAGGAGTAATTTGGCGGCGATGTCGGCGCGGAGTTGGGTGATGGTGCGGGTCTCGGTGGGGCTTTGGAGTGACCGGGCGGCGGCGGTGATGCGGTTCCAGATCCCGGCGGCCTGGTCCGCCGGGAGGTACGCGCTGAGCCAGGCCATGCCGTCCCGGTCCGGTGCGTAGTCCAGCCGCCGGTCCAGGAAGCTTTTGGCGTGGCGTTTTTCGATGCTGACCGGGTGGTGGCGTTCGCGCCAGGTGCGGGCTTTGTGCCGGAACCTGGACGGGACCAGCTCCCCGGCCGGGCACCACCGGGCCGGGTGCGGTGCGTCGGGGTCCAGGAAATGGGCTTCCAGCGCGGCGGCCCCGGCCCGGTCCAGGCCGGTTGTTTCGTCGACCATGATCCGGGCGTGCTGCCACGACAGGTCCCCGGCCTGCAACCCGTCGAGGGTCAGCGGCAGCGTGGTGGTCAGTTCGTGGGACTGGGCCAGCAGGGCCGAGGCCGAGCGTTCGCTGACCGTCAGGGCACAGGCGACCTCCGCGACGACGCCCATGTCGCGGGCGAGGCGCTGATGCGGCTGTTCATCCGGAGGGGACATGGCCCGGGTTACGTTGGCGAACCCTGCGGTGAAACGCACCTTCCTGGCGGCAAGCATGGCCTCCAGCCGGGCCGTCACTTCGAGACCTTCCAGGCACGCATCTGCCCGGTCGCGGAGCGGGTTCGAACAGATGGCATCGGAGCGGCCCTCGCTGCGAGCCGCCAACACCGCAAGCGCAGCCATGGAAGCCATCATGGCCTCCATCGAATCCACTGCTGCGGCGTTTCCCATACCTCCATCATCGTGCGAGGCACCAACAAAAACCGCGAAGCAAATGCCCTATGTGGATAACCTCCGGCTCCCTTCCAGAAGCCACTTTTGAAGGGTTTTCGGCCTGTCAGTCCGAAGGGCCGTAGGTGTACGTTCGCGCCGGGGTGTTCCGGGCAGGTGGAGCGGGAACCCCTAAAACTTTTCCGTGGTGATGGCCTCAAGGAATGCGACCACTTCGGCGGGCATGTCCACCGAGTCGTTGTCCAGCAGCCACTGCACCTGCAGGCCGTCCATCAGCGCGGCAAGCTGGCGCGCGGCGGCCGGCGGAGCGATGCCGGGACGCAACTGGCCGTGCCTCTGAATCTCCGCGAACGCGTCCTTCATCGTGCCCCGGACCCAGTTGTAGCGCCGTTGGAAGTACTCGTGGGCCGGATGGTCGGGATCGGTGGCTTCAGCCGACAGGACGCAGTACAGGGCCACCAGGCCGGGGATAGTGGTGTTGTAGCGCGTGAGCTCCACCAGGCCGTGGAGCAGCCCAATCCCCTGGGCACTGAGTGCCCCGGTCCTGGCCACGGACTCCTCGTCCCTCAGGGTGAGGACAGCCTCCAGGAGCGCTTCCTTGTTGGGGAAATGATGCAGCAGTCCCGCCTGGGTCAGGCCCACTTTGTCTGCCACGTCCTTCAGCGAACCCGAGCGGTAGCCCGACGTCGAAAACACCTCGAAGGCAGCCGCCAGGATCTCCTGGCGCCGGCCTTCGGTCTTGGCGTAGCTGCCGCGCGGGCGGCCCCGCCGGGGAGTGTCCGCGACCACGGTGGCAGGCGTGTCTGTCATCACATAACCCTAACAAGCTGGCTTTGGCGGGCGGCAAGCCAATTGGTCAACCGCTGTGGGTGCCGTCACATTTCAGAACGATTCAACTTTCTAAAATAAAAACCTAGTACCCACTAGGTTTTCATGTTACGGTCTTTCCCAATGGCAGTCCATGGTGGACGCCACTGACCGTGAAAGGGACCAAAGATGTTCCGATCCAAGCGAATGGCCGCCGTAGTTGCCGCCGTTGCCCTGAGCCTCGCCGGCTGCTCCGCCGGTGGAGATGCCTCCGCAGAACAGTCCTCACAAACCCTCACCCTCGGCGCCATCCAGTCGCCCAAGACGTTCGATGCCAGCCAGTCCGAGTTCGCCAACCTCTCGCCGTTCTACCAGGCCGTGTACGACACCCTGCTCCGCATGCAGCCGGACGGCACACTGGTGCCCATGCTGGCGACGGAGTGGAAGTACAACGAGGACAAGACCGTCCTGACCCTGAAACTCCGCGATGACGTGAAGTTCACCGACGGCACCGCTTTCAACGCCGACGCCGCCAAGCAGAACCTTGAGCGCTTCAAGGCCGGCACCTCCCCGGACGCCCAGTTCCTTGCGGCCCTGAAGACGGCCACCGCCGTCGATGCCACCACCCTGGAACTGACGCTCTCCGCCCCGGATCCGGCCTTCCTGAACTACCTGTCCAAGGACGCGTCCTTCATGCAGAGCCCGGCTTCGTTCGCCAACACGGACATCGCCACCAACCCGGTCGGCTCCGGCCCCTACGTGCTGGACACCGCTGCCACCGTTACTGGCACGTCCTACACGTACAAGCGCAACCCGGACTACTGGGACAAGGACCTGGTCCACTACGACAACCTGGTCCTGAACGTCTACCTCGACCAGACGTCCCTGCTTAACGCCATCAAGTCCGGCACCCTGAACGGCGCCAACACCATTGACAACAACACGCTGACGGAGATCGAAGCCGCAGGCTACAAGGTCAACCCGCTCCAGCTGAACTGGTCCGGCCTCCTGATCTTCGACCGCGCCGGCACCACCAACCCGGCCCTCAAGGACGTCCGCGTCCGCCAGGCCCTCAACTACGCCTTCGACACAAAGGCGCTGCTGCAGTCGATCGGGCAGGGCTACGGCGAGCAGACCGCCCAGGTATTCCCGCCGTCGTCGGACGCCTATGACAAGTCCCTGGACTCCCGCTACGCCTACGACCCCGCCAAGGCCAAGGCACTGCTGGCTGAGGCCGGCTACGCCAGCGGCCTGACCCTGACGCTGCCGTCCTCCACCCTCCTGGGCAACACCATTCCGGCGCTGATCACCCAGCAGCTCAAGGACGTCGGCATCACTGCAGTATTCACCGACACCGGCAACAACTTCATCGCCGACCTCCTGGCGCCGAAGTACGGCGTGAGCTACATGATCCTGGAGCAGCAGTCCGACTGGCAGCTGATCAACATGAAGCTCACTCCCAACGCCCCCTGGAACCCGTACAACTACGAGGACCCCAAGGTGGATGAACTGGTCAACAAGATCCACGTCGGATCTGCTGACGAGCAGAAATCCGCGGCGAAGGAACTGAACAAGTACATCGTGGAGCAGGCCTGGTTTGCCCCGTGGTTCCGCCCGCAGTCCAGCTTCGTCACCGACGCCAAGACCAACGTCGAGGTCCAGACGGGCAACGCCTACCCGTTCATCTGGTCCTTCACCCCCGCCTCCTAGCGGACAGCTGCCGGACCGGGCCGCATCCCAGCGGTCCAGTCCGGCAGCTTCAGGAACCTTCCTTAAGGATTTTCGAATGTACCGATTCGTGCTGCGGCGCCTGTTTTCCGGTGTCCTCCTGCTGTTCGTCATCACCACGGTCGCCTACCTGCTGCTCTATGCGGGCGGCGGCGACATCGCCCGCCGCATCGTGGGCCCCACCGCAAGCGACGCCCAGGTTGCGCTGAAAGCCAGCCAGCTGGGCCTGGACCGTCCGCTCCTGGTCCAGTACTGGGACTGGCTCACCAGCGCCCTGACCGGCGACCTCGGCCGGTCGTGGTTCAACGGCCAGCTCGTCAGCGCAAGCGTCAGCAGCCGTGTCTCCGTCACCATCTCCCTGGTACTGGGGGCCACCATCATCGCGGCCGTTGTTTCGATCGTTGTGGCCGTCTGGGCTGCAGTCCGACGCGGCTGGGTTGACCGGGTGGTCCAATTTGTGGGCGTCCTGGGCTTCGCCATTCCGGGCTTCCTGATCGCCCTGGGCCTGGTGTCCCTGTTCGCCCTGAACCTCAAGTGGTTCAAGGCCACCGGTTATGTCCCAATTACGACGTCGTTCGGCGGCTGGGCGGCGACGGTCACCTTGCCGATCATCGCCCTTTCCATCGGCTGCATTGCCGCTGTGGTCCAGCAGGTCCGCGGCTCCCTGATCGATGCCCTCCGCCAGGATTACGTCCGGACGCTGCGTGCCCGGGGCCTGTCCTTCAACCGCGTGGTCTACAAGCACGTGCTGCGCAACGCCGGCGGCCCCGCCCTGGCCGTGCTCGCTGTGCAGTTCATCGGGCTGCTGGGCGGCGCCGTCATTGTCGAACAGATCTTCGCACTGCCCGGGCTCGGGCAGATCACCGTCACCGCCACCGGCCAGGCCGACATCCCGGTCGTGATGGGAGTCGTCGTCGCGACGGCCGCCATCGTGGTGACCGTCAACCTCATCATCGACCTCGCCCAGGGCTGGCTCAATCCGAAAGTTCGGCTGTCATGACCGCTACACCTCTCGTACTGCCCGCAACGGCAGCCAAAGTTCCCCTGTTCCGCCGGCTCCTGACCCACCCCACGGGCGTGGCGTCCCTGGCCGTCCTGCTCATAGTTGCACTGCTCTCGGTCCTGGCGCCGCTGCTGGCAACCCACGATCCGAGCACCGCCAGCCTGCAGGACGTGCTGGCCAAGGCCGGGTCCGAACACCTCCTCGGTGCCGACAGCGCAGGCCGCGACGTCTTCAGCCGGCTGCTGTTCGCCGGCCAGTTCAGCCTCGCCGGCGCACTGTTGGCCCTCGCTGTCGCGCTGGTCGTTGGCGTCACGGCGGGCCTGATCGCCGGGTACTACGGCGGCTGGTTCGACTCGGCCTCCTCCTGGCTCACGGGCCTGACGATGGCCCTTCCCGGCATGGTGGTGCTGCTGGCGGCCCGCGCCGTGATCGGCCCGTCCATGTGGCTGTCCATGATGATCTTCGGCGTCCTGCTTTCACCCGCGTTCTTCCGGCTGGTCTACGCCTCCGTCACCGCCGTCCGCAACGAGCTCTACGTGGATGCGGCACGGGTTTCGGGGCTGAGTGATTTCCGGATCATCGGCCGGCACATCCTGACCGTGGTCCGGGCCCCTGTGATCATCCAGTCCGCCATGGTCCTGGGCATTGCCATCGCCATCCAGGCCGGCCTGGAGTTCCTCGGCCTGGGCGACCTGAACATCCCCACCTGGGGCAGCATGCTCAACGACGGCTTCATCAACATCTTCAAATCCCCCACCCTGGTGCTGTGGCCGTCCCTGATGATCGGCCTGGTCTGCATCGCCCTGACGCTGCTGGCCAACGCCATGCGGGACGAGCTGGAACGCAGCCGCGGACCGGTGAAGAAGAGCCGCAAAGCCGCGGCAGCGGCCGCAGCAGCCGAGGCCGAAGGTGCCGCCGAGAAGCGCGGTGCCGCCGCCGTCGTACACCCCGACGGACTGAATGAAAACGCCGGCGAGCTGCTGCTGGAAGTCACCGACCTGGGTGTCGGCTACGACCAGCCCGACGGTTCCACCACCAACGTGGTCAACCACGTTGGCCTCACAGTACGCCGCGGCGAAGTCCACGGCCTGGTGGGCGAATCCGGGTCCGGGAAGACGCAGACCGCGTTCTCCATCCTCCGGCTCCTGCCGCAGGGCGGACGCATCACCGGCGGCTCCATCTTCTTCGAGGGCAAGGACCTGGCGCACCTGTCCGAGAAGGAGATGACCAAGGTCCGCGGGAAGCGCATTGCCTACATTCCGCAGGAGCCCATGTCCAACCTGGACGGCGCGTTCACCATCGGCAGCCAGCTGATGGAGCCCATGCAGGTCTGCCTGGGAATCTCCAAGGCCGAGGCCCGCAAACGCGCCCTGGCGCTGCTGGCGAAGGTGGGCATCCCCAACCCGGAACGCACGTTCAACGCCTACCCGCACCAGATCTCCGGCGGCATGGCCCAGCGCGTCCTGATCGCCGGCGCAGTGTCCTGCGAACCGGACCTGCTGATCGCCGACGAACCCACCACCGCCCTGGACGTCACCGTCCAGGCCGAAGTCCTGAACCTGCTCCGCGAGCTCCAGGACGAACTGAACATGGGCGTCATCCTGGTGACCCACAACTTCGGCGTGGTGGCCGACCTCTGTGACCGCGTCTCCGTGATGCAGACCGGCCGCGTGGTGGAAACCGGTCCGGTCCGGGCCATCTTCAACGATGCCCGGCACCCGTACACCCGCCAGCTGCTGGACGCGATCCTCGAGGACACGGCACCCCGCGGCCAGTACCCCACAGCCGGCCGCAAACCCGCCGCCCCAACAGCCGGGCCCAAGGCATTGAAAGGAGTGACGTCATGACCGAGACACTGCTCGACGTCAAGGACGTTGTTGTGGAATACCCGCTCAAGGGCTTCCGGAAGGAACCGTTCAAGGCGCTCAAAGGCGTTTCCCTGGACATCCGGCCCGGCGAGACAGTGGGCCTGGTGGGGGAGTCCGGTTCGGGCAAGACCACCCTGGGCCGCGCCGTGCTGGGCCTGGCGCCCGTCACCGGCGGCAGCATCAAGTACCGCGGGCAGGAGATCTCCAAGGCCACCCGTGCCCAGCGCAAGGAGCTCAGCCACGAGATCCAGGTGGTTTTCCAGGACCCCTATACGTCGCTGAACCCGTCCATGACCATTGAGCAGATCCTCACCGAGCCGCTCACGGTCCGCAAAGTGGAGCGGCAGGCCGCCAACAAGCGGGTCGCGGAGCTTTTGGACCAGGTCCGGCTGCCGCACGGCGCAGCGCACCGGCTGCCGCGGGAATTCTCCGGCGGCCAGCGCCAGCGCGTCGCGATCGCCCGGGCACTGGCCCTGGACCCGAAACTGATTGTCTGCGACGAACCCGTCTCCGCCCTGGACCTCTCCACCCAGGCCCGGGTCATGGAACTGTTCATCGAGATCCAGGAACGCACCGGCGTCGCCTACCTCTTTGTCTCCCACGACCTCGCTGTCGTCCGGCACCTGAGCCACCGCGTGGCCGTGATGTACCACGGCGAGATCGTGGAGTGGGGCGACGGCGAACAGGTCACCGGGGCGCCCGAACACCCCTATACCCAGCGTCTGTTTATGGCCGCGCCGATTCCTGACCCCGACCGGCAGGCCAAACACCGCGCCGACAGGCTCCGGCTCCTGGAACTCCAGCACCAGCAGGACGTCCAGGCCGGCGTCGCCTGACCCCCGGGCCCCGGGCCCCGGGCTCCGGGCTCCGGGCTCCGGGACAGACAGCCGCCTCATCAACACTGCGTCAGCCATGACACGTGCAACGCAGGAACAGCCAAGAAAGCCACCATGGAAACCCTCACCACTGATCCGAACGCCGACGAGACCACTGACCAGACCACTGACGCCCGGCTGAAGTCCCTCCTGGCTGACCTGACGCTCGAAGAGAAGGTCCAGCTGCTGACCGGCCGCGACTTCTGGACCACGTGGCCCCTGGAGAAGATCGGCCTGCGCCGGATGCTCTTCTCCGATGGGCCCACCGGGGTCCGGGGCGAGGTCTGGGATGAGCGTGAGCCGTCCATGAACTTCCCGTCGGCCGCCGCGATCAGCTCGTCCTGGGATCCGGCGATCGCTGACCGGCTCGGCGCCGCGTCCGCCGTCGAGGCCCGCCGCAAGGGCGTGGACGTGGTCCTTGGCCCCACCATTAATCTGCACCGCTCGCCGCTGGGCGGCCGCCACTTCGAGGCCTTCAGCGAGGACCCCGTCCTCACCGCCGAGCTCGCCGCAGCGTACGTGGCCGGGGTGCAGCGCAACGGCGTGGGCGCCACCCCGAAGCACTACATCGCCAACGACTCCGAAACCGACCGCTTCACCGTGGACGTCAAGGTCGGCGACAGGCCGCTGCGCGAGCTCTACCTGCTCGCGTTCGAGAAGGCCATCGTTGAGTCGAAGGCATGGCTGGTGATGAGCGCCTACAACTCGATCAACGGCGCCACCGCCACCGAAAACGACCTGCTGGAAACCCCGCTGAACAGCGAATGGGGCTTCGACGGTGTGGTGATCAGCGACTGGACCGCCGTCCGCAGCATCAACTCCGCGAACGCCTCCCAGGACCTGGCCATGCCGGGCCCGGACGGCCCGTGGGGCGAAGCCCTGGTGGTGGCCGTGAAATCCGGCCAGGTCCCGGAGGCCGCGATCGACCGCAAGGTGTTCCGGATCCTGCAGCTCGCCGCCCGCGTCGGGGCCCTCGAAGGCTTCGACCCCGTGGCCGCCGAACCGGTGGACCGCGAGGACCCCATCGCGTTCGCCCGCGAGGCCTCCGCCGCCGGTACCGTCATGGTGAAGAACGACGGCGTGCTGCCGCTGGATCCTGCCGCGGTCACGACGGTCGCGGTAATCGGGCACAACGCCCGCTACGCCCGCACCCAGGGCGGCGGGTCCGCCACCGTGGTGCCGGAAAAGATCGTCACCCCGCTGGACGGGATCCGCGCCGCCTTCGGCAAGGACAACGTGACCTACAGTGTGGGCGCCGTGGTGCAGGAAGGCATCGCCGAACTGCCGCTGGAACAGATCACCAACCCCGCCACCGGGGCCCCCGGCGTACGGGTCCGGTTCCTGGACACCAACGGCGAGGAACTCTTCGCCGAGGACCGCCGCTCCACCGCCCTGGTCTGGTTCGGCGGCGACGCGCCCATCGCCGCGTCCTCCACCGTCCAGTTCCACACCATCTACACCCCGGACGAGACCGGCCCGGTCCGCCTCGGCTTCTCCACGGTGGGCCACGGCCGGATCTTCGTCGACGGGACACTGGCCCGCGAGGCCACCATCGAAGCCACCGGCACCGACCTCGGCGCGGCGTTCCTGGCCCCGCCCTCAGCGTCCGTCGCAGTCCAGGCCACGGCCGGCGTCCCCCTCGAGGTCCGGATCGAACTCGACACCAATGACCGCGAAGGTGCCCTGTCCAACGCCCTGGCCATCACCATCGGCGTGGAAGCGGACGACGCCGACCCGGACGCCCTGATCCGCGACGCCGTGGAGGCCGCCCGCGCGGCCGAGATCGCCGTCGTTGTGGTGGGCACCAACTCCCGCGTCGAATCCGAAGGCTACGACCGCACCTGCCTGGAACTGCCCGGCCTGCAGGACCGCCTGGTCCACGCCGTCGCCGCCGCCAACCCCCGGACCATCGTCATCGTGAACTCCGGATCCCCGGTCCTGCTGCCCTGGCGCAACGAAGTGGCCGCGACCCTGATCGGCTACTTCGGCGGCCAGGAATTCGGCCATGCCCTCACCGACATCCTCACCGGCGCCAGCGAACCCGGCGGCCGGCTGCCCACCACCTGGCCCGCCACCCAGGAGGACGTGCCCGTCATCAACGTCACCCCCGCCCCGGACGGGACGCTGACCTACGACGAAGGCATCCACATCGGCTACCGGGCCTGGCTCAAAGCCGGCACCACCCCCGCCTATGAATTCGGCTACGGCCTCGGCTACACCGACTGGACCCTGGACACCGCGGACGCGCCCGCCGACGCCGCACCCGGTGCGGTCGTCCCCGTCACCGTCACCCTGACCAACACCGGAACTCGGCCCGGGAAGAACGTCGTCCAGGTCTACGCCGAAAAGCCCGGCTCCGCCGTCGACCGCCCGGTCCGCTGGCTCGTCGCCTCCGCCCCCGTATGGGCCGGACCCGGCGAAACCGTGACCGCCGTCGTCGAGGTCCCCACCCGGCTCCTGGCCTACTGGGACAAGGGCTGGACCTACGAACCCGGCAACTACACCCTGCATATCGGCACGTCCGTCACCGACCTGCCGCTTGAAACCACCCTGACCCTGACCCACCTCTCCCAGGAGGGAGCAGCATGAACCTGCCCAACCCGCTGATCCCCGGCTTCAATCCGGACCCCAGCATCGTCAAGGTGGGCGGGGACTACTACCTGGCCACCTCCACGTTTGAATACCTGCCCGGCATCCCCGTCTACCACAGCACCGACCTGGTCAGCTGGACCCGGATCGGGCACGTGGTGGACCGTGAAGGGCAGCTGGATTCCCGCGACGTGCCCACCCTCGGCGGCGCCTGGGCTCCCACCATCCGCTTCCACGACGGCCTGTTCTACGTGGCCGTCACCGACGCCATGGCACGCGGCACCCTGGTGTTCACGGCCAAGGATCCCGCGGGCCCGTGGAGCGACGGACTCGCCATCGAGGGCGCCATCGGCATCGACCAGGACCTCGCCTGGGACGAGGACGGCACCGCCTTCATGACCTACTCCGGGCTGGACACCGTCACCGGAACCATCAACGAGCACGGCGGCATCCTCCAGGTCCGCGTCGACCTCGAGGCAGGCAAGGCGCTCGAAGAACCCCGCAGCGTCTGGTCCGGCACCGGCCTGATGTTCCCCGAAGCGCCGCACCTCTACAAGCGGGGCGACTACTGGTACCTCATGATCGCCGAGGGCGGCACCGAGCGCGGCCACAGCGTCAGCATCGCCCGCGGAACCTCCCCGGCCGGACCGTTCGAGTCCAACCCTGCCAACCCCATCCTGAGCGCCCGCAGCACCGACCGGCCCATCCAGAACACCGGCCACGGCGACCTCGTGGAAACCCCCGACGGCGGCTGGGCCATGGTGCTCCTCGGCATGCGGCCCAAGGGCATGACCCGCGCCTTCTCCGCCCTCGGCCGGGAAACGTTCATCACCCCGGTCACCTGGGAGGACGGCTGGCCCGTCGCGGAGCCGGTCATCCTGAACCCCCGCGAGGGCGGGAACGCGTTCGAAGATGACTTTGCGGACGCAGAGCTCGACGGCGGCTGGATCGCCGTCCGGCGCTTCCCCGGCGCGTTTGCCTCCACCGAAAAAGTCCCGGGCCGCCTCACGCTCACCAGCGACGGCACCAGCCTCGACGACGCCCGGCCAGCGTTCCTGGGCCGCCGCCAGCAGTCCCAGGTGGAGACCATCGCCGCCCTGATGGATGCGGGGGAGAACGGCTCGGGCGGGCTGGCGGTCCGCTACGACGAAGCCCACCACTACTCGATAGAAACGGACGGGACCACGGTCACCGCCCGGGCCCGGATCTCCTCGATCGAACAGGCCTGGACCCGCCCGGCGCCCGGCGGCCCACTTGAACTGCGGATCGAAACCCGGGAACCAAACCCGGACAACGCCATCGGCAGCCTGAGCTCGGACACCATCGCGCTGCAGGCCGTCATCAACGGCGAACCGGTGACCCTGGCCGAACTCGACGGCCGGTACCTCTCGGCCGAGACCGCCGCGTCCTTCACCGGACGGGTCGCCGGCGTCTTCGCCAGCAGCGGCACGGTCTCGTTCGACTGGTTCCGCAGCGAAGGCCGCGAACCCCGCTAGAAATCCCAGTGCCCTCCCGCCCCTTAGCTCTTCCGCTCGAAAGGCCCTCCGTGACAAACACGACCCTGACACCGCAGTCAGCCACCCGCCAGCAGACCGCCGTCAGCCGGTTGAGCGCGGAGTACCGGACGGACACCCCGTTCGTGGCAGGGCCGCGGCCCCGGCTCAGCTGGGTTACGGACACTGCGGGCACGGACTGGCTGCAGGTTCGGGCCGAGTTCAGGCTCACGCGCGGCGGGGCGACGGAGTCTGCGGTGCTCGCGGGCGCCGAGTCCGTGCTCGTTGAGTGGCCCTTCGGGCCAATCGCGCCTGGCGAGCAGGTGGCGGTGGAAGTCAGGGTCACCGGGAACGACGGCGGCACGACGGACTGGAGCGCGCCCCTGGTTTTGGCGGGCGGCTTTGTGGACGGACCGTGGGAGGCGGAAGCGATCGGCCTCCCGTTCCCGGCCGGGGAAGAACAGCGGCTGGGGCAGCCGGGCCAGCTGCGCTACGAATTCACCGTTGGGGAGGGGCTGGCTAAAGCCACGCTGTTCGCCACCGCACACGGGGTCTATCAGGCCGAAATCAACGGCACGGAAGTGGATGACCAGATCCTCAAGCCGGGCTGGACGGCCTACGCGGACCGGCTCAACCACGAAACCACCGACGTCACGGCGCTGCTGGCTCCAGGCGCCAACGCCATCGGCGTCTGGCTCGCTGGCGGCTGGTTCACGGAAAAGTACGGCTTCCACGGCTTCGCCAAACCGTTCTACGGTGAACAGCCCGCGGCCAAGGTGGAACTGCACCTCGTCTACGCGGACGGGACGCGGCAAACCGTGGCCGGCGGCCCGGGCTGGCGGGCTTTCACCGGCGGCCCGCTGGTGTCCAGCGGCATCTACGCCGGCGAAGCCTTCGACGCCCGGCGCGCCGAAGCAGGCTGGTCAAAACCCGGTTTCGACGACGCCCACTGGCTCCCCGCGCCGGTCACCGCGAGTGCCTGGGCGGAGGCCACGCCGGCCATCGCCCCGCCCGTGCGCCGCATCGAGGAACTGCCCGTCAGGGATGTCCTGACCACACCCTCCGGCGCCACGGTGCTGGACTTCGGCCAGAACCTCGTGGGCCGGCTCCGGATCCGGGTCTCCGGCGAGGCGGGCCGCACCATCACCCTCCGGCATGCCGAAGTCCTCGAGGACGGCGAACTGTCCCTCCGCCCGCTGCGCCAGGCGGCTGCCACCGACACCTATACCCTCGCCGGCAGCGGAATCGGAGACGCAGCCGTGGAGGAATGGGAGCCGCGCTTCACGTTCCACGGCTTCCGCTACGCCCAGGTGGACAACTGGCCCGGTGAGCTGGACCCGGCGGCGATCACCGCCGTCGTGATCCACAACGACATGCGCCGCACGGGCTGGTTCGAGTGCTCCGACCCGCTGCTGAACCGGCTGCACGAAAACGCCCTCTGGGGGATGCGCGGCAACTTCCTGGCCCTGCCCACCGACTGCCCGCAGCGTGACGAGCGGCTGGGCTGGACCGGCGACATCCAGGTCTTCAGCCCCACCGCCAGCTACCTGTACGACTCGCTGGGCTTCCTGGACTCCTGGCTGCAGGACCTTGCGCTCGAACAGGGCCACCGCGACGGCGTGGTCCCCATCATTGTGCCGTCCGTCCTGGGCATGCTCGAATCACCGGTGGCTGCCTGGGGTGACGCCGCCACGGTGGTCCCCTGGGTGCTGCTTGAGCGCTTCGGCGACACCGGCCTGCTCCGCCGGCAATATGCCAGCATGCGGGACTGGGCTGATGCCCTTCTGAAGGTCCGCGACAGTTCCGGTCTGTGGCAGGGCCAGATGCAGCTCGGCGACTGGCTCGACCCCGCCGCTCCGCCGGACAAGCCCGGTGCCGCCCGCACCCACGGCGACATTGTGGCCGGCGCCTACCTGTTCCGCTCCCTGGACCTCGTGGCCCAGGCGGCCGCCGTACTGGGGAACGACGCCGACCACGGCAAATACTCTGCGCTCGCCGAGGAGACCCGGCAGGCATTCCTGGCCGAGTACGTCACGCCCTCCGGCCGGATGGTTTCGGACGCCCAGACGGCCTACTCGCTGGCCCTGATGTTCGGCATCAGCACCGATCCGGCCCAGCGCCAGGCCCTGGGCGGCCGCCTCGCCGAACTCGCCCGGCTGGGCGGCTACCGGATCGCCACCGGGTTTGTGGGAACCCCGCTGATCGCCGACGCACTGACGGTCACGGGCCACCTGGATGCTGCCGAGCGGCTGCTCACCCAGACCGAATGCCCGTCCTGGCTGTACCCGGTCACCCAGGGCGCCACCACCATCTGGGAACGCTGGGACTCCATCCTCGAGGACGGCAGCGTCAACCCCGGCGAAATGACCTCCTTCAACCACTACGCGCTGGGCGCCATCGCCGACTGGATGCACCGCACCGTGGCAGGCCTTGCCCCGGCGGCGCCCGGGTACCGGAAGCTGCGCATCGCACCCCGTCCGCTCAACAGCCTGGCGCACGCCTCGACGTCGCACGAGACGCCCTACGGCCTGGCCCGCGTCGCCTGGAAGCGGGTGGGGGACCGGATCCTGGTGGAGGCCACCGTGCCGCCGGGCACCACCGCCGTGGTCTCGCTCCCGGACGGCTCCGCGGAGTTTGTTGCGGGCTCGGGCCGGCACAGCTGGGACGTTCCCGACGCCGGGCCCGCAGCTGAACCGGGCGCCACCTCGCTGGACACCCCGCTGGCGGACATCATGGACGATCCCGAGGCCTACGCGGCAGTGTGGCAGGCCATCGACGCGCATGATCCGGCAGGGGCTGCTGCTTTCCGCAAGGACACCGTCTGGTACCGGCAGACCTCGCTGGACCAGGGCCTGCTCTTCACCCAGCCCGCCGTCAAGAAGGACATCGCCGCCGCGCTGCAGGCCCTCACCGGCAACCGCGCCGCCGGCGCCCCTGAAGACTCCTGAACTCCGTACGTCCCGAACCAAGAAGGCCCCGATGACAACTTTCACCGCCGAAAGCCCGCTGTACTTTGTGATGCGGCACGCCGAAGGCAACCGCATCCTGAGCGAGCACGTCCCCTCGCTGACCAACAACCCCCTGCTGCACACCCTGTATTTCCACGAGGTGGGCATGATCCTGGGCACCGAGGAAGCCCTGAAAGGGAAGCCCGCCGAGGTGGCGGAGATCCTCCGCCTGATCGGCGGGCTGGAACCGGAGGACACCGTGGCACAGCGCGCCGCGGCAGCCGCCGTCGACATTCCCGCCCCCGCCGCCGGCTACGAGCCGGAAACCGTGGAGCGGGGCAGCGCCGCTGTTTCCCTGCCCGCGACGGCGGCAGCGCAGGAACGCTTCGAAGCCACCTTCGCCGGGCCCTCGCACGGCAACCCGTTCACCGACGTCGACCTCCGCGCCGTGTTCACCGCACCCTCAGGCAAGGTGCTCAGCGTCCCGGGCTTCTACGACGGCGACGGGACGTACAAAGTCAGGCTCCTGGTCCCGGAAGCGGGGGACTGGACTTTCACCACGTCCAGCAACGCCCGCTCGCTCGACGGCGTCACCGGCTCGTTCCATGCGGCGGACGCCGCGGAAGGGGCCAGGGGAGTGGTGCGGGTGGCCCGCACCTTCCACTTCGCGTACGACGACGGCACCCCCTACCTGCCGATCGGCACCACAGCCTACGCCTGGACCCACCAGGGCGAAGCCCTGGAAAAGCAGACCCTGGACACGCTGGCCGCGGGACCGTTCAACAAGATGCGGATGTGCGTCTTCCCCAAGTCGTACCTGTTCAACGAGAACGAACCGGACCTGTACCCGTTCGAAGGCTCCCTGGCTGGCGGCTTCGACTACGAGCGGCCCAACCCGGCGTTCTACCGCCACCTCGAACAGCGCATCAGCCAGCTGGACGAACTCGGCATCGAAGCCGACCTCATCCTCTTCCACGCCTACGACCGCTGGGGCTTCTCCACCATGACCCCGGGCCAGGACGACCGCTACCTCAAGTACGTGGTGGCCCGGCTGGCTGCGCACCGGAACATCTGGTGGTCCCTGGCCAACGAATACGACCTGCTGTTCCGCAAGACCACCGAGGACTGGGAGCGCTTCGCCGGGATTGTCCAGGCCAACGACCCCAGCGGCCATCTGCTGTCCATCCACAACTGCCAGGACTTCTACGACTACAGCCGGCCTTGGATCACCCACAGCAGCATCCAGCGCCAGGACGTGCACAAGACCGCCGAGTTCACCGGGGAGTGGCGCGACCGCTGGCAGAAGCCGGTGGTGATCGACGAGTGCGCCTACGAAGGCAACATCGACCAGGGCTGGGGCAACATCACCGGCGAGGAAATGACCCGCCGGTTCTGGGAGGGCGCCATCCGCGGCGGCTACGTGGGCCACGGCGAAACGTACATGCACGCCGGGGACATCCTGTGGTGGGCCAAGGGCGGGGAATTCCACGGCACCAGCCCCGAACGCATCGCATTCCTGCGCCGCATCCTGGACGAGACACCGGGCGGATTCCTGGACCCGCTGCCCAGCGCCTGGGACGTCCCCACCGCCGGCATCCGGTACGAGTACGAGCTCAGCTACTTCGGCTTCAATCAGCCCACGTACCGGAACTTCGTGATGCCGGCCGGGCGTAAGTACCACGTGGACATCATCGACACCTGGAACATGACAGTGGAGACACTTCCCGGCACGGTGGAAGGCCGGTTCCGGGTTGAGCTTCCCGGGCGGCAGTTCATCGCCGTTCGGATCCGCGCCGTTTCCTGACCCCGGGGGCATGAGCCGGGGAGAGCCCAAAGTAGTCAGCTTGCTTATTACTTTGGGCTTTCCTAGGCTGGATGCTGTCAGGCAAAACAACTCTCCAGGCGGACACCGCGCGCTTCCCTGTGCTGCGGCCGCCTCACCAGAGGAGGAAAAATGTCAGAACACAGCATCGCAGGCAAGAGGATCGCATTCCTGCTGACGGACGGCGTGGAGCAGGTCGAACTCACCAGCCCCTGGCAGGCGGTCAAGGACGCCGGCGGCGAACCCACCCTGGTGGCCCTCAAGAGCGGCAAGCTGCAGGGCTTCAAGGGCACCGAGAAGGGCGACACGTTCGACGTCGACCTGACAGTGGCCGACGCCAACGCGGAGGACTTTGACGCCCTGGTGCTTCCCGGCGGTGTGGTGAACGCCGACCACCTCCGGGTGGACAAGGACGCCCAGAACTTCACCCGGGCCTTCTTCGAGCAGCATAAGCCGGTGGCTTCGATCTGCCACGGGCCGTGGCTCCTGATCGACGCCGGCGTGGTCCGCGGCCGGAACGTCACCTCCTACCACACGCTCCAGACGGACCTGAAGAACGCAGGCGCCAACTGGAGCGACCAGGAAGTGGTGGTGGACCAGGGCCTGGTCACCAGCCGGAGCCCGAAAGACCTGCCGGCCTTCAACAGCAAGCTGGTGGAGGAAATCTCGGAAGGCCAGCACGCCGGCCAGACCGCCTGAACCGAACTGTTCCCCCAGGGTTAAGAAAAATACCCGCCGGAGGAATTACTCCACCGGGTAGAGTGTTGGAATCTGCAGCGACGATGCTCGCCTGCCACCAAACTCAAACTCCCTGAGGGAACACTTATGTCTACAAAAGTCTCTTCTGACGCCCACGGCGAGCCCGTGCAGGCCGCTGAGGCGCAGCCGTCCGCACCGGTGAAGATGTCCCGCGAATCGGTGACCATCATCGCCACGCTGCTGGTGGCAACATTCGTGGTGATCCTCAACGAAACCATCATGAACGTTGCCCTGCAGCGGCTGATGGTGGACCTCGGCGTGGACGCGCCCACCGTGCAGTGGCTGTCCACCGGCTTTATGCTCACCATGGCCGTGGTCATCCCCACCACCGGTTTCATCCTCCAGAGCCTGTCCACGCGCGCCGTCTTTATGCTGGCCATGGGCCTGTTCGCCGGCGGAACCGCGCTGGCAGCTGTGGCGCCGGGCTTCGAAGTCCTGCTCCTGGCCCGCATCATCCAGGCCGGCGGTACGGCCATCATGCTCCCGCTGCTGATGACTACCATCCTCACCCTGGTCCCGCTCGCCAAGCGCGGCGCCGTGATGGGCAACGTCAGCATCGCCATCTCCGTGGCGCCGGCCATGGGCCCCACGGTCTCCGGACTGATCCTGGAACACTTCACCTGGCGCTTTATGTTTGTGTTCGTCCTTCCGGTGGCGCTCGCGGCCCTGGCGATCGGCGCCAAGTACCTGACCAACGTCGGCGAAACGGAGAAGACCAAGCTCGACTTCCTCTCCGTGCTGCTGACGGTCCCGGCCTTTGGCGGCCTGGTCTACGGCCTCAGCCAGATCGGCGGCGGACACGGCGGCCAGAGCGGCCCCAGCCCTGTGGCTATCGGCGCGCTGGTGATCGGCGTGGTCAGCCTCGCGGTGTTTGTGCTCCGCCAGCTCCGGCTGCAGAAGGCCGAGGCCCCGCTGCTGGACCTCCGCGCCTTCAACTTCCGCATGTTCACTGTCTCCGTGCTGCTGATGGTGGTGGCCATGATGGCGCTGTTCGGCGGCGTCATCCTGCTGCCGCTCTACCTGCAGGAAATCCGCGGCCTCGGTTCGCTGGAGACCGGCCTGGCCCTGCTCCCGGGCGGCCTGGCCATGGGCCTGCTGGGCCCGTTCATCGGCCGGCTTTTCGACAAGGTCGGTCCGCTGCCGCTCACGGTGACAGGGTCGGTCCTGATGGTGCTGTCCCTGTGGCAGTTCTCCATGCTCGACGCCGGCACCGCGGTCTGGTGGATCGTCAGCCTCCACGTTGTGCTGAGCTTCGGCCTGGCGCTGCTGTTCACTCCCGCGTTCACCACCGGCCTTAACCCGCTGCCGCCGCACCTGTACTCACACGGGTCGGCGATCATGAGCACCACGCAGCAGGTGGCAGGCGCAGCCGGCACGGCGCTGCTGGTGTCCATTTTTGCCGTGGTTTCCGCGTCGTCGGGCATCGTCGCGGGGATGAGTGCCGCATTCCTGACGGCAACCGTCATAGCCCTCGCCGCCGTCGTACTCTCAGCGATGATGCGCAAGACGGAAGGCGCCGGCCCCGCCCACGGCGGCCACTAGCCCCATCCGGCTGTCTTAACCCACCACGCCACTCTCACCCCACCTTTACCCCCAACGCGGGGTCACTCCGCCCCCTTCCAGGCCACCGGAAGGGGCGCGAAGTGACCCCGCGTTGCTGTGGGCGGGGTCAGCCGGCGAAGAAGTCGCTGAGTTCGGTGATCAGCTTGTCCGGTGCGCGGAGTACGCCGTCGTGGCCGGAGCCCTGCAGGATGGTGTAGCTGGAACCGGACAGGACGTCGTGGATCTGCCCGCACGCCACCCCGAAGTAGGCCGGGCTCTTTTCGCCCACCACGATCAGGGTTTCCAGCGGCAGCGCCAGGAACGGTTCGGCAGGCATGTCCGCGGCAATGATCGCCTTGATTTCCCGGACACCGGTGCGCATCAGTTCACGCATCTGCTTGCCCACGTGCGTGCCGGCCGTGAGCTTGTTGGCAATGGTGAGCATGGACAGCGGCATCCGCGAGAACGCGCCGCCGGTTTCCAGGCCCTTGGTCAGCACGGCCAGGGCGCGGTCGTCGTCCCCGGCGGCCGTGGCGCGCTCGTATTCGGCGGTCCAGTCGGCTTTGACGCTGTGGTTGACGGAGACGGCGGGGTCATAGACCGCGAGCCGCTCCACCGGAAGCGTGCGGGCCGCGTGCAGGGCCACGGCACCGCCGAAGCTGTGCCCGAACACGTCGGTGCTGGAGGTGTGCTTCATGACGGCGTTGAGGTCCCGGATGTCCGCGTCAAGGGTGTAGTCCTCGGCCTGCGGTGATGAGGAACCGCGGCCGCGGCGGTTGAACGTGTGCACCGGACGGCCCAGGGCTGCGCTGAGTTTCTGCGCAAACTTCGTATAGTCGGCCGCGGTGACCATGGAGGCCGGCACCACCACCACGCCGGAGCCGGCGGACGCCAGTTCCGCGCCCGTGGAGAAGAGCTCGAGTGTGCCGCCGTCGGGGGTGTGGATGTTCTCGCGCGTCATGTTCCGAGCCTAGCCGAGGTACCTGAGTGCTGGCATCATGGACGCTGCCCTCCTCGGAGACAGAAGCCGCAGCGGGCGCACGGACTGTTCAGCCCAGGCGGGCGATGAGGGCAGTGCTCTGGCCCCGGATGGCCGGCAGTTCATTGCCCAGCCCGCACAGAATGAGCCCGGCATCGGCCGCCTGAAGCGGAGAATCGGATGTTGCCATTCCGTCGGCCCGCAGGTTGACCAGGGATTCGACGAGGCGGAACGCAAGATCGCCCGGGTTCCCCGAAACTGCGGCGGGGGCGGCAGGGGACAGGAGGGCGCCCAGTTCCCCGTACAGGTTGCGCAGTTCCTGCCGCTCCGCCAGGAACCGTGCGAACCGGCCGCCGCGGGCTTCGGGCAGGTGGTACAGGACTCCGAGGTTCCACCGGGAGCTGCACAGTTGCGTGCCGTCATAAAGGGCGACGGCGTGAAGCCGGCTTCCCGGAGTCGACTCACCGTTGGGCAGGGCAGTTACCGCGCGGGCAAACGCCAGCCCGGCCAGCACGGTGCCCTCAAGCAGGTCCTCGAGGATGTCGTCCTTGGTCTTGAAGTGGTGGTACAGCGAGGACTGCCTGATCCCCACGGCGTCGGCTATGGACCGGGTGGAAGTGTTGGCGAAGCCGTGCGTCGTGAAAAGCTCGGCCGCCGCATCCAGGATTTCGTCCCGGGCAGTTGCCCCTGGCCTGGAGGGCTGTTGGTTGCGGGGGCGTCCCGGTCCGGCTGAAGTCACGGCATCATTCTTGCACCCAGGCGGGTACAACTTCGCCGCCCGGGTTCGAGGTGAGGAGCCGGAAATACTGTGGAAACAAGATGTCCATGCGCCTTTTACAAAGGCGAAACTAGTTGGGGACATCGCGCTGGAAAACTATCAATTGACCGGTATTCCGCAGCTCTCGGCCGAGTGCTGCAATACCGGCGGCCCCTCGCCATTCCAGCCCCCGGAGAATCCGATGACCTCAACCATTGCTCCCGCCGTCCACGCGGACGACGCGGATCTGACGTCCCTTGGCTACGAACCCACCCTCCACCGGAAACTCGGCCGCTACGCTTCCTTTGCTGCCGGCTTTTCCTTCGTCTCGATCCTGACCACCATCTTCCAGCTGTTCGCCTTCGGCTACTCCTTCGCGGGGCCGGCCTTCTTCTGGACCTGGCCGGTGGTCCTGGTGGGCCAGTTCCTCGTGGCCCTGAACTTTGCCGAACTGGCAGCCCGCTACCCGTTGTCCGGAGCCGTGTACCAGTGGGCCCGCCGCGTCGGGGGAGAGGGCGTGGGCTGGTTCGCCGGCTGGTTCATGGCCATTGCCCAGGTGGTGACCGCCGCAGCCGCCGCAATCGCCCTGCAGGTGGTGCTGCCCCAGCTCTGGGACGGCTTCCAGATTGTTGGCGGCGATCCGGCGCTCAACACCGTCAGCGGTGCCGCCAACGCCGTCATCCTCGGAGCAGTGCTCCTGGTGGCCACCACCATCATCAACTCACTCGGCGTGAAGCTCATGGCCCACGTAAATTCAGTGGGCGTCACCTGCGAGATCGTGGGCGTCGCGGCCGTTATCCTCGCCCTCATCAGCGCGGCCCAGCGTGGACCTGAGGTCGTCGCGGATACCACGATGATTCAGGGCTCGGACCTCGGCGCCGTGGGAGCCTTCCTTGTCTCCGGCCTGATGGCCGCCTACGTCATGGTGGGCTTCAATTCCGCCGGCGAGCTCTCGGAAGAAACCAAGGACCCGCGCCGCACGGCTCCGCGCACCATCCTCTCCGCCCTGCTCATCTCCGGCATCGGCGGAGCCCTGATGATCATCACCGCCCTGATGGCCGCACCCAGCCTCGACGACGGCCGCCTCGCGACCGAGGGCCTGCCCTACGTGCTCACCGCCGTCCTGGGCACGTTCTGGGGCAAGGTCCTGCTGGTCGACGTTGCCATCGCCATCTTCGTCTGCACCCTGGCCATCCAGACCGCAGGTTCCCGGCTGGTGTTCTCCATGGCACGCGACGGCAAGCTGCCCGCCTCCGCCCTGCTCTCCTCGGTCCACCCCACCCGCGGCACTCCCATGTGGCCGTCGATCGCAATCGGTGCCCTGGCCGTCGGCGTCCTTGCCATCAACGTTGGCAACGCGGCCCTGTTCACCACCCTCTGCAGCGTCTGCATTGTCATGGTCTACATCGCCTACCTCCTGGTCACCGTGCCGCAGCTCCTCAACAGGCTCCGCGGAGACTGGAACCGGGCGGGGCAGGCGCTGCCGGACGGACTGTTCTCCCTGGGACGCTGGGGGCTCCCGGTAAACATCCTCGCCGTCCTCTACGGGGCCCTGATGGTGGTCAACCTGGCTTGGCCCAGGCCCGAGGTCTACGACCCGTCCGGCGAAAACGGCATCCTCCTTTACTCAGCGCCTCTGATGGTCGCCGTGGTCCTGCTCCTAGGGGTGTGGGTCCGACGGCGGAACCTGGCTTCGAAGGCCTGACGTGCCGGCGCTCCGCGCACGCTTCCGGAACAACCACGCGCAACAAACCGCGCTTCAGAACAACACGGGATTGACATGACACAAATAACCGAAAGCCCCGCAACGGCCGGCACCGCCACCACGGCAGGCGCCCGCGCGCACGCCAGGGAGCAGCACGGCAGGACCGTTGACACCATGCGATACGTGCCCGCCGCCTCCGCCCCGGAACGCCTGACTGCAGGCCTTGACGGTGCCGCCGCGAACACGCTCACCTGGGCCGAATCACTGGCCTTCGGCCGCTACACCACCATGACACTGGCGCGCGGCACCCGGATCAGGCTCACGGACACGTCCGGCGATGCCTGCGTGCACGCCCTCCTCTACCGCGCCGGGGCACTGCACGAACGGCTCAACATCGCGGACACCGTCAAGGTGCCCTGGCAGGCCTATCCCTCCACGGGCCACCCGCTGCTTTCCGACGCCGGCCGCCTGATGGCCACGATTGTCACCGATACGTCCTCCCGCCACGACGCTCTGACGGGTGCCACTACCCTGGAAGGAAACACGGCACGGTACGGTGCGGGAACCGCCCACAGTGCGTCCCCTGCCGCCCGCGAACTGCTCACCCTCGGAGCACTCAAGAATGGGCTTGGCCCGCGTGATGTGGCACCGTCGCTGACCCTCTTCAAGTGCGTCAGCGTGGACCCTGCCGGCAGCATCACCTTCACCGGCAGCGCCGGCCCGGGAGCCGCCGTCGAACTCCTGTTCCAGATGGACACCGTGCTGGTCCTTGCCAATACCGCCCACCCGCTGGACCCGCGCCCGGACTTCACGGGCACCGCCGTGGACATCGTTGCCTGGCACGCGCCGCAGGACCTGGCGGCACTGGAATCCGGTGCACTCACCGGGCCCCTGGCTCCCGAACACCTGCAGGCACTGCACAACACCGAACACGATCTGACTGCAAGGAATGCCCGATGAACACCGCCACCTACACCCCGTCCGCAGCAGGTCCCCGCGACGTTGCCCTGGCTCCCGGCGACGTGGTCCTCGACGAGCTCGTCGAGGCGCGCGGCCCCTGGTCCGCCGTCGTGTCCGCCGGCGACGTACTGACCATCGTTGACCTCGAAGGCAACCAGGCCGTGGACTGCCTGCTGTACGCCGCAGGCGACACCACCGTGCGGTACTCCGCGGCCGTCACCATCGCCCGGCAGCAGTCGATCGTCCTCACCACGGGCTCCGTCCTGCGGGCGGACACTGGAGCGCCCCTGATGACAGTTGTTGCTGACGAGGTGGGCGTGCACGACACCATCGGCGGTGCCTGCTCGCAGGAGTCCAATACGCTCCGCTACGGGCAGCACACCCGTGAACAGCATGCCTGCGTGGAGAACTTCCTGATCGAAGGCTCCCGCTGGGGCCTGGGCAAGCGGGACCTGGTGTCCAATATCAACTGGTTCATGAACGTGCCCGTGGACCCGGACGGTGCCCTGGGAATCGTGGACGGGCTGTCCGCCCCCGGAAAGCGGGTGGCGCTGCGCGCAGACGTGGACACCCTGGTGCTCGTGTCCAACTGCCCACAGGTCAACAACCCCTGCAACGGTTTCAACCCCACCCCCGTCCGCATGATCGTCACCCGGCCGGAGGCTGCGCTGTGAATTCTTTCGACACCCTCCTGGTTGCCAACCGCGGGGAAATTGCCTGCCGCATCATCGAATCCGCGAAGAAGCTGGGACTCCGGACCGTTGCCGTATTCTCCGAAGCGGACCGGGGCGCCAAACACGTCCGGCTGGCCGACGAAGCGGTACTTCTGGGGCCGGCCCCGGCGAAGGAGTCCTACCTTCGCGTGGACGCGCTGATCAGCGCCGCCAAAGCCGCCGGTGCCGGGGCGATTCACCCTGGCTACGGCTTCCTCTCCGAGGACGCCGCCTTCGCCGAGGCAGTGGAAGCGGCCGGGCTCGTCTTTGTGGGCCCGACCCCCGAGCAGTTACGCATCTTCGGCACCAAGCACACCGCGCGCGACGCCGCCCGGGCGGCCGGGGTGCCGATGATCGCCGGTTCCGGCCTGCTTCGGGACGTGGACGACGCCGTCGCGGCCAGCACCGCCATTGGCTTCCCCCTGATGCTCAAGGCCACCGGCGGTGGCGGCGGCATCGGCATGACCGTCTGCCGCACCGAGGCTGAACTGGTGGAAAGCTTCCCGCGCGTCGCCCGCCTGGCCGGTGCCAGCTTCGGCACGGCCGGCGTCTTCGCCGAACGGTATGTCGAAAATGCGCGCCACATCGAGGTCCAGGTGTTTGGCGACGGCGAAGGCCGGGTTGTCAGCCTGGGCGACCGGGACTGCACCCTCCAGCGCCGCCACCAGAAGGTCCTTGAAGAGGCACCCGCCCCGGACCTGCCGGAAGGGCTGCGGGAAGAACTCCACCGCAGCTCCCGTGCACTCTGCGCTTCCCTCAACTACCGCTCCGCCGGCACAGTTGAATTCGTCTGCGACTCCACCCGCAAAGAGGCGTCCTTCCTCGAGGTCAACGCCCGCCTGCAGGTGGAGCATCCCGTCACCGAGGCCGTCACCGGCGTGGACCTCGTGGAGTGGATGCTCCGTCTTGCCCAGGGCGGCAGCGAAGCCGCCACCGTCCTTGAAGGATTGCCGGACAGCCTGCCTGTGACTGGCCACGCCGTGGAAGCCCGCGTCTACGCCGAGGACCCTGCGCGCGGCTTCCAGCCAAGCGCCGGGACCGTCACGAACGCCGTTTACCCGGAGGCAGAAGAAGCGAGGGTGGATGCCTGGGCGGAAACAGGTACAGAAGTTTCCACCAATTACGATCCCCTCCTGGGCAAGATCATCACCTCCGGCGCAAGCCGCACCGAGGCCTTTGCCCGGCTGGCCGCAGCGCTCACCGGCACCCGGATCGACGGCATCGAAACGAACCTGGGGATGCTCCGCGCCGCCACCGCCCTGGACGTGGTCCGCCGGGTCCACCATTCCACCAGCACCCTGGACAATGTGGGCGACCCCGAACCGCGCATCACCGTAGGCCGCCCCGGCCTGCAGACAAGCGTCCAGGACTGGCCCGGCCGGACCGGACTCTGGCAGATCGGCGTTCCACCCAGCGGTCCCATGGACGATCTGTCCTTCCGGCTTGGAAACATCGCCCTCGGCAACCCGGAAGGTACTCCGGGCCTCGAATTCACCATGACCGGTCCCAGCCTGACCTTCACCCACCCCACCACCGTCTGCGTCACCGGCGCGGAGGCAACGGTGACTGTCGACGGGGCGGAGGTGCCCTCCTGGGCGCCGGTGACGGTTCCGGCGGGGGGAACGCTCGACGTCGGCACCGCGGCGGGGCATGGGCTCCGCGGGTACATCCTGTTCCAGGGCGGCCTGGACATTCCGGAGTACCTCGGCAGCGCCTCTACGTTCACGCTGGGCCAGTTCGGCGGGCACGCCGGACGGGTCCTGCGCGCCGGCGACGTGCTCCGCGCTGTACAGCCCGCCGCAGGTGCCCGAAGCGCGGCACCCACGGCAGCCGTGCCCTTGGACAGCCGGCCCGCGCTGGCCTCCACCTGGGAGCTGGCCGTGACGGAAGGCCCGCACGGTGCTCCGGACTTCTTCCAGCGCGAAGACATCGAAGAGCTGTATGCCTCTCAGTATGAGGTCCACTTCAACTCCGCCCGCACCGGCGTCCGGCTGACCGGCCCCAAGCCGCGCTGGGCGCGGACCGACGGCGGCGAGGCCGGCCTGCACCCGTCCAATATCCACGACACCGCGTACTCGGTGGGTGCCCTGGACTTCACCGGCGATACCCCTATCCTGCTCGGCCCCGACGGTCCCAGCCTGGGCGGGTTCGTCTGCCCGGTCACCGTGGTAACTGCCGACCGCTGGAAGCTCGGCCAGCTCCGGCCGGGGGACAAGGTCCGGTTCGTTCCGGTCCGGGCCAGCCAGGCGCCGTCGGCCAAGGATTTGGGACCGGGCCGGCAGCTGGTCCTGCCCGGCGACGCCAGCTGGTCAGGGGACGTGGCGAAGGTAACCGCCGCCGGAATCACCGCAGCGGCCTCCGCCCCGGCCGTCAGCATCTCGCGCGGGGATGGCGACGACGGCGTGCTGGGCCGGGTGCCGGAAGGCACCGGCAGGCCGGCGGTCACTTACCGCCGCTCAGGTGATGACAACCTGCTCGTGGAGTACGGCGAAATGGTCCTGGACCTTGGGCTCCGCGCACGTGTACACGCCCTGCACCAGCACCTCGAACAGCTCCGCGTGCCGGGCATCGTGGACCTCACCCCGGGCATCCGCTCCCTGCAGGTCAAGGTTGATCCCTCGGTCCTTTCCACCAGCCGCTTGCTGGGCCTTGTCCGGGAAATTGAGGCGGCACTGCCGGCGAGTTCCGAGCTGGTGGTCCCGAGCCGCACGGTCCGGCTGCCCCTGTCCTGGGACGACCCCGCCACCCGCGAGGCGATCGAACGCTACATGGCGGGCGTCCGCGACGACGCCCCGTGGTGCCCCTGGAACATCGAATTCATCCGGCGGATCAACGGCCTGGACTCGGTCAATGACGTGTTCGACACCGTTTTCAACGCGGACTACCTGGTCCTTGGACTGGGCGACGTCTACCTGGGCGCCCCGGTTGCCACCCCGCTGGATCCGCGGCACCGCCTGGTCACTACCAAGTACAACCCCGCCCGCACCTGGACACCTGAGAACGCGGTGGGCATCGGTGGCGCGTACATGTGCATTTACGGCATGGAAGGCCCGGGCGGCTACCAGTTCGTTGGCCGCACCACCCAGGTCTGGTCGCGCTACGCGGAGTCCGCCCCGTTCGAGCCCGGCTCGCCGTGGCTGCTGCGCTTCTTCGACCGGATCTCCTGGTACCCGGTCAGCCCCGAGGAACTCCTGGACCTCCGCGCGGACATGGCCGCCGGGCGCGGCCGCGGCGTGGAGATCGAGGACGGCACGTTCTCGCTGGCTGAGCATGAGGTGTTCCTCGAAGAGAACCGCGAATCCATAGCGGCGTTCCGGGAGAAACAGGGCAGCGCGTTCGCCGTCGAGCGGCAGGCGTGGGCCGATGCCGGCGAGTTCGACCGGGCCGACGCGCTCGCCGCCGTCATCTCACCGGTGGCCGATGAAGTGACCGTTCCGGAAGGCGGTTCCCTCGTGGCTGCGCCCTTCGCTGCAAGTGTCTGGAAGGTGGACGTGAAGCCAGGCGACCGGGTGGTGCAGGGCCAGCCGATGGTCTCCCTGGAGGCGATGAAGATGGAGACCGTCCTGGAAGCACCCTGCGACGGCGTGGTGCTGCAGGTTCTGCCGGCCGCAGGTTCGCAGGTGGTTGCGGGAGAAGCAGTGGTGGTCCTCGGCAGCGTGGATGCGGAGCTCGTGTCCGTTATCGAAGCTCACGAACTGGAAGAGGCAGCAGTATGAACACCGCAACCACCGGCGCCGCTACCACGCGCGCAAGGGCGGCCCTTGCCGCCCTGGAAACAGTGGACCGTCCGGAAATCTGGATCACCCTCCGCGGTGCTGATGACCTGCTGGCGGAGGCCGCCGCCATTGACGCAGCAGTGGCGGGCGGCGCCGAGTTGCCCCTGGCCGGGCTCCTGCTTGCCGTCAAGAACAACGTTGACGTCGCAGGAATCCCCACCACGGCGGGGTGCCCCGGGTTTGCCTACCTGCCGGAGAACGATGCAGAACCGGTGGCCCGCCTCCGCGCCGCCGGCGCCCTGGTGCTGGGCGCCACCAACCTGGACCAGTTCGCCACCGGCCTGGTGGGTACGCGTAGCCCGTACGGCGCGGTCCGGGATTCCCGCCGGCCGGACTACATCTCCGGCGGCTCCAGTTCCGGTTCCGCGGTCGCTGTGGCACTTGGCCTGGTGGATATCGCCATCGGAACGGATACGGCAGGATCGGGACGGGTGCCTGCCGGATTGCAGGGCATCGTGGGCATCAAACCTACCCTGGGCGTTGTGTCCACTGCCGGCGTGGTGCCAGCCTGTCGATCCTGGGACGCCGTCACCATCTTCGCCCGCCGCCTGTCAACGGCTGAACGTGCCATAGGCGCGATGGCGGGAGGATCCCGGGCCTGGCCGGCGGACATCCGGCTGGCGGCGCCGGAGAAACCGCGGGTTGCGTACCCTGCGTCACTTCCGGCACTGCCGGAGGCCTGGGCAGCCGAATTCCACCGCAATGTGGACCGGCTTAAGGCGTTGGGCGTGGAGGCGGAGGCGATCGAATTCGATGCCTTCCTCAAGGCCGCCCGGCTGCTGTATGACGGTGGTCTGGTGGCGGAGCGCTACGCCGCCGTCGGCGAATTCATTGAAGCAGCCGACGGCGGCGCTGGCGCCCGGGCGGGCCTCGACCCAACGGTGGCGGGCATCATCCGGGCGGCGGGGAAGGTGCCTGCCCATCAGTACGTCGCTGACACCGCGAAGCTGGAAGCACTGAAGCAGCAGGCGATGGCGCAGTTGGAAGGGTTTGACGCCCTGCTGGTCCCCACCGCCCCGTTCCACCCCACCCTTGCCGAGGTGGTCGTAGACCCGGTGGGAGTGAACTCGCTGATGGGTACCTACACGAACTTCTGCAACCTGTTCGACCTGTGCGCCGTTGCCGTTCCTTCCGGTGAAGTGGACGGCGCCCAGTTCGGTCTGACCGTAGTGGGCCGGACGTTCGACGACGCCGTCGCCGCGGACATTGCCCGGCTCCTGGAGGCAACCCCGGACTTTCCGGTGCTCTGCGCCGACGGTGCTGCGCCCGCAGCTCCGGACGATACTGTCCACGCGTCGTGGTCCGTTCCCTGGCCGGTGGCTGCAGGCGCCGTCGCTGTCCCGCTGGTGGTGGTCGGCGCCCACCGCAAGGGGCAGCCGCTGGCTCCGCAACTCGAGGCGCTCGGGGCCGCCTGGGCCGGCCCCGTGCGCACAGCGGCCCGCTACCGGATGGTGTCCCTGGACACCGTGCCGCCGAAGCCCGGGGTGTACCGTGCGGAGGACGGCGGAGCCCAGCTTGTGGGTGAACGGTGGCTCGTCTCCGAAGCCGGGCTGGGGGCGTTCCTGGCTGCCCTGCCCGAACCCATGCTGCTCGGATCGATGGAACTGGCTGACGGTTCCAGGGCTGTGGGGTTCGCCTGCGATGCAGTGGCGGCCGCGCAGGGGGAGGACGTTACGCGCTACGGCGACTGGCTGGCAGCCAAGGACCACGCGACTCAACCCAAGAGCGTGTGGCAGGCCCTGGGAGATGCCGCCCTGGCAGGGTTCAGCCGCGGAGCTTAGCCCCGGAAGTACTCCGAGATATCCGTCACCAGCTCCTTGACGGCGGCAGGGATGGAGCCGTGGAAACCCTTGGGTGACAGCTCGAAGGTGCTCCCGGGAACCGCGGCGTGGAGCCGCCGGGCCGTGACCTTGTAATAGCCCGGGCTCTTGCCGCCCACCATGAAGTGCGTGTTGGCCGGCAGGACGGCGAAATCGCGGACATGCTCGGCCTCATCGTAGGCGGCACGCAGCTCACCCACCCCCGTGGGCATGAGCTCGCGGAACATCCGGTTGACCTTCGTGCGCGACACCAGGGCCATCAGCCCGGCCAGGACAGGTTCGGGGATCCTGGCGAGGGCGGTGGCGGGCTGCATGCCTTTCTTCAGCCGGGCCAGCGCATGCCCCACGTTGCCGGCGTCGACCGCGTCTTCGAAGTCGTCCAGCCATGCGGTGTCGATGCTGCCGTCGATGTTCACCGCGGCGTCGTACACGCACAGCTTGTCCGGAACATAGCCGCTTCCGGTGAACTCCTGCACAGCGTTCAGCGCGACGGAGCCGCCCAGGCTGTGCCCCAGGATGTTGCGGGCGCCGGTGGTGTCCAGGACCGTGCGGAGATCGGCGATTTCGGTGGCCATGGAGTAGTCCGCCGGCTGTTCGCTGGACTTGCCGCGGCCCCGGCGGTCGTAGACATCCACCGCCCAGCCGTGGCCCAGGCCCTTCGCCAGCGCCTGGGAAAACGGGCGGTAGATCAGGGCGGTGAGGAAGGCGCCGCCGATCAGCACCACGCGGCGTTCTCCCGGCGCGTCCACGGTGCCGTAGCTGTACAAAGCCAGCCGGCCGCCGTCGTGCGTTGGCACTACCTGTTCTTTCACCCTCCCCATCCTAGGGGCGGGGGCTCCGGCGTCCCGGGCGGCGGAGCCGGCAGAACGGCCGCGAAGCCGGTACGCCGAACTCCCGGTAAACTTGGGGATTGTGACTTCCCAAAACACCCCCGCCCCCAAGAATGCCCCAGAGCCCCTCGACGCCAGCGAACAGATGCGCATCCGCATGGAAAAGCGCGCCAAGCTGATCGAGCGCGGCAGCGAGGCATACCCGGTGGGTGTTGAGCGCACGCACTCCCTCACCGAGATCCGCGAAAAGTACGCGCACCTCGAAGCCGACGAGACCACCGGCGACGTTGTGGGCGTCACCGGCCGCGTGGTTTTTGTGCGCAACACCGGAAAGCTGTGCTTCGCCACGCTGCAGGAAGGCGGCGTTGACGGCAAGGGCACCCGGCTCCAGGCCATGCTCAGCCTCGCCAACGTGGGCGAAGAAGCGCTCGCCGACTGGAAGGCCCTGGTTGACCTGGGCGACCACGTGTTCATCAAGGGCGAGGTGATTTCCTCCCGCCGCGGCGAGCTGTCCGTCATGGCAGACTCCTGGTCCATGGCCTCCAAGGCGCTCCGCCCGCTGCCCGTCCTGCACGCGGAACTGAACGAGGAAACCCGCGTCCGCCAGCGGTACGTCGACCTGATGGTGCGCGACGAAGCCCGCGAAATGGTCTACACCCGCGCCGCGATCACCCGCTCCATCCGCGAGAGCCTGCACCGCCACAGCTACGTGGAGGTGGAAACGCCCATCCTGCAGCTGGTGCACGGCGGCGCCCTGGCGCGCCCGTTCGAGACGCACATGAACGCGTTCGACCAGAAGATGACCCTGCGGATCGCCACCGAGCTTTACCTCAAGCGCGCCGTGGTCGGCGGCATCGACCGCGTCTACGACATGGGCCGGGTCTTCCGCAACGAAGGCGTGGACTCCACCCACAGCCCGGAATTCACCACGCTCGAGTGCTACGAGGCCTGGGCGGACCAGTTCGTCATGGCGCAGCGCATCAAGGAAATCATCCTCGACGCCGCCGATGCGGTGGGTGCCGGCCGCACCCTGCAGACCGAGGCCGGCGAGATCAACCTCGACGGCGACTGGGCCTGGGTCTCTGTCTACCCCGGACTGTCCGACGCCGTTGGCCAGGAGGTCACGCCGGACACTTCGCTGGAGGTGCTGCGCGGGATCGCCGAAAAGCACGAGGTCAAGGTGGACCCGAAGTGGGACGCCGAGAAGCTCGCCGTGGAACTGTTCGGAGAAATCGTGGAGCCCACGCTCCTGAACCCCACGTTTGTGTACGACTACCCGCCGTCCGCGCAGCCGCTGGCCCGTCCGCACCGCGAGGACGGCCGGCTGATCGAGGCCTGGGACCTCATCATCGGCGGCATGGAACGTGGCACGGCCTTCTCCGAGCTGATCGACCCCGTCATCCAGCGCGAGCGGCTCACCGAGCAGTCCCGGCATGCGGCCGCCGGTGACGACGAGGCCATGCAGCTGGACGAGGACTTCCTCCGCGCCCTCGAATACGGTGCGCCGCCCATGGGCGGCATCGGCCTCGGCATCGACCGGCTGGTCATGCTGTTCACCGGTGCCGGCATCCGCGAAACCATTCTTTTCCCGCTCCTGAAGCCCGAAGGCCACTGAGCATGGAATACGTAGCCGTACTCCTGCCGTCACTTGTAGTGGGCCTGCTTTTCTGGTTCGCCATGAAATCGATCTTTAATGCAGATAAGTCCGAACGGCAGGCCGAAGCGCGCGCCCAGGCTGAGGCCGAAGCGCGTTCCGCTGCGCCATTGAACGGGCCGGACGCAGAATCCGATAAATAAATCGAAAGTACTTTCTGCGAATATCCCCAGGAACCTTTTGACGCTTTGACGCGTTGCCATAAAGAGGGTCATACTTTTTACAGGAACATCCTGCTTTTCTGACAACCCGAACCTTCCCAAGAGGACTATTTAATGGCACAGAAAGTAAACATCATCCTCGTAGATGATCTGGATGGGGGATCCGCGGACGAGAATGTCCGTTTTGGCCTCGATGGGGTCAGCTACGAAATTGATCTGTCCTCGGCCAACGCGGCCGAGCTCCGTTCGTCCCTGGAGCGGTTTATTGCCGCAGGGCGCAAGACATCCGCCGGCCGGGCCACCCGCGCCAAGGTCGTTACTGGCACCCGCAGCAATGATTCTGCCCAAATCCGCCAGTGGGCACGGGACAACGGCTACACGGTTAACAGCCGGGGCCGAATTCAGGCTGAAATCCAGGAAGCCTACCAAAAGGCAAATTCCTGATAACGGCCCCTCGCCGGCGTAATAGACCCTGTCTTCACCCTCGGGTGTAGGCAGGGTTTTTTGCTGCCAATTGAAGAATGTGTAAGGGTCGCGCGCGCGGACCCAAAAACCCTTGCTGACTAACAGCCACCAAGCGTACTGTGGGGCTAATCGCCCTCGATTTCCAAGGGGATCAGCCGGTGATTTGGGTATTGAGCTTCCGGCATGGGACGCCCGCTCGAATTCGCCCTCTCGAATCGACGCGTGGCGGGAGCTGGAATGTCTGGAAAAAGCGGTTCTCGGCGGTTTACGGCAGTCCTTGCTGCGTTGGTCCTTCTCCTGGCTGCTCTTCCTGGTGCTCCGGCTGTGGCAGAGCCCGGCCGCGTGGATCTCAGCGTGATCCTGGATTCCACCGAGGTCATGGCCAACATCAACGAAAGTTCTGCCCCGGCAATTGCCACCGTCGTCACATATGACGTCTTCGACGCAGCCGGTGACGGCCTGCTGCCGGTCATGACCAGGGCCGCCGGCGCTGGGTTGGGGGAGACTGCTTCCTTCGATCTGGCTGACGGAAGCTACAGGATCAGGGTCACCGCCGAAGGTTTTCTGGACAGTTGGTTCACCGCCAGCTCCGGCCGCGATGGGGATGCTTTCCTGGAGCTCCTCCGCTACCAGGAGAGGACCACTTTTGCGACAGCGGACGACATTGTGGTGGATTCTGTCACCCCCGCCAACTCCAGTTGGAATTCGCAGGGCTGGACGGTACTCCACCCGTCATCTTCGTCGATCTCCGGGGCAGTAGGAAGCGACGTTTCAGCGCAGCAGGGAACCTTGCTGGCAGATGTGGCTGTTGAACTCTACGACGGGTCCGCTGCACCGGATTCCGGCCCGGCTGCCACAACCCGGACCGACCAAAACGGCTATTACACGTTCCTGGACCAGGCTCCGGGCAGCTACAAGGTGCGCTTCGACAACGGGTTCACCGAGCGCTGGTGGCCGGAGACGCCTTACCGAGCCGAAGCCGAAAGCATTACGCTCAATGGCTCCAACTACTTCAACCTCGCCTATGCAATCTTCCCGGCCGCTCCTGTGCCTGTAGACCCGGGACGGGTCCTGACACTCACCGGCCAGCCTGCGCTCGGGGCTACCCTGACCGCTTCTCCCGATTACATTGATCCCGGCCCCGCCGGGGAGGACTGCCTGCAGCGATACAGCTGGTTCCTGGACGGACACCAAGTGGACGGCGCATTCGGCCCCACATTTGCGGTCCCGCTGGATGCCGGCGGCAAGTCCGTGACCGCCCGGCTGGACGTGGCCGGCATTGGCTGCACATATGCGGCGTTGGTGAGCAACGCCGTGGGCCCGGTGGATCGCAGCCTCACTACGGACGGGACCAACGTGCAGGTGTTCCCCGTGGACAGCTCCGGGGGGACGGATGTGAGCCTGAAGTTCGCAAGCGTGGGGACGCCAGGAATCACTACAGTCACGCGGCTTGAGTCCGGCGACGCCTTCCCCGACGGCGGCTTCTTCTCGCTGGCGGACCCGCCGCTGTACTACGACATCGAGACCACCGCTGAGTTCAACGCAGGGCTGGGGGTCGAAGTCTGCATCACGTTCGACACCACCGGCATGACCGGGGAGCAGCACCTCTACCACTTCACCGACGGTGCCTGGAAGGACATAACGGTGAGCAGCAAGCCGGGCAAGGTCTGCGGGCGGACGAGTTCCTTCTCGCCATTTGCCGTCGGCCAGCCGCAGTGGCCGTTCCGGGGGTTCTTCCAGCCGGTGGACAATGGTGGCGTCCTCAACGCCATGAAGGCGGGCGCGGCAGTGCCGGTCAAGTTCGGACTTGGCGGGAACCGAGGCCTTGGCATCCTGGCGGCGGAAGCGCCGTCGTCGTACGCCATTGCCTGCCCCGGCGGCCCCGCTCCGGACGACATCGAGCAGACTGTTGCCGCCGGAACCAGCTCGCTGAGCTACAGCGCAGCGTCCGACACGTACACGTTCGTCTGGAAAACCCAGAAGGACTGGGCTGGTTCCTGCCGGCAATTTGAGCTGAAATTGAACGACGGCACAACGCACGCGGCGATGTTCGACTTCCGCAGGTAGCCCGCCGGGAAGCCTGCCGGGGATATTCCCGCACCGGCCACGGTTTCCCCTGTGGCGAACACGCTCCACAAGACTGGGTCGGCCACGTAGCATCAAAGTACGTCGTAGCTAGGAGTGTGGCGAAATGTTTGAGCGATTTACGGACCGTGCCCGTCGCGTAGTTGTGCTTGCCCAAGAAGAGGCACGCATGCTGAACCACAATTACATTGGTACCGAACACATCCTCTTGGGTCTGATCCATGAAGGTGAGGGCGTTGCCGCCAAGGCTCTTGAGTCCTTGAGCATTTCGCTCGACGGCGTGCGCGAGCAGGTGCAGGAGATTATCGGCCAGGGCCAGCAGGCCCCGTCCGGCCACATCCCCTTCACCCCCCGCGCCAAGAAGGTGCTGGAGCTCTCCCTGAGGGAAGCCCTGCAGCTGGGCCACAACTACATCGGCACGGAGCACATCCTGCTGGGACTCATCCGCGAGGGTGAGGGTGTTGCTGCCCAGGTGCTGGTGAAGCTCGGCGCAGACCTCAACCGTGTCCGGCAGCAGGTCATCCAGCTCCTCTCCGGCTACCAGGGCAAGGAAACCACCGGCGCTGGCGTCGGTGCAGGCCAGCCCGAAGGCACCCCTGCCGGTTCCGTGGTCCTGGACCAGTTCGGCCGCAACCTGACCCAGGCTGCCCGCGAGAACAAGCTGGACCCGGTCATTGGGCGCGAATCCGAAATGGAACGCGTCATGCAGGTCCTTTCGCGCCGCACCAAGAACAACCCTGTCCTGATCGGTGAACCCGGCGTCGGCAAGACCGCCGTTGTCGAAGGCCTCGCCCAGGCGATCGTCCGCGGCGACGTCCCGGAGACCATCAAGGACAAGCAGCTGTACACCCTGGACCTCGGGTCCCTGGTGGCAGGATCGCGTTACCGCGGTGACTTCGAAGAGCGCCTCAAGAAGGTCCTCAAGGAGATCCGCACCCGCGGCGACATCATTCTCTTCATCGACGAGATCCACACCCTCGTGGGTGCCGGCGCCGCTGAAGGTGCCATCGATGCCGCGTCCATCCTGAAGCCCATGCTGGCCCGCGGTGAACTGCAGACCATTGGTGCCACCACCCTGGACGAGTACCGCAAGCACATCGAGAAGGACGCCGCCCTGGAGCGCCGCTTCCAGCCGATCCAGGTCAAGGAACCCTCCGTTGCGCATGCAATCGAGATCCTCAAGGGCCTGCGTGACCGCTACGAGGCGCACCACCGCGTCACCATCACCGACGGCGCCCTCGCCTCGGCTGCCAGCCTCTCCGAGCGCTACATCTCGGACCGCTTCCTGCCGGACAAGGCCATCGACCTGATCGATGAGGCAGGCGCCCGGCTGCGCATCCGCCGGATGACCGCCCCGCCGGAGCTGAAGGCGATGGACGAGCGGATCGCCAAGCTCAAGATGGAGAAGGAGTCCGCGATTGACGCGCAGGACTTCGAAGGTGCTGCCGCGCTCCGCGACAAGGAGCAGAAGCTCATCACAGAGCGCTCCGAGAAGGAACGCCACTGGAAGACCGGCGGCATGGATGACATCTCCGAGGTGGATGAGGATCTCATCGCCGAAGTGCTGGCCAACTCCACCGGCATCCCGGTCTTCAAGCTGACCGAGGAAGAATCCTCGCGCCTGCTGAAGATGGAAGACGAACTGCACAAGCGCGTGGTGGGCCAGAACGAGGCCATCAAGGCCCTGTCCCAGGCCATCCGCCGCACCCGTGCAGGGCTCAAGGACCCGAAACGGCCCGGCGGCTCGTTCATCTTCGCCGGCCCCACCGGCGTCGGCAAGACCGAGCTGGCCAAGGCGCTGGCGGAGTTCCTGTTCGGTGAAGAGGACGCCCTCATCACGCTGGACATGTCCGAGTACTCCGAGAAGCACACCGTTTCGCGCCTCTTCGGTGCCCCTCCGGGCTACGTCGGCTACGAGGAAGGCGGCCAGCTGACCGAGAAGGTCCGCCGTCGTCCGTTCTCCGTTGTCCTGTTCGACGAAGTGGAAAAGGCCCACGCGGACCTCTTCAACTCCCTCCTGCAGATCCTGGAAGACGGCCGCCTGACCGACTCCCAGGGCCGTGTGGTGGACTTCAAGAACACCGTGATCATCATGACCACCAACCTCGGCACCCGGGACATCTCCAAGAGCGTTGCCACCGGTTTCCAGTCCGGCACGGACACCCAGACCGGCTACAACCGGATGCGTGCCCGCGTGACGGAGGAGCTCAAGCAGCACTTCCGCCCGGAGTTCCTGAACCGTGTGGATGACGTTGTGGTGTTCCCGCAGCTGACCCAGGACGAGATCATCGAGATCGTGGACCTGTTCGTTGGCCGCCTGGAGAAGCGCCTAAAGGACAAGGACATGGGCATCGAGCTCACGCCCAAGGCCAAGGTGCTCCTGGCCACCCGCGGCTACGATCCCGCCATGGGTGCCCGGCCGCTGCGCCGCACCATCCAGCGCGAGATCGAGGACCAGCTCTCCGAGAAGATCCTGTTCGGCGAGATCCACGCCGGCGACATCGTTGTGGTGGATGTGGACGGCGACGGAGACGAAGCCAAGTTCACCTTCGCCGGCAACGCCAAGCCGCGCATCCCGGAAATCGCCCCGAGCGCCTAAGCACCAAAGCGAAGGCCCCGCCAGCTCCCGCAAAGGAGCAGGCGGGGCCTTTCGCTTTTTCGTTTCATCGTGGCTGGGTCGCTCCGGTACCGGCGCCATTTGCCGCTTGCTGCTCCTTCGTCGCTCTGACGCAAGCTACACAAATGACCCCGGCACCCTCGCTCGGCGACTGGCGCACGAGGCGCGGACCGCCAGGCATTTGTGTAGGCGCCGTCAAAGCGACGAAGGAGCAGGCGCCGGCAAATGTCTGGGGGTTGGCGCCGTACTGGACCACACCCCATGCACGTGACCGTCGCCGCGCCTTCTGTGCTTGGGGCGGGAAAACGTGTTGAATCGGGGCATGGCAACTGAGAACCCGGCGATCCCGGGCGAGCAACCTGAAACCCCTTTCCACGACCTTGACCACTACCTGGCCATCCCGCGCGTGAGCGGCCTGTCCCTGAGCCCGGACGGCCGCAGGCTGGTCACCACCGTGTCCACGCTCAACGGCAAAGGCACCGAATTCGCCACCGCCCTCTGGGAGCTGGATCCCGCCGGGGAAAAGCATGCCCGGCGCATTACCCGCAGCGCCAAAGGCGAGGCCGGAGCTGCCTTCGCGGCCAACGGCGATGTCTACTTCACCTCCGCCCGGCCGGATCCGGACAGCCCGGAAGGTGATCCGGTCAGTGCCCTCTGGCTGCTGCCGGCCGACGGCGGTGAGGCCCGTGTGGTCCTCTCGCGTCCCGGCGGCGTTGGCGCCGTCATGGCCGCCCGGAACGCCGATGCCACCTTCGTCACGGCCGAACTCCTGGCCGGCTCAACCGACGAGGAAAACGACGCCGACCGCCGCAAGTCCCGCAAAGACAACAAAGTTTCCGCCATCCTGCACAGCGAATACCCGGTCCGCTACTGGGACGCCGACCTGGGACCGGGGCAGCCGCGGATCTTCGCCGTCGAACCGGGAACGGACAAGGAACCCGGCAAGCCGGCCACCGTGGACGCTGCGCCGCCGCTGCAGCTCCGCAACCTCACCCCCGACGCCGGGCCGCGGCTCCGCGAGGCCGAGACAGTAGTCAGCCCGGACGGCCGGACCATATACACGAGCTACACCAGGCCGCTGGCCAAGGCGGACAGCCGCTCAGTCCTGGTGGCGGTGGATGTCGCCACGGCAAGCCAGAAGGTGCTCCTGGACGAGGAGGGCATGAGTTTCTTCCCGGGCCCGGTCAGCCCGGACGGGAATACCCTCGTGGTGCTCAGCGAGAGCGACACCACCCCGCACGAAGCGCCCCAGGTCAAGCTGCACCTGCTGGACGTTTCAGGCAAGGCGGACGGTGCGGCTGGCAACAACGGCCTCACCCCGCTGGTGCCTGACTGGGACCGCTGGGCCAAGCCGGCGGCATGGTTGCCGGACGGTTCGGGCCTCCTCGTCACCGCGGACGACGACGGCGCGTCGCCCGTTTTCCGGGTCAGCGTCCCGGCGTCTGCGGCTGAAGTGAGCGTCACCCGGGTGACGCAGGACGCCTCGGCGTACACCGACGTCGTGGTTTCCCCTGAAGGCCGCAGCGCCTATGCGCTCCGCAGCTCCTACGCGTTCCCGCCCGAGGCGGTCCGGATCGACCTGGAAACAGGGGAGACCACCCGGCTGCCGGCTCCGGCGGAACGGCCAAACTACCCTGGCAGGCTGGAGCGGCTGGCTGCAACCGCGCCGGACGGCACACGCGTGCCCGCCTACCTGGCACTGCCCGACGGCGCGTCGGCTGACTCGCCCGCACCCATGCTGCTGTGGATCCACGGCGGCCCGCTGGGATCATGGAATGCCTGGACCTGGCGCTGGAACCCCTGGCTGCTCACCGCGAAGGGTTACGCGGTACTGCTGCCCGATCCGGCGCTGTCCACCGGCTACGGCCAGGCCCACATCCAGCGGGGCTGGGGCGAGTGGGGCAAGGGCCCGTTCACGGACCTGATGGCCGTCACCGATACCGCAGTGGCGCGCCCGGACATCGACGGGACCCGGACCGCTGCCATGGGCGGGTCCTTCGGCGGCTACATGGCCAACTGGGTTGCAGGCCAGACCGACCGCTTCAAGGCGATCGTCACGCACGCCAGCCTCTGGGCGCTGGACCAGTTCGGCCCCACCACGGACGCCTCCCAGTACTGGCTCAAGGAAATGACCGAGGAGATGGCCCGCGACAACTCGCCGCACCTCCATGTCGAAAAGATCAGTACCCCCATGCTGGTGATCCATGGCGACAAGGATTACCGGGTGCCGATCGGCGAAGGCCTGCGGCTCTGGTACGAACTCCTCTCCAAGTCGCAGCTGGCCGCGGACGAGGACGGCCAGGCCCGGCACAGGTTCCTCTACTTCCCGGACGAGAACCACTGGATCCTGCAGCCGCAACACGCCAAGGTCTGGTACGGCGTCGTGGAAAGTTTCCTCGCGAAGAACGTGCTGGACGAGGACTTGCCTGTGCCTCCCGAGCTCGGACTGTAAGCTCCCGCTCCGGTCACCTCCGGCTCGGAGGCTGGGACATTTACCGCGTGCTGCTCCTTCGTCGCTTTGACGCACGCTACATAAATGTCCCAGCCTCCGTCGCCTCGTGCCGTGCGTCACCCCTGGATGCGGCCAATTGCCCACATCTTCGCCCCGCGGCGTCACGCAGGGCACGGTTTTGGGTTGCAGGTCGGGCGCAAACCCCGACATTGCTAGGGGGAGGTGACGCGGAGCTGCCGAAACCGTGTCCGGCGTGACGCTTGAGGCGACTGACGCACGAGGCGCGTCACATGCGAAGCGAGGGTGCCGGGGTCATTTGTGTAGCTTGCGTCGGAGCGACGAAGGAGCAGGCGCCGGCAAATGTCTGGCGGTCGGCGCCGTACTTGGAGCGCCCCAACCCGGCACAGGCCCGCGGACAGCACTCGCGCCTCGTAGGATTGATCCTGTGACTGACTCCTTCCGTATCCGCCCTGCCCGCACCGGCGATGTGGCCGCCATTAAGAGACTGGTGGCACCGCTGGCGGACCAGCGGATCCTGATGGCCAAGGAGACGGTGGCCTATTACGAGAGCCTGCAGGAGTTCCGGATTGCGGAATCGGCCGACGGCGACGTGATCGGCTGCGGCGCCCTGCACGTGATGTGGGAGGACCTGGCCGAGGTGCGCACCCTTGCGGCCTCGGATGCCTGGCGTGGCAAGGGTGTGGGCCACGTGCTGGTGGAGAGCCTGCTGGAGGAGGCCAAAGCGCTCGGCGTTGCCCGCGTTTTCTGCCTCACCTTCGAGGTGGATTTCTTCAAACGCCACGGCTTCGACGTGATGGAGGACCAGTCCGCGGTGGACCCTGTGGTCTACTCCGAACTGCTCCGCTCCCATGACGAAGGCGTGGCCGAATTCCTTGACCTCGCAAGGGTAAAGCCCAACACACTGGGCAATACCCGCATGATCAAGTTCCTCTGACGTCCTCGGCCCAGCCACAACAGCCGCCCGAGCAACAGCAGCCCCGCCTTCCCCGGATGGCGGGGCTGCGTCATGCCAGGACACCTCCTTGCTTTAGTAAATTTGATAGATAAACTATGGAAGGCCTGTGTTTGGGGGCACGTGCGCAAGGGACAGTCATTGGGGGCTGTCCCTTTCGTCGTTCCCGGGACGGGCGGCGCCAGAGGAACAACGCCGTGGGCCCGCGGCAAGCGGCAGGAACTACCGCAGCTTCAGCGGCGGTAGTAGGGTCAATGTGACACCCGCCAGACGGACCGCCCGGGAGCGCCGCCATGAAAAAACTCATCAATGATCCCCGCGCTGTGGTGGACGAGTCGGTGGACGGCTTTGGGTTGGCCCACGCGGATCTGGTCGCCGTCAATGCGGAGCCCCGGTTCATTATCCGAAGGGACGCGCCGGTGGCCGGGAAGGTGGGGCTGGTTTCCGGCGGCGGCAGCGGCCACGAGCCGCTGCACGCAGGCTTTGTTGGCATGGGAATGCTCGACGCCGCCGTGCCGGGGGCGGTGTTCACCTCGCCGACGCCGGACCAGATCCTTCCGGCAACGCAGGCAGTTGACTCAGGTGCCGGCGTCGTCCATATCGTCAAGAACTACACCGGCGACGTGCTGAACTTCGAAACCGCCGCCGAGCTGGCCGAGGCGGAAGGCGTGCAGGTCCGCACCGTCCTGGTCAACGACGACGTCGCAGTGGAGGACTCGCTGTACACGGCAGGGCGGCGGGGCGTGGGCGGCACCGTGCTGGTGGAGAAGATCGCCGGAGCCGCTGCCGAGCGGGGAGACAGCCTGGACGCCGTCGCTGCAATCGGCGAGCGGGTGAACAGCAACGTCCGCACCATGGGCGTTGCGCTGTCGGCCTGTACCGTGCCGCATGCCGGCACGCCCAGCTTCGACCTGGAGGACAACGAGATCGAGATCGGCATCGGAATCCACGGCGAACCCGGCCGGCACAAGATCCCGCTGGAGAACGCGGACACCATCACTGACATGCTGCTGGAACCCGTGCTCAGCGACCTGGGCATCGCAGCCGGTGACAAGGTGCTCCTGTTCGTCAACGGGATGGGCGGGACGCCTCTGAGCGAGCTCTACATTGTGTTCCGCCGGGCCGCCCGGGTGATCGCGGACAGGGGCGCCACGGTGGAACGCTCCCTGGTGGGGAACTACATCACCGCCCTGGAGATGCAGGGCTGCTCCATTTCGGTCCTCCGGCTGGACGATGAGCTGACCGGGCTCTGGGACGCCCCGGTGCACACGGCCGCCCTGCGCTGGGGAGCGTAGTCATGGTGCTCGACGCGAACTGGGCCGTGAAATGGCTGACGCTCTGCGCCCAGGCCATGGCGGAAAACCGGGTATGGCTCATCGAACTGGACCGCGCCATCGGGGACTCGGACCACGGCGAAAACATGGACCGCGGCTTCCAGGCTGTCCTGGATAAACTTGCAGAAGTACCGCCTGAGACGCCCGGGGCCGCACTCAAGCTGACGGCCATGACGCTGATATCCAAAGTGGGCGGTGCTGCCGGTCCGCTGTACGGCACCGCCTTCCTCCGGGCCGCAGCCGCGCTGGGCGACGCGATGGAGGTGGAGCCGGCCGCGTTCGCTGGGGCCCTGCTCGCAGCCAGGGACGGCATCGTGGCCCGCGGCAAGGCGGAGCCGGGTGACAAGACCATGGTGGACGCGTGGACGCCGGCCGCCGAAGCTGCCGTTGCGGCCGCCGCGGACGGGGCAGGCAGCGTCCTTGAGGTCCTGGTGGCCGCGGCCGAAGCCGCCGAGGCAGGCGCCGCCGCCACGGATCCGATGGTGGCCCGCAAAGGACGCGCCAGTTACCTGGGGGAACGGAGCGCCGGCCACCGCGATCCGGGAGCGGCGTCCAGCGCGCTGATCCTCCGCGCGGCAGTCGGGGCCGCGGCGTGACCGTCGCCCTGGTTGTGGTTTCCCATAGTGAAAAAATTGCCGACGGCGCCGCGGAACTTGCCGCGCAGATGGCACCTGATGTCTCCATCGTGGCCGCCGGGGGTACCGCGGACGGGCGGATCGGCACCAGCCTCGAGAAGGTCATGGCTGCCCTGGAACAGGCTGCCGGCGCGGATGGCGTGGTCATCCTGACCGATCTGGGATCCGCCGTGATGACTGCGGAATCCGCCCTGGAGTTTGCCGGGGAGCCGGACGGCATAGTGCTGGCGGACGCTCCCCTGGTCGAGGGGCTGGTGGCTGCCGCCGTGGCGGCGCAGGGCGGCGCTGACGTGCACGCCGTCAAACGTGCCGCTGAAGCCGCGTACGGCTCCGCAAGGGGAGTGCCGCCGTCGTCCTCCATCAGTGCCGTCGAGGAGGGCTCGGTGACGGGGGCAGGACCGGAATTCACCGGCGACTTCGAACTCATCAACCAGGCCGGAATGCATGCACGCCCGGCCGCCAAAATCGCCGGCGGGCTGTCATCGCTGGACGCGCGCGTGACCGTCAACGGCCTGGACGGGACCTCAATGACAGCACTGATGACCCTCGCGGCCGGCAAAGGCTCGGTGCTGCACGTTGAAGCCTGGGGCGTCGACGCCGAGCGGGCAGTGAACTATGTTGGCGGGCTGGTCCAGGCCGGGTTCGGGGAGCCGTAGGCCTCCCAAGTGCCCTCTTTGGACTTCTCCGGTGTGTTCACGCCCGTCCTGTCAGGGCCTGCGAATATCATCGATGCCATGGAACGGCTCGACATCGATGACAACTGCCCGCCGCTGGTGGTTCTGGACGGACAGACATCCATCGAGGAGCTCTTCGACGAACTCGGGTTCGAGTGGCGGGCGGATTCGGGCCTGTCCGGCACGGACGTTGGTGCCCCCTCAGGCGGAATGACGGGGCAGGCCACACTGTTCTGACCTGCGTGAATTCATCACCCCGGGTTCATCCGCCGTTAAGGGTGGTGCCCTAGATTGTCCCTTCAGGCACTCTCTGCTCGAAGGGATCCATCATGGCCAATATTGCTGAAATTCTGGGCAGGCTAACCCCTGAAGAACTCGACGGCCTGCGGGGCCTTGGCCCGCAGGGCCATCTGACCAAGCCCCTCGTGGAAGCCCTGGACCGGGCCGCCGGAGGGGCCGGAGCAGGCCGCGGCTACTACGTGCCCACCGGCAGCGTCAGTGAGACCGGCGGCCCCCATCTCGTCCTGCGCAGCGACGTCTCCGCATGGCTTTTCGGGACAGCCCCGCAGGTACCCCACACCGGGGCGTCCGACCCGGCAGCCCAGCAGTAGCCGGGCGTCACGGAGCCTGGCGCAACCCGCCGGCGTCGAGTATTACGGAAGCGGTGACAAACCTTCCGCACTGCTCGCCGTAGGGGAAGTCGCCGCGGGGGCGGAAGTCCAGCGTCCGCACCGGCAACGCTGAGCCGTTGGGGGAGGTTCCGGTGGCCGTCACTGCCATCGGCGATTCGGTCAGGGAATCCAGGAACAGCATGCCGATCATGGTTCCGTCAGGCGACACTGTGGCCGAGCAAGAGCCGTCCGGCCTGCAGCCCTGGTCGATGGACACACTGCCCTGCCGCAGCTCCAGAGCGTCCTCCGTGCACACGCCGTCCTGGCAGGCTTTCAGGCGCAGGGTGCCCACCTGGGGCACGTAGGGGGCCGCCACGGTGACTGACACCACCGACGCCTGTGCGATCGCCGGGCACGGCGTCTCGTAAGGGAAGTAGTAGCAGCCAGAGGTGAGCAACGTCGTCGATACCAGTGCCAGAATTACCCCGGACTTGCGCATACTTCAGCGTAGGACGGGCGGGCCGGGGCCCGCACTGCTACCAGGAAACTGACGCAAACATCGTTATTGCCAGCACGCCGAAGGTCACCAGAATGAGACCTGTGGCCAGCCTGCCCCTGGCAACAACGAACACGGGCAGCGTGGATTCGGCCGGGTTGGCCGGGTTGTAGGCCACCGGAATGGTGGCGCCGATGATCGCCTGGTCCCGGCTGTAGATGTCGGACTGCCCCAGCCACCGCCGGCCGTTGGCGTCGCTGAACTCATACGACGGCGCGAAGCGGTCCCGGCCGTTGCTGGCAGGCCCGTCTTCGCCGTGGAGGTTTCCCGTGACGGTGGCGGACGTGTGCGGCCAGCCGGCGATGGAGCGTTGCCGGCGGAATGATGCGGACAGGGACAAACCCGCCAGGATCAGGCCAAGCACCACGAACAGTCCCGGCAGGACAATAAAGAGCAGTTTCAGGGCATCCATGGTTCAGCCCACCGGGAAGATGCCGACGAACCAGAACGAGACCAGGGCGAACACCGCAAAGAACGGAACCAGGCAGCCCAGGACCATCTTGGACTCTGCGGCCACCTGGAACGACTGGTTGGGATTCGCCGGGTTGTAGGCCACTTCGAGGAGCGCGCCGGGCACCTGCTGGTTTGCGTACGAAACCTCGGATTCGCCGCCATACAGCGTCCCGTTGGGGTCAGCGAACTGGTAGGTGGGGTAGAAGCGCCGGCCTCGCGTTGAGCCGCCTCCGCCATGTGTCCAGCCAGCAATGTTGCCGGTCACGGTTGCCTGCGCCTTGGGCCAGCCTGCGATCAGTTGCTCTTGGCGCCTGGTCTTGCGCAGTGTGTGGACAAAGGCAAAAATGACGCCCGCCACAAACAGCGCCCAGATGATGTACAGCACGATTTTCATGGAATTCCCCCGGTTCCGGTCACCAAGAAGTATGCCATCCGGCCGGGAGAGGTTCTTGTCAAAGGACTAGGCCGGCAGCCGGTAGCCGCCCTGGTGCAGCTCGGCCAGGCCGTCGCTGAGGAGCCCTGCCAGCGCCCGTTCCAGCTGTTCCGGCGCGGAGTTCAGCCTGTGCAGGGCGGCCAGCGGCACTCCGATCCCCTCCGGCTCGAACCCGAGGTCCGCCGGTTCCTGCTGGAACATCTCCGGCGGCACCGGCGTGTCAGCGACCCGGAGCACGGCCACCACGGCTCCGCGGACCTGGCGGTCGGTGCCGTGCCACGCCTGCCCCTTAGGAACATACGACGGCGGCGGCTCGCCTGCCGCCAGCCAGGCGCAGGAATCCCGCACGGGACACACAGCGCATTTCGGCGCCCGGGCCGTACACACCAGCGCCCCCAGCTCCATCACCGCAGCGTTCCAGCGCACGGACGTGCCGTCGTCGTCCGGCAGCAGTTCCGCAGCGAGCCGCATCTCCGCGGCGGTCAGGGAAGGGGCGGGAAGCGCGACGCCGGAAATGAGCCGTGCGTGGACGCGGCGGATGTTGGTGTCCACCACCGTTTCCCGGCGGCCGAACGCGAATGCCGCCACCGCGGCGGCCGTGTAGCTTCCCACCCCGGGAAGGTCCAGCAGCTCGGCGTAGGTGCCCGGGACCTTGCCGCCGTGATCACGTCCGATGGCCGCCGCCGCCGCATGGAGCCGGAGCGCCCGGCGGGGATAGCCCAGCCGGCCCCAGTGGCGTACCGCTTCCCCGGCCGGCTCGGACGCGAGGTCTGCGGGGGTGGGCCAGCGTTCCAGCCATTCCCGCCACACCGGCAGGACCCGAACCACGGGCGTCTGCTGGAGCATGATCTCGCTGACCAGCACCCCCCACGGCGAGCACGCCGGTTCACGCCACGGGAGGTCGCGTGCGGTCTCGTCGAACCAGCTGTTGATCCCGCTGTGCAGGTGGACCGGCCCGGAGCCGCCCGCGGGCGGTGGCTGCAGTTCTGTTGGCGGAGTTGCGGTGGAAAGTGCTGGGGCAAGGGTTGTAGCGTCGATCCCAACACTGTAGTTGATCCGCTGTTTGGGAAGCCACGGGGAGGCGAGCCAAGACCCCGGAAACCCGGCGTCCGGAAACCAATTGTGACCATAGCGTTGGCCGGGTGCGCGGCGTGGTGGGACAGCGGAGCCCGGCCGGTTCTCTAGCCTAGAAGGATGGGCAGGCAAGACACGTCATCAGCACGCGGCAAGGCATCCGCATCGGGTTCGCGCACCGGACGGACGCCGAGCCCCGCCGTGTACCGGCGGCGCAGGCTGTTCGTGGGCGCGGCCCTGCTGATGGTGGCGGCGATGGTCTTCGGCGGCTTTGCGGTGGCTGGGGCGTTCAGCGGCAGCTCCGACCAGGTTTCCTCCACGGGTACCCCCACCGGCGGCTCCACAGCGGCCGCGCCGGACGCTCAGCCGTCGGCAACCCCCAGCAGCACGCCTACCCCCACCCCCACCCCCACCCCCACGCCAACCTGCAACCAGAACCTGGTGACCGTTTCGGCGTCCACGGACAAAGCCGCCTACGGCCCCGATGAGAGCCCGGTGCTTAGCCTGAAGGTGACCAACGGCGGCACGATGCCGTGCGAAGTGAACATCGGCACGTCCCAGATGGAGTTCCTCGTGACCAGCGGCGCGGACAGGATCTTTTCGTCCAGGGACTGCCAGGCCACGAGCGAGGACCTGGTGAAGGTCATCGAGCCGGGTGCCAGCGAGACGGCGAACTTTCCGTGGGCGCGGAACCGCACGCTGGAAGGCTGCCAGCCCATTGCGGCGAAGCCGGGCGCGGGCGGGGCGTACTACATCTTCACGGCCAAGCTCGGCTCGAGGGCCAGCCCGAAGGCAGTGTTCCAGCTCGGCTGACCCGCACCTGACCATCGAGTGCTCCACACCGGCCCTTTTCAGCGCCTAAAAGGGCCCTTGTGGAGCATCGGTTTAGAGGAAACGGTCCAGCAGGCTGGCTTCGGCCATCCGGCTTAGGCCTTCGCGGACGGTGCGGGCGCGCTGGTCGCCGATGCCGTCAACGGTCATGAGGTCGTCAATGGTGGCCGCCATCAGGAACTGCAGGCCGCCGAAGTGGTCCACCAGGCGGTCGGCAACGGCCTTCGGGACTGCCTTGAGGCCGGACAGCAGCCGGTAGCCGCGCGGCTGCACCACGGCGTCGAGGTTGGCCTCACCGCCGGCGAAACCGACGATCCCGGAGATCTTGCCGAGGTCGATCAGCTCCGTGGGGCCGAGGTTCACCAGGGCGCTGACGGCTTTTTCGATGTCGTCGGCGGACGCGTCCGGGCCGGCGTAGTCGCGGATGATGACGTCGCTGCCGGGGCCGCGGCCCACGGTCAGTTCATCAAGCTGGAGGGACAGCAGCCGGCCGTCCTCGCCGAGTTCCAGGACGTACTGCGAGATTTCTTCCGAAATCCGGCGGACCATCTCCTGCCGCTGCAGGGTGACGGCCACGTCCCGCACGGTCACCATGGCCTCGATCTCCAGGGCGGACAGTGAGCTGGTCACCTGGTCCAGCCGCGAACGGTACCGCTCCAGGGTGGCGAGGGCCTGGTTGGCACGGGCCAGGACCTTCTCGGACCCCTCCAGCACGTGCCGGAGCCCGTTCACGTACAGGGCGATGATCTGCATTGACTGGCTGACGGAAATCACGGGCACGCCGGTCTGGATGGCCACGCGTTCCGCGGTGCGGTGCCGGGTGCCGGATTCCTGCGTTTCGATGCTTGAGTCCGGGACCAGCTGGACGGCGGCCCGGAGAATGTTGCCGGCGTCCTTGTCGCAGATGATGGCGCCGTCCATTTTGGCCAGTTCGCGCAGCCGGGTGGGGGAGAAGTCGATGCCGATGTCGAAGCCGCCGGAGCAGATCGAATCGATGGTCCTGTCCGAGCCCAGCACGATCAGCGCGCCGGTGCGCCCGCGGAGGATCCGTTCCAGCCCGTCACGCAACGGCGTGCCTGGAGCCACTCTGCCCAGAGTCGCCTTGAGCGATTCTTCGGGGCTCCGAGCCATAGTGTTCCCTTCAAAGGTGCAGGCTGCCGCCCGCAGGTACGCCGGTTTTACGCTCCGCCGACGGGATCAAAAGTATGCAGTTTCCTGCAAGCTCAATGATAGAGGTAAGAAATGGCAACAACCGCACGGACAAGCCCTAAAGTGCCCCATTAGGGGACCGGCCGAAGGCGCCTGGGAACGCGTCCGACGGCGGCTTGCCGGGTGGGTGTTTTTGTCCTGTTTGGGTGCATGGCGGGCTCAGCACCCCGGCCACATCAGAAAGATGCAACGAGGCGGGCGAGCGGCGGAGGTGCCTGCCCTGCCGGCAAGGCCTCGACGAGCAGTTGCGCGTATCGGAGCTTGTTGCCGCTGCGTCCGCCGAAGAACCGGCGCAACTGCGCCGTTACCGGCCGCTCCCGCTGCGCGGGCTGGCGTTGCAGGATCCGGAACGACGCGAGTTCGCCCTGGGCCGCGATGACGCCGAGTACGGCATCAATCCCAAGGCAGCGGATCAGTTCGTCCTCCAGGTCGGCGTAACAGACCTGGAACCCAAGCTCGGCCAGCGAACCGGACCCGACGCCTGCCCGCACGAGCGCACGGGCGACGCCACGGGATTCCCCGGCATCACACAGGCCGAGTAACCGGTGGCCCGCGCCCGCAGGTCCGTAGCGGTCGAGGAAGTGGACAATGCTGGTCGCGCCGCCCATCGGCACGACCGTGACCCGTTCGGCTGCCAGGTCATGGCCGGCCCGAAAGGCCAGCTTCTCGACCGCCATCCGGTCACTCTCGCCCTCGACCAACACCGTTGTTCCCTGCATGGAACAAGTATGGGTCAGCGTCCCCGCTGGCGCAGGAGGTGCTCAAGGTCCCGGCTGACTTTGCGCAGCGATGCCGCCCTGAGTGCTTTCTCGTCAGTAACCGGGCCGGTCCGGCGCCGGGACGCCTCGTCCGGGGTACCAGGGCTCCGCTGCAAGTCGACCTGTAAAGTTCCACTGCCGTGCATCGCCGCCGGTACCGAAGGCGGATTGGCAAGGGGATCGTAGAAGAGGCTGCCCATCATGTGCCCCAAGCTAGCGGGGCCGGGTTTCGCGGTCTTGAACTGCCGGTTTCGTCGGCGTTAAGCGGTTACCTCGGCTCCGGTCCGCCGCTGCGATAAACTTGGACATTGGCGCTCAGCCAGCCCTTTCCCCGTCCAGCGATGTCCCGTCCAGCGCCAAGGGTTATCCCCACCGCAGCGAAAGTAGCACCGTGTCCCAAGATGTCCTTAGCCCCGCCCGGGTCCATGAGATTCACAAACAGGCGGCCCGGCGTCGGACGTTTGCCGTCATTTCGCACCCTGACGCCGGAAAGTCCACGCTCACCGAAGCGCTGGCGCTGCACGCGAAGGTGATCGGCACCGCCGGTGCCTCCAGCGGCAAGGCCAACCGCAAGGAAACGGTCTCGGACTGGATGCAGATGGAAAAGGACCGCGGCATCTCCATCAGCTCCGCGGCGCTCCAGTTCTCCTACCGGGACACCGTCATCAACCTGCTGGACACCCCCGGCCACGCGGACTTCTCCGAGGACACCTACCGCGTCCTGGCCGCCGTCGACTGCGCAGTGATGCTGGTGGACGCCGCCAAGGGCCTGGAAACGCAGACCATGAAACTGTTCGAGGTCTGCAAGCAGCGCAACCTGCCCATCATTACCGTGATCAACAAGTGGGACCGCCCCGGCCTGGACGCCCTGGCGCTGATGGACGAGATCACCGAACGGACCGGCCTGCAGCCGATGCCGCTGACGTGGGCCGTGGGCATTTCCGGAGATTTCCGTGGCGTGTGGGACCTCCGCCAGGACCGTTTCGCCCGCTTCCAGCGCAACAACTCCGGCGCCAACATCGCCCTGACCGAATACTTCACGCCGGAACAGGCCGCCGAAACCCAGGGCAGCAACTGGACCGACGCCGTGGACGAAGCCGGACTGGTGATCGACTCCAACCTCGAGTTCGACGTCGACGCCTTCCACGCCGGCACCGCCACCCCCATCCTGTTCAGCTCCGCCGCCCTGAACTTCGGCGTCAAGGAACTGCTGGACGCGCTGGTGGACTTCGCCCCGCCTGCGGCGCCCCGCCCGGACGTCGACGGCAGCCCGCGCGCCGTCGAGTCGCCGTTCTCCGGCTTTGTCTTCAAGGTCCAGGCCGGCATGAACAAGGCCCACCGCGACCACGTCGCGTTTATCCGCGTTTGCTCCGGCGTTTTCGAGCGCGGCATGGTGGTCACCCAGACCCGGACCGGAAAGTCCTTCGCCACCAAGTACGCCCAGCAGGTGTTCGGACGCGAACGCGAGGTCATCGATGAGGCCTACCCCGGCGACGTCGTAGGCCTCGTTAACGCCTCCTCGCTCCGCGTCGGCGACAGCCTCTTCCTCGAGGACGCGGTGGAATACCCGGCCATCCCGCTGTTCGCCCCGGAACACTTCCAGGTGGCCCGGTCCAAGGACCCCAGCAAGTTCAAGCAGTTCCGCCGCGGCATCGAGCAGCTCGAGCACGAGGGCGTCATCCAGGTGCTCCGCTCCGACGTCCGCGGCGACCAGGCGCCGGTGCTGGCCGCCGTCGGCCCCATGCAGTTCGAGGTGGTGGAGGACCGCATGGCGCACGACTTCAACGCCCCCATGCGGCTGGAACGCCTGCCGTACTCCATGGCCAGGATTTCGACGGCGGACGCCATGCCCGCACTGGCCAACGTGCCGGGCGCCGAGGTGCTTTTGCGGTCCGACGGCGAATACCTTGCCCTGTTCAACGACGTCTGGGCGCTGCGCCGGATCGAGAAGAACCACCCCGATCTGACCCTTGTGCCCATCGGCACGCACAACCCCGCAAAGTAGCGTCCCATGCCTGCAGTTCAACCACGAGCGCTCATCACGGGCGCCGGCACCATCAACCCCCTCGGATCCAACGTGGAGCAGACCTGGGAAGCGCTGCTCGCCGGCCGCTCCGGGATCGCCCCGCTGGAGGACGACTGGGCCGGACAGCTGCCCGTGCGGATGGCCGGGCAGGTCACGGCCGACCTCTCGGAGCACCTCACCACCCGCGAGCTGAAGCGGATGGACCGGTGCGGACAGCTTGCCCTGGTGGCTGCCCGCGAAGCCTGGCAGCAGGCGGGGGCGCCCGACGTCGACCCCGAACGGTTTGCCGTGGTGATCGGCTCCGCCTACGGCGGCCTCGGTTCCACGATCGAGCAGGACCGGGCCCTGGCCAGCGGCGGCCCGCGCCGGGTCTCGCCGCACACGCTCACCCGGCTGATGGTCAACGGGCCCGCAGCCTGGGTGTCCATCGACCTGGGTGCCCGCGGCGGCGCCCGGACCCCTGTCAGCGCCTGCGCGTCCGGTGCCGAAGCAATCGTCCAGGGTGCCGAAATGATCCTGTCCGGGGCGGCCGACGTCGTGATCGCCGGCGGCGTGGACGCCTCGGTGAACGACCTGGTGATCACGGGGTTCTCCCAGATCCGTGCCCTCTCCACGCGCAACGGCGAACCGCAGCGCGCATCGCGCCCGTTCGACGGCGGCCGCGACGGTTTTGTGCTCGCCGAGGGCGCCGGCATTGTGGTGCTGGAGAGCGAGGCGCATGCCCGGGCGCGCGGCGCAGCCGTCCTGGCTGCCGTCGCCGGCGGCGCGGTGACCTCTGACGCGAACGACATCGTGGCGGCGGACCCAGCCATGCAGCGGCGGGTCATGCAGAAGGCCCTGGCCTCGGCCGGAATGGACGCCGCGGACATCGGCTTCGTCCACGCCCACGCCACCTCCACCCCGGTGGGGGACCGGCTGGAGGCGCAGGCCATCACCGCCATTCTTGGTTCCGACGTGCCCGTGACCTCCACCAAGGGCCATACCGGGCATCTTTTGGGCGGAGCAGGGGCGCTGGCCGCCGTTGTTGTGGTCCAGGCCCTGCTGACCGGCCAGCTCCCCGGGACGCTGAATGTTGAGGCGCTGGATCCTGAAGTGGACCTGAACGTCATCACCGACCCCGCCCACACCCTCGCTCCGGGCACCGCCCCGGCCGGCCTGGTGAACGCCTTCGGCTTCGGCGGACACAGCGTCGCGCTGGTGATTACGGGGAGCTGAACACCACAGCCTCAGGACCCGGAGCGCTGGTCTGGCCGCATGGCAGGATGAACGTTGCCGTCGTGCCCGCGCCCGGTGAGCTTGTGAGGCTCAGGGAGCCGCCGTGGCCTTCGATGATGGTCTTGCTGACAGGCAGCCCCAGCCCGGCCCCGGGGATGGCCGTTTCGCGTGACCGTGCGGAGCGGAAGAACTTGGTGAAGGCCTGTTCCTGGTCCTCAGCGCTCATGCCGACGCCCGGATCCGTGATCGAACAGACGAGGTCTGTCCCGGTTCTGTGCGCCCGCGCGGTGATGCGGCCGCCGTCGGGGGAGTATTTGATCGCGTTCGAGAGCAGGTTCCCCACGACCTGCCGGATCCGGTCGCCGTCCATCAGGGCAGTCAGCGGCTGCTCGGCCTCAAGTACCAGCTCCAGGCCCCTGTTCGCGGCCTGGGGGAGGGTGGAATTGACGACGTCGGCGAGGAGCCGGGCGAGGTCCGTTTCCTGCAGTGACAGCTCCACCCGTTCGGAGGCTACCGCTATCAGGTCGTTCACGAGGCCCAGAAGGTGCGTGGCGTTGCGGTGCACCACCTTTAGCTCGGCTTCGATCGTCTCGTGCCCCGGCTCGTCCAGGACCAGTTCCAGGTAGCCGAGGATGGAGGTGAGCGGTGTCCGGAGTTCGTGCGAGACGGTGCCGACGAAGTTGTCCTTGGCGGCCAGTGCCGTGATCAGGGCGGTCACGTCCACGAAGGTTATGACGCCCCCGCTGCGGACGCCGTCCGTGGAGCGGATGACGTGCGCGCTCACCGAATAGGCACGTTGTTTCCCGTCGTCGCCAGCCCACAGGAGCTCGTCCGTAAACATGTCGCCCCGTGTCACGCGTGCTACCGGGAGCATGCGGGGTGCCACCGGAGTTGCCTGGTCGCCCAGCAGCAGCCGGGTCCCGGTGTCCCCGTCGGTCAGCCGGGCAAGGACGGGATCGGCGCGGACGGCCCGGTTGGTCAGGACGTTGTTCCCTTCATGGTCAACCACCCAGACGCCCACCCCCACGGCGCCGAGTACGGCGTCCAGCAGCCGCTGGCGTTCCACGCTTTCGGTGAGTGTTTCTGCCAGCGCCTCGTCCTTGCTGACCATGGCCGTACGCTGGCGGTGAAGCGTCCCGGAGACGACATGCGCCGTTACTGCGATTGCTGCCATAACAAGGGGCAGGAAGATGGTCCGGATCATCGAGCCTTGGGCCGGGGGCGTGCCTAGAACTACTGCAGGGACGGTTGTGCTGAGTACCGTGCCCACCACAGCCATCACCACCCTGATGCGCTGGCGGCCAATGGCGAGCCACACCACCGGGAACACGAGCAGCAGGCTCAGAACCGCGAAATTGGCGCCACCGGCCTGGCGAGTGAAGCCGATGGCAAGGCAATCAAGGAAAGGTATCACCGTGAATGCGGCTGACGGCAGCCTGTCCCACGGAAGAATTACGCAGGCGGCGAAGATGGCCGAATGCGCCAGCAACGCCAGCCTGAAGGCATTGTCCGCCAGCGTCTCGGGGCTGAACAGAGCGGCAGCCACCACGATGAGCACCACAGTAACCGTGAGCGGAAGCTGGCTCATCACCACCCGGCCCCGGACGCCAAGGCCCCCGAAGAACGCGTCCAGCCTTCCGGCGAGGCGGTTCCCTTCCTCCAGGTCGTCTTCTGCGGATACGCCTGCTTGTATTCGATTAGTCACTCCGGCCCCCCAGGCGCAGTAATGAGAACCTCCGGCTGCCTGAAGGTCGTTACGCCAGCCTAGCTCTTAGCTCCCGCCGGAGAGCTTTTCAATACGTGTCGAAGTCGCAGGGTTCGACGGCGGCCTCCGCCGGCGCGCCGGCAGCAAAGCCACGGAGACGCTCGATGATGTCTTTGGTGCGGTGGTCCTTTTCGAGCTCGGCAGTGAGGGGCGCGGTAGCGGCATGAAAGGCTTCCAGATCGCCTTCCGTGGCCATGACCACCGTGCCTCCGCCCTCGCAATACCTGCGGGCTTCGGCGGCGAGTGTCGAGAGCAACGACGTGGACCAGTCCCTGGTAAAGGCCGCGGAATCACGGAGGATCTGCCGCTGGCCCTCATCCAGCCCGTCCATGACTTTCGCGTTGATGACGAGCGTGTTGATCTTGGAATAGAGAACGAGGTTGCCCGTGACGACGGCCCGACCGGTCTTCGTGTGGGCCCCGGGCAGGCCGTCTGCGTAGGCGAGGGACGACTCTGTTCCACCCACGTTGCCGGCCTCGACTTCGTTTCCGAATTCTTCGTCTGCAATGTCAGCCGGCACCGCGCCTAGTGCCTCCAGGACCGAATAGTTGGTGGCCGACTTCGGGGCCCTGATGACCATCCCCTTCACGTCCGCCGGCGTAAGAATTGGGCTGCCGAACGAAAAGAGGGGCCGCGGTCCTTCAGGAAACAGCGCCAGTCCGGTGAGCCCCACATCCTTCAGCCCGGCCAGCATTCCGTCCGCGAGTTCCGGCTTCACGGCTTCCTTGATGAGGGCATCCGAAGTCACCAGGAATGGCACAGACAGGGCACGGAAAGAGTCAACACCCTCGGTGTCCCAGGCGCGGGCCGGCACGACGGCCATGGCCAGCTCTCCGGAGATGGCCTTCCGCGCAACCACCTGGTCCCATTCCCTGGTCTGGTCTCCACCGGCCCGGAACACCGGTTCAATGGCAAGTTCCCCGTTTGAACGTTCCGCTACCTGGCGGGCAAACTCATCAATCTGCCCGCGGGTGGGGACCAGCCCATCGTCGTTCGTCCCGATACGGAGCACCGTCAAGGCGCCGGACTCGGTAGCGACAGCGTGGGTGGGCTCGTCCGTGCCCTCCTCGTAGGTACAGGCAGCTGCTGGCACCAGCAGCAGGAAAAGGAGGAACGCCGCACGAACCTTTGCCGGTTGCACCATGGCCGAACCTTTCGGGAGGAACGGGCTGCTTCAGTTATGGGGAAGGCGCAACGGGCGCATCCTTACGCGAACCCTACGCCCGCGGGTAACCCGCGGCAACGGATTTGGGAGTATTAGGGGCGAGGGGGCCTACCCGATCAACAGGCTCAGCGCCTCCGTCAGGTGCTCCACCTCACGCACGGAGAAGCCCGCCGGAACCGGACCCGGGCCGTTGTGGCTGGCGGGGACGACGGCGTGCGTGAAGCCCAGCCGGTGGGCCTCCTGGATGCGCTGGTTGATGCCGGGAACGGGCCGGACTTCGCCCGCCAGACCCACCTCACCGAAGGCGATCAGGCGGATGGGCAGCGGTTTCCGGGCCTTGGCCGAGGCCACCGCCAGCGCGACCGCAAGGTCCGTGGCGGGTTCGCTCAGCTTCACGCCGCCCACCGTTGCCACGTAGGAGTCGTCCTTGTGCAGAAGGCACCCGGCGCGCTGCTGCAGCACGGCGAGCAGCATGGACACGCGGGAGCTGTCCAGGCCGCTGGTGGCACGGCGCGGCTGCGAGTTGGGGCTTTCGGCGAGCAGCGACTGCACCTCGGCCAGCAGCGGCCGCCTGCCCTCCATGGTCACGGTGATGCAGGTGCCGGACACGGGCTCCTTGGTGCGGCTGACAAACAGTCCGCTGGGATCAGCGAGGCCCTCAATGCCGTCCTCGTTCAGGTCGAAGCAGCCAACATCGTCCGTGGGACCGTACCGGTTCTTCACGGCCCGCAACAGCCGGAGCCTGGAATGGCGCTCACCTTCGAACTGACACACCACATCCACAAGGTGCTCCAAAAGCCGCGGCCCGGCGATGGAACCGTCCTTCGTCACATGGCCCACCAGCAGCGTGGTCATGTTGCGCCGCTTGGCCGCGGCGATGATGGAGGCTGCGACCTCGCGCACCTGGGAGACTCCGCCGGCGCTGCCGTCAACGTCCGCGCTGCTGAGCGTCTGCACGGAGTCCACGATCAACAGCCGGGGCTCCACCTTTTCCACCTGCCCGAGCGCCTGCCCCAGGTCCGTCTCGGCGGACAGGTAGAGGGAATCCGCGACGGCGTCGATCCGCTCCGCGCGCAGCTTCACCTGCGCGGCCGATTCCTCGCCCGTGATGTACAGGACGTCCTGGGCTGTGCGGGCGAACTTCGCGGCGACGTCAAGCAGCAGGGTGGACTTGCCCACGCCGGGCTCGCCCGCCAGCAGAATCACGGCGCCGGGGACCAAACCGCCGCCCAGCACGCGGTCCAGTTCGTCCACGCCCGTGGGCAGGAACGCCGCAGTGGTGGCGTCCACCTCGGCAATCCGGCGGGCCGGCTCCAGGACCGTTGTTGCCGCCGTCGTACGCGCCACAGCGGCGCCGGTTTCCTCCACGGTGCCCCACGCCTGGCACTCGCCGCAGCGGCCTACCCACTTGACGGTGGTCCAGCCGCATTCGGCGCACTTGTAAGCGGGCGCCTTGGACGCGCGGGAAGTCTTTGTTGCCATGGGTTCCACCCTAGCGGCGGGGGCCGACATCGCCCGCCTGGCCGCTACAGCCCGGGCAGGACGTCCCGGGCTTCGTGGGAATCCATCCCCGTGGCTTCCAGCAGGTCCACCATCAGCGGGCGGAACAGCATGACCACCGTCTCGCCTTCAAGCCGCTGGACCTCCAGCAGCTTCGGGTGCAGGCGGAGGGCGATCTCGCTGAGGTCCTGCCGGGCGGTGCGCAGGTGGGCGCGCCGGGCCCCGTCCTGCGTTTCCGCCAGGCCGAGCGACAGCTCGTCAATGGCGGCAGCGGTGTCCTGCAGGACCTCCGCGATGTTGTCGGTGGCTTCATCGGACAGTGCGGCGTGGTTGATGGCGCTGGTCAGCCGGCGCGCGAAGACCCGGCTGTTACGCAGGGCAAGATCGATGAAGTCCAGTGACTGCTTGAGCCGGTCCAGCTCGTCGCGGTGCCGGCGGTAAGCCGGTGCGAGTGTGGCCACCTCGCCGGAAGCGCGCAGGGAATGGCGCATCGCGTCCACCAGCGGCTGGCAGTTCCGGCCGCGGATCAGCGCATGCCACGCCTGCGTGGAATCGCTGTTGCTGAGGGCCGTGGCGCACTCCCGCAGCACTTCGGCCAGTTCGTGGAGCAGCTTCTGGACATCCTTGCGGGGCTCCCGGCGCGGATCCTTGGGCACCAGGATGGTCACCAGCAGCGCGAACAGCCCGCCCACAATGGCGTCCAGGCTGCGCGTGAAGGGCCCGCCGGCCGGTGCCGGCAGCAGCACCACCAGCAGCGACTGCAGCCCCAGCTGGGTGGTGAAGATGTTGCCGCCGTCGAGGAAGCGCGCCAGCAGGATGGAGATCAGGAGGACGACGGCGGCAACCCAGATATCGCCGCCCAGCCAGTGGAGGAGCAAATCACCCACAACAATGCCAATCGTGCAGCCCAGCCCTACTTCCACCACCCTGCGCAGCCGGGGCTCCCGGGAGAAGCCCAGGGCAATCAGTGATGATGTTGCCGCGAACAGCGGACCCGAATGCCCGAGCACGTACTCGGCGAACGCGTATGCCCCTACGGCGCAGCCGGTCATCTGGATGGCCGGGAACAGCGAGTTGCGGCTGCGGATCAGGCCGGTACGGATGCGGCCACGCAGGAAACGCCGGCTTGCTGAGAGTCCTGCTGCGATGGCCATGGGTTCAAGTCTATTCACTGGCTGTGCACTACGACCGGACATGTGATCAGCGCAATGGTGACGCTGCAGATGTAAACCAATATCCCGCAGTCGTTAATTTCCCGTTCACTTTGGACAGCCCATCCCGTTACCTGCGGCCCATAACTTCAATGAAGGTACAGAACGTACGCATCGCGCTGCAGGGCGTCTCCGGTCCTGCCCGCAACTGAATAACCCTGGAAGGGGTACATCTAGTGAAGGCTCTCCGCTTCGGCCGCCACGCGGCTATCGCTGTTATCGCAGCCGGCGCTCTCGCGCTCACCGCCTGCGGTTCAAACAACCCTACGGGCGCTGCGCCTGCTGGCAACCAGACTTCCGCTGGCCCCAAGGTCACCGGCACCCTCACGGGCATCGGCGCCTCCTCCACCGGCGCAGCCATGGACGCCTGGAAGGCCGGCTTCGCTGCCGCCAACTCCGGTGCCACGGTCCAGTACTCCCCGGACGGCTCGGGCGCAGGCCGCAAGGCCATCATCGACGGCTCGGCCCAGTTCGCCGGTTCGGACGCGTACCTCAAGGATGACGAGCTGGCCAGCTCCAAGACTGTCTGTGGCCCCGAGGGCGCCATCAACATCCCGGTCTACATCTCCCCGATCGCTGTGGCGTTCAACGTCCCGGGCGTCACCGAGCTGAAGCTTGACGCAGCCACCGTGGCCAAGATCTTCCGTGGCCAGATCGCCAAGTGGAACGACCCCGCCATCGCCGCCTTGAACGCGGGCGTCAGCCTGCCGGACCTGAAGGTCACCCCGGTGAACCGCTCGGACGACTCCGGCACCACCACGAACTTCACGGACTACCTGGCCTCGGCAGCCCCGGAGGTCTGGACGGACAAGTCCGCCGGCATTTGGCCGGCCACCCTGCAGGGTGAAAACGCCAAGGGCACCTCCGGTGTGGTCAAGACCGTCACCGACACCCCGGGCGCCGTAACCTACGCCGATGACTCCGCCGTGGGCGGCAAGCTGGGCACCGCCTCCATCAAGGTGGGCGAGGAGTTCGTCAAGATCTCCGCCGACGCCGCAGCCAAGGCTGTTGAAGCCGGCAAGCCCGTTGAAGGCCGCTCCGCCACCGACGTCGCCATCAAGCTGGACCGCAAGACCACCGCTTCCGGCGCCTACCCGGTGGTCCTGGTTTCCTACCACGTTGTCTGCACCACCTACGACAAGCAGGAAACCGTTGACCTCGTCAAGGCATTCGAAAACTACGTAGTTTCCGACGAAGGCCAGAAGGTAGCAGCAGACTCGGCCAAGTCCGCGCCGCTCTCCTCGACCCTCGCCGCGAAGGCCGTCAAGGCCATCGAGTCCATCAAGGTCAAGTCCTAGTACCTGCCCTGAACGAGTTCCCCGCCACGCCGAGAGGCGGGGCGGGGAACTTGGCTTTTGTAAACCTTGCTTCACGCTTTCCCCAAGCACCACCTCAACCGAAGGGTCGGGAATGACCGTCACCTCCCTGAAAAGCTCCCAGGGCGCAGGCCGCGCCGGGGACAAGATCTTTTCCGGAGCAACCCTGGCAGCAGGGTGCCTGATCCTTGCCGTCCTGTTCGGCGTTGCCCTGTTCCTTGTGGTGCAGGCGATTCCTGCGCTCACCGCCCCGGCCGCCGAGATCCAGGGCGGCGAGGGATTCTTCGCCTACATCTGGCCGATCGTGGTGGGCACCCTGATCGCCGCCGCCATCGCCCTGGTGATCGCCACCCCCATCGCCATCGGGGTGGCCCTGTTCATCTCGCACTTCGCGCCGCGCCAGCTCGCGGCCGGATTGGGCTACGTGATCGACCTGCTGGCCGCCATCCCGTCCGTGGTCTACGGCGCCTGGGGTGCCGCGTTCCTGGCCAAGGAAATCTCACCGGCCTACAACTGGCTGGCAGACAACATGGGCTGGCTGCCCATCTTCCAGGGACCGGCCTCCGCCACCGGAAAGACCATCCTCACCGCAGGCATCGTGCTGTCCGTGATGGTGCTGCCCATCATCACGTCCCTGAGCCGCGAAATCTTCCTGCAGACCCCCAAGCTCCATGAGGAAGCGGCACTGGCCCTGGGCGCCACGCGTTGGGAAATGATCAAGATGGCCGTGCTGCCCTTCGCCCGCCCGGGCATCATCAGCGCCATCATGCTCGGCCTGGGCCGCGCCCTCGGCGAAACCATGGCCGTTGCCCTGGTGCTGTCCTCCGGCGCACTGACCGCCAGCCTGATCCAGTCCGGCAACCAGACCATCGCCGCCGAAATCGCACTGAACTTTCCCGAAGCCAGCGGGCTCAAGGTCAGCACCCTCATCGCCGCAGGCCTGGTCCTGTTCGTGATCACCCTGGGCGTGAACATGATCGCCCGCTGGATCATTACCCGGCACAAAGAATTCTCGGGAGCCAACTAAATGACCTCCACCCTGACCCCGGTCCGCAAGCGCTCGGCCCTCACCAAAGGCCAGCTGCCCAAGTACGCACCGTACGTGGTCCTTGCGCTCGCCCTGATCGCCGGCGCCGCCATCCTCGCCCTGATCGGCTTCAACGCGTTCGGCTGGGGCATCGTCTCCGCCATCCTGTTCGCCGCCGGCCTGGTGGGCTGGAGCGCCGCCGTCGAAGGTTCCCGGAAAGCCAAGGACAAGCTGGCCACCTGCCTGGTGGTGGGCTCCTTCCTGATCGCGCTTCTTCCGCTGATCTCGGTCATCTGGACCGTCCTGGCCAACGGCATTCCCGGCATCATTACCCCCGGATTCCTGGGCAGCTCCATGAACGGCGTCACCGGCGTCTACGACAACAAGGCCGTGGAGGAAGGCGCCCCCGTACTGGGCGGCATCTACCACGCGCTGCTCGGCACTGTGCAGATCACCCTCCTGGCCACTGTCATCTCGGTGCCCGTGGGCCTGCTCACCGCCATCTACCTGGTGGAGTACGGCCACGATGGCCGCCTGGCACGGGCCATCACCTTCTTCGTGGACGTGATGACCGGCATCCCGTCCATCGTGGCCGGCCTGTTCGCCGCAGCCTTCTTCTTCGCCGTGGTGGGACCGGGCACCAAGACCGGTGCCGTGGCCGCCGTCGCGCTTTCCGTCCTCATGATTCCCGTGGTGGTGCGATCCAGCGAGGAAATGCTGAAGATCGTGCCCAATGAGCTGCGCGAGGCGGCCTACGCCCTGGGCGTGCGCAAGTGGCGCACCATCCTGAAGGTGGTCATCCCGACGGCGATCTCCGGCATCGCGTCCGGCGTCACCCTCGCGATTGCCCGGGTGATCGGCGAAACCGCGCCGATCCTGGTCACCGCAGGGTTTGCCACGAGCATCAACGGCAACGTCTTCGGCGGCTGGATGGCGTCCCTGCCCACGTTCATTTACACGCAGATCCTGAATCCGACGTCGCCGGCGAACCCGGACCCGTCCTCGCAACGGGCCTGGGGCGCTGCCCTGGTGCTGATCATCCTGGTGATGCTCCTGAACCTCGGCGCCCGGCTCATCGCCAGGCTGTTCGCCCCCAAGACCGGCCGCTAGGCCGCCTAAACTTAATCCGTACCCCAGCAAGTGAAGGAACATCATGTCTAAGCGCATCGACGTCAAAGACCTGAACGTCTACTACGGCAATTTCCTCGCCGTGGAAGACGTCAGCATCAACATCGAAGCCAAGTCCGTCACGGCGTTCATCGGCCCTTCCGGCTGTGGAAAGTCCACGTTCCTGCGGACACTGAACCGTATGCACGAGGTCCTCCCCGGCGCCCGGGTGGAGGGCGAAGTCCTGCTCGACGGGGACAATCTCTACGGCCCCGGAGTTGACCCCGTGACTGTCCGTTCGCAGATCGGCATGGTCTTCCAGCGGCCCAACCCGTTCCCCACCATGTCCATCCGCGACAACGTGCTGGCCGGCGTGAAGCTGAACAACCAGAAGATCTCCAAGGGCGAGGCCGATGCCCTGGTGGAGCGCTCGCTGCAGGGCGCCAACCTCTGGAACGAGGTCAAGGACCGGCTGGAGAAGCCCGGCTCCGGGCTCTCCGGCGGGCAGCAGCAGCGCCTCTGCATCGCACGTGCCATCGCCGTGGAACCGCAGGTGATCCTGATGGACGAGCCGTGCTCGGCCCTGGACCCCATCTCCACGCTGGCCGTCGAGGACCTCATCAATGAGCTCAAGGACCAGTACACCGTGGTGATCGTGACCCACAACATGCAGCAGGCCGCCCGCGTCTCGGACCGGACCGCGTTCTTCAACATCGCCGGCACGGGCAAGCCGGGCAAGCTGATTGAATTCGCGGACACCACCACCATCTTCAACAACCCGGGCCAGAAGGCCACGGAGGACTACGTTTCCGGCCGCTTCGGATAAATCCATGAGCTGTTTAGGGAAGCCCCGGACCTGGAGAATGGTCCGGGGCTTCCTGCTGGTCTGGGCCCAGCTGGCAGATTTCAAAGTCGACTGCGCAGAATGTCCAAAGCCGTCTGCACAGCCCGGCCCGTTGCTCCACAGGCTGTCTTGTATCGCTAGCGATATGGCACCTAGGTTATGAGACACGTCTGATTGGGCTTGTGGCGCGACTTTGGCCGGTCGCGTAAGGGGAACTTTGACCGGACAGCTCCAGACACTGCTGGAGCAAGGCCCAGCAGTTCTGCTGCCTGCGGGATTTGAGGACTTAGGGTGAGGCCATGGCTATGACGAGAATCGCTATCGATAGATCGACGATCGAACCTTGGGTGGCAGTGGCTCAGTCATCGCGATTGTTAGCCGACATGCTCTCCCAGATCGGTGAGCCCCTAAGCCCGTCCAACTTTGAAGTGATCAACGCCCACTACCCGCCCGAACGGTCCTCCGACTGGTGCCGAGAGTTTCTAACTGCAGGAATCGAGCACATGACGCTCTGGGCGGATCACGTGGCCCCTCTCCTGTTCCATGAAGAGGCACAGGTAACTCATACTTTTCGCCCCGTTCAAACCTTGTCACGTGCGGCAATCGAATCTGCATCGCAGGCTGTATGGATGATGAACGGTGACTCAGCACGTGAGTGCGCCCGCCGCCACGTTTGCCTTTTACTCGATGACCTCGACGAGCAGCGTAAAGCTGCAGTCGGTGACGAACGGAAGACACGTCTAAAACGCGCCCGCCAAGTTGTTCTGGACAGGCTTGAGCCATTCATCAGCGAACGGGACATCGGACGGTTCCCGGGATACATGAATATTGTGAAAGACGCAGCTGCGACAGTTGCAGCCAAGGGGTCTGGCGAGGCTGATCTGGTTGATCCTGAGGTGGTCGAACGCCTGTGGCGGGCTTCAGCGGGTTCGGCTCATGGCAAGAGGTGGCCAGCATTGGAGTTGCAAATCGTCAACCCCAGAAAGGAGATCTCACCTGGTCTTTTCGAAACTGATAGGGCTCCTGATCCCATAGCCATTACGAAGATCCTTAAACTGGCAGACGCAGTGCTTACCTACGGCGTCCTGCGATTCGCCGACTACTCAGGCTACGAACCGCAGCTGACGGAGATAATACGCGCAGCCCAGGAGAGACTGGCTTCAGTCATTCCACGACGCTCCGACTTGTAGTCCTCTTGCCTGGCCCTCACGGATGGGAACCTTTACCGAACGGACCCTCAACGGGACAGTCGTAGAGGGCCCTGTTTTAGGAGAACACCAGGTTCAAGGTCAGCAATAGAATCCCGGTGGAGAAGAGCAAAACGCGAAAACCAGTTCCGAGGGACTCCATGGCCTTTATCTGCCGTGGCGCTTCATTTACCTCGAAATCCTAGGGATTTGAGGCACACAGGTTATGAGACAAGCCAGGCCAAACGGGAGAAGGCATTGGCGGCCTGCAAGGGTGCGCCTGCTTCTTGCCGGCGTCGACTCCCAACTTTTGAGGTGTCCCGATAGACGTCAGAGGTCGGCCGTCCGTGGGGCCCGTTTTAGCGTGCTCCTTGTTCGAGGTCGGTTAGTTCTGCTTCCAGTTGCTGGGTCAGGTTCCGTAGGCGGCGGAGGTGCTCTTGGGACACGCGCCCGGGCTGGCTGGTGACTTGTGCGTCGACGTCAAAGACGGTGTTGGGGCTGTGCCAGACGTTGAACCATTCGAGTCCATGGCCGAGGGCGTCCCGGGTGACGCCTTGGAGCAGGAGCAGCGGTTCCCGGGTGTTGATGTTCAGTTTCCGTGCCAGGTCAGGATCTGAGGACACGGCCTGCACTTGGCGGGGTCCCCCGGCGGGGTGGTAACCGTGGTCGCGCATCAGGCTGAGGAGTGAGGCGTTTTCGAGCAGTTCCACGGTGAAGTGCGGGAAGAAGTCGCGCGGGACCCAGTTACGCATGAAGGCAACGGGAAGATCGTCGAGGTAGCGGACGCGCTCGATTTTCCAGGTGTTGGTGGTGCCGAGGGCCTCGATGCCCGTCTGGGGCGGCTCGGAAGGTTCCACGCTGAGGACATGGGTGCGCAGGCGCTGGCCGTGCGCGGCGGCTTGTTCATCCAGTCCGCCGGCGCGCTGGACGTGCCGGCGGAGGACAGGCGTTGCGGCCACTACGCTGCCGCGGCCGCGCTGGCGGCGGATCAGGCCGAGGTCGGCAAGGCCTGACAGGGCCTGGCGCACGACGCTGCGGGAGACCCCGAACTGCCTTTGCAGTTCCTCTTCCGTGGGCAGGGAAGAGCCTGGGGACAGTGCAAGGTCCACGATTTGCCGGTGCAGGATATCCCGGATTTGTGCATGAAGGGGGCCTCCTTCTTGCCGGTTCAGACCACCGCTGCGTTCGGCCGGCTCCGCGCCTGGTTCTGCTGGTTCCAAACTCATGCTAACTCCTCTGCCGCTGTGCAAATCTTAGCCCTCCCGCTGCTTCACTAGCGGTCGGAGTGTTCTAGTCCGATCTTGACGTGACCTACACCACCCATTATTGTACGTATCAAAGGTACGTACAACTTCGCACCAGTGGATCACAGAAGATGCCGTGGACCCAAGTGCGAGTCAGCTGCTTGAGCCCGCATCGGCGCGTGAGCGAAGTGAAAGTACCTACAGGTGACAGTCGGATACGTGAGTTTCACAACCCCTCGAATTGGAGAATCCATGCGCGACCCGCGCTCGGTGCGTTGCACCTACTACTTAGAGTCTGAGATTGAGCCTGAGAAGGCCGCCGCCATCATGGCGGGCGAGCAGTCCAGCGGCACGTTCCTGCCGGTCCCCGGCGAATCCGCCCGGATCCGGGAACGGCACGCCGCCCGGATATCGGATGTTCAGGAGCTCGGTTTTTGCCGGCCTTCCCTGCCCTCACGTACCAACCCGGAAAAAGTCCGCGCCGCCATCGTGACTGTCGATTTCCCGATGGAGAACGTCGGAACCGACTTGGCCACCCTGCAGACTGCCATCGCCGGCAATCTTTTCGAGCTGGGTGATCTGTATGCCTGCCGGCTCCAGGACATTCAGTTGCCCGGGGACTTTATCGCCGCCCACCCCGGGCCGGCCTTCGGCATCGACGGGACGCGCAAACTCATCAGCGACGTTCAGGGCGTGATGGTCGGCACCATCGTCAAGCCCAATGTCGGACTCTCGGAAGAAGAGTTCCGGCTCGTGGTCCGGGATCTGGCGATGGCGTCCATTGACCTGATCAAAGACGACGAGCTCATGACTGATCCGGCGTACCTGCCTCTGGAGCGCCGGATCGCGGTCGCCACCGAGGAAATCCGCGCCGCCGAGCAGGTCACAGGCCACTGCACCATGTATGCCTTCAACATCACCGGTGATCTCGCCGGACTGCGCAATCGCCATGACCTGGTCGTGAAGGCCGGCGGAACCTGCGTGATGCTGAACATCCCGGTGATGGGCCTGCCCGCCCTGGCCCTGCTGCGCAGCTTCGCCGAGGTCCCGATCCACGGCCACCGCGCCGGCCTCGCCGCCTCGATGCGGTCCAAGGCCCTGGGCATGGACTACCGGGTCTGGCAGCAGATGGCCCGCCTTGCCGGCGCCGACCACCTGCACGCTTCCGGGCTCGGCAGCAAGTTCTACGAACTCGATGAAGAAGTCGCGGCCAATATCCGCTGCCTCCTCGAACCCCTCGGACAGACCATCACGCCACTTCCGGTGTTGTCCTCCGGGCAGAACGTCACCACGCCCGGCCCCACCTTCGACGCGGTTGGTTCCACCGACCTGATGATGCTGGCCGGCGGCGGGGTTGCCGCCCACCCGGACGGTCCCGGGGCCGGGGTGCGGAGCCTGCGCCAGGCGTGGGAAGCGGCCGTGGACGGGGTGCCGCTGCAGACTGCAGCCACCACGCAGGCGGAAACTGGAGATGACGCCCTGTTGCATGCAGTCCAGACTTTCGGGAAAGGTGCCTGACATGCCAGCTTTTGGTTTCGTCGCGGACGACCTCACCGGAGCCGCCGACGTCCTGGCCCAGTCCCACCGCTACGGTCTGGAAGCTGCGCTGGTCATCGGGGACGCGCCCCTGCCCACGGACACCGACGTTGTCGGGTTCGCAGGACCGGCCCGCTCCCTGTCGGGAACAGCGTTCGACAACCTGGTGGCCCGTGACCTTGCCGGGATCGCTGCCCTGAATCTTGAGGTGCTGCTGTACAAGGTCTGCTCCACGTTCGACAGCTCCACCACTGTGGGAAGCATCGGCCGCGGGATCCAGTTGCTCCATGAGCAGTTTCCCCTGCACGGCCCCATTCCCGTGGTGCCGGCCCAGCCGGGGTTCGGCCGGTACACCTCCTTCAGCAACCACTACGCCACCCACGCCGGTAAAATTTACCGGCTGGACCGCCACCCGGTCATGTCCGGGCACCCGTCCACCCCCATGTCCGAGGCGGACCTCCGCGAGGTCCTGGCCGAACAGCTCGGCGGCACCCAAATGCCCGGAGCCATCCACCTGCCCGCCTACCAGGACGGCACCTTCAAGGACTCCTGGGCAGACCGGCGCCGGGACCCCGGGGAACAGGCCTTCGTCGTCGACGCCGTGGACGAACACCAGATGGACGCCATCGCAGAAGCCCTCACCCGGGAAGAACACGGCCACGGCCCATCCATCGTCGTCGGATCCGGCGGCATCATGGCAGCCCTGGCACGCTCCATCTCAGACCAGACTCCCCGCGTCCCCGGACCGCAGCGCCCGACCGGCCCGGTGCTGGCCGTCAGCGCATCAGCGTCCAGCACCACAGCGGAACAGATCAACGACGCCATCACCACTGGCTGGGAGGACGTTCCCGTGCCCGCCGAACTGCTGCAGCACGACGACGCCGCCCTCGTGGCCGCCCTCGACGAACGCGTTTCCGCTGCCCTCCGGGCAGGCAGGAACGTCGTCGTGCACACCACCCGCGGATCGACGGACCCCCGCTACGGCGCCGGCCAACCAGTGGACGCCGGCTACGTCGGCACGCTCATCGGAGGCATCGCCGCCCGCATGGCCACAGCCGGCCTCACCCGCGACATCGCCGTCTGCGGCGGAGACACCTCCAGCCACGCACTCATCGCCATGGGCGTACGCCAACTCCGGGTGTCCGACCAGTTCGTCACAGCCGGCCCGATTCTGCAGGCCGACGCCGCTTCCGCCGTCGGCGGGTGCAGGCTGCTGCTCAAGGGCGGACAGGTCGGCCCCACCGACATCCTGCGCCGCTTCGCCGGCCAAGTCCCCAGCTGATACCTCAACACAATCCTCCACGCTTCACCGGAACCAATGAAAGGCGGCCCCCATGCGGGCAGTAGTTAAGAACGCAGCAGAGCGAGGCGTTAAGTACGTAACCGACGCCGGCGACCCCAAGGCAACAGAAGGCGCAGTCGTCATCGAAGTAGGAGCCGCGTCCCTGTGCGGCACCGACCGGGAACTCTACGAATGGACCCCGTCGGCGCAGGCGTTCAACCTCAACCTCCCGGTCATTCTCGGCCACGAGGGCGCAGGCACCATCGTCGAGGTCGGCCCCGGCGTCACCGGGCTCAGCGTGGGCGACCAGGTGGCCCTCGAAAGCCACCTGACCTGCGGACAATGCTTCCCCTGCCGCACAGGCGACGCCCACACCTGCGAACGCACCGGAATCCTGGGCATGCACATCGACGGTGTCTTCGCCGAATACGCGGCCGTGCCGCAGGACATCTGCGTCAAGCTCCCCACCGGCCTGTCGCTCGAGTCCGGTGCCCTGCTCGAAGCCGCAGGCGTCGCGGTCCACGCCATCCAGCGCGCCAACTACTCGGTTGCAGGCCGGGCCGTACTCGTCAGCGGCGCAGGCCCAGTCGGCCTCGTCGTCGTGAACCTGGCACTGCTCATGGGCGCCTCCCACGTCATCGCTGTCGACCCCAACCCCTACCGGCGCGCCCAAGCCGAAAAGCTCGGAGCGACAGCCCTGCACCCCAACGACGGCATCATCGAACGCTGCCGCGAACTCACCGGCCGCCGCGGCGGCTTCGACGTCGCCTTCGAATGCTCAGGAGCGCCCGGCACGCTGGCAACACTCTTCGAAGCCGTCCGTCGCGAAGCCACCGTCATCACCGTCGGCCACCCCAGCCGCCCCGCCGAAGTCGACATCGCCGCCTACATCAACAAAAAAGGCATCACCCTGCGCGGCATCTTCGGCCGCCGGCTCTGGGAAACCTGGGAACAAAGCCTGCTGCTGCTCGACTCCGGAAAACTGGAACTCGACTGGCTCATCACCCACCGCAAAAAACTCAGCGAAATCGACGAAGCCGTCGAACTTCTCACCGGCGACGCCTGCAAAGTCCTGCTCATCCCCGGCCTCGGCTAACCCAACCCACCAACGGAACTGACGGCCCGACCCGTGCAGTTCTACACCACCCAGCTATCCACAGGAGAAATCAATGTCGATTCCCATCAAGAAAGCCCTGGAAAAAGTCCCCGGCGGCATGATGCTGGTGCCCCTTGGCATCGGCGCCGTCATCCACACCCTGGCCCCGGACGCCGGAAAATTCTTCGGCTCCTTCACCGGCGCCTTCTTCACGGGCCTGGCACCCCTCCTGGCCGTGTTCTTCGTCTGCCTCGGCGCAACACTCGAAATCAAATCAACGCCCTACATCCTCAAAAAGGGCGGCGTGCTGCTCGGCTCCAAAATCCTCTTCGCCGTCCTCATCGGCGTCATCGCCGGACGCTTCCTCGGCGAAGCCCCCATCGAAACCGGAATCCTCGCCGGCCTCTCAACCCTGGCACTCGTCGCCGCCCTGAACGACACCAACGGCGGGCTCTACATCTCCCTCATGGGACAGTTCGGCCGCAAACGCGACGCAGGAGCCTACTCCATCCTCTCCCTGGAATCCGGACCCTTCCTGACCATGGTCACCCTCGGCATCGCCGGCCTCGCCGCCTTCCCCTGGCAGGCACTCGTCGGCGCCATCCTCCCGCTGGCACTGGGCATGCTCCTCGGAAACCTGGACAAGAACATGCGGCATCTCCTGGCCCCACTGGTACCCGCGATGGTGCCATTCCTGGGCCTGGCCCTCGGCCTGACCATCAACCTCAACGCCGTCATCGAAGCAGGACTGCTCGGCATCGCCCTCGGCCTGTTCGTGGTCTTCGCCGGCGGCGCAGTGCTGCTGCTCGCCGACAAACTCACCGGCGGCGACGGCGTCGCCGGCCTCGCCGCAGCAACCACAGCCGGCAACGCCGCCCTCGTCCCCGCCATCATCGCCACAGCCAACCCCGTCTACGCCCCTGCCGCCGAACACGCCACAGTGCTCGTGGCAGCCTCGGTAGTCGTCTCCGCAGTGCTCTGCCCAATCGTCACCTCGGCATGGGCACGCCGGGTGCAGAACAAAGAGGAACCAGCGGACACACAAGACAACACCGCCGAGCAGGAGGCGCTAGCCCCCAAGCATGCGAGTAGTACCCCAGAACTGACCTAGCGGTACTAAAGGGAACGGGTGGGGCGTGCACATCGGTGCCCGCCCCACCCTTTCCTCATATACCCGAACGCGGAGGACGAACGCGTCGATAAACAGGAAGGAACACCATGAATGCAGACACTCAGCTAGTGAAAGTCCCATCCCCCGGCCCGCAAAGTCGCCTACTCAGCTATCACAACTGGATTCACCTGAACCCGGGCGACAGAGCGATAGTCAAACGAACCGGATGTGCACCCGAACTTGGCACGGTGGATCATGTCGGCGAAGACGCCTCATACTTTTGGGTCTGGATTGACGGCCAAGGCAGAACTCTGATCTTCCACGGAGACGGATCGGTCATTCACAAACTCCTCCACTAGCCTCAGCCGACATAACTAAAGAAGAGACATAGGCGTCTCGAAACCCTTGAGATACGAGACGCCTCGTCATCACGACTTTGGACCGGTTCGGGCGATCCACCCAAAGCATGCTTGCCTTCGCCGGCGAACTCCGCAGCAGGGGCGCCGGCCTGCGCGTCCTGAACTTGGGCGGAGGCGACGTCGATACAGCATCACCGATGGGCTCTAGGTTGTTCACGATCATGGCCGCCCTTGCGCAGATGGAACACGAGATCAAACGCGAACGCGTCACGGACTCCATTTAGCAAGCGACGAGAGGCTGGTCTGGACCTTCGCGGCGTGGGACCGTCGACTGTACCAGAACGGCCCTTTCGGGCCCTCTGAACGGCGCCCTTGCAGCAATAGATGCGGTGTTTAGGCGTTGCTAGGACCCCGCCAGCGGCGACAGGGCCAGCGCCAGGACAAACGCGCCGGCGGCCGTCGCGGCCGGTGTCAGCACCCAGAGGCCCAGGATCCGGATGACCAGCTTCCTGTTGGTCACTGAGAAGTGCTGGTTCTCGCCCGCGCCGAGCACGCCGGCGGTCACCGTGTGCGTGGTGGACACTGGCCAGTGCAGGCCGATGGCGCCGACAAAGAGCATCAGCGCGCTGAAGATCTGCGCCACGGACCCGCGCAGGGGGTCAATCCGGGTGATCTTGTAGCCGATGGTGTGCGAGATCCGCCAGCCGCCGAAGAGCGTTCCGGCGGTGAGCATCACGGCGGAGAGCAGCGCCACCCACGCGGGGATAGTGCCGCCGTCGGAATAGCCGCTGGCCAGCAGGGCGAGCAGCAGCACCGCGCTGACGCGCTGGCCGTCCTGCAGGCCGTGGCCGAACGCAACGGCGCCGGCGGCGATGGACTGGCTGCGGCGGAAGCGTGTGTTGATGACGTTGGGCTGGGCATAGCGTGCCGCCCAGGTGGCCGGGTAGACCAGGAGGAAGGCTCCGCTGTAGGCAACAAGCGGAGAGAGCAGCAGGGGCAGGACCACCTGGAAAAGGAGCGACTGGTCCACGCCCCCCACCCCGCCGCCGCCCACGGCGAGGCTTGCCAGTCCGGCGCCGGCCAGGCCGCCCACGAGCGCATGAGTGGAGGAGGACGGGATGCCGCGCCACCACATCAGGATGCCCCAGGCGCAGGCGCTCGCGAGCCCAGCCACCAGGATGCCAAGGCCATTGGCCCCGCCGGGCAGGGTGATCCAGTGCTGGCTCACAGCCACAGCCAGGCTGGCGCTGAGCAGGGCGCCGAGAAAGTTGAAGAAGGCGGCCAGCAGGACGGCGACACTGGGCGTGAGCGCACGCGTGCGGACCGCCAGGGCAACCGAGGTGGAGACGTCACGGAAACCGTTGAGGAAGGCAAACGCCGCAGTCAGCAGGACCACCGCGGCGAAGATGGCTGCCGTCACCTCAGGATTCCTTGACGATGATGCTGCCCACCTGGGTGGCGATGCGCCGCATGTCCTTGGTGACTTCCACGAGCTGGTTGGCGATGTCCCGGTTGCGGGAGTACTGCGCCCACTTCATGTCGGAGATCATGTCCGCCACCCAGACGCGGTGTGTGCGTTCGGCCCGCTTGGCCAGCCGCAGGATCTCGATCCAGTAGTCCTCAAGGTCATCAAGGTTGTTCAGCCGGCGCATGGCGTCCACCGTCAGCTCGGCCTGCCGGCTGATGATCTCCAGCTGGTCCGCCGCGCGCTTCGGCAGTCGCTCCAGCTTGTACAGGGCCACCAGTTCCGCAGCGGCGTCGAGCTTCTCGATGGCCTCGTTGAGGTAGCGGGACAGCGCGTACATGTCCTCGCGGGGGAGCGGGTTCACAAAGCTGGTGCGCATGTGGGTGAGCAGGGCGAAGTGCAGCTCGGCGGACTTGGCCTCGTGGTTGTGCATGTCCTCCACGAGCTTGCCGTGCTCGGCGGCGGGGACGCCCAGGATCTCCGCAAGGGTGGCGCTGGCCAGGACAATCTGGCGTGCCATCTCTGAAAGGAGGTTCAGCCCGGCGGGCTCCTGGGGAAAAAGGCGCAGCTTCACGTGGTTACCGGTCTCCGGAAAAATGTACTGGGATGGGCAGCCGGCTTTGTGACTTGACCGCAGCCCGCAACTGACCATTACTCTACCGGGCGGGCGAGGGCGCCTGAAAAAGGGCAGAAAAATGGTGCCGAACCGGATACGCCTCTCGGCGGTAGGCCGCTCTAGGCGGCTAAATGTTGAAGCCCGGGGGTTTCGCGGTTCGACACCAGTTTCAGTGTTCTACGTTGGCTGGCCCAAGTCAACATTGACAGATCGGGCCTGCTGGGTCAGTCCAGCTCGCCCAGGCGCCACGCATTGGCCGCATGCTCGAGGTCCTCGGCGGTCTTGACCAGCTGGTGGGAGTTGCGCGTGAGCTTGCTCGCGTGGGCCTCGTTGCCGAGTTCGGCACCGTCGGCGATGGTCGCCTGGCCAAGCGCCACCACGCGGCAGAACGCGGCAGAACGTTCCAGCGCGACGTCGAACTCGCCGTCGAACGCCCCCGAAAGGATGGCATCCGCCATGGTCCGCATCTCGTCTGCTCCCGGCGGTTCTGCGGCGCCGGCCACCACGTGGGAAACCTGCGCGGTGTCCTTTCCGGCGCGGAAGTAGACCGAAATCCGCTCGGGGTCCTGGACGGTGGCGGCGCGCAGCGCGTACAGCCGCCAGAGGGCGCCGGGCAGGGAACGCGCCGGGCTCTCGGCCCACATCTCAGCGATGGCTTCCAGGCCCTGTTCGTCCGCCAGCTTGACCAGCCGTTCGGTGATGACGGGGTCGTCGCTGTCGCGCCCGTGCCGCACCAGTGCCTGGGCGGCGAGGTGCGCGGCTTCGGAGACGCGCGCGGGGTCGGCGCCACCTGCAAACGGCTCAAAGTCGATGGGGGCGAAAGGCTTGGGCTTGTGATGCCGGTTGGCTCCGCCGTAGTGACTGGGTCCTGTTTGCTCGCTCATGCCCCCACGCTACTCCTGTGCCCAAAGGGAATCGAGTGCGTTGCACATGGCCTCCGGGCCGTCGGCGGACCGGAAAGCCGGGGCCGGAAGCGGCGTCGTCGGCGTACGACGGCGGCGCGCGGCAGTGTGCCGGAGCAGCCCCAGGTCTGGGGTACAGTATTAACGTTCAGAAATGGACTGGGCTGATCGGCTCTTTTGACGGTCAGCTGGGGCCTTTAGCTCAGTTGGTAGAGCATCGGACTTTTAATCCGTGGGTCGTGGGTTCGATCCCCACAGGGCCCACTCTTCCACCGAAGAGTGGCAGTCCCCGGCATCCTGGAAACAGGGTGCCGGGGACTTTTCTTTGCCAGCCTGAATCAGGCTTCGTGCTCCGCCCGGAACACGGCCACGAGGGCATTTGCGTGGCCATGGCCCATCCCGTGCTCGCGCTTCAGCCAGTTCACCTGCTCCAGGTGCTTCATGCCCCTGACCTCGCCCAGGGCGGACATCCAGTGCTCGATCGGCTGCCCGTACTTGGCTTCGATGGACGGGAAGTAGGATCTCGGGCCTTTCACCGGTTCGCTCATGGGGACATTCCAGCATCGAAGTCCCGGGGCTGGCAGCGGGCACAATGGGTACATGTCAAAAAGCAGCAACGGGCGGCTGCCGCGCCTTGAGGACGTGGCCGAGCTCGCAGGCGTCTCGCACCAGACGGTCTCCCGCGTCATCAACAACCACCCGAACGTCAGCAAGGCCACGCGGGAAAAGGTTGAGGCTGCCATCGCCGAACTGGGGTACCGGCGTAACACTGCGGCCCGCAGCCTGGTGACCCGGCGCTCGCAGACCATCGGCGTGCTGGGCAGCGAACTGTCGCAGTACGGCCCGGCCAACACGCTGCTGGGTGTGGAGCAGGCCGCCCGGGATGCCGGCTATTTCGTCAGCATCGCCGCCCTCCGTTCCGTCAGCCGCGACGCCATCTTCGACGCGCTGAGGCACTTCACGGACCAGTCGGTGGACGGCATCGCCGTGCTGGTTCCGCACTCCGAGACCCTGCGGATCCTCGAGGAATTCAACCCCGGGGTCCCCGTTGTTGCCGTCGGATCCCTGGGTGACGAGGCCGTGAGCGGCGCCATGGTGGACCAGAAGCGCGGCGCCGAGCTCGCCGTCGGGCATCTCATCGAACTGGGTCACCGCCGGATTGGACACGTGGCGGGCCCCTCCGACTGGATTGACGGCACCCTCCGTGCCGAGGGGTGGCGCACCGCCCTGGAAGATGCCGGTCTGCCGCAGGATCTGCTGCTCGAGGGCGACTGGAGCGCCGGCAGCGGCTACGAGATTGGCCGCCGGCTCGCCGCCGAGCGCACGGCCACGGCGCTCTTCGTGGGCAACGACCAGATGGCGCTGGGCATCCTGCGGGCCTTCAACGAGGCCGGGGTCCGCGTTCCCGACGACGTCTCCGTGGTGGGTTTCGACGACCAGCCGGAATCGGGGTACTTCACGCCGCCGCTCACCACCGTGCGCCAGGACTTCGAGGAACTCGGCCGCCGCTGCATGGACATCATGCTCAAGGAGATTGAGGCCGGGGCGGCGGTCAGTTCGACCGTGGTCACCCCGGAGTTGGTCCGCCGAGAGAGCGTAGCCGCCCCGCCGGCCGGCTAGCTGCTTCATCCCGTAGGTCCCGCGAAGGGTAGGCCAAGGCTTACGTCCACAATCCACTATTTGGCAAGCTTCCCTGTAACCCGTCGGGCGGCTGCGTCCGGCGAAAAGCTTGTGGCGCGGGTGCCATGGCTTCGCTCGCTGACCTGCGCCAGCTGCTCTCCGACGTGTTGGGCCGGGAGGATGTCCCTTCCGTGAGTTCGTCCGTCTACGCCGAGACCTTCAAGCGAAGCACAGTGCTGTACCGGGATGGAGTTCCGGAGGAACCCCTGAACGCAGCCCCGTCCCCCGACGACTAATCAGCTGCTCCTGCGCCTGGATGGCGAACCGCCCACTCTTGACTTCCATGTTGTTAGCGCTCACAATTGTCAACAGGCCGCGAAGTGGCGGCAGCTAATTGGAGGAACTTCTTATGGACGTCACAGTGGACGGCAGCGAGCAGTACGTCATCGGCGTGGACTACGGGACGCTTTCCGGCCGGGCCGTGGTGGTTCGGGTGCGGGACGGCAAGGAACTCGGAAGCGGCGTCTTTGACTACCCGCACGCCGTGGTCACCGATGCGCTGCCGGCAGACACGGCGGGCGACGGCGCCGCCCGGCTTCCTGGCGAATGGGCGCTCCAGGTGCCCAACGACTACCGCGACGTCCTCCGCAACGCAGTCCCCGCCGCAATCGCGGACGCCGGGATCGACCCGGCGGCCGTCGTCGGCATTGCCACCGACTTCACCGCCTGCACCATGGTGCCGGTCAAGGCGGACGGAACCCCGCTGAACGAGCTGGACGGCTTCGCCAACCGGCCGCACGCCTACGTGAAGCTGTGGCGCCACCACGCCGCGCAGCCGCAGGCGGACCGGATCAACGAGCTCGCCGCCGAACGCGGCGAGGCCTGGCTGCCGCGCTACGGCGGCCTGATCTCCTCCGAATGGGAGTTCGCCAAGGGCCTGCAGCTCCTGGAAGAGGACCCGGACGCCTACGCCGCGATGGACCACTGGGTCGAAGCCGCCGACTGGATCGTCTGGCAGCTCTGCGGGCAGTACGTCCGCAATGCCTGCACCGCCGGCTACAAGGGCATCTACCAGGACGGCCGCTACCCGTCCGAGGACTTCCTGGCCGCGCTGAACCCTGACTTCAAGGACTTCGTCAGCGCCAAACTGGAACACACTATCGGCCGGCTCGGCGACGCCGCCGGTTACCTCACCGCCGAGGCCGCCGAATGGACCGGCCTGCCGGAGGGCATCGCCGTCGCCGTGGGCAACGTGGACGCCCACGTCACCGCGCCCGCCGCCCGCGCAGTGGAACCCGGCCAGCTCGTCGCCATCATGGGCACCTCCACCTGCCACGTGATGAACGGCACCGAACTCCACGAAGTCCCCGGCATGTGCGGCGTGGTGGACGGCGGCATCGTCGACGGCCTGTGGGGCTATGAGGCCGGACAGTCCGGCGTGGGCGACATCTTCGGCTGGTTCACCAAGAACGGCGTCCCGCCGGAATACCACCAGGCCGCTGCCGCAAAGGGCCTGGGCATCCACGAATACCTCACCGAACTCGCCTCCCGCCAAGCCATTGGCGAGCACGGGCTCATTGCACTGGACTGGCACTCCGGCAACCGCTCGGTGCTGGTGGACCACGAACTTTCCGGCGTGGTGGTGGGCCAGACACTCGCCACGAAGCCCGAAGACACCTACAGGGCGTTGCTGGAAGCCACGGCCTTCGGCACCCGCACCATCGTGGACGCCTTCCGCGATTCGGGCGTCCCGGTGAAGGAGTTCATCGTGGCCGGCGGGCTCCTGAAGAACAAGCTCCTGATGCAGATCTACTCGGACATCACAGGCCTGCAGCTCTCCACTATCGGTTCCACCCAGGGCCCGGCGCTGGGCTCAGCCATCCACGCCGCGGTCGCCGCCGGCAAATACGCGGACATCCGTGAGGCCGCGGCCGCCATGGGGTCCGAGCCCGGCGACGTCTACGCGCCCATCCCGGAAAACGTTGCCGCCTACGAGGAACTGTTCCAGGAATACCGCACCCTGCACGACTACTTCGGCCGCGGCGCCAACGACGTGATGCACCGGCTCAAGGCCATCCAGCGCCGGTCCGCCGGAGTGCAGCCCGCAGCGTCCAGCGCCGCAGCAGCGCCCGCCGCCCCCGCAACCGTTGGAGCCTCCGCATGAGCACCGCCACCGTAAATACTCTGGAAACCATCGCCCGGATCCGCGCTGAGGTCTGCGCCCTGCACGCCGAACTGACCCGCTACCAGCTCGTGGTGTGGACCGCCGGCAACGTCTCCGCCCGCGTTCCCGGCCGCGACCTGCTGGTCATCAAACCGTCCGGCATCTCCTATGACGACCTGACGCCTGAACAGATGGTGGTCACAGACCTCTACGGGGTGCCCGTGGACGGTGACGCGGACGGTGAGTGGGGCAACCCGCCGCTGTCGCCGTCGTCGGACACCGCCGCGCACGCCTATGTCTACCGGAACATGCCCGACGTCGGCGGGGTGGTGCACACGCACTCCACCTACGCCACGGCCTGGGCTGCCCGGGGCGAGTCCATTCCGTGCGTCCTGACCATGATGGGCGACGAATTCGGCGGCTCCATCCCGGTGGGCCCGTTCGCCCTGATCGGCGACGACTCGATCGGGCAGGGGATCGTGGAGACGCTGAAGAACTCCAACTCGCCCGCGGTCCTGATGCAGAACCACGGCCCGTTCACCATCGGCAAGGACGCCCGGTCCGCGGTGAAGGCCGCCGTGATGTGCGAGGAAGTGGCGCGCACCGTCCACATTTCGCGCCAGCTGGGCGAACCGATCGCCATCGACCAGGGCCACATCGACTCCCTCTACAACCGCTACCAGAACGTCTACGGCCAGTAACATCCGGCCGAACCCGCCGCCGTCGTCCCGTCCCGAAAACTTTCCCAGGAGATTCCATGAGCACCGCAGCAAACACTTCCCTCGACGGCTACGAGGTCTGGTTCCTCACCGGCAGCCAGCACCTCTACGGCGAGGACGTCCTCAAGCAGGTCGCAGCCCAGTCCCAGGAGATCGCCAACCAGCTCAACGCCTCCTCGGCCGTCCCGGTCAAGATTGTCTGGAAGCCGGTCCTGACCGACTCCGACGCCATCCGCCGCACCGCGCTGGAAGCGAACTCGGACGACTCCGTCATCGGCGTCACCGCCTGGATGCACACGTTCTCCCCGGCCAAGATGTGGATCAACGGGCTGGACCTGCTCCGCAAGCCGCTCCTGCACCTGCACACCCAGGCCCACCGGGACCTGCCGTGGGCCGACATCGACTTCGACTTCATGAACCTGAACCAGGCCGCCCACGGCGACCGCGAGTTCGGCTACATCCAGTCCCGCCTGGGCATTGCCCGCAAGACCGTTGTGGGGCATGTTTCCAACCCTGAGGTGGCCCGCCAGGTGGGCGTCTGGCAGCGCGCCGCCGCCGGCTGGGCCGCCGTCCGCACCCTGAAGCTGACCCGCTTCGGCGACAACATGCGCAACGTCGCCGTCACCGAGGGCGACAAGACCGAGGCCGAGCTCCGCTTCGGCGTCTCCGTCAACACCTGGTCGGTCAACGAACTCGCCGAGGCCGTGCACGGCGCCGCGGAGGCCGACGTCGACACCCTGGTTGCCGAGTACGAGGACCTTTACGACGTGGTTCCGGAGCTCCGCGCAGGCGCGGCCCGCCACGACTCCCTCCGCTACGGCGCCCGCATCGAACTGGGACTGCGCAGCTTCCTCGAAGCCAACGGTTCCGCCGCGTTCACCACCTCCTTCGAGGACCTTGGCGCGCTCCGCCAGCTCCCCGGACTGGCGGTCCAGCGGCTCATGGCCGACGGCTACGGCTTCGGTGCCGAGGGCGACTGGAAGACCGCCATCCTGGTCCGCGCCGCCAAAGTCATGGGCGCAGGACTGCCCGGCGGTGCCTCCCTGATGGAGGACTACACCTACCACCTGGAGCCCGGTTCGGAGAAGATCCTGGGCGCGCACATGCTGGAGGTCTGCCCGTCCCTGACGGCCGGAAAGCCGAGCCTGGAGATCCACCCGCTGGGCATCGGCGGCAGGGAAGACCCGGTCCGCCTGGTGTTCGACGCCGACGCCTCCGCAGGCGTGGTGGTGGCCCTTTCGGACATGCGGGACCGCTTCCGCCTGGTGGCCAACGCCGTGGACGTCGTCCCGCTGGACCAGCCGCTGCCCAACCTCCCCGTGGCCCGCGCCCTGTGGCAGCCGAAGCCCGACTTCGCCACCTCGGCCGCCGCGTGGCTCACCGCCGGCGCCGCGCACCACACTGTGCTCAGCACCGCCGTCGGCATGGACGTGTTCGAGGACTTTGCCGAGATCGCCAAGACCGAGCTGCTGACCATCGACGAAGGCACCACCATCCGCCAGTTCAAGAAAGACCTGAACTGGAACGCCGCCTACTACAAGCTCGCCGGAGGGCTGTAAGCAGCCGGATTCCGGCCCATGGATCCGGGCGGTGTCGCGGGGCGAAGAGCGCCTGCGACGCCGTCCGGATTCCTGTTTTGCTCCCTTGCTGAAACGACTCATTACGGCGTGTCGCAAGAGACGGTCAACTATGAGTTAGTCGAAGGTCTTGACTTAAAAAATCCAGCGGGCGTAATGTGCCGCTTGGGACCGAAAGCTGGTCCCAGCAAACTGTGGCCAGGCTCCCTGCGACGGGACGCCGGCAGAACGGATTTCGCGTAGTTGCCGTTTCAAGGCGGCGGCTAGCGTCACCACACAACGCACGGGGGCGCGCGTTCGTGACGCATCTGGGGAGTTACGAGTCCATGGGGTCTCAGCGCCATGCAACTGACCATGCTTCAGCTTGTGCTGCACCGGATAGTATCCGCTGCACTCGCTCTGTGCATGGTGGTCGCGTTTAATCTCCCCACGGCAAATCCCGCGGTCGCCTTCACTCTTTCCGGGCAGGCTCCGGCCGCCTCCAGCCAGCCGCAGGGGCTCCGGTCCGTGCTGTTCGCCGGCGAACACCAGGATGCCGCCTACACCGCCGGTACCCAGGCCGGGATCACCATCACCGCTGCGGAACTTGCCCAGGTGGCCGGTTTTGCCGCCGCGCAGTGGCCCGGCTGGTCCGTAGCCGGAGCCGCTGTTTTTGTGCAGGACCTCCCGGGCGACGCACTCGCCATCACCGCCGGCAACAGCATCGCAGTGGACCCCACGGCCGCCGGCTGGGGCTGGTCCGCCACAATGGGCGCACCGGCGCCCGGCACCATGGATCTGTTCACGGTGCTGGCCCACGAGTACGGGCACATCGCCGGGTTCGCGGACATCGAGGGCGGCTCCGACCTGATGACCCGGACACTCAGCCCGGGGGAGCGGCGCTTCAACAGCGAGGACCGGCTGTTCCCGGCGGCCGCGGCTGAAGCCGCCGAGGCTGAGCCTGCTGTGACGGAGGCTCCCGCCCCTGACGCAGCGGCCGCAGGGGAACCCGCCGCCGAGCTCACGGCCCCGGAAGATTCCGCAGCAGTGCCCGCTCCGGCAACGGCACCGGTGCCCGTTCCCGCACCGGCAGCACCGGCAGCTCCGGCAGCTGAAGTCCCGGCCGCTGAGGCTCCCGCAACCGGCGTTCCCGCAACGGAAGATGCGCCCGCAACGGAAGCTCCCGCCGTCGGCCTTCCCGCAGCGGACGCCCCGGCGCCCGCAACGGAAGCTCCCGCCGCAGCTCCGGGCCCCTGGAATATTGCCATGACCGCCACGTCGGCAACCCTCGCGTTCAACGCGGACGGCACCGTGATGTTCGGCGGCGAAACCAGGGAACTGGCCGCCGTCACCGCCATCACTGTCACGGGCACCGCCGGCGACGACACCTTCACCGTTGACCGCGGCACCTCGGATCCGGCCATCACCGTCACCTTCGACGGCGCCGCCGGCTTCGACACCCTCGTCACGGCGGGCAGCACCGCCAGCAGCAGCGCGGTTGCCACGGACCCGCACTCGGGAACCATCCGGCTCGACGCCACCGTGATCCACTACCTGAACATCGAACCGATCGTCTCGGGCGACGCCACCAACGCCGTGTACGAGCTGACCGGCGGCGATGACGTGGCCACGCTGACCCTCAACGGCGGCGGGCTCCTGGAACTCAGCGGGGCCACCTTCGAAACGGTCGCCTTTGCAGCTCCCACCGTTTCCCTGACCATCAAGGGCGGCACGGGCAAGGACAAGATCACCCTCTCCGGAACCATCGCACTGATGGCCGCGTGGCTGCTGGTCCAGATGGAACTCATCGAGGTGGCCGACGACGCCGCCATCACCACCACCGGCGACGTCACCCTGGAGGCCGCCGACTCGGTGACCGGCGGACCGGACCTGGACTGCGTCCTGGCCCTCACCACGCACTGCACCGACGTCGCCGTCACCATCAACGGCGGCAACATCAGCGCCAACAACCTCAACCTCACGGCCACCTCCACCGTGGTCCCGGACGCCAGCCACTTCTCGGCCTACGCCGTCAACGTCGACTCCAACGCCGCCGTCGAGGTCACGGGCAACGCGGTACTGGCAGCGCTTGGCGCCGTGGTCATGGGCGCCACCTCCACTGTTGGGCCGGTGACCCTCAACAAGGACTACGGCGACCTCGCCATCATCTCCTCCGACGCAACCGTCACAGTGGGCGGCAGCGCAATAGTCACCGCGGGCTCCAACGTCACCATGACATCCACCTCAACGGTCGACGCCGGCGCGACGCCCGGTGCTGCCGGCAAGGACGAGGGCGAGGCCGACTCCTCCGGAAACAGCAGCTTCGACGCCGCCGTGGCCATCCTCACCGTGACGGCCAAGTCCATCACAAAGGTCACCGGCACCGCCCACCTGGAGGTGCTCGGAGACCTCGCCCTCGCAGCCGTCAACCACGCAACCCTCACCGCCACCGGGGACGCCAGCGACGCGAACTCCGGTGCCGGCATCGCGGTGGCGAACCTGTTCCAGACCACCACGGCCTACATCGACTCCAGCAGCACGGCCCCCACGACGGCAGCCAAGCTGGACATCACCGCCGACTCGGAAGCCACCAACACCGCGGGCTCCAAGGCCGGCGTCGAAGGTTCCAGCCAGAACGACAAGGACCCCAACGACGCCGAACGCGGCAACGGCCAGGCCAACACTGCCGATGGCAGCATCGGCATCGCGGGCGCCCTGTCCGTCAACGTGCTGGACAGCACCACCGGCGCCTACATCAGCGGCGCAAGGGTCAACACCACCGGTGCCCAGAAGATCCACGCAGGCTCAAAGAACAACGCCACCGCCAATGCCGACGGCAGCACCACCTCCGGCAGCGGCCTGGGCGTGGGCGTGGCGGTCGGCATCAACGTGGTCACGCTGCTCACCGAGGCCTACCTGGCCGGCGGCGCCATCCTTAACGCCGGCGGCGTGGTCCTGGAAGCCTTCGGACCGGCCACCGGCAAGAACGCCTTCACCGCCAACGCCACGTCCGGCGCCGGCGGTGACGCCACCGTGGGCGTGGCCGGCTCCCTGGCCCTGAACCTGGTCACCGCCACCACCCTGGCGAACGTCCGCGGAGCAGGCGCCAACCTCAACGGCTCGGACCTCACCCAGACCGCCAAGGTGAACCACGAAAACAAGGCCAAGGCCCAGGCCAAGCAGGACGGCGGCGGTTCGGTGGGCATCGGCGCCTCCGTGGCCATCAGCGTCATCAACAACATCGTGGAAGCAGGCCTGGCCGCCAACGGCGTCCTCACCGCGGCCAGGAAACTGGCCATGAACGCCACCACCACGGACGCCACCACCACGGAGGCGACCGGCGGCGCGGCCGGGGGCAGCACCGCAGTCCTCACCGGCGTCGTCGGCATCACCATCTCCAACGTCAGGTCCAGCGCCTCCGTCAACCGCGGGGCCGCCCTCACCACCACCGGCGACATCACCGGCAAGGCGGACCAGACGGCCACCGTGGAAACCAAGGCCCTGGGCTCCACCACGGCGGGAGCCGGGGCCACGCTCGGCGCCGCCATCTCCTTCGCACTCACCTCCGCCGAGCACCTGGCGGACTCCTCGCTCTACCGGACCACCACCTCCGGCGGACTGATCAGCATGGAAGCGGACGGCACCTCCACCACCGCCACCACGGCCACAGCCAGCGCTGCCGGCGCCAAGGGCGGGGAAAGTGCCGGCGGCAAGGACTCCTCCAACAAGGACAGCAAGGAAAAGTCCGACGCCCAGCTCGGCTTCGCCGATTCCAAGTCGACCTCCACAAACTCCAACGGCACCAGCACCCCCGCCGCCAAGAACGAGGACGGCACCACTGTGACGGTCGCTGCCGCGATCGCGCTCAACCTGGTGACGTCGACGACGACGGCGCTCGCCGTTGCGGCTTCCGGCCAGCCGGCCATTGTGGTCACCGCAGCCGGACCGGTGCAGTTCAAGACGCTCAACAACACGGACGCCAAGGCCGTGGCCGACGGTTCGGCCAGCAACGGCAGCTCGGTGACCATCGGCGCAGGCCTGGCCATCAACAAGGTGATCCTGCGGAACGAGGCAAGCATCGGCGTCGGGACCTCGGTCACCGCCGCCGGGCTGGGCCTCACCGCCAACATGCGGCCCCTGGGCGGCGGCACCGACACCGTCCACGCGTTCGAAGCAGACGCCAAGGCGGGCGCCTCCGGCAGCAGCGGCAACCTTGGAGTGGCCGGCGCCTTCGCCCTGAACATCGTTGACCAGACCACGCTGGCCACCATCCACGGCGACCCCACCCCGGCCCCGCAGGCTCCGGCCGCCCCGGGCGTTGCGATCCTCGGTGCAGGCGCCGTGGGCATGACGGCCAACTCGAACTCCACCTCCAACGCCAAGGCGAAGGCCAGCCAGTCCGGCAGCGGCACGGTGGGGATCGGCGCAGCCTTCGCCCTGAACCTCGTCAACGACACGGTGTACTCGGGAATCGACCAGGTAGGGGACCCGACGCGCGGACCCCCACTGACGGGAGCCGGAACAGTCACCATCGCAGCAACCACCGCGCACACCCTGGCCACTACAGCCGAAAGCGGATCAGCGGGCGGCACCGTCAGCATCACCCCGGCAATCGCGATCACCATCGCCAACATTCTCAGCAGCGCCTCCCTCGGCGCCAGCGCCACGGCCCTCACCGCCAGCGGCGCCGTGGACGCCCAGGCCACCCAGACCGTCACGGCCGCCACCACCGCCAAGGGCGACACCAAGGTAGGCAGCACCGCCGGCATCGGCGTTTCCCTCGCACTGGCCATCATCGACCACGACGTCGACTCCGGCAGCGCACGCGGCATCACCGCCGGGGGAGCGGTCAGCTTCAAGGCCACCGGAACCTCCGACACCACCACCACCGCGGAAGCCTCCGCGAAGGGGGCCTCGCCCAGCGAGGGCAGCGGCGGAGGCGGCAAGGACGTCAACCAGAAGGCCGACGACAACCTTGGCCAGGCCAAGGGCACCCAGTCCGCCGAAACCGGCAAAACCTCCAGCACCGGCTCCACCCCCAAGGCGGCCAGCAACGAGGACGGCGGCAGCTCCGTCTCGATCGCCGGCGCCATCGCCATCAACGTGGTGGACACCAGCTCCCGGGCCTGGTTCGCCAACGGAGTGGTCATCAGCTCCGGCGGCATCGTCACCCTCAAGAGCCTCGCCAACACCGACGTCCTGGCCAACGCCAAGGGTGACAGCGCCGCGGACGCCAGCGTGGGCATCGGCGCCGGCGTGGCCGTAAACAAGGTGGACATCCTCAACCGGGCCCTCACGGGCACCGCCACCATCACCGGCACCGGCCTGGTCCTCACCGCGGCCCTGACCGGCGGCGACAGCAACGACGTGGTGCGGCGCTGGACCGGCACGGAATGGAAGACCATCGAAAGCGGCGCGGAACTGCCCGGCCCGTCCAAGGACGACCTCGCCTACGTCAGGACCAACGACGGCACCGGCGGCAACGACGGCATCTACAAGTTCGGCGGCAGCGACTGGACCATGGACCAGGACGTCACCATTGCCAGCGGCGCAGCGCTCCCGGGATCACCGGCCAGCGGCGACTACTTCCTGCTCACCACCGCCCACGACGGCCACCCGCGCAACAGCGTGTACAAGTACAACGGCACCACCTGGGACTTCATCACCGCCGACACCTACGGGCAGAAGTCGGAACTCCCCAAGAATGACATCGAGGAGAACGACTGGTTCCAGCTCACCGCCCAGGACGGCAGCAACGCCCCCGGCTTCTACAAGCGCAACGGCTCCCAGCAATGGGTGGCCCAGTCCGTGACCCTGACCGACGGCGACCACTTCCCGGCCAGCCCGTCCGTGGACCAGGTCTTCCGGCTTTGGGAGCACGAGGTGTCCGCCACCGCCCGAGCCGGCGCCAGCGAGGCCTCAAGCGTCGGAATCGCCGGGGCCCTGGCCCTGAACATCCTCAGCTCCACGACGGAAGCAGTCCTGCAGGCCGGCGCCTCGGCAACGCTCAGCAGCGCCGCCGTCGTGATCTCCGCCCTGGCCAACGAATACGACCTCGCCAAGGCCAGCGGCAAGGCCGAGGTGGGCAGCGCCACCGGTGTGGGCGCCTCCGTGGCCCTGCAGGTCATTCACAACAATGTGGTCCGCGCGGAGGCCGCCAACAGCTCGGCGCTGACTGGCGGCACATCGGTCACCGTGGATGCGCTGGGCTTCCGCGAGGTGGTCACCAAAGCCGAGGGCGGCACCACCGGCGGCACCGCAGTCACCCCCGTGGTGGCACTGCTGGTCAGCGTCAACGACGACGTCACGGCGCGGCTCGGCACCTCGGGCACCGCACTCACCGCCACGGGCGCCGTCAAGGTCACCGCCACCCACGTGAACGTGATCTACACCGAAGGCAACGCCGAAGCGGCCGGCAAGGACACCGCCGTCGGGATCGATATCGCCGTCAACGCCGTGGTGGACTGGGACACGCTCGCCGAAATCGCCAGGGACGCCACAGGCACCAGCGTGGATGTGCTCGCAGTCTCCGTCATCCGCAGCGAGTCGAAGTCCGTGGCCAGCGCCTCGGGATCCGAGGACAGTGGGGCCAGCGGCGACTCCAAGGCCAACGGCCAGGCCAACGGCGACAACCCCAACACACAGGGCACCAAATCGTCCACGTCCGGCATGCCAAGCTCCAGCGGCGGCACGAACGGCAGCAACGGTGCCAACGGCGCCAACGGACAGCAGAGCGGCCAGTCGGGATCCTCCGGCAGCAGCACCGGAGTCGCGGCCGCCATCGCCGTCAACTGGGTGGTTGCCACCTCCGCGGCCCGGATTGCCGCCAACCGCACCGTCACCGCCGCCTCTGGCGCCGTCACCGTCCGGACCACGTTCCTGCTGCGGGCCAACGCCTTCGGAATGGGCTCGGCGATCGACCTCGACACCGACGGAACCCGGGTGGGCGCAACCATCGGCCTGAACGTCCAGGACGTCACCAACGAGGCATCCATCGGCGCCGGCGCCCACGTGACCGGCCAGGCGGGCATCACCGTGGAAGCCACCGTCCCCGTGCCGGACGCGGACGACGACCCCTTCAACGCCGGCACGCCCAGCTACAACGACTTCATCGTCTGGTCCTTCGCGGCAGCCGGCGGCAAGAGCACCTCGGTGGCCGGAAGCGCCGCCGTCCAGATCCTGCTCCTCACCTCCAAGGCCTGGGTCGGTGCCGGAGCCCAACTCGACGCACCCGCCGGCGGCATCACCATCGGCGCCTACCTGCCCATCCGCTTCCAGAACCTCGCGATCGCCGGCGCACTGTCCACCAGCAGCGGCACCGCCGTCGGGGCCTCCTTCTCCGTGAACTGGATCGAACTGCAGACCAAGGCCTGGATCGACTCCACCGCCGTGACGCGCACCAAGGTGGACGCCGCCGGTGCCACCTCGGTGACCGCACGCACCAGCCTCAACCCGCTCATCCCGGACCTGCCGGAGCCGCTCAAGGGCAAGGTGGACTGGCTGAAGCTCAACAGCGTGGCCATCGCCGGCGGCGCCAGCTCCGGCGGCGCGGCCGTCACCGGCGGCTTCGTGGTGGAGATCATCAGCCTGGACACCCAGGCGTGGATCGCAAACGGCGCACTCGTCAACCAGGAAGGCACCATCGGCGGTGCGGGACAGTCCATCACCGTGCGGGCCGCGGACCACATCAGGATCGTGGACGTCGGCGGCGCGCTCGCACTGAGCCAGGACTCCGCAGGCGTGGGCCTCACCGTGGTGGTCATCATCGTCAATTCCAACGTCCGCGCCTGGATCGGCGACTCCGCCGAACTCCGTGCCGGCGGCAGTGTCACGGTGGAGGCCAAGGCCACCGAGGACTGGTTCGTCCTGGCCGTGGCCGGCGCGGTCTCCGCGAACTCCGCGGGCGTCTCCGGCTCCGTGCTGGTGTTCGTCTTCAACCAGGGCGGCAGCAGCCCCATGGTCCAGGCCAGCGTCGGCAACAGCGACGTCCACGCCCTCGGCGCCGTCCAGGTCAAGGCGTCCCGGAGCACCAGCGGGGCCTTCTCCTCCGGCAACCTCTCGATCGGCGGCGGCTCGGCCGGCGTCGGCGCATCGGCCGTGGTGATCGTCCGCGGCTCGAACGTCGAAGCCCGCGTGCTCACCGCCGCCGACGTCCGGTCCGGCGGCACAGGCCTCCTGGTCTCCGCCGTCCAGGACGGCAACTTCACCCTGGTCGCCGTGGCCGGCGCCGGAGGCAACTCGGCAGGCGTGGCCGGTGCGGTGGTGGTCAACGTCCTGAGCAACACCACCAAGGCCCACCTCGACGGCGCCACCAGCGCCCCCACCACCCACATCGCGGTCCTTGCCCAGGACACGACGACGATCCTCGCCCTGGCAGGGCAGCTCACCATCGGCGGCACGGCAGGCATCGGCGCCGGCGTGGACGTGGAGGTCATCACCAAGGACACCCAGGCCTGGCTCGCGAAGACCGCGGCCGTGGCGGGCACCGGAAACCTGGCCGTGGACGCGGTCTCCAGCGAGGACATCACCTCCATCTCGCTCGGCGGCGGATTCGCCGGCACCGCCGCGGTGAACATCAACGCAGCCGTGGCCGCCGTCAACATCACCACCAAGGCGTTCATCGCCGACGGAACCAGCGCCCTGGATGCTGCCAGCGTGGCCGTGGACGGCAGCGTCCGCATCGCCGCCACCGAAACCCTGGACCTCAACGTGATCGGCGGCAACATCTCCGGCGGCGGCACCGCCGCAGTGGGCGCCTCCGTCGCGGTCCCCGTGACCACCAAGGAAACGCACGCATGGATCGGCAACTGGGCCTCCGTGGCAGCCAAGGGCGGCACGCCGCTGGCCGCCAGCTCGGGCACTTACACCGTGACCACTAAGGACATGCGCTTCACGCCCGCGGACATCAACACCGGCACGGACACCATCACCCTGGCCAACCACGGCTTCCAGGACGGCGACGTGGTGTTCTACGACGCCGGCTGCGCCACCCTTCCCGCCTGCGGCGCCGCCGGACTCACGCACCGCCAGCAGGCCTACTTCATCGTCGGAGCCACCGCCAACACCTTCCAGGTTTCCCTGAGCAAGGGCGGCGCCGCGGTGAACATCACGGGACAGGGCAGCAGCGGGAACCAGCGCTTCTACAAGGCCGACGAAGCCAACGTCACCGCCGACTCCACCCCCCGCTTCAACCCGGTCAGCACCGTCAACTCCGGCACGGACCAGATCACCTTCGACCTGGGCGGCGTGGCCAACGACGACGCTGTGGTCTACAGCTCCGGCGGCGGCGCGGCCATCGGCGGACTGGTCGACGGCGGCACGTACTTCATCTCGGACGTCGCCGGCAACACCTTCAAGCTCCGCAACAAGAAGAGCACCGAGGCCGGTTCCGCGGTCATCGACATCAGCATCGTCGGGATGACCGCCCTGCAGCTCGGCCGGGCACACAGCCTCGCCAAGTCGGGCACCGCGCCGTCGGGCGATCCGAGTTCCTTCGGCCCGCGCGCCATCCTGGCCGGCACGGACGCAGGCTTTCGGGGCGTCGCCGTCACGGCCAACAACTCGGACAACATCGGCGCCTTCGGCATCGGCTTCGCGATCGGCGGGACGGCCGGCGTGGCCGTGACAGGCTCCGTCACCGTCAACACTGTCCACACCTCCGCCCACATCGGTGCAAACGCCAGGATCAACTGCGGCGCCACCTGCGCCACCACCGTGACCGGCTCCAACGGCGGGCAGTCCGTACGGGTGGCCGCCGCGAACCAGTACTACTCGCTGGGCATTGCGGCTGCGCTCGCCATTGGGGGGACCGCAGGCGTCGCCGTGCCGGTGGCGGTGCGGGTGGCCACCATCGATACCTACGCGTACATCGGCACCGGCACCACGGTCCGCGCGCTGAACAACATCGAGGTCACCGCCCAAGGCAAGGGCACCGTGGTTTCGGTGGCCGCCGGCGCGGGCGGCGGCACGGTGGGCGTCGCTGGTACCGTGGGCGTCACCGTGCTGAACGTCAACACCTTTGCCTGCACCGGCACCCCGGGCGGAACTGACGCCTTCGAATGCACCGGCAACGGCGCCACGCTCCGGGCCGGCAACAACGTGGTGGTCTCCGCGCAGGACGATACCAAGGCCGTTCTCCTGACCATCGCCATGGCCGGCGGCCTGGTGGGCGTGGGCGCGGCAGTGGGCGTCGCCGTCATGAATAAGAAAGTCCAGGCGTACCTCGGCGGAAACGGCGCCGTCACCGCCCTCGCCACCGGGGCTGCGATCGGCGGAGTCTCAGACGGCACCGTCAGCGGCAGCGGTTTCGGCCGCCAGGGCTTCTCCGGAGTCATCGTCCGCGCCGACTCCTCCGAGGACATCTTCGGCCTCGCCCCGGCGATCGGCGGCGGCTTCGTGGGTGTTGCAGGCGGCGTCCAGGTGACCCTGCTGACCGTGCTGGTGAAGGCCTTCATCAAGGACGGCGGCACGGTGGACAGCAGCGCCGGAGTGAACGTCTCCGCCACGGACCGCTTCAAGTCCCTCACCATCGCCGGTGGCATTGCCGGCGGCTTCGTGGGCGTTGCCGGCGGCGTGGACATCGGCGTGGCGAACAACTCGGTGGTGGCCGAACTCGGGGCCGGACTGACCGTCACGGCCGGCGGCAACGTGGAGGTCTACGCGGTCTCCAAGAAGGACGTCAGCACCTTCGCAGTCAGTGCCGCGGGCGGTTTTGTGGGCGTGGCCGCCGCAGTGTCGGTCTGGACCATCGGCACCACCGCCACGGGCGGCTACCACGCGGCCGACGGCGGCGACGACCGCGGCGCCTGGGACTCGGGCACCAGCTACCGCAAGGGCGATGTGGTCAGCTACAACGGCAAGCGCTACTCCGCCAAGGTGGACAACACGCTGACCGGCGCCGGCAACAACCCCGAAGCCAACCCCGTCCAGTGGCTGGGTGCGCAGAGCGCCCTGGGCCGCGGCGACTACAGCGCCTCCGCCGTCTACAACAAGGGCGACGAGGTCCACCTGGCCGGCCGCTACTACACGGCAACGGAAGACGGCGTCCAGGGCATCGACCCGTTCACGGACACCTCGAGCTACACCGCCGACGGCAGCTACTGGAAGCGCGGCGGTTCCCTCGGCTCGGCCACCCAGGGCGGCGAGGCAGCCCAGGGCGGCAGCGGCGGCTACAAGGACAACACGCTCACCGGCAGCACCGCCTCCGCAGCGGCACCGGCCCCGTGGAGCAACGCCACCTCCTACGACGAAGGCGAGCGCGTCAGCTTCGGCGGCCGCACCTTCGCGGCACGGCACAACGTGGCGTCCGGCGGATCCGACCCCACCGTCGCTTCCACCGACTGGCGCGAGATCTCCAGCTCGGAGACCAAGACCAACCAACGCCTCGCCGGGCACCTCGGCGGCGTCAGCGGAACCATCTCCGGGGCCGCTCCGGCGCAGAACCCCACCACCCAGGCACTCGCAGCCCCGGCAACCGGCGGCACCACCGCGCGGGTGGGCGCCACCATCGTGGCCGGCGGACACATCCACGTGAAGGCCAACGACCGGCTCCTGGTCCTGGGCGTCGCCGGTGCCGCCGCAGTGGGTGCCGTGGGCATCGGCATCTCCGTCCTGGTCCTTAACATCAAGAGCAAGACCGAAGCTGCGGTCCTCGCCACCGCCAGGCTGTCCGCCGGCAACGAAATCGTGGTCTCGGCCTCGATGGACGAAGACTCGGTGGCCATCGGCTTCGCCGGCGGTGGCGGACTTGTCGGCATCTCCGGCCAGGTAGTGGTGGTCAACGATTCCGGCGTCCAGAACGCACACATCGACGGCGGCGCCCAGATCCGCAAGGCCGGTTCCGGCGTCACGCTGGCCTCCACCGCCGACCGCAACCTCGAAACGTACACGATCGCGGCAGCCATCGGAGCGATCGGCGCCGGCATCTCCGTTTCCGTGATCAACATTTCCGGTGACAACACGGCAACCACCGGCTCCGTGGCCGTCGCGGCCGATGGCCCCGTGTCCGGCTTCAACTCCACCCTTACAGACACCATCACCGCCAACGCCCTCGCGGTCAGCGTTGCCGGCGGCATCGGCGCCATCGGCGGCGTCGTGGCCTTTGTCAGCCTGGCCGGCACCGCCACCGCCAGCGCCTCGCCCGTAGGGACCATCGGCGCCGGCGGCGTGCACGTCACGGCCACCGGGACGCGCACCGTGACATCGAGGGTGCTCAACGTGACCTTCGGCGCCGTGGCGATCGGGCTCACCGTGGCACGCGTGAACTCCAGCCGCCACCTCGAGGCAATCGTCGGCGGCAACATCACGACGGCAGGCGCCGTCGAATCCCGGGCCACAGCCACCAACTCGGCGGTCCTGCGGGCCCCGGGCGTCGCCGTCGGACTCGCCACCATCGGCATCACCGTGGTGTTCGCGGAACTCTCCGGGCACACCTCCGCGAAGGCCACCGGCACCGTCAGCGGGGCCTCGGCCATCGACGTCATCGCCACGGCGGCGAACACCTCGGACGCCAGGGTGGAACTTTACAGCGGCTCCCTCCTGGGCCTCTCGGGAGCGTGGGCGAGCTCCAGGATCACCTCCGGCGCCTACATCCTGGCCATCGCGGAAGCCGGTTCAAGCCTCGGCTCCGTGGGCGCCATCATGATCAAGGCGGGCACGCAGGGCCAAGGAAACCTGGCCACGAGCACCATCGACTCCGCCTCGGTCGCGGGCCTGGCGGACCTGAAGGCCTTCGTGGCCATCGGCGCCGTGCGGAACGAGACAAGGGCAACGCTCGACGGCGCCGTCACCGGAGCCGGCAGCGTCACCGTCCTTGCGGACTCGCACAACACCGCCTTCGCGGACATCCTCACCGGGTCCGTGGCGCTGGCTTCCCTCGCCATCGGCCTCGCAGACGCGTCCGTCACCGGCGGCACCGTGGCCAGCGGTGCGGGCTCCATCGCGGCTGCCGGCGCCAATATCAGCTTCACGGCCACCAGCGTCAACCAGTCCACCGCCAAGTCCAACGTCATGACGGGCGGCATCCTGCTCGGCGTGGCCGTCGGCGCGCCGGCCGCGGACATCTCGGCACCCACGCGGGCACAGTGGGACGGCACGGTCACCGCCGGCGCCAACATGACGGTCGAAGCCGACGCCACCAACACAGCCAAATCCACCCTCAAGGTCCTCTCCACAGGGCTCGGATCCGTCACCGGCGGCGCCGCGAACGCCACCATCGCCGCAGCCACGGTGACGTCCGCGATCGTGGGCGGCACGGCAAGGATCTCCGGCCTCACCGCCAAGCTCCTCGTGTACGCGCACGCAGTGAACCGGGCCATCGCAGTGGCCGGCGGCAAGGGATTCGGCGGCATCAGCATCGGCGTCATCTACCCGTACGCGCTTGACCGGGCCGTCACCAAGGCCGAACTGAACGGCGACGTCGGCTCCACCCACGTGGACCCCGCCGTCGGCACAGTGGGCGACGCCGGTGCCGCCGAGGTGGAGGTCAAGGCAGTGGCCGACGACGCCACCAAGTCCAGCGTCGACAGCCTGGCCGTGGGACTCGTGGCCGTCTCCGCATCGACCGCCGAAGCCCGCACCGAAACCGTGGTGGCGGCCACGTTCGGCGGCGGCAAGGTCACCGCAGCCGGCAACGTGACGCTGTTCGCCCAGTCAAAGACAGATGCGGACTCCTTCGCCAGCGCGGTCTCCGGCGGCCTCATCGACATCCAGGCCGGGTTCACCGCAGAATCGCACGACAACCCCGACATCCTGGCCACGGTCACGGGCGGCTTCGTCCAGGCAGGTGGCATCCTGTCCATCACGGCCCTGCACGGCATCATCCCCGGCAGCGTGTCCGACGGAACCATCACGGGCATCAACTGCAACGGCGCGGACACCATCTGCTTCTCCGCCGCCCACGGCATCGACACCGGCTCGATCGTCACCTACAGCGCCCCGGCCACCGGGAACCCGCTGGTGGACAACGGCACCATCCCCAACCCGTTCGCGATCGGCGGCCTGGGCGACGGCCGCACCTACGGGGTCATCTCGGTGGACGGCAGCACGCTCCGCCTCGGCGAGCAGTTCGACGCCGCCAACCCCAACGACCCCGACATCCCCTACGACGGCCAGCTCATCCAGCTCGACACAGGAAGCCTGTACTTCGCCAACGGCCACAACTTCCTCACCGGCGACCGCGTGGTCTATAACTGCGGAGCAGGCGGCACGGCCCTGGGCACCACGCCGGCCGGCGGACTGGTGTGCGGCGCCTCGTACTACATCTTCGTGGTGGACAGCTACCGGATCCGGCTCTCCACGAGCCTGCTCGACGCCGACGGCTTCATTGTCCGCTCCTTCACCCCGGACGGCTCCACGCTTACGGGCGGAAACACCATCAACGTCGGCAGCCACTCCGGCCTCGTGGAAGGCCAGGGCGTGGTGTACTACGCGCCGGCCGTGGTGGACTTCAAGAGCACGCTGATCGACATCAACACCGACGGTGCAGGCCAGCTTGAGGTGGACGGGGACGGCAAGATCGTCCGCAGCGGCGGCTGGAACACCATCTACGCCCCGTTCCACGGCTGGAGCAACGGCGACGCCGTGGTCTACACCGTGACGGACCCGTCACTGGCCATCGGCGGCCTGGTCAACGGCGCCACATACTACGTCCTCACCGCGGACCCCGACGGCGGATGCCCGTTCTTCTGCCCCCTCGGAGCCAGCGGATCGCACATGATCCGGCTTGCCACGTCCCTCTGCCACACCGGGCTGGGCACGAAGGACGTCGACCCGGGCCCGGGCGTGGACCTGCAGCCCTGCGGCGCCGGGGACATCCAGGCGATTTCGATCTCCACGATCACCAACCCCCTGGACGCCAACTTCTTCAAGGCCATCATCGCCAACCACACGCTGCGCCGTGTGGGCTACGAAACGGTCGGCCTCGTTGAAGGCAACATGTACTACGTCCACCTCATCGACGACGCCGACGACGACAAGATCCAGCTGCGCGACGCCGCCGGCAACACGGTGGGCGGCCTGGCGACCAAACTGGGATCGCACGTCCTGCGGAACCAGGGCATCGCCGTCACAGGGCCGGGCACCGGCATCCAGCAGCTCTACATCGACCTGGCCCCGGGCACCACGATGAGCGGATCACCGCACCAGATGATGGGCGTGGGCGGACCCGGCTCGCCGAGCGCCACGGGCGTCAACGGCGTGGTGGAAGCGACGTCCACGGGAATCGGCGGCGGGCTGTTCCGCTTCAGCGACGTGTTCTCCGAGACGAACGTGCAGATCGACCTCACGGTGGACGTCCAGGGCGGCACCCTCCGCGGCGGAGCAGTGGTCATCGACGGGCGCTCGTACCTGCGCACCGCCACCTCCTCGATCGGCAAGGGCGGCGGCTTCCTGGGCTTCGGCGCCTCCAACGCCTTCATCGACGCCGTCAACAACGTCACAACCAAGGTCCGGGACGGCGCCTCGGTGTTCTCCTCCACCGACGCCCAGGTGACCTCCTTCGCGATGACCAGTGCCAACGGCCACGCAGTGAACCGGACGGGCGGGCTCATCGCCGGCGCGGACACCGACGTGGACGCCGAGATCGGCTACGCGGTCCGCACCGAAATCGGCGGCGACATCGTGGCTAACCGCTCGGTCCTCATCGCAGCCTCCGCCGGCTACAACGGAGTGGCGATCGCCTCCTCCGGATCCGGCGGCCTTGGCACCAACTCCGACGCCAACGACGACAGCAGCCAGGGCGTGGGCATCGGGCGCGAACACGCCGCCACCGTTGACACGGTGCTGCTGGGAACAGCCAGCCTCCGCGGTGCGGCCGTGCAGGTGGGCGCCGGGTCCGGTGTCCGCTGGAACATCGACCTTTCCGACGGTTCGATCGTCACCGTCAACGAGACCGTGCGGGCGCTGGCCACCTCCACCGCCGATGCCTACGCCCTGGGCGCCGACTCCGACGCCAGCGCCTACGTGAGCGTCAACGACAACGTCACCGTGACCCTCTCCGCCGCCTCCTACGTGGAGGGCGATGCCGTGACCATCCGGGCTCAGCACGCAAACCTCAACCTCACGGCCGACGCCAGCGCCAACTGCGGCTGCGGCGGCGGCGACACGGACGCGTACGCCGAGGTGAAGTTCACCGGGGATTCCCAGGTCAACGGCGTGGACGAATCCGTCATCCGCACGGCTGAGCTGGTGGTCTCGGCGCTGACGTCCTTTGACCGGCTGTACGTCCGGGCGCACCGCTCCGGCGGCTTCTTCGACGTCGGATCTTCCGACTCGGACATCCAGTACAAGCCCAAGCGGGACATCCTCTGGGAGTCCACCGTGTACCTGCTGGGCGAGCCCAACCCGGTGCTGATCATCGACGCCAGCGGCAAGATCGTCGCCAAGACCTACAACGTGACCGTCCGCGCCAGCGAGTTCGGCCCCGCCCTGAACATCGGCGACACCATCGCCGGCGGCACCATCTGGGTCGACCCCATCATCTACGACGAACTGCCCGCCGCCCTCTTTGAGGCCAACGCCGCCGGAAGCGGCTGCGACGATGACTGCAACGGCCTCATCCACGGCGGCCTGGGCATCTTCTACCTGCAGGAAACCTGGAACTCCGTGCTGATCCGCAACAGCTCGGACAAGGCGATCGTCCTCAAGGGCACCACGGACCCGCAGAGCGTGTCCATCAACACCCTCAACTCGCACCTGTCCACCACGCCGGAGGCCGTCATCAGCGTCTCCGTGGACAACGGCCCCCATGCGCCCCCGGCAACGCAATGGTTCTGGCACGTGCACCACATCTTCCCCTCCACCGACGTGTTGGTGGAGAGCCTCCGGGCTACGGCGGCCACCGGCTTCAACCTCACCATCGACGGCGACATCCGCAACAACATCGGCAACACCCACCTGACGAACCAGCGCGGCTCCATCCTGCGGGGTACCGACGGCGGCTCCGAAACGTTCTACAGCAACACCATCACCCTGGACTCGGAGCTCGGCTCCCTCGGCACCGTCCCGAACCCGCTCACCCTGGTCCTCTTCCAGATCTTCCACACGGGCGAGGTGGGCGTCCCTGCAGTCCTGAAGCCCGTGGCCCTCGACGCCGAGGCAGGCCAGGACCTCTACCTGGACCTTACGGTTGTCCGCCGCGATGCGCTCACCGCCAACACGGCCGCGATCAACCCCGTGATCGGGCCCATCAAGGCCGGGCACGACGCCGTCGTGATCCTGCGGGACAGCGCGGAAGGCATCAACGGCCCCGCCATCGGCGACATCAGCGTGGACATCTACGCGCCCAACAACAAGCCGGCACCGTACGGCTCGGGCAGCACCATCGAGTCCGTCCCCACCAACTGCTACTTCCGTCCGGACGGCGCGCCGTGCACCGGCGGCGCGGACGCCCCCGTGATTGTGGGCGGCGCCGTAGTGGCCGTGGCCTTCGGCACCGACCTCAACACCATCAACGCGAACTACACCTTCAGCGACCTCCGGGCCGGCCACAACATCGGGATCTTCCACCCGTCCCCGGCCACCGCCATCACCGTCAAGGCCTTCACCGACGTCGACGGCCAGTGGACCGACGACGAGACCGGCGCAGCGCACGGCGTGATTGACGGCTCCGGCAAGATCGACGTCCTCACCAACGGCAACATCTGGGTGATCGAACAAAGCGGCAAGGGCGACCTGCGGGTGGGCCACATCCACTCCACCGGCCTCTGCACCGGCGCCGCGGCGCTCTGCGCCACCCCCATCGCCGCCGACGTCCGGCTCGATTCACCGGGCAGGATCCTCGACGCCGAACTGGACAACGGCGTCCTCGACACCGACGACGACGGCATCCTGGTGGACGCCTACGACCTCGACATCTCCGGCGTCCGGAACGGCGTGGACGTCACCGGCCGCAACATCACCCTCACCGCCGGCGACAACGGCCTGGGCGAGGCCGGCAGCGTCTCCGGCACCGGCGGCATCGGCCTCCCGGACAACTTCCTGGAAATCCAGGTGGACGCCGTGGGCGGCTTCCCGGCCGTGGCCAGGGGCCTCCTGAACGCCCACGACCTCGCCGCCGACGACGACAAGACCCTGGGCATCCACCTCGACCAGGTGACCGGTGACCTGCGCATCGGCGTCGTGGAAACCGCCGGGGACAACAACCTCAGCACCGGCAACGTGTCCCTGCGCAGCCGGGCCGGGTCCATCATCGACGGCGCGGCCAACGGCGCCGGCGACGCCGCCGCGGACGTGCTGGGCCAGACCATCGACATCGACGCCCACGGCGGGTCCATCGGCACCGCTGCCAAGGACCTGGACATCGATTCGCTCCGCGGCTCGCCGTTCGCCTGCACCAACGCGAACTGCGCCAACAACGCCGGGCTGCTGAACAACGGGACCTCCGACGCCGGCCTCGCCGCCACCGCGGACGACGTCGCCCTGGAAGCCGGCACCGGCATCTACCTGACGGAAACCGACGCCTACCTGCGGCTGCTCCTGGCCCACGCGGTCACCGGCAACATCCGCATCACCGTCCGCGAAAGCGCCGACCTGGACGAGGACCTGTTCCTGATCCGCAACGGCAGCGCCAACTTCGCCGAGGACAACACCACCGTCCCCGGCAACGACGCCGACCACCTCCGCAGCGTCCCGGTGGGCACCGTCTTCGCCGAGACCGGCAGCGTGGAGCTCCGCGTCGGCGACGACCTCACCTTCCACCAGAACACCCAGGTCCTCGCGAACCTCGGCATCGACATCCGCGGCGACTTCGGCAACGCGGACACCGGCGGCACCCTGGCCGTCCCGGACCCCGAATACGGCAGCAGCATGATCCTGCGCGGCCGCATCATCGCCGACTGCAACGTCACCGCCGGCGACTCCACCGGCGACCCCATGGGCAGCTGCGCCCCCAGCGCCGCCAACCCCGTGGCGGACCGCCAGACGCATGTGTGGGGCGGCTCCGACGTCGACCTCATCCAGCTCGGCGACCCCTCCGGCCTGGACCTGGCACAGACCTCCAACCCCGCACTGAACAAGGAACAGCCCGGCGACGCCGGCTACATCTTCCTCGGCGCCAAGACCACCGTCCACGGCAACGCCACCGCCGCCTCGAACACCGCCGACGGCGAGGACCGCATCACCGTCTGGTACCTGCAGTCCATGGACGTCGTCACCAGCCCCACCGGTATCCAGACGGGCACCGGCGCCGGGCACACCCTCACCCTGGACGGCCAGGGCGAGTCCGACCACTACTTCGTCTACACCAACGGCAGCCACGGCAACATCCGCAACTACGTCATCAACGTCCTGGACACGGGCGCCCCGGATGCCGGCGTGGACGAGCTCGCCATCTACGGCTACAACAACACCGCGGCCGCCTACAACGGCTACCTGCCGGGCACCACCACGAATGCGGCCACGGACGACATCTTCCTGCTGCGGGCCCTGAAGTGCATCGACAACGAGAGCCCGTTCGCGCTCAGCGCCGGCGTCCCCAGCGGCTGCCTCAGCCCCACGGAGGCGGCCGACCACCCGGCCTTCGTGGCCCTGCTGGCCGGCAGCCTCGCCGCGGACGGCGGCATCGGCTCCTATCGCGACCGGATCGCCGGCAACGAGCCCAGCGCCCTGGTCCAGCGGATCAACTACGACACCGCGCTCAACGGCCGCATCACGGTGTTCGGCGAGGGCGGCAACGACGCCTTCTATGTGGACGACACCTCCGCCACCATCACCCTGGACGGCGGCGCCGGCAACGACGTCTTCCAGATCGGCCAGATCTTCGGCACCCAGCGGGACGGGCAGAACGCGCCCGACGGCGGCGCCCTCCTTCCGGCGGACACCTTCCCGGCGCTGGTGCCCACCACGCGCGGCTGGCTCAGCCCCGGCGCCCACGCCCCGCTGCTGGCCACCGGCGGCACCGGCAACGACCAGTTCACCGTGTACTCGAACCAGGCCGAGATCCAGCTCAACGGCGACGACAACAACGACATCTTCATCGTCCGCGCCTTCGCCATCGCCGCGGTCTGCGACACAGACGCGGACAGCGTCGCCGGCTGCGGCCTCAGCGACGTCACCTTCGTGCCGGCCGGCGGCACCTTCCCCACTACGGTGGCGTTCGGATCCTGCGTCATCAGCGGCAGCTACACCCGCTACGACCGCAACGGCGACGGCGTCTGCAACAACGCCGACGCCCACACCACGTTCAACCACCTGGCCGGCTCCAACATCGACCTCGACAACACGATGTGGGAAGACGACATCATCCCGCTGGACGCCAACGGCGTGGCCGTGCCCGTGATCGGCCTGGGCTTCTCCACCTCCCGGCCGCTGGACATCCGGGCCGGCGGCGGCGAGGACGAGGTCCAGTACAACGTCAACGCCCCCGTCAACGTGGACGGCGGCACCGGCTTCGACAAGCTGGTCATCCTGGGCACCGAGTTCGCGGACGACTTCGCCATCACGGACAAGGGCATCTTCGGGGCCGGCCTGAACGTCAAATACACCACCATCGAAGTGATGGAAGTGGACGGCCTGGAAGGCGATGACCAGTTCTTCGTCCAGTCCACCGCCTACGGGGTGGCGTACCGGATCATCGGCGGCCTGGGCTCGGACATGATCAGCGTGACCGGCGACGTCACGGCGGACATCGTCACCCGTGAACTCGAGGGCCTCAGCGGCGCCGTGGACCACATCGTCACCTCGCCCACCGACCCCGGCTACGACGGCCTCACCGCCGACGGCGTCCCGTACAACCTGGCCACCCAGGACCGCGGCATCGTGGTGATCCGCGAAGGCACGGGCGGCACCCGGGTCCGCGAAGGCGCGGCCGGTACTGACACCATCAAGAGCTACGCGTACTACACGGTGGAGCTCGCGGTGGTACCGACGTCGAACGTTTACGTCACCGTTTCCGCCGCCTTCCCGCCGTCGCAGGAAGCGGACGGCAGCCTCATCAACCCGTCCCCGCTGCCCAACGGCCTGGGCGACACCGTGTGGCTGTGCGTCGGCACCGCGGACACGCAATGCGACGAGTTCGCCGAGTTCCAGCGCCACTACGTGGTCAACGGCACCGTGGTGGACGAGAACGGCCGCGCCGTCACCCTGACCTTCACGAACGGCACCTGGAACGTGCCGCAGCGCGTCTACCTGTGGGCGGTGGACGATCCCCGCGCCGAGGGCGACCGCACCGTGGTCCTCCAGCACAGCGTGATCAGCCAGGACGCGCGTTTCCACCGGGCCGCCGTCCGCCAGGTCAACGCCCTGGTCTATGACAACGACACCCCCGGCGTGTACGTCGCCGAGGTGGAACCCGGCGGCACCGCCCTGGACGGCCGCACCCTGGTCATCGAAGGCAGCGCGCTCACGCAGCGCACCGACGATCTCCTGCTCACCCTCGCCAAGGCACCCGCCGCCGGTCACACCATCTGGGTGAAAATCTGGATGGACGCGGACAGCCAGCGCCTCATCCAGCTCGACTTCAGCCTGGTCCCGGCCGGCCGCTGGCTCGCTTTCTCCGACGGCAACGGCGGCACCTACTACTCGGTCAGCTTCACCGCCGGCAACTGGAACGTCCCGCTGCGGATCGTGGTCAACGCCCGCCCCAACAGCGACCCCGGCGACCCCCTGACGGCGGTCATCAACTACGAACTCGACACCCTGCTCACCGCCGCCGCGGCAGCCGCCGCGTACCCGTTCCCCAACCTGCGCAGCGGGCTGCAGCGCACCGACGTGCTGGTGTACGACGACGAGACCCCCAATGTGGTCAGCATCCCCACCGGCACGGACACCGTGGTGATCCAGTGCGGCAATACCGCCTGCACCATCCCCGGCGGGACCGACGGCTACACGATCAGGCTCACCAAGGCCCCCAACGGGGACGTGCGGATCGCGCTGATCCCGGACGGCCTGGTGGACGTGGTGTCCGTGGGCGGCGTGGCAGTGACCCCGGCCGACTACCAGGTGATCGGCGGGGACATCCCGGCCCGGGCCTTCCTTGGAGCCCTCACCATCGCAGGGTCCACCATCAGCCGGGCCAACGGCAGCGACCTTGGCAGCTTCAGCGACGAAGGCTTCGCTGCCGGGCAGCGGATCACCATCTCAGGCTGCGGCGCCACCATCTTCACCATCCTGTCCGTCGCACTGGACGGCAAGAGCATGGTCCTGTCCTCCGCCCCGGCCTGCGCCGGCGGCGCGGGCATCAGCATCAACCGGCTGACACGTTCGGGCGTGTGGGACGGCACCGCCACCACGGAGTTCGTGGACGGCGCCTGGCGCCTGGTCCGGCCCATCGCCGGCCCCACGGGCGGCAGCTGGCTCGCCGACGGCTTCAGCGAAGGCCAGTGGGTGGAGATCTGCCAGGCCGGCACTTGCATCCGGGCCAAGATCGCCGTCATCCGCGGCGACAACGCCGGGCACGACGAGAAACTGGAACTGCGCGACGTCCTGCTCAGCGGCGACTCCCTGGCCGGTTTCGGCGCCGGCGCGTTCACCGTGGTACGGATCGCCGCCGTCGCCACCTTCAACGCCGCCAATTGGTACCAGGAACGGTTCGTCGAACTCGAGGCGGACATCGCCTACGAGCAGCCGCTCCAGCGGCAGGGCGTGAAGATCTTCCCGGTCAGCCAGCACCTGGTGTCCCGGCTCCGCGGCCCGCTCGCTGTGGAAGGCGGCGTCACCGGCGCCGACCGCTCGCTCCAGCTGGGCCTCAAGCTCCCCGGCGAGCAGGACGGCCCGCTCTTCGCGATCGCCACCCAGGCGCCGGAGAGCAAGCAGATCGACATCCTGAACATCTACAACGACTCCTCCCAGGCCAACGGCCGCGGCGTCATGAACAGCACCTCCCTCAAGGGCTTCAACATGGCCAAGGACCTGGACTTCGGCGCCGCATACGGCGGAGCCGAGGGACAGACCTTCGGCGAACCGCAGGTGTTCCCGGGCGGCATCAGCTACGGCACCGTGCAGTTCGTGGACGGCCAGTTCGTCACTAACGGTGCCAAGTCCACCATCGAGATCTTCAACCTGATGCTCGGCTACGGCAACGACCGCCTGGACATCCAGGGCACCCTGCAGCCGGACGACGCCGTCAAGCTCACCGGCACCGTGGTGCTGGCCGCCTCCGGAAGCCAGTTCGGTTCCACGCACCGGCTCAGCCGCCCCGCCCCCTTCGACTGGAAGGCCCAGGGCTTCCTGATCGGCCAGCCGGTCACCATCAGCGGGCTCACCGGTACCTGGAAGGTGGTGGGCTTCGGCGACGACGATCCCATGGACACCACGGACAACACGGTGATGTACCTGCTGCAGCTCTCCGGACCTGCCGCGGCAGCCTCTACCGCGCTGCGGACGGTCATCGCCGCTGATGTGCCGGTCACCTTCACCGGCGCCGTCACCACCGTCCCCAACGCCCAGAACGACGGCGGCACGCTCACCCGGGCGGGCGGCAGCTGGATCGCCGACGGCTTCGTGGCAGGCCAGCTGGTCATGATCCAGGGCGTCACGGGAGCCTGGCGGCTCACCGAAGTCACTGCCCTGACCCTGACCCTGCGCCGCGGGGATGCACTGCCGGCCCTCAACGGAAGCTACAACGTCTTCGTCCCCGGACCCCACGGCGGCCTCACCACCGTCCACGGCGGCGGCAACTCGTTTATGCAGAACGTGTTCGACATGGAACGCTCCGCGCCGGGTGTTGGCAACGGTATTGGCGCCCCGGCGGGCACTGGCCTGGTCCTGACCCGCCTCGACGGCCTGCCCTGGGGCCTGACGGCCTACCTGCCCGGCAGCGGCTACTTCGCCCTGGACCCCTACGGCCACGGCCCGCAGCACATCCAGCTGGCTGGGGAGTCCTTCACCCGGATGATCCTGGGCTTCGGAAACGCGGCCTGCCCGTTCGATGACCCGTTCCCGCACTGCGGCGAAGGCTCGGTCATGTACCTCTCCGGCCCCGTCCACGGCGGCCCGACGGCCGTGCTCCCCACGGATGTGCACGTGGCCAAGCCCGTGGCGCTGACCTCCAGCGGCACCATGCAGCTGCACACCGACTACCTGCTCCGCACTGACGGCGGCTCGTTCCTGGCCGACGGCTTCAAGGTGGGCATGCAGGTCCGCGTCAGCGGCCTGGCCGGCCCGTTCACCATCAAGGCCCTCACCGCCAGCACTATGACCTTCTGGAACGCCGCGCTGCAGCCCACCGTCCATCTCAATGCGGCCGGCGTGGCCGTCTGGGACGCCCCGGTGTTCACCGTCACCGGCCACGACGCCACCCGCGACGGCGGACTGCTGATCGGCGGCGACGTCATCACCGTCTGCAACCTCGTGAACCCGATCGACGGCGTGCCCTGCGACCTGAACGCCACGGCCGGCCCGGGCTCGCCGCTGGTGGTCTACGGCGACACCAGCCAGGACGGCGTCTGGTACTCCGGCCGCCCCTACGACGTCCTCGGCATGGAGTTCGGCCCCAAGCCCTTCGACCCCTTCGTCCACATCCCCGATGCGCAGAACGAGGACGACGAGTGGATGCTGGGCCTGGCCAACTGGTACGACTACGCCGGCAACGACGTCATCGACGCCTCCGGCCTGTTCGCCCACCTCGCCGCTGCCCAGCTGCCCACGGTCGGCTACGTTGCCTTCGGCGGACTCGGCGACGACCTGGTCATCGGCAGCCAGGCCGGCGACCACCTGGCCGGCGGCTCCGGCGACGACGAAATCCGGGGCCTGCGCGGAGTGGACCACATCTACGGTGATTCGGGCGTCAACGTAAACGTCTTCACCCGGGCGCTGGACATCGCCGTCGTCGACCAAAGCCCCCGCCCCTCGGTGACCGGTGCGGGCTTCCTGAACAACGGCAGCACCATCCAGCCGTACCCGTCGCCGGTGCGCGACGACCTCCTGGTAGCCGGCCGCGACCTGCTCTTCGGCGAGGGTGCCGGCACCGTCGGCTCCGCCCCGGAGAGTGCCTACGACGACATCATCTTCGGCGACCACGGCGCCGTCCTCCAGAACGTCGCCGACCCGAACGAACCCGACGCCCGCCTGCAGAAGATCCAGACGACGGCGCTCGCCACCGTCCTGGCCGTCGCGTCCCGCAACCTGCAGCGCGGCGCCGACGACATCATCTTCGGCAACCTCGGCCGCGACCTGGTCATCGGCGGCGCCGGACACGACATGGCCGACGGCGACGAAGCCGACGACCTCGTCCTGGGCGACAACGCCTACCTGCTGCGGACCGACTTCCTCAGCTACCACTTCCAGACCCTCTGCGGCACCCTCCTGTACAGCCGCTCGGACCAGGCCAACGCCTGCGGCGGGGCGGTCAACCAGGACAACAGCGGGCTCCTCCTGGCGGACGGCACACCGCGTGCCTACCGCGATCCCGACGGGGCGCCCTGGTGGGCCGAGTACGACGTCACCAACCTCTTCCACGACTTCGCCTCGGACCAGGGCAGCAAGTGGGCAGGCAGCTTTGGCAACGACTACCTGGCCGGCAGCCAGGGCCATGACGTGATCCTGGGCCAGCTCGGCAACGACGTCATCCAGGGCGACGGCGGCATTGAGCAGGCCTTCGCACGCATGGTGGACGACGCCACCCCCAGCTACCACGTGGGAGCCTCGCGGACCCCGCTGGGCTGCACCGGAACCCTCGGCAACGTGGTCTGCGACTTCACCGGGGTGCTCACCGTCATCGCCTCCTTCGAGGCAGCCACCGACGGCGAGGACTACCTCGAGGGCAACGCCGGCAACGATGTAGTCTTCGGCGGACTTGGCCAGGACGACATCGTGGGCGGCAGCAGCGACTTCTACTCCCTCACGACCCCGGAGCTCCGGCCCGACGGCCTGCCGTTCCCGTCCCTGGCCTACCTGCCCGGCGACGACCGCGGCGCGGACCTCCTGTTCGGCGGCGCCGGCACGCAGACCGCCATCAACAACCAGGTGAGCGGCATCGCCGGAACCCCCGGCCTGGCCGGCGGCATCCTGGCGGACAACACCCTCCCGGCCAACATGCACGCTCGCGACGCGGACACCATCGTGGCGGACAACGGCCGGATCATCCGGATTGTGGGCGTCAACAACACGGACATCAACCCGGCAGGCGCCGCTGGCGCCGCAAACTACGTCACCTTCAACTACGACAACTACGGAACCCAGAAGATCGTGGTCCGCGGCGTCCACCTGCTCGACTACACGCCCGGCGGACCGGACTTCGTGCCCGCCAACTTCGGCCAGGGCGCCGGCTCGGACTGCAACGGCTCGCCCACGCAGCCCACCTGCTCGCTGATCCTGGACACCGCCACCGGCACCTGGAAGTACACCCAGATCGGCGGCCGCGACGAGGTTCACGGCGAATCCGGCGACGACACCGTGTACACAGGAGCCGACCACGACGCCCTCTACGGCGACGCGCAGGACGACGACCTGATCGGCGGCTGGGGCAACGACTGGATCTCCGGCGGCACCGGCACCGACGGCATCCTGGGCGACGACGGCCGCATCTTCACCAGCCGCAACACCGGGTGCTCCACCGCCTCCAGCGCAGTGTGCACGCAGCTGAGCGAACCGCTCTCCGGCGTCTACAAGTTCCGCACCGTGGACCCGGACACCCGCACCAGCGAAGGGGACGTGCTCAACGAGTTCATCTACACCCCGGGCCAGGTGCAGACGGCCACCATCAACGTGGCCGGCCAGCTGGCCAAGGCCGTGGACCTCACCCCGTACAACCTGGGCGACAACGTCAACGCCAGCCAGCACCACGTGGCGGACCAGCCGCTGTTCGACGCGAACAACTCGGATGACATCATCTTCGGCGGCTGGGGCGGCGACTTCATCCACGGCGGCGCCGGCGACGACGCCATCTCCGGAGCGGAAGCCCTCGGCACGTCCTACGCCCAGCACTTCGACGCCAACGGCAACCCGGTGGGCCTGGAACTCATCGACTTCCGGCACCCCTACAACCCGGGCGACGTACTGCACTTCGGCGCCGACACAAACGCCTGGCACAGCAACAACCACAACATGGGCCGCCTGGGCGAGTTCCTCCTCTACGACGAATACGATCCGCGCCGGGTAATCCTGTTCAACGCGGACGGCAGCGTCTGGAAGGGCGCCGTCCCTCCATGGACCCGCCAGTTCTTCCTGAACAACGACGCCGCCTCCGGCAACTGGGTGACGGCATGCATCGCCGTCGACAACCAGGGCAACTGCACCGGAACCATCGCCAACCAGCCCTCCGACGGCGACGACGTGATCTTCGGTGACCTCGGCAACGACTGGTCAGTGGGCGGCACCGGCAAGGACACCATCTGGGCCGGCTGGGGCAACGACCTCTCCAACGCCGACGACCTGCTGACCAGCAACAACGGCCTCAACGACGTCCCCGACGGCGTGAACTCCAGCTACCAGGACCGCGTCTACGGCGGCGCCGGCCTGGACATCCTGATCGGCAACACCGGCGGCGACCGGCTGATCGACTGGGTGGGCGAATTCAACAGCTACCTCGTCCCGTTCTCCCCGTTCGGCATCGCCACGGTCAGCCGCCAGGTGGAACCGCAGCTGCCCATGTTCCTGTACGCGCTGTCCCGCAGCCAGGGTGCTGACCCCACCCGCGCCGCCGATACGGGCAACGATGCGGTCCGCAACGGCGAACCCGACGGCGAGCTGGGCCTCATCACCCAGCACGACCACGGGCAGTGGCAGACCCAGACCGGCGGCCCCACAGATCCCCAGGCCGGCAACATCCCCGGCGGTCGGCGTGACACCCTGCGCGGGGCGGACTTCAACGACGGCACCCTCCAGGGCTTTGCCACCGACTCCGGCGCGTTCACCGTCCAGAACGGCCTGCTCAAGGTGACGGCGGCATCCGCCTCCGGAGACGCCGTCGCGGTCTGGTACTCGGACGCGTACAAGTCCGTGTACTACGAGCTCGCAGCGAAGATCTCCATGGACAAGGCGACCGGCGGCTGGAAGGCCAACGCGTTCATCGTCTTCGACTACTTCGGCCCGGAGGACTTCAAGTTCGCAGGGGTGGACCAGTCCATCAACAAGATGGTGATCGGCCACCGCACCTCCTCCGGCTGGTGGTACGACGCCCAGGGCGTGGTGCCCGGGTCGGTGAGCTCAGGCAAGTACTACAACCTGAACGTGGTGGTGAACGGACTGGTGGTCACGGTGACCCTGGACGGCAAGAACGCGTTCAGCCACCAGTTCCCGGTGCGCTACGTGGACGGCGACGCCGTGGCCCTGAACAAGGGCCTGGTGGGCTTCGGTTCGCAGCAGGCCCGCGGCTGGTTCGACAACATCTCGTTGATTGTCATCTCGCCGGAAATCTCGCTGGACCGCACCGAATACTTCGACGACGGCGTAGCCGAGGCATTCACGCCGGTGGCCGGATCCTGGAACACCGGCACCGGACGGTACGTGGGCACCGCCACCGCCGGAACGGTGGCCCTCGCCGCCGCCCAGTTTGGCAGCGCTGGCATCGACAGCCTCTCCTACGTGGAGGTGGAGGCCACGTTCCGGGCCCTCGGCGTCACCGGCATCGTCTTCGACTACTACGCCGCCAACGACTACAAGTTCGTGGTCCTGGATGTTCCCGGCCAGCGGATCCTGGTTGGCCACGTCAGCCCGCGCAGCGGCTGGGTGGTGGACCAAACGATCGCCCGGACCATCGCCGCCGGCAGCGAGCAAACGCTCAACCTGGTCCTCAAGGCCACCGTGGTCACGCTGACGCTGAACGGCCAGGTCATCACCAGCCGGGTCTTCAATTCCTCTGTGGCGGACGGCCGCACCGGCGTCCTCGGAAGGGACGCAACCGCCTCCTTCGACCGCTTCCGGTTCCGCACGGACGACGATCAGTTCACCCCGCCCGCCGTCATCCAGCGCGAGGTGCGGATCGGCGACGCCACCGTGGCCGAGGGCACCAGCGGCAGCCGGACGGTGACGCTCACCCTGAGCCTCGACCAGCCGCAGGGCACCCCGCTCACTCTCAGCTGGAGGACGGTGGCCGGTCCCGCCGGCGCGGCCGGCGCGACGGCGGGAACGGACTACCTGGCGGTCACTTCCGGCACAGTGACTTTCGCGGCCAACAGCACCACGGCCACCATCACGCTGACCATCTACGGCGACACGATCTCTGAACCGAACGAGCAGTTCATGGTCCAGCTGTTGCCGGGCCCGGACTTCAACCTTGCCGACGGCTATGGTCTGGTGACCATCACCGACGGCGGGGCACAGCCGTCCGTGGTGGCAGCGCCGGGGGCTGCCACCACGGAATCCCCACAGCAGACGTCCCGGGCCCGGAAGCAGACAGGTGCCTGAGACTCCTGGCTCAGTGGTCGAAGTGGGTGCGGGGCGCGCCCTCCGGGAGGTTGTCCAGGATGTCCTCTGCCACTTTGCGGAGCTTGATGTTCCGGTGGCTGGAGGCTTTGGAGATGATGCCGAACGCCTCCCGGTAGGAGCACCTGTTCTGCGCCATGACCACCCCGCAGGCGATGTCGATGGAGGTCCGGCTCTCCAGTGCCGAGCGGAGATCGGCCGCGGACGTCCGGGCTTCCCGGAGCTCCAGGACCAGCCTGAGGCTACGCGATGCGAGGTCCGCAAAGACGAGGGCGGCGGCGACCACGGCCTGCGGAAATGCCGCCGTCCTTGCGGCAAAAAACGCCAAGGCCGACTGCGCGCCGTCGTCCAGCTGCAGCGGCACCGCCAGGACGCTCCTATAGCCGGCGGGCCTCACGAGGCGCCTGTATTGGGGCCAGCGGAAATCCGTGGCCAGGTGGTTTGCCGCCACGGGAAGTCCGGTGGCCAGGGCATCAGTCAGCGGGCCCTCGCCCAGTTCCAGTTCCCTCGAGGCCAGCGCGTGTGGGTGGCCGGCCGTCCCCGCCACGGTGGTGTGCTTGCCGGCGGACACCACTACGGCGCAGTCGGCGGTGGCGCCCGCGGCCTGGCTGAGCGTTGCCCCGGCCATCCGGGCCAGCGTGTCCAGTGACTCCTCGAGGTTCTGGCTGCCCGTCACGAGGTCGAGCAAAATCCCGTCCCGGAGGTCGTCCGTTCCCGGGAGGTCGACGGCGCCGCGGGGTATTTCCGCCCCATCGATCGGGGCCGGGGACGGCGTGCACTGGCTGTTCATGGCCAGGTCAGCAGCTTCCGGGCGGAGTGGTGTACGGAGGAGCGGACGGCGCGAAGAAAGGGCCGGCGACGGCTGGGGGAGAGGCCTTGGTCTCAAAGACCTCCTCGTCGCCGGCCCCGCTTACTGCCCCGGTCCTGGAGGCCGGGAAGCCGCAATATTCGGGTCCTGCTCGCATTCCCTTCCTCACACCCCCAAGTGAGCAAATTACCTTCGTTCTCTCAGTTGAAGGTAGTTCCCGGCGGCACCGGAGAGAACGGGTAATCAGTACTCGTTTTTCAGATTAGGTAGTACTTGGTTTTGGTGTGGAGTACTCAGGTTTTGGCCGTGCCGCGTAGTACAGCAGGCTGGCTGACCGTATGCTCGGGAGCGTTCGACCAGTCCTGACGCGTTGAAAGGCACCCCATGGCACACGCCGAAAATGAGATCACCATCGACCGGTCCGCGGCTGAGGTTTATGCCTTCCTCGCGGATGGCCTGAACAACACAAAATGGCGCCCGGGGGTCAAGGACATCGCTTTGGCCAGTGGTGCCGCGGGCGCGGAAGGCGCCGTATACAGCCAGACGCTGACAGGCCCTCGCGGCCGGCCCATCCAGGGCGACTACCGGATCACCACCGCGGACCCCGGAAAAACGCTCGCCTTCCAGGTCATTGCCGGCCCGGCCCGGCCGGAAGGAAGCTACCGGCTCACCGAGGACAATGGCCGGACCACAGTCCATTTCACCCTGGACCTCAAGCCGGCTGGACTCATGAAGGTGCTTGACGGCCTCATCACCAAGACGATGCAGTCCGAGGTTGCCCAGCTTTCCAGCCTGAAATCGGCAGTGGAAGCCGGCTAGGTCCCCACGGCCGCGGCCTTCACCGCAGCGGCCGGAACCACCACCCGAACAGTCCTTGACTCACCGTGCTGTCAACGCTAACAATTGATTTCTATAACGTTGTACAAAACTAGAAACGAGGAAGTTTTCGTGGGCACATCAGAGTCAGCCGCCGCCAAGGTCACCATCGACCCGTCCTTCACCGTGGGGCCGGTCCGCCGCCGGACCTTCGGCGCATTCGTCGAACACCTGGGCCGCTGCGTGTACACCGGGATCTTCGAGCCGGAGCATGCGACGGCGGACGAGGACGGTTTCCGGACGGACGTGCTGGAGCTGACCCGCGAGCTTGGCGTCTCCACGGTCCGGTACCCGGGTGGAAACTTCGTCTCCGGCTACCGGTGGGAAGACGGCGTGGGCCCGGTGGAGCAGCGCCCCGCCCGCCTGGATCTGGCCTGGCACTCCACGGACCCCAACCTGGTGGGCGTGGACGAGTTCGCCAAGTGGTCCGCCAAGGCCGGCGTCGAAACCATGATGGCCGTCAACCTGGGCACCCGCGGCGCGCAGGAGGCCCTGGACCTGCTGGAATACTGCAATGTCGACGGCGGCACCGCCTTCTCCGATCAGCGCAAGGCCAACGGCGCCGACAGTGGATACGGGATCAAAATGTGGTGCCTGGGCAACGAGATGGACGGCCCGTGGCAGATCGGCCACAAGAACGCCCTCGAATACGGCCGGCTCGCCGCTGACACCGCCCGCGGCATGCGGATGATCGATCCGGACCTGGAACTGGTGGCCTGCGGCAGTTCCGGACCCACCATGCCCACGTTCGGCGAGTGGGAGCGCGTGGTCCTGACGGAGACTTACGACCTCGTGGACCTCGTCTCGGCGCACCAGTACTTCGAGGACTTCGGCGACCTGCAGGAACACCTCGCCGCCGGACACAAGATGGACTCCTTCATCCGCGACATCGTGTCCCACATCGACCACGTGAAGTCGGTGAAGAAGTCCGACAAGCAGGTCAACATCTCCTTCGACGAGTGGAATGTGTGGCACATGAGCCGCGGCGAGTCCAAGGCACCCAGTGGCCAGGACTGGCCCGTGGCCCCCGTCCTGCTGGAGGACATCTACACGGTGGCCGACGCCGTCGTCGTCGGTGATCTGCTCATCACGCTGCTGCGCAACACGGACCGGGTGCACTCCGCGAGCCTGGCGCAGCTCGTCAACGTCATCGCGCCCATCATGACCGAACCCGGCGGCCGGGCCTGGAAGCAGACCACCTTCCACCCGTTCGCGCTGACGTCCCGGCACGCCGCCGGAACCGTGCTGCAGCTCGCCGTCGAATCCCCGCTGGTCAGCGGCGGCAAGACCGCCGACTTCACCGCGCTGTCCGCCGTGGCAACCCTCGACGCCGACAACGGCGAGGCAGTGGTCTTCGCCGTCAACCGCTCGGCGACTGACGCACTCACGCTGGACGCCGCCGTCGCCGGGCTGGGCAACGTCAAGGTCATCGAAGCAATCACCTACGCCAACAAGGATCCGTACTGGCAGGCAACCGCCGATGACTCAACGTCCGTCCTGCCCGCGCAGAACGTCAGCGTCAAGGCCGACGGCGGCCGGCTCACCGCGGAACTGCCGGCGGTGTCCTGGTCCATGATCCGCCTGGCACTGGAGTCCTAGGCCGGACGCGATCCCCCGGCCATGACGCGGGCGGCCGGTTGGTGGAAAGATAAGGGCCATGGAACTGCACATCACCGGTGACCCGGCTGCCGACAAACTCCTCAGCGATGACGCGTTCGCGCTCCTGACCGGCATGCTGCTGGACCAGCAGGTGACCATGGAATCCGCCTTTGCGGGCCCGGAGAAAATCCGGGCCCGCATCGGGTCGATCACGCCCGCCGCCGTGGCCGAGTACGAACCGCAGGCCTTCGTGGAGGTCTTCAAGGAACGGCCCGCAGTGCACCGCTTCCCCGGCTCCATGGCCGGCCGCGTCCAGGCGCTTGCTGAGACGGTCCAGAACGACTGGGACGGCGACGCGACGCTGATCTGGACCAAGGGGGAACCCGACGGCAAGGAAGTGCTGCGCCGCCTGCAGCAGCTCCCGGGCTTCGGGGAACAGAAGGCAAAAATCTTCCTGGCACTCCTCGGCAAGCAGCGCGGGCTGGAGGCGCCGGGCTGGCGCGAGGCCGCAGGCCACTACGGTGATCAGGATGCCTTCCTTTCAGTGGCGGACATCGTAAGCCCGGAGTCCCTCGTCAAGGTCCGGGCGTCGAAGCAGGCGGCCAAGGCTGCCGCCAAAGCCGCGAAAGGCTGATCCGGCGGGGCCGGCCACGGGGCTGTTACGACGGCGGGTTGTTCCGGTTGCGGCATTATCTGCAACGATGTACGGAAACGGATTCGCAAGGAGAATGAAGCACCGATGGCAGTGACCATGAACGACGTTGCGCGCGCCGCGGGTGTATCGCTGAAAACGGTCTCGAATGTGCTCAACGACTATGAGTTCATCCGGCCGGCCACCAAGCAGCGCGTCCACGACGCCATCGCGGAACTGGGCTATGAAGCGAACCTGACCGCGCGGAGCCTGCGTTCCGGGAAAACGCGCATGCTGGGCCTGGTCCTGTCCGATCTGTCCGCGCCGTACTACGCGGAACTGGCGTCCCGGCTGATGACCGTGGCCTCCCGGCGCGGCTACCGCGTCCTCGTGGAGCAGTCCGGGGCCGTCGCCGACACCGAACTCACCGCCCTGCAGGGCCCGTTCCGGCAGCTGACCGACGGCCTGCTGTTCACGCCCATCGCCATGGAGGCCGACGCCGTCGCCGCCCGCCGCGGCACCAAGCCCGTTGTGCTGCTCGGCGAGCACATCGTGGACCCGCGGTTCGACCTGGTCACCATGAAAAACGAGGAAGCCGCCACCGCGGTCACCGCCCACCTGCTGGCGGCAGGCCGCCGTCGGATCGCCGTGGTGGGTGCCTATCCGGGGGAGTCCGCCGGCACAGCCGGGTTGCGGCTCAACGGCTACCGGAAGGCCCTCGACGACGCCGGGGTGGCCTTTGACCCTGCCCTTGTGGCCCCCGGAGAGTGGCGGCGCGACTCAGGGGCTGCCGCCGTCGCGGGCCTGTTGGATGCCGGCATCCCGTTCGATGCCGTGTTTGGCCTCAACGATGCCCTGGCCCTGGGCGCGATGCACGAACTGCTGGTCCGCGGCGTGAAAGTCCCGCAGGACGTGGCCGTCGCAGGTTTTGACGACATCGACGAGGCACGGTTCGCGTCGCCGTCGCTGACCACCGTGTCGCCGGGAATGGATGAGATTGCCGAGCGGTCCATCGGGCTGCTGATCGACCGGATCGAGGGGCTGGAATCGGCTGACGACGGTGTGCATGTCGAAGCCGGATTTGTGCTGAAGGTCCGCGAGTCGGCACCGTAGGTCTCGAAAGCCGGTTTACGCGCCGAGCTCCGTCATCGGCACCGCCTCAGGCCGTTCGCACCGGCTCGCCACCTTCACGGACTGCCCCAGCGCCGCCGATTCCAGCACGGATTCCATCACTTCCAGCACGTGGAAGGCCAGCTGCCCTCCGGCCCTCGGTTCGGCTCCGGGAGGGGTGACGGCGATGTCATGCAGCCCGAACCCCCGCGCGGCATCCACATAACCGGCCGACACGGGAAGCACCTCCCAGGTCTCGCCGCCGAGCGTCCGGAGCTTCACGTCGCCGTCGAAACGGTTGGGATCGGGGACGACCAGCGAGCCGGCGTCACCATGGATTTCCAGGTTTGCGGACTGGGTGGCCACGGCGTCGAAGCTCATCACCAGCGTGGACAGCGCACCTGACTCGTGCACCAGCACCCCGGTGACGTGGGTGTCGGTGCTGACGGGAACCGTCCCGCCCGCGCGCGGCCCCTTGCCGATGGTCCGGCTGGAGCGCGTGTGGCTGGCTGCGCCGATAACCGAAACCACCGGCCCCAGCAGCGTAACCAGGGCGGAGACGTAATACGGACCCATGTCCAGCAGCGGGCCGCCGCCGGGCTGGTAGTAGAAATCCGGATTGGGATGCCAGCGTTCGTGGCCCGGGGTCATCATGGTGGCGGTGGCCGAGATGGGCGTGCCGATCAGGCCGTCGTCGATCGCCTTCCGGGCCGTCTGGATGCCGGTCCCCAGTACCGTGTCCGGAGCGCAGCCGACGACGGCGCCCGCCGCCGCTGCTGCCTCCAGCACCTTGCGTGCCTCTTCAGTGGTCGCCGCGAGCGGCTTCTCGCCATAGACCGCCTTGCCGGCGGCGATGGCCCGCAGCGCGATGTCCGCGTGGGCGGCCGGGATGGTCAGGTTCAGGACCAGGTCCACCTCAGGGTCCGCGAGCAGGTCATCAACGGTCAGCGCCCGCACGCCTGGCTGGTCCGCGGCGACGGCTTCGGCCCGGGCGAAATCGAGGTCCGCGACGGCCGCCAGCCGGACTGATGCCAGCCGCGGGAACGTGGCCAGGTACTGGGTGATGATGTTGCCGCAACCGATCACGCCGATGTTCAACGGCTTGCCCACAGCATGCCCCTTTCGATGATGGTGCGGACGTTGTTGTCCTTGAGGATGTCCACGCTGTGGCCCGGGGTGGCGACGAAGATCCGGCCCTCACCCCACGACCGCGTCCAGATCGCCGGCGAGACCACGTCCCGGTGCCAGGCGTCTTTTTCCCGGGCCGGCAGGGTGGTGGTGGCCAGGACATCGATGTAGTCGTCGGACAGCACCCAGTACTGCTCCGTGAAAAGCTCGAAATCGCCGATGCCGGCGGTGATGGGATGCTCGGCCGCCGCCGGCAGCATGTTTACCGTGTACGTCCGGAAATTATCCGAGGCGTCCCCGTGCGGCTCGCCCTGGTCCTTGGACGGATGGCAGGCGAACTGGCCCCCGATCAGGTGCAGGTAATCAGAGCTGTTACGGTACGAATCGGCGATGCCCCCGTGCCAGCCGGCCATGCCCGTTCCGGCCGCGATGGCGGAGCGGAGTCCTTCGAACTCGGCCCTCTCGATAGTGTTCATCGTGTTGCACTGCACGATCAGGTCCACGCCGGCGAGGTAGGCGGCATCGGCGTACACCGCCGTCGACTCCTCCACCCGCACTGTGTAGCCCTGCTCGCGCAGGAACGGGATGAACAGCTCGGTGGCCTCGACCGGCTGGTGGCCGTCCCAGCCGCCGCGGACCACAAGGGCGTTTTTGGTGGTTGTCATGCTGTGTGTCCTTCTCGTTTGTCCACTGGGGTCCAGCGGGAATCCTGGCCTGCGCTCTGTTCCACGGCGGCCAGCACCCGCTGCACCTGGAGGGCGTCGGAGAACGACGGCGTGGGCTGGGTTCCGGCGCCGATGGCGGTCACGAGGTCCACCACCTGGTGCGTGAAGCCGTGTTCGTAGCCCAGCCCGTGGCCAACCGGCCACCAGTTGCCGGTGTACGGGTGGTGCGCCTCCGTGACGTTGATCCGCCGGAAGCCGAGCGAATCCGGGTCGGCGCCGCTGCCGCCGTCGTAATAGTTCAGGTAGTTCATGTCCTCGAAGTCGAACGCGATGGACCCCTCGGAACCGTTCACTTCCAGCCGCATGGCGTTCTTGCGGCCCAGCGCCACCCGGCTGGCCTCAAAGACGCCGATCGGGCCGCCGTCGAACCGCGCACTGAAGACCACCGCATCGTCCACCGTCACCGGTCCGCGCTCGACGCCGGCACCCACCTCGCCGCTGCCGCCGAGGCCCACAAAGTCACCGCCGACGGGGCGTTCCTTCGTGAAGGTCTCCATGATGGCGGATACGCCGGTGATGCTCTGGCCGGTGACGAACTGGGCGGCGTCGATGCTGTGGGCGCCGATGTCGCCGAGGGCGCCGGAGCCGGACTTCGCCTTGTCCATCCGCCACGTCAGGGGCGCGTTCTCGTCCGAAAGCCAGTCCTGCAGGTACTGCGCGCGAACCTGGCGGATGGTTCCCAGCCTGCCGTCCCGGACCATGTTCCGCGCAAGCGTCAGGGCAGGGGTGCGCCGGTAGGAGTAGCCGCACATGGCGTAGACGCCGCGGGCGGCTGCCTCTTTGGCAACCTGCGCCATTTCTTCCGCCTCGGCCACGCTGTTGGCCAGCGGCTTTTCGCACAGCACATGCTTCCCGGCCTTCAGGGCGGCGATGGCGATCTCCGCGTGCGTGTCGCCGGGCGTGCAGATATCCACGAGGTCGACGTCGTCCCGCTCCACGAGTGCCCGCCAGTCAGTTTCGGTGCTGGCCCAGCCCAGGCGGCCGGCGGCCTCGGTGACGCGCGCCCTGTCCCTGCCTGCAAGGACGCTCAGTTCGGGGGTCAACGGGAGGTCGAAGAAGCGCGGTGCGGTGCGCCAGGCGTGCGAGTGGGCGGCGCCCATAAAGGCGTGGCCCACCATTCCCACACGCAGCAGAGGGGCGGTGTAAGGCGTGGTCATAGCTGTGGTGTTCTCCATCGATCCCGTTTTCGAAATATTTCGCAAGTAATTCGTGAGCTGTGATAAAAAGTAGTTGCACGGCATGGCCAGCGTCAAGGATTGTCCAGGGATTGTTTGACTTGGAACTTCGTTGCTGTGCATGCTGGTTCGTCCGAAATTTTTCGAGAAAGTCTGCACAGATGCCTGCAAAGAGCGCCGCCAAAGTGAACCTCGCGGACGTTGCCGCGCTCGCCGGCGTCTCCGCGCCCACGGTGTCCAAAGTGATCAACGGCCGCGATGACGTGGCGGATGCCACCCGCGCCCGCGTCCAGGATGCGCTTGGCAAGCTCGGCTACGAATCACCGGCGCAGCGCCGTTCCAAGTCGTCCGGGCCGGCACTTGTGGACCTGGTCTTCCACGGCCTGCACAGTTCGTACTCGCTGGAAGTGATGTCCGGGATTGTGGAATGCGCCGCGGAGGAGGGTGTGGAGATCGTGCTCAGCGGCGTCAAGCCTGCCAAGCTCCGCAGCGTCGACCATGAGCAGTGGTCCCAGCGCCTCGCCGAATCGGGCCGCAAAGGACTGATCTTCGTGACGTCCGTGGTCACTGCCGGCCAGCTCGAATCGTTCCGGCGCCGCAACATTCCGGTGGTGGTGATTGACCCGCTGAGCCCTCCCGGCTCCGGGTACGTCAGCATCGGGGCCACCAACTGGGCGGGAGGCAAGGCCGCCACGGAGCACCTGCTCGGCCTGGGGCACCGGAAAATCGCCTTCCTGGGCGGGCCCGAGGCCGTCGAATGCAGCGTGGCCCGGCTGCACGGCTACCTGGCTGCCCTTCGTGCCAACAACCTTCCGGCGAACCCGGACTACATCCTGCCCGGCCGGTTCAACCGTGACAGCGGAGTCGCCGGCGCACGCCAGCTCCTGGCTTTGGAGGATCCGCCCACCGCAATCTTCGCCGCGAACGACGTCATCGCGTTGGGTGTCCTGGACGAGGCCCGGCGGCAGGGCATCCGCGTCCCCGAACAGCTGAGCGTGGTGGGCTTCGACGGGACGGACCTTACCGAGCAGTCCGTCCCCCGCCTGACGTCGGTGGCCCAGCCGCTCCAGGAAATGGGCTGGGCGGCCCTCCGGACGGTGCTGCGGCTGGCGAAGGGCGAAACCCTGGAATCAAACCACGTCGAACTGGCCACCCGGCTGGTGGTCCGGGATTCAACGGCGCCGCCTGAGGGCTGAGCCCTATCGGTGGCGGCAGGCCTATGGGCGTTGTCGCTGCAGGGGCAAGGGATCATTCCCCGCTGATGCATTAGTCCGCTGGGGACTCCTCCGTGGAATCTTCCCACCGCCAGCCTTCCCACGCGGAAGAGGTGATTTGCTTGGATGACAAACAATCCGTCGGGGCGCGGACTGAATGGTCGTTGCCGGCCGAGGGGTGGTCGGAAGCGCCCGATGTGTTGCGGCTGAGCCCGTTCATTTGAGTCCTTTCTTAATCGGCGCGATGGACAGCTCATAGCCGCCGGCTTTGTCAATCATGCATCTGCTGTTGATCCCGTCTGCAGCTATCCAGGCAACGTCGCCGGAGGGTGTGGCGTCGTCGACGAAACCGGTGCCAAGGAACTTCCCACCCCTCCGGATTTCCACTTCGGTGCCGATCAGCATTGGCCAATCAGGACAGGGGGATAACGGCGCCGCTGCAGGCACGTACGGCCACACCACTATGGGTAGGTCATCCACCGCGGGGACGGGGCTTGCGACCTGCGGATTCAGTGTCATCGAAAATAGTGTCCTTTCATGGCATGGCCGCCGGAAGTGTGTTTGTTTCAATTCCGGCAGTTGCAGGGTCAACGTGAGAGGAGCAGCGCTTCCCCCTGGCCACCGCCGCCGCACAGTGCTACGGCAGCCCTACCGGAACCGCGGCGCTGGAGTTCGTACGCGGCAGCGACCACAACCCGGGCGCCGGAAGCGCCAATGGGGTGGCCGAGCGCCATGGCACCGCCGTTGGTGTTGACTCTGTCCATGCCGATTCCCAGCTGGGCAGCTGAATGGACGGCTACGGAGGCAAACGCCTCGTTGATCTCCACGAAGTCCAGGTCTTCCACTGCCCACCCGGCCGCCTGCAACGCCTTGCCGATAGCACGGGCCGGCTTGTCCGGCAGCGAGGTGTCCGGACCTGCTATCTGTCCATGGGCGTGGAGCACAGCCGCGATCTCGAGGCCGTGGGCAGCTGCATAGCCTCGGGTTGTCAGGACGACGGCGGCCGCGCCGTCGTTGAGCGGCGAGGCATTTCCTGCGGTAACCGTGCCGGTTGGGGAGAACGCCGGCCTCAGCCTGCCGAGCAACTCCTCGTTGCTGTCCGGACGCACGCCCTCATCGGTGCTTGCCAGCTCGGCCCCGCCGCGGCGCCGTGGAACCTTGACCGGGATAATCTCCGCGTCGAAGAGACCGGCTGCCCGGGCGGCCGCTGCCCGCCGGTGCGAATCGGCCGCGGCTTTGTCCTGCTCGGCGCGGGCAATCCCCAAGGCGTTATTGGCACGGTCCGTGGCCAGGCCCATGGCCTCGTGATCGAAGGCATCGGTGAGTCCGTCGTGGGCCGCCGAGTCGACCAGCGCGGCGTCGCCGTAGAGATGGCCTGCGCGGGAATCCTGGAGCAGATGCGGGGCGTTGCTCATAGATTCCTGTCCGCCGGCGACCACAACTTCGGCTTCTCCCAGCCGCAGGAGCCGGCTCGCGTCGATGATGGCGCTCAGTCCGGAGAGACACACCTTATTTACGGTAACGGCGTGGGCGCTGAGTGGAATTCCCCCGGCGACGGCGGCCTGCCGGGCAGGATTCTGGCCCGCCCCTGCCTGGAGCACGTGTCCCATGATGACGGCGTCGACGGCTTCGGGGCGGATGCCGGACCGGTCCAGGGCTGCGGCGATTGCCGCGCCGCCGAGCTCGACGGCGGACAACGGGGCGAGCTGTCCCATCAGTCTGCCCTGGGGCGTGCGGGCGGCCCCGACGATGACGACATCTGTACTGTGGTTCATTCTTCTCCTTGGAGGGGACGGGGGGCGGGCTAGCCGACGGCCGGGACGGGGATGCGCAGCCCGGGATGGAACCCGGTGCCCGCTTCCCGGTCCAGCAGCGGGGTGAGTCCGCCGGTGTGGAAGGGATAATTGGCGCCGAGGATCATGCACAGGTCGACCTGCTCGGGTCCGGCTACCACGCCCTCGTCCAGCATCGCAGTGACCTCCAGTGCCAGTGCGGCCAGGACCCTGGCGCGGATGGCACCGGCTTCTGCCGGCCTGGACTCAGGCAGCAGGGCAGCGGCGGCGGGTGCAATGCCGCCGTCGTTGTCCAGATAGCCGGGGAGTCCCGCAGCCACAAGAGCCGTCAGGCTCCGGCTCACACCAAAGCGCTGCGGATACGCCCGGTGCATGGTCTCGCAGATATGCAGCTGCACGGCCGGGCCGATGAACTGCAGCAACTGCAGCGGCGTCATGGGCAGGCCCAGCGAATCCAGTGCATGGTCTACGGTGGCGGGTTCGGCGCCGTCATCAAGCAGGGAGAGGACCTCGCCGAAGAGCCGGGTCAGCACGCGGTTCACCACGAATCCGGCTGTATCAGTGGCGAGGACAGCGGTCTTGCGCAGCGTCCGGGCCAGCTCAAACGCCGTCGCAAGCGTGGCCTCGTCAGTCTGCGGTGCGGTGATGATTTCCACCAGTGGCAGGACCGCAACCGGGTTGAAGAAATGGAAGCCGATCAGCCGCCCGGGGCGGGCGAGGGTGGCGCCCATGGCCTCAATCGACAGCGACGAAGTGTTGGTCAGCAGCAAGGCCTCCGGCCGAAGCAGCGGTTCGAGCTCCGCGAACACGGCCCGCTTGACCTCAAGGTCCTCAAAGACTGCCTCGATGACCACGTCGCAGTCCGCGAAGGCCGCCTTGTCCGTGCCTCCGGTAATAAGGGTGCGGACGGCCTCGGCGTCGGAAGCCTGCAGCCGACCGCGGCGCACAAGTTTGTCCAGTTGCCCGCCGATCCAGCCCAGCGCGGTGTCGATGCGCTCCTGGGACAGGTCGGCGATTCGTACCGGGACGCGCAGCTGTTGCGCGAAGATGAGGGCGAGCTGGCTTGCCATCAGCCCGGCACCGACGACGCCGACTGAGCGTACCGGCAGTGGCTCGGCGGCTGGCCTGCCTGCGGGCTTCTTCGCCAGGGACTGCGTGAGGTGGAAGGCGTAAATGCTGGCACGGGCCTCGTCGGAGAGCAACAGCTCGCCGAACGCCCGGATCTCCGCCGCCGTCCGGCTGTTGCCGGTGGGGGCTTCGGCCGCCGCGGCGATCAACTCCAGCGCGCGGTAGGGCGCGGGCGCGGCGCCATGCAGGCGCGCGTCGAGCTGTGTCCGAATGGCCTCCAATGCCGCTGATCCGACGACGGCGGGGGAGGACTCCTGCTCTCTGTTCTGGCCCGTGCGTGCTGCGGCCGCCGATGCGACGGAGAGGATGCCTGCGGCGAAGTCCAGCGAGGCTGCCAGGAATCCGGCCGCCGGCAGTAAGGCATCAACAAAGCCAAGTTCGGCTGCAGCCCGGGCTGAGAGGTTCTTGCCCGCCAGCGAATCCGTGACCACCAGGCGGGCCGTCTGCGCCGGGCCGAGCAGCGCCGCGGTGCGCGGGATCCCGCCCCAGCCAGGCACCAGGCCCAGGCGAACCTCGGGAAAGCCGATGGCCCGGACCGAGTCCGCGGCCGTGCGGTAGTCCGCGTGGAGAGCCAACTCCAGCCCGCCGCCCAGCGCGACCCCGTTGACGAACGCGAAGGTGGGCACCGGAAGGGCCGCCAGCCGGCCTAGAGCTTCCAGGCCCCGGCGGGCCACCTCCTCGGCCTGCTCCGGCGTGGCAGCCTCTTTCATCTTCTTCAGGTCAGCACCGGCACAGAAAACCTGGTCCTTCCCCGTCACGGCCACCGCATCCACTCCTGACAGGTCCAGGGCGGCCAATGCGGCCTCGAACTCCGCGAGCGACGCCGGGCCCAGGGTCACGGGGCGTTGGCCGGAGTTCTCCAGGGTCAGCACGGCAAAGCGGAAACCGGCATGGTCAAGATAGGCGGTGCTGGTCTCAGTAATGGTTTCTGACACAAGACTTCCCTCATAGATGTGAACAAATAGGACGCAGGGCCTGACACGAGGCGTGCCGGTGGCGCGGAATCCCGGGAATCGGGTCCCAGGGCTAGGAGAAACTCGGGATGCCGGTGATTGCCCGCCCCATGATCAGCGTGTGGATCTCATCGGTGCCCTCATAGGTTCGGACGCTCTCAAGATTGTTGGCGTGCCGCAGCGGCGAGTACTCCAGGGTGATCCCGTTTCCACCGAGGATGGTGCGGGCCGAGCGGCAGATCTCTATTGCCTGGCGTACGTTGTTGAGCTTGCCGAAGGAAATCTGCTCGGGACGCAGCCGGCCGGCATCCTTGAGCCGACCGGTCTGCAGGGCCACGAGCGTTCCCTTTTGGATTTCCAGGACCATGTCCACCAGCTTCTGCTGGGTGAGCTGGAAGGAGGCGAGCGGTTTGTCGAACTGGGTCCGCTGGTTGGCATAGGCCAACACGGCCTGGTAAGCATCGCGTGCAGCACCCATTGCGCCCCACATGATGCCGTACCTCGCTTCGTTGAGGCACGAAAATGGCCCCCGGAGGCCCACCACCCCTGGCAGCGCGGCGGTTTCTGGCAGATGGACGTCCTCCAGCGTGATGTCGCACTGGATGGACGCGCGCATCGACAGCTTCCCGGCGATCGGAATTGCTGAGAAGCCTGGCGTGTCGGTCGGTACGACGAAACCGCGGATGCCGTCCTCCGTGCCGGCCCAGATGATCGCAACGTCAGCGATGGAGGCCAGGCCGATCCATCGTTTCGCTCCGTTTAGCACCCAGCCGGATCCCGTACGCTCGGCCCGGGTGAGCATGTTGGCGGGGTCGCTGCCCGCGGTGGGCTCGGTGAGGCCGAAGCAGCCGATCAGCTCACCCGCGGCCATGCCTGGCAGCCACCGCTGCTTGTGCTCCTCGGAACCGAACTTGGAGATTGCGCTCATGGCCAGCGAACCCTGCACGGACACGAACGTGCGGATGCCAGAATCCCCGGCTTCCAGCTCCATGGCGGCGATCCCGTACTCGACGGCGCTGCGGCCGCCGCATCCGTACCCGGTCAGATGCATGCCCAGCAGGCCCATGCTCCCCATCTCCTTGACCAGGTCCAGGGGGAAGACGGCGTCTTCGTACCAGGCGTTGATGTCGGGACGGATGCGGTCGTCGACAAACTGGCGGACCTGGCGGCGCAGGTCGATCTCCTGCGTGCTGAGCAGTGAGTCGATGTCGAGATAGTCGGTGGCGAGGTCGGTCACTGGTGTGCTCCCATTGGTTCGTTGTTGTTGCTGTGGTGGTGTTGCGGCGGTTCGACGGCGGACGGGCTGTTCAGCCAGTCCCGCACCTCGTCCGCGTGCTGCCCGAGCCGTGGAGGCCGCCGTACGTAGCTGACTGGTGTGTCGGACAGGGTGATCGGATTGGCAGCCAGGTCGACGCTGTCCTCATCCGGGCCCACGGTGATGCGGGCGTCCAGCCCGAGTGCGTTGGCCATGGCGAAGGCCTCGGCGATGTCATTGACGGGCCCGCAGGGAATTCCATGGGCTGAGAGCACCTGGTACCAGTGGTCGGCAGTCTGCCCGACGGTCTTTGCCGTAATGGTCCGATCGAGTTCGTCGATGTGGGCTACGCGGGCAGTGTTGGTTGCAAAACGTGGATCGTGCGCAGTCTCGGGGATTCCGAGTGCCGCGCAGAGCTGTGTGAACTGCCTGTCGTTACCGACCGCGATGACGACAGGCCGGTCGGACCCGGGGAACAGTTGGTACGGTGCGATCGATGGGTGCCGGTTTCCCAGGATGCCCGGGACCGCGCCAGCGGCCGTGTAGCCGACACTCTGGTTCACCATGCTGGACAGCAGGGTGCCCAGCAGGTTGACCTCGACAAGCTGGCCCCGACCGGTGGTCTCGCGTGCACGCAGGGCTGCCAACACGCCGATCGCGGCGTGCAGGCCAGTCAATACGTCGACCAAAGCGACACCGGCTTTGACCGGTTCACCCGGGCCGGGCCCGGTCACGCTCATCAGTCCGCCTACTGCCTGGACCAGCAGGTCATACCCCGGAAGGGCGGCCGCGGCCTGGTCAGAGCCGAACCCGGTGATCGAGCAGTACACCAGCCGCGGGTTGATCCTGGCTGCCTGGTCGTAGGACAACCCGTGCCGGGCCATCGTGCCGGGCCGGAAGTTTTCGATCAGCACGTCAGCGCGCCGAATGAGTTCGACGAGGTCGTGGTGGTCTGCCTTGTCGGACATGTCTGCCGTGAATGATCGCTTGTTCCGGTTGACGGACAGGAAGTACGTCGCCTCATGGTCAGCTGTGAACGGTGGCCCCCAATGACGGGTGTCGTCACCAGTACCCGGACGCTCAATTTTGATCACGTCGGCGCCAAGGTCGCCGAACAACATGGTCGCGTACGGGGCCGCCAGCACCCTGCTGAAATCTGCGACGACGATCCCCGCCAACGCGCCGGCTGGCGGACTTTGCGGACCGGTGTCAATCATTGGGACTCCTTAGTTAGTGATCGTCAGGGGTGATCAGTGACTGGCTGCGCGGACGGCATTGTTGAAGAGTGGCGTCCGGACGATCAGCATGATGGCGGCGGCCGCGAGCGGCAACACGGTCACCTGCAGCAGGCCGGCTCCTTGCCAACCGATGCTTGGCACCAGCGCCGCGAACAGCAGCCCCGAAAAGGCGGCCGATCCGTAGTAGCAGGTGACGAAAAGGCCGGCGGCACGCCCCACCTGGTGCGGACGGACTGCCCGCTGGATGGCACTGTTCATGTTGGGGAAGAAGACGCCGGTACCGAACACACCCATGAGGCAGGCGAAGACGCACTGCCAGGCGAAGGGGGCCTGGACCTGGTAGATCAGCACACCGAGCACCGCCATGACCGCCAGGGAAACGATCAGCAGGGTCCGCTGGTTGATCCGGTCCCCGATCCAGCCGCCGAGCAGGCCGGCCAGGCCTCCCAGGCCCACGAAGCTCAGCGCCACAGCGGAATCTCCGGTGGAGATGCCCAGTTGAGTCGTCAGGAAGGTGGGGTACAGGCCCAGGAACCCGTAGAGGGCGATGGACCCGCAGCCGGCGGCTGCCGCGATCGCCAGGGAGTTGCGGTTGTAGGCACTGTCCGGCATGTAGTCGTAGGATCCTTCGACGCCGGTCAGGCTGATCGCCCGCTCGGTGAACTTGCGGCTGACAGCGAACGCCACCACCACCGCGAGCAGCAGTCCGAGTACCCCGAAAATCATGAAAGGGGCCCGCCAGGTTCCGAACTGGCCGGCGAACATGATGCCGAGGGCCGGCCCGAAAGTTGCACCCAGGCCGAATGCGAAGCCTAGTATGCCCAGGGCGAGGCCCCGGCGGAGGTGGAAGAACGCGCCAACCGCGGCGAACAGCGCTGCGGCCTGCATCCCCTCACCCAGCCCGGAGATGATTCGGTACACGGCCATGTCGCCCCACGAGGAGGCAAACGGCGTGGCCAGCGTGCCCAGGGAATAGATCACAATACTGACTACGAGGACGGCTTTGCGCGAGAAACGCTCCACCAGGAATCCGGCGGGGATGCCTGCGATGGCCATCCCCAGGGTGAAGATTGTGGCCAGCAGTCCACCGGCCTGCAGGCTGAACCCATACTCTTTGCTGATAGTGCCCAGCAGGGGAAAGAAGACCTGCCGGTCCATCGCATTGAGCATAAACGTGAGGGCCAGCACCCCGAGTGACACAGCAGCAACAACCTTGCTGGGCATGCCCTCGGGGTTGTCCTTGACCCGTGATGGTGCCGGGCTGGACGGAACGGCATCGATGGAAATGGCGTCCATGGGTTCAGGGTACGTGGGAACGGTGTGCTCCACGGTGGAGCCGGCTGCACCGGGTGCTTGGCCGGCGCTGGAGGGGGTGGGGTGGGACATCGTTGTCTCCTAGAGGGGTTTGCGTTCTCATGTGGATTTGACCGGCGCGCAAGGGACGGACACAGGATGTGGCAGGGCAGCAAGTCCCGGTCACAGCCTGGAAGTGGCTGCCCGGGTTCACAGGCGGACCCTCCTGGTGCGCAGCCACTTGACAGTTGTGGGCTGTCTTCCTCGTGGTGCGATTCTGCTGACGCATCATCGCATCCGTGGAATGTGCAACTAGTGCTAACGATAGCACTGGATTGCTGCGAGTCAAGAGGGTTGCGTTGGGTAGTTTGGCGAAGCAGGGTGTGTCTTGACTGGGGACACAGTCGTGCTATCGTTAGCACTAGTTACGCGCCACATACGCTTCACGATCCGCTGCCGGTCCCCGGTACGATGGTCCGCTAACAGTCTTGTGTCAGGAGGAACGATGGTCACGACCAAAGATATCGCTGCACATCTGCAGCTTTCAGTCTCCACCGTCGGCCGGGCGCTGGCCAATGACACCCGCATCAGTGAGCAGACAAAAGTCCGCGTCCGCCAAGCGGCCACCGAGTTGGGCTACGTGGGCAACCACGCGGCCAGGATGATGCGGGGTGCTCCGAGCAACGTTGTGGGGCTTGTCATCCCCGACATCCGCAACAATTTCTACAACACCATCGCCCATGAACTCTCCGCGATAATGGCCGGCGAGGACTACCAGCTGATGCTGGCCGAGACGTTCGACGATCGCCTCATCGAGCGGCGCCACCTGCGCGAGCTGTCCGCCAGCCACGCGGCGGGCGTGGTGATCGTACCGACCCCGGCCCCACACAGCGACTCGGTTAATATGCTGCGGGACATGCCGCACGTCCAGTTGCTGCGTCGGCACGCGTCGCTGGGTGCTCAGTGGTTCGGCCTCGATGATCATCGGGCGTTGCACGATGCCACGACGCATTTGCTGGATCTCGGCCACACGCGGATCGCCTACATCGGCGCGCCTGCCGACCTTCCCACCGGACGGGAACGCCTCGAGGGCTACCGCCAGGCCCTGCGAGACCGGAGCGTCCCGCTGCGCTCCAACCTGGTCGAACTTGGCCCCCCGGCCTCACCCGAGCACGCTCAAGAGGCAGTGCGCCGGCTGCTGAACCGTCCGAGCCCGCCAACCGCCGTCGTGCTGGGATCCGTCCTGCATACCGTCGGCCTGCTGGACGGCTTGCTGGAGATGGGCGTCGATGTCCCCACAGAGCTGTCGGTGGTTGGCTTCGGCGATCAGAGCGGGTTCTCCTGGTGGGGACCCGGCCTCACCACCATCAGTCTCCCCATCGGCGACGTGGCCAGCTCCTGCGGGCTCTGGTTCATCCGCCGCCTTAATAATCCACCGAACGGAAACGACCCTTACGAGTCGACGTCGGTGGGCTGGCTTGTGTCCCGCGGCAGCACTGCTGCACCCCCGGCCGCGACGCGCGCCCGCTCCGCCTAAAGACGCACCACCAAAGAATGAAGCGCCCCTGTGGGCGTTGCAAAAAATACAAGTGCTAACGATAGCACAAACCTTGACCCCATTGGAGTTGGATAAATATGCTGCCACCGGTCGATCTACGTCCGCCGTTCAACATCACCCGAACCAGCCACCTGCGCCTTAACGTCGCCGACCTGTCCGAGAGTCGTGACTTCTACACCAAGGTCATTGGCCTGGTGGTAACCGAGGAGGACGATTCGACGGTCTACCTGCGCGGCCTCGCAGAAGCCTGCCACCACAGCCTCGTCCTGGAGAAGAGCATCGACGGCGGTACGGCCCGCCGGATCGGATTCCGTGTCTTCTTCGAGGAGGACCTGGACGAGGCCTACCGTTACTTTCACGACCGCGGCCTCCCCGCCGAGTGGGTGCAGATGCCGCACCAGGGCCGCACGCTGCACGTCTCCGACCCTTCCGGGACGCCGCTGGAGCTGTGCGCAACCATGGAGACACGGCCCCGGCTCCACATCAATTTTGAGCAGTACAAGGGCGCGCACGCCCAGCGGCTGGACCACTTCCAGCTGCTGACGCCCGACGTTTACGGGTTGTGCGCGTTCTACAGCGGCCTGGGGTTCCGCAACTCTGAGTACCTGGAGCACGGCGATGATCTGGTAGGTGCTTTCATGTACCGCAAGGGCACCTGCCTTGACCTTGCGATGGTGCCCGGCGACGGCCCAAGCCTGCACCATTTCGCCTACACCGTCTCCGAGAGCCATGACATCTTCACCGCCTGTGATTTTGCCGGCATCATGGGCTACGGCGACGGGGTCGAGCGTGGTCCTGGCCGGCACGGGCCCGGCGGCATGCTCTTTGCCTATCTTCGGGATCCGGACGGCCACCGCGTCGAGGTTTTCAACAGCCACTACCAGACCATCGACCTTGAGACCGAGCCAGTGCGCTGGGACGCCGCATCGGTCAGCACCAACGCCCGCTGGGGGCTCCCTGCCTTGGAGCAGTGGTACTTCGAGGCCTCGTCCTTCGAGGGCGTCCCGCTGAAGTCCCCGGCCGTCCGCCCTGCCCCCATGACGCTGGAGAAGTTCCTGGCCAGCCAGCAGTCCCGCTAACCCCCACCAAAACTGGAGAATCACACATCATGTCCCGAGTTCCTTCACTGTCCCGCGACGCCGCTTCCATTGACCAGCAGCCGCTGTGGGACCGCCTTGAGGCGGAGCGCAAAGTGCCGACCGCCAACATTTTCCGTGCCCTTGCGAACGCCCCGGTTCTCCTGGACGCGTTCCTGACCTACGCCAATGCCATGCGTGACAGCTCGCAGCTGAGCCCTAAGCTGCGGGAGTTGGCGATCCTGTCAGTCGGCCACACCACCGGCTCGGAGTACGAGATCGCCCATCACCAGTCCCACGGACTCAAGGCCGGACTCACCGAGGAGCAACTGGCCGCCGTGGCGGATGGCGAGAGCACGGAGCTGTTCGACGACGCCGAACGTGCCGTGATGGCCCTGGCGCGCGAGTCGACCGCTAAAGTGCACGTAACCGAGGACACATGGGCTGCCGCGGCCAAGCACCTTGACGATCAGCAGATGGTGGAGCTCACACTGACAATCTCCTGGTACAACTCGGGAGTACGGATCATGGGCCTGCTCGGCATCGAGGTTGAGGACGGCTACCGCAAGTAGCTCGCCCACGGCCCCGCTTTTTCCCACAATTACAACCCTTTTCTCTCCCAAGAAGGAGCCCGTCAATGGCGACGATGCGAGCAGCCCGGCTGCACAAGATCGGCGAACCAATGTCGATCGACACCATCGAAATACCCAAGCCCCGGCCCACCGACGTACTGGTCCGGGTCAAGGCCGTCGGCATCGTGCCGAACATGGCCAACGTGATTAACAACTGGCCCACCTGGTTCCCGCACCAGCCCATCCCCGCATTCCCCGCGATCTTCGGTCTGGATCCCACCGGGGTGGTGGAGGAGGTCGGAGAGTCGGTGATCAACGTCAAGCCCGGAGACCGGGTCTACGTCAGCCCGCTGCGTTCCTGCGGCAGCTGCTACGCCTGTTCCGGGGGTACGCCCAGCCGCTGCCGCTACTACACCCTCAACGGGTACTTCAGCACTGCACGTGACGGCCAGCGGATCTTCGACCTCTACCCCTATGGCGGGTTCAGTGAGTTCATGACCGCGCCGCAGCAGGCTTTGGTGAGGATCCCCGACAACCTTCCGTTCGAGCTGGCCGCCCGCTTTGGCTACATTGGTACCGCCTACGGTGCGCTTCGCCTGGCCGACGCTGGACCTGGCACTGTGGGCCTTATAGACGGCATCACCGGCACGCTGGGCGTGGCCTCCACTGTGCTCTGCCTGAGCATGGGGGTGGCCAAGATCCTGGGCACCGGCCGCAACCAGGAGCTGCTTGAACGTGTGAAGGCGCTGGCACCAGGCAGGATCGAGGTCATGAAACTTGGCGAGCAGTCCTCCGGGGAGTGGGCCAAGGCGCGGACGCGCGGCGATGGCGCCCACTTCGTGATCAGCGCGCTCGGGGCCCGGGCCGACGCGGCCACCATGGTCGACTCGATGCGGGGGGTCCGGCGCGGCGGCCGCGTTGTCAACGTCGGTGGGGTCGCCGATGAGGTGCCGGTCGACATGAAGTGGCTGATGGACGAGCAGGTCCAGATCATGGGCTCGAACTGGTTCACGGCGGCTCAGGGTCAGGAGATGGCCGACATGGTCGAGACTGGCACGCTGGACCTGACTTACCTGGAGACGGAGGCCTTCCCCTTGGCGGACGTCAACACGGCAATCTCCGGACGGCTGAAGGACCCGCGCGGCGGTTTCAGTAACTACGTCGTTCTTCCCTGACGACGGGCTCGGCCGGTAGTCCTTTATGGCCTACCGGCCGACCTCCGGGGCGCCCGCGCGCCCCGGCCAACACTCAGGCGTCGACGCCGGTGAGCACGAATGCCACCGTTGCCGGCGCCTGTGTTTTGTTCCTCCAGGCATGCCGTGCGGCGACCTGCACAACGGTGTCACCCGTGGTCAGCCGCACCTGCGCGCCGTCGTCCAGTTCGAGCCAGACCTCCCCTTCCAGCACCACGCCGTAGTCCACGCTGCGAGTGCGGTGCATTCCGTCCGGCTCGAATACCTTGGCCAGATCCGGTGCGTAGGCAGCCACTTCCTGATTCGCTGCGCTGGGATCAAAATCCGGGCTCATCACCACCGATTCGGGGGCATAACTCACAATCACGAAGCTCGCGCCGCCGGGGCCTGGAATCACCGGACCGTGATTGTCGGTGGGCTCGGATTCGGGCGGCACGGTGGAGGGTACGCCGGGGGTAAACCAGACCCGGATCTGAGCCTGTCCGGGCATGGTCTCGAAATCGTGGCTGTGGGGCACCGCGCCGTCGGAGACAAAGACCGACTTCCCTGCCTTGTCCGTGCCGGTGACCACTCTGCGCACTGTCACTTTGGTTCCTTTCGTCTATTCTTTGCGATCGTTAGCACTATCTCGCGCCCAGCACGAGCTGTCAATGGCCCCGTTGAGGCCCGGTAAGACAGGCGTCCAAGGCCCCACTCCCTTTCCCGGGCGGTCATGCGCAAGAAAAAATTCGGTGGGGGTGGCGTTCCAAAGACACTGTGCTATCGTTAGCATTATGTTCGATGATGACGACCAAGACACCGACTTTGCCGCTACCGGCGTCGTGCTGGCCCAGGCAGGTTTGCCGGGCCACAAGGCGGCTATCTGGCTGGTCCACCGGGACCGCGCGCTTCCCATGGAAGAGTGGGCTGAGCAGTGGCCGTGCGCAAACGCCGCTTCGGTCACCGAGCTTCTCCAGCAGTGGGACACCCATCAGCGCGAACTACGACAGCTGACCGAGCTGCCCCAGACCGCCCGGGCCATCGCCGAGACCGGCCTGCCCGTGGCCGCGCTGAGGCTTGAGGCTCCGCTACTGCCCACCCAGCTGTTCTGCACCATCGGTAATTACAGGCGGCAGGTCATCGAGGCCGCCATCGATGGTGGTGACCCGGCCGAAGCAGATCGCCTTCGCGCCGCGACCGAGGAGGCACTGGACCAGCGAAGCCGCGACGGCGCCCCTTACGTTTGCCTCACCAGCATCGACCGGGTGGGCGCCCCGCTGGGCGAACTGGTTCTGGATCCGGACCTGGACACCCTGGACTGGGAGGTTGAGATCGGTGCGGTCATCGGAACCTCCGGTTCCCGGCTGACGCCGTCCGAGGCGCAAGGCGTCATCGCCGGCTACTGCGTGGTCAATGACCTGACGATCCGCTCCCGCGTCGTCCGGCCTGACCTTCCCGTTTTGGGCAGCGACTGGCTCCAGTGCAAAGGCCTGCGCGGATCGCTCCCGCTCGGACCGTGGTTCGTGCCCGCCTGGCAGATCCCCGCCCCTTCGGGCCTGCGGCTGCGCCTGTCGCTCAACGACCAGCTCATGCAGGACGACACAGCCGACGACATGGTGTTCAACATTCCCGAACAGTTGTCCTACCTGTCCCAGCACACCCGGCTTGGCCCCGGCGATGTACTCTGCACCGGCTCTCCCGCCGGGTTCGGCGTTCACCACGGCCGCTTTCTGCGTGCCGGAGACACTGTCAAAGCTTCGGTGACCGGTCTGGGCCAGCAGATCACCCGGTGCGTGGACCCGCATTCCACCCAAGCTGATCCCACCTAACCCGGCCGCTCCAGGCCGGATCACGAAAAAGGAGCACGACGCATGACCCCGCAGCAAACAGTCCTGCTGACAGACCGGGCCTGGCCCGATGACAGCATCGAACGAGGCATCCTCGAAGGCGCAGGCTTCAGTGTCGTCGCCGGCCCGGCCGACCCGGCGCCGGTCGAAACAATCGACGCCCTGATCGCCGAACACCAGCCCGCCGCCATCCTGACCTGCTGGGCAACGGTGTCCGCAGCAGCGATCGCTTCCTCCGCATCTCTACGTGTGGTCGCCCGGATGGGCGTAGGCCTGGACAACATCGCCGTGTCCGCCGCCACCGATCGAGGCGTACATGTCACCAACGTCCCGGACTACTGTGTCGCAGAGGTCTCCGACCATGCCGTCGGACTGGCTTTGGCCTGGACCCGCGGCCTGGTGGCCGCCGACCGCGAGGTCCGCGCCGGCAGCTGGAACCCCGCAGGTGCCCGCCTTAGGCGCCTGTCCAACCTGACCTGCGGTGTCATCGGATACGGCCGCATCGGCAGAGCCACTGCAGCCAAACTGCAGGCGCTCGGAGCCCGCGTGGTAATCAGCGATCCCCGCCCTCCGGCCGATGCCGGCATCGAAGTCCTGCCCCTTGACGACCTCCTGGCCGCCAGCGATATTGTCGTGCTGCACGCACCGCTGGTTCCGCAGACCCACCACCTGATCGGCGAACGGGAGCTGGCGTTGCTCCCGCAGGATGCCTTCCTGATCAATGTCAGCCGCGGCGGGCTGATCGACACCGCCGCCTTGCTCGCCTCCTTGAAGAGCGGGCATCTCGGCGGAGCAGGCCTGGACGTCCTTGAGGAGGAACCTGCGGTTCCCGCCGAGCTGCTGACCCACCCCGGTGTGATCGTCACACCCCACATCGCCTTCGCTTCCGACGCGTCGATCATCGACCTGCGCCGCAGTGCCGCCGAGGAGGCCGTGCGCGTCCTGCGCGGCGAACCTGCCCGCTACCCCTGCAATACCCCGTCCGCCCTCGCCACTGGAGTGTCATCTTGAGCGCAATCCGTACCGTCCATGGCCGCCAGATTTTCGATTCCCGCGGCCGCCCGACCGTCGAGGTCGACATCGTCCTCGACAACGGCGCCACGGCCCGCGCATCCGTACCCTCCGGGGCCTCCACCGGCACCCATGAGGCACATGAACTGCGTGACGGCGACACGTCGGTGTTCGACGGGCTCGGCGTTACCGCCGCGGTCGACCACGTGAACGGCGAAATCGCTGCCGCGTTGCGCGGTGCCAACGTGGACGACCAGCGGGTGATCGACGAGCGGCTGCTGGACCTTGATGGGACGCCCACGCTGTCGCGGCTGGGCGCCAACGCCGTGCTCGGCACATCGCTGGCGGTATGCCGCGCTTCCGCCGTGGCGGGCGGGCAGCCGCTGTATCGGCGGATCGCCCAGCTGGCCGGCGTCGACGAGCCCGTGATGCCGATGCCGATGGTTAACATCCTTTCCGGCGGCCTCCATGCCGGTCGCGGTATGGACGTCCAAGACTTCCTGGCCGTGCCGGTTTCGGCCAGGTCCGCACTCGAGGCGATCCAACTCACCTCCCGAGTCCGGGCCGCTGCCGCCACACTGTGCGCCGAGCGGGGGCTGCCGACACTGCTGGCCGACGAAGGGGGCCTGAGCCCGGGCTGCCGCACGGGCGAAGAGGCCCTCGAACTGATCACGGAAGCGATCGAGGCCGCCGGCCTGCAGGCCGGCACTGACATAGCCATCGCCATCGACGTCGCCGCGACCTCCCTCTACGACAGCAACGCCGGCGACTACCATCTGCGCCGGCAGGAACGGCATCTCAGCACCGCCGAGATGATCGACATGGTCTCCTCCTGGGCTGACCGCTTCGCGATCGTCTCGATCGAGGACCCGCTTGACGAGGATGACTGGGCAGGCTGGCAGACGCTGACTAAACGCCTGGGTCACCAGGTCAGGCTGATCGGTGACGATCTGTTCACCACCAACAGCCAAAGACTCGCCACGGGCATCGCCCGCGGCGTCGCCAACGGCGTCCTGGTCAAGGTCAACCAGAACGGCACGCTGACCGGCACCCTGGACGTGGTCGCCGAGGCGCGGGCCGCCGGCTACGCCCCTGTGGTGTCGGCCCGCTCCGGGGAGACCGAGGACGACTTCCTGGCCGATCTGGCTGTCGGGACTGCAGCCGGGCAGATCAAGATCGGGTCCGTACGGAACTCCGAGCGACTGGCAAAATACAACCAGTTGGTGCGCATCGCTGAGGACTCCACCCTGGGCTTCAGCCGCCTGCCTGCGCTGGCCCCGTCCGCAGCGGCTGTCCGGTGAGCGGCACGGAGCCCCAGGCCCGGGTGCAGGAGTTCCTGCGCCGCCACGGGCTGATGCAGCCAGCGGAGGCGGCGATACTGACCCCCCTGACCGGAGGCGTGAGCTCGGACCTGTGCCGGGTGGACCTGCCCGGACGCACCCTGTGCGTGAAGGGAGCGTTGGCCCGGCTGAAGGTCGCGTATGAGTGGCTCGCTCCCACCTCCCGCAACCGGGTCGAGTACGACTGGCTGCGGTTCGCCGGCACCGTCGCTCCCGCGCAGGTCCCGCAGGTGCTGGCCTTCGACGAACAGGCCGGCCTGTTCGCGATGGAATTCCTCGCGCCCGAGAAGTACCCGGTCTGGAAGGACAAGCTCCTCGCCGGGCAGGTCGATCCAGCCGACGCTCAGGCCGTCGGCGACCTCATCGGCCGGCTGCACGCAGCGAGCGCCAAGGACGCCGTGGCTGCCGACACGTTCGCCACGGACAGCAACTTTGATGCCCTCCGCATAGAGCCGTACTTCCGGGTCACTGCCCGTGCCAACCCAGACATGGCCGACCGGATCGGGAGGCTCGCCACGGTGACCGCAGGCACGCACCTGGCGGTGGTGCACGGCGATGTCAGCCCCAAGAACATCCTTCTTGGTCAGCACGGCCCGGTGCTTCTCGATGCCGAGTGCGGCTGGTACGGCGACCCCGCGTTCGACGTCGCGTTTTGCCTGAACCACCTGCTGCTCAAGGCGACCATCCTGCCTGACCACACCACACTGCTGCACGACTCAGTCCGCCTGCTGGTGGACAGTTATACCCAACACATCAGCTGGGAACCGGCGGCGGCCCTCCTGGGCCGCGTCGCAACCCTGCTGCCACTGCTCGCACTGGCCCGGGTCGACGGCGCGTCCCCGGTGGAGTACCTGACGCCCCCGCAACGCGTCCGGGTGCGCGATCTCGCCCGGCGCCTGTTGTCCCGGCCGGCCTCCACCATCGACGCGCTCGTCGAGGAATGGATGCTCAATGCCCGTGAACGCACGGCCGAGACGACGCAAATAAAGGAGCGGACCCCATGACGTTCTCCCTGTCCACTGTCCGGATCGACGGAATGCCCACCCCCGTGCTCCGGCTCCCGGATGGCCGCCTGTACAGGCTCGCCGACCTCGCCCCCGAGGTTCTGGCCGCCGATCCGGCGGCCGGCCTGATGACAGTCTTCGCCAACTGGGAGTCGGCCGAGCCCCTTCTGCTCGCCGCCGTCGAGGCCCTGTCCAGCAACCCAGCCGATCCGGTCGTCGGGCCCGCCGAGCCCGAGGACTGGCTCACCCCGCTGCAGTACCCGAACAAGGTCATCTGCACCGGCGCCAACTTCTATGACCACGTCCTCAAGGACGGTGGCCATACGGGCTTCTCCAAAGAGGACAACATCCCGGTTTTCTTCCTCAAACCGCCCACCACGACCCTCGTCGGCCAGGGACGATCCGTCCGCTACCCCACGCAGACCGAGAAGTTCGACTACGAGCTCGAGCTCGCGTTCATCATCGGCCGGCGCGGACGGCACATCCCGGTGGACCGGGCGCGTGAGCACATCGCCGGCTACACCATCGCGTTGGATCTCTCGGCCCGGGACTGGCAGCGCCATCCCAAGCACCTGGTCAAGTTCGACCTTTTCGGGGGCAAAGTCTTCGACGACAGCTGCCCGCTTGGGCCAGGCATCGTCCCTGCGCGTTTCATCGATGACACCAGCTTGCAGCTGCAATTCTGGCTCAACGGCGAGCTCCGGCAGAATGCCAACACCTCGGACCTGATCTGGTCGGTGCCGGAACTGGTCTCCCTGATCAGCGAGCACGTGACCCTTGAACCGGGCGACGTGGTGCTCACCGGAACTCCTGCCGGCGTCGGGTTGAGCACCGGGACCTGGATGCATAGCGGTGACCAGCTCAAGGGGCAGATCAGCGGCATCGGATCGATCAGCGTGCAGATTATCCCCGCCGATGCCCACCGGTCGAACTGACAATCCCCACGCCGTAACGCCACTGGCAAACCCAAGGCAAACACCCCCAAGTGCGGACCCGGTTCAGGCCGCACCCAAGACACCAAGGAGCAGACCATGAAGGCAGCCGTTCTAGCCCAGACCGGAACAATACCTACTTACACAGATTCTCCGGACCCGGAGCCCGGTAGTGGCCACGCCGTCATCGACGTTACTGCGGCCGGGGTCCATCACCTCGACCTGGCCAAGGCATCCGGGGCTTTCGGCACCCCCAGAATCCTGCCGTACGTGATCGGTGCCGACGGCGTAGGCACAACCGGCACCGGCCGTCGCGTGTTTTTCACCTCACCCGTATCTCCTCACGGTTCCTGGGCCGAGCGAACACTGGTCGCCGAGGAGAACCTGCTCGACCTCGCGGACGACGTCGATGACGTTACGGCAGCCGCGCTCGGCAACACCGGGCTGGCCGCCTGGCTGGCACTCACGTGGCGGGCGGATCTGCAGCCTGGCCAAAACGTGTTGGTTCTGGGCGCCACAGGTGCGCTCGGATCGATCGCCGTCCAGCTCGCGAAGTCCCTCGGCGCCGCTACGGTGGTCGCTGCCGACAGGGACCCCGACCGGCTGGTCATCGCCGCCGGACGCGGCGCCGATGCCACCGTGGCGATCACACCGGACATGGACCTCGTCAGTGCCTTCCGCGATTCGGTGGGTGACCGCGGCTTCGACGTCATCATTGACCCCGTCTGGGGCGACCCCGCCCTTGCCGCCATGCACGTAGCGGCGCGAGGCGCCCGTCACATCCAGATTGGCCAGTCCGCAGGGGCAACCATCCAGCTTCCCGCCGGCCTCATCCGAGGAGCACGCCTGGAGCTCCTCGGGTTCGCCCACGTCGACCCGCCGGTGGAGATCCGGCGTGACGCCTACCTGAAACTGACGGAGCTCGCAGCTACCGGAAGACTTGCCGTCGACACCATGACCCTCCCGCTCTCCGATTGCCAGCGGGCTTGGGAACTGCAGCAGCAGGGCGCCCCACGCAAACTTGTCCTCGTGCCCTGACCCCAATTTGCCCAGTAGGAAGGGACGCAATGCTTGAGCAGGGGATCCGCTACGACGTTATGGTCAGGATCAGCCAACGCAAGGAGCTTGAAGACGAACTTGACCGAGCCGTGGAAGGAGCGATCCAGGAAGCCCTCAAAAACCCAGGGTGCGGCGTCCTGGTAACCCGACACGACCACCAGACATTCACGGTGGAGCTGTCCCGAGAAGTTCCACAGGGAATGATCTCCGAAAAGGCCCTCTACGCATTGGCCTGACGTGCTTTTGGAGTGACTAAACTGGGACGCATGACCGAGCAGGAACCGGCCTCAACGGGGGCCTCCCCGGCTCCTGGCGCCATCGACACGTCCTTACGGAGTCCGGCACAGCGGTCCCGCACCTTCGCCGGGATCCTGGTGAATACTGCCCTCGCCAACATCACCACCAGCTACCTGTGGTTCGCCCTGACCTTCTGGGTGTACCTGGAGACGCGCAACGTCATCGCCACCGGCGTCATCGGCGGCGCCTACATGCTGCTGATTGCCCTTTCCAGCATCAGCTTCGGCACCTTCGTGGACCGCTACCGCAAGCTGGCCGTGATGCGCTTCGCCGCCGGCTTCACCCTGGTGATGTTCGTGCTGTCCGGAGTCATGTTCCTGCTGACACCCGAAACCTCGATGCTGGACCTGACACAGCCGTGGTTCTGGATCTTCACCGTGATCATCCTCGTGGGAGCGGTGGTGGAGAACATGCGCAACATCGCCCTCTCCACCACCGTCACCATCCTGATCGAGCCGGACCGGCGGGCCAACGCCAACGGCCTGGTGGGCATGGTGCAGGGACTGATGCTGATCGTCACGTCGGTGCTCTCCGGGTTGTCGGTGGGGCTGCTGGGCATGGGCTGGACGGTCGTGGTAGCACTGGTGTCCACGGCACTGGCATTCGCGCACCTGCTGATGCTGCGTATGCCTGAGGAGGTCCGCGCCGCCGCTACGGACGCGCACGGCGGATTCGACCTGCGCGGCTCCCTCGCCGCCGTGCTGGCGGTCGCCGGACTGTTCGCGCTGATCCTGTTTTCAACGTTCAACAACTTCATCGGCGGCGTCTACATGGCGTTGGTGGATCCCTACGGCCTGGAGATGTTCCCTGTGGAGCTGTGGGGCACATTCTTCGCCATTGGCTCCACCGGCTTCCTCGTGGGCGGCGCTCTGATTGGCAAATTCGGGCTCGGGTCAAACCCGCTGCGCACCATGCTCATCGCCGTGATCCTCATGGGTATCCTGGGCGCGGTGTTCACGCTGCGGGAGTGGGCGTGGCTCTACGTTGCCGGCATTTTCCTCTACCTGGTCGTGGTGCCTTTTGTGGAAGCCGCGGAGCAGACAGTCATCCAGCAGGTTGTGCCTCTGCAGCGGCAGGGCCGGGTGTTCGGATTCGCCATGGCCTTCGAGTCCGCTGCGGCGCCGATCACCGCGTTCCTCATCGCGCCGATCGCCCAGGTCTGGATCATCCCCTATGCCCGTTCCGCCGAGGGCGCCGCGCAACTGGCCCCGCTGCTGGGTGAGGGCACCTCCCGTGGCATCGCCCTGGTTTTCCTGGTGGCCGGAATCATCATGATCGCGGCCGCCTTGCTGGCCTTCCTGACTCCGGTCTACCGCCGGGTCACAGCGTCCTACGCCGAGGCGGCTGCGGACCCCTCTACGGCGGCGGACACCGACTCCCGTGCTTCGGCAGGACGGACCCCGGAAATCTGACGGAAACGTCACCCGCCTAGTGTGATGTCGAAAGACCACCGTGGAGGCGATGCACCGGAAATGCTGGCTATGCATGATCCTTCGGTCTATAAACGTAGGACCGCCCAGCAGCCGAAGGGAACCTGATGCATCTGATGCCCCGTGAGCAGGAAAAGCTCATGATTGTGGTGGCCGCCGACCTCGCCCGGCGGCGGCAGGCCAGGGGCCTCAAACTGAACTTTCCAGAAGCCGTGGCCATCATCAGCTACGAACTGATCGAGGGGGCCCGCGACGGTCGCACCGTGGCGGACCTGATGAGCTACGGCACCACCGTCCTCACCCGTGAGGACGTCATGGAAGGCATCCCGGAAATGATCCACGACGTCCAGATCGAGGCCACGTTCCCTGACGGCACCAAGCTCGTCACCGTCCACGATCCGATCCGATAGGGCAGGCCATGATCCCAGGCGAATACATCCTCAGGCCCGAACCGGTGACGGTGAACGCCGGACGGCAGGCGGCCGACGTCGTCGTCACCAACACCGGTGACCGTCCCGTCCAGGTGGGTTCACACTTCCACTTTGCCGAGGCGAACGCTGCCCTCAAGTTCGACCGCCAGGCTGCCTACGGCCGCCGGCTGGACATTCCCGCCGGCACCGCGGCACGGTTCGAGCCAGGCGACAGCAAAACGGTCCGGCTGATTGAACTGGCCGGAAGCCGCGAGGTATACGGCCTCAGCAACGCCGTCAACGGACGGCTCGACGGCGGCAATCCCGACGGCGGTTCCGGCACCCGCGAGGAGGCGGCCAAGTGAGCTTCGACCTTCCCCGCAGGCAGTACGCGGACCTGTACGGCCCGACCACCGGCGACGCGATCCGGCTGGCGGACACCGAGCTCTTCCTCGAAATCGAGAAAGACCTCACCGTCTACGGTGAGGAAGTGGTGTTCGGCGGCGGCAAGGTCATCCGCGACGGCATGGGCCAGAACGGCCAGGCCATCAGGGACGAGGATGTCCCGGACACTGTTATCACCAACGTCGTCATCCTCGACTACACCGGCATCTACAAGGCCGACGTCGCCCTCAGGGACGGCCACATCTTCAAAATCGGTAAAGCCGGCAACCCGCAGATCACCGACGGCGTGGACATCGTCATCGGCGCCAGCACCGAAATCATCGCCGGGGAACGCAAGATCCTCACCGCCGGCGGCGTGGACACCCACATCCACTTCATCTCCCCGGACCAGGTACCCACCGCCCTCACCAGTGGCGTGACCACCATGGTGGGCGGCGGCACCGGCCCCGCCGAAGGCACCAAGGCCACCACCGTCACCCCCGGCAAATGGCACATCCAGCGCATGCTCCAGGCCGCCGAAGGTCTCCCCATCAACATCGGCCTGTTCGGCAAGGGCCACGCCTCCGCCGTCGAACCCCTCGCCGAGCAGATCCGCGCCGGCGCCATCGGGCTCAAGGTCCACGAAGACTGGGGCTCCACCACCTCATCGATCGACACCTCGCTGAAGGTCGCCGACGAATACGACATCCAGGTAGCCATCCACACCGACACCCTCAACGAGTGCGGCTTTGTGGAGGACACCATCCGCGCCATCGACGGCCGCGTCATCCATACTTTCCACACCGAAGGCGCCGGCGGCGGCCACGCCCCGGACATCATCCGGATCGCCGGGCTGCCAAACGTCCTGCCGGCGTCCACAAACCCCACCCTGCCGTACACGCGCAACACCATCGAAGAGCACCTGGACATGCTCATGGTCTGCCACCACCTCAACCCGGACATCCCCGAGGACGTGGCCTTCGCCGATTCCCGGATCCGCGCCGAGACCATCGCCGCGGAAGACGTCCTGCAGGACATGGGCATCTTCTCCATCACGTCCTCCGACTCCCAGGCCATGGGCCGGGTGGGCGAGGTGATCACCCGCACCTGGCAGGTGGCGGACAAGATGAAGAAGCAGCGCGGCGTTCTTCAGGATCCCGACGGCGGCATGCACGGATCGTCGGCAGGCTTGGGTTCGGGCAGCGACAACTTCCGGCTCAAGCGCTACGTGGCGAAGTACACCATCAACGCCGCCATCGCCCAGGGCATGGCCGACTCCATCGGCTCAGTCGAGGAAGGCAAGTTCGCCGACCTGGTGCTCTGGGACCCGGCCTTCTTCGGGGTCAAGCCCGAGCTGGTGCTCAAGGGCGGCCAGATCGCCTACGCGCTCATGGGCGACGCCAACGCGTCCATCCCCACCCCGCAGCCGCGCACCATGCGCCCCATGTTCGCAGCGTTCGGCAAGGCGGTGCAGCAGTCCTCCATCACGTTCCTGTCGCAGGCAGCGATCGACGCCGGTGTCCCCGAAGAACTGGGCCTGCAGAAGGTCATCCGGCCCGTCTCCGGCATCCGCACCCTGACCAAAGCCGACCTCAAATACAACGGCGCCACCCCGGACATCCAGGTGGACCCGGAAACGTACAAGGTGACGGTCGACGGCGAGGACGTCACCTGCGAGCCGTCCGACGTGCTGCCCATGGCACAGCGCTACTTCCTCTTCTAACCCCCGGAGCCTGACGTGATCATCGACAAAATCCTCGGCAACCTGCACGAGCTGCCCAGTTCAGACCTGGCCGCCTACACCGGCCTGCACCGTGAAAAAGTGGTGCTCCCCAGTGCCCAGCTGGTCAAACGCATCCAGCGGGTCACCACCGACCACGGCAAGGAAATCGGCATCCGGCTGCCCTCCGGTTCCGGGGACCTGCGCGACGGCGACATCCTGCACGTGGCCGAAACCAACATGATCGTCGTCTCCGTACTGCCCACCGACGTCCTGGTCATCGCACCACGGACCATCCACGAAATGGGCATCGTGGCACACTCCCTCGGCAACCGGCACCTCCAGGCCCAGTTCTTCGACTCATCCTCCGAGTACGTGGCCGAGGTCATGGTCTGCGCCTACGACCACACCGTCGAGGACTACCTTCTCCACGTCGGTGTGCCCTACGACCGCCAGGAACGCGTCATGCCTGTGCCTTTCCGCCATGCTGAGCACTCGCACTAGTAGCCCGGTCGCCGCGCTGCGCGCTCGCATAGGCGTGGCGGCTGGGGACGCCGCGAGGGATATGGGGCCGTGCCCGCTCCGCGGTGCCCGCCACGCCGCGGCCCCATATCCCTCGCGTCGCTTGCGTTCCTTACCTCTGGCGGTCGTTCAGTGAGCGATTACCAGCTCGCTTTGCAGCAGCTCACCGACTCCGCGCTTCCTACTGGGGCGTTTGCTCACTCTCTTGGGTTTGAGACCTACATCGACGCCGGGGTGGTCGTTGATGAGGGGTCTTTTGGGGTTTGGCTTTCTGCTTTTGTGGGGCAGTCGCTTTCTTACTCTGACGGGTTGGCAATTCGCTTTCTTTATGAGGGTGCTGATGTGGGGGAGTTGGATGCTCTTTTGTCTGCTTCGCTGCTGCCTCGGCAGGTTCGGGAGGCCAGCACCAAAATGGGGCTCCGGTTGCTTGAGATCGGGACTGACGTGTTTCCGTCGGCCGAGCTCGCACGGTACCGGGACCTGGTGACCAGCGGCGGGGCCGCCGGGCACCAGCCTTTGGCGTTCGCCGTCGTCGCCCGCTCCCTGGGCGTGCCGCTTTCCGAAGCGCTCAGCGCTTACCTTTTCGCCGCCGTCACATCCCTGACGCAGAACGCGGTCCGGGCCATCCCGCTGGGTCAGAACGCCGGCCAGCGGCTGCTGCGGAAAGCGTCCGACGACGTCGCTGCCGCCGTCGGACGCATCGCCCACCTGACGCCGGACGACTTCGGGGCCGTCAGCCCCGGACTGGAAATTTCGCAGATGCGGCACGAACGCCAACGTGCCCGGATGTTCATGAGCTAACGGTGCTTTTAAACTCAGGAGGACAAATGACTGAACCCATCAAAATCGGCATCGGCGGACCGGTGGGCGCCGGCAAAACCCAGCTCGTGGAACGGCTCACCCGCCACATGAGCCGGGAAATCTCCATGGCCGCCATCACCAACGACATCTACACCATCGAGGACGCCAAAATCCTTGCCGCCAACGGCATCCTGCCCGAGGACCGCATCATCGGCGTCGAAACCGGCGGCTGCCCGCACACCGCCATCCGCGAAGACACCTCCATGAACACCGCCGCAATCGAGGAGCTCAAGAAGCGCCACCCGGACCTGCAGGTCATCTTCGTCGAATCCGGCGGCGACAACCTCTCCGCCACCTTCAGCCCCGAGCTCGTGGATTTCTCGATCTACATCATCGACGTGGCCCAGGGCGAAAAGATCCCCCGCAAAGCCGGCCAGGGCATGATCAAGTCCGACCTCTTCATCATCAACAAAACCGACCTCGCCCCCCACGTCGGCGCGGACCTCAACGTAATGGAGGAAGACTCAAAAGAGTTCCGCGGTACCAAACCATTCTGCTTCACGAACCTGAAAACAGACGAGGGCCTCGACGCCGTGATTGATTGGATCCGTCACGACGTCCTGATGCTCGACCTAGCGAAATGAGTTCTGTCCCCATAGTGGCATCCGAAGGTGACGTGATCGCTGAGGCGGCGAGGCCGGATTTGGGGGCCGCGGCGTGGTGGGCCGCGCGGGGGGCCCACTGGCGCGAGGGGCCCGACCCGAGCTTGCGAGGGTTGGGAGCGCCTGGGGACGGGCACGGCCCCAAATCCGGCGAAGCCGCCGGACCCAACCCGGCCACCCGGTTGCCCATGGGGGAGCTCGCCTTGCGCATTGGTCAGCGTGCGGGCAGGTCGGTTGCGACGCACCAGTTCCATCAGGGCGCCTTGAGAGTTCTTCGGCCGCATTATCTGGATGATTCCGGGCAGGTTTGCTACGTCGTGGTGAATCCTGGCGGGGCTTATCTTGGGGCTGATCTCTTTGTGCTCGATATCGACGTCGAAGCGGGGGCTGACCTGCTTCTCACGACGCAGTCGGCTACCAAGATTTATCGGACTCCTGGATCTTTTGCTGAGCAGCGGATGAGCCTGCGGCTGAGGGAGGGGGCGCGGCTGGAGCTGATGCCTGACCAGCTGATCGCCTACCGGGAGGCCAGGTACCGGCAGAACACCCACATCACCGTGCGGCCGACGTCGAGCCTGGTCATGGCTGAGGTGATCACGCCCGGCTGGTCGCCGGACGGGGCGTCGTTCCGGTATGAGGAATTGCGGCTGCGGAACGAAATCCGGGTGGAAACCGACGACGGCGGGCAGCTGCTCGCGCTCGACAACCTGCTGATCCGGCCGCCGGCCGGCGATGTCACCGGCCTGGGTTTCATGGAGGGCTTCAGCCACCTCGGATCGCTGGTGGTGGTGGACGCCCGTGTTGACCAGGCGCTCGCCAATGAGTTTCACGCCCTGACCGTGGACCACCAGGCGCATACCGGCATCTCCCTGACCCGCACGGTGGCGGGGACCACCGGACTGGTGCTGCGTTCGCTCTCCAACAGCACCGGGGAACTGAACCGGCTGCTGGGCGACTGCACGGCGTTGCTCCGGGAACGCTGGCACGGGCAGGCGCCCCTGAACCTGAGGAAGTACTGAATGACCGCGCTGACCCAGCTCGCCGGAATCTACCGCGGGCGCGACACCCTGCCGCTCCGGACCCGGCTGCTGTTCACCTTCGGTGCCGTGGCCGCCCTGCACGTCGCCGCCGTCGTCCTTCTGCTCAGCGGGACCGCAGGAGGCGGCCAGCCGCTGGCCCTTGGCCTGGTGCTGACCGCCTACCTGGCGGGCGTCAAGCACAGCTACGACTGGGACCACCTGGCCGCGATCGATAACTCCACCCGCAAGTTCGTGGCCCAGCGGCAGGACCCGGTCAGTGTGGGCTTCGCGTTCAGCCTGGGGCACAGCTCGGTGGTGGTCCTGGCCGGCGTCCTGGTGGTGGCCGGTGCCAGCATGGTGGGGCAGTTCATGGAGGACGGCTCGGCCGGCAACCTCGTGCTGGGCCTGATCGGCAGCGGGGTTTCGGGACTGTTCCTGCTGATGATGGGAATCTTCAACGGGTCCGCCTTCGTCCGGGCGGCGCGGGCGTACCGCAGCGCGCACGCCGGCGGCAGCATCGCCGTCGAAGACCTTGAAGCCAAAGGCCTGGTGGCGCGGCTCCTGGCCAGGCCGCTGGCCAGGGTCCGCCGGCCGCGGAACATCTTCGTGATCGGCTTCCTGTTTGGGCTGGGCTTTGACACGGCCACCACAATCGGCCTGCTGGTGATGACGACGGCGGCCTCGCTGGCCGGGGTTTCGCCGCTCGCCCTGATCGCGCTTCCCCTCGCGTTCACCGCAGCCATGACCCTCTGCGATTCGCTCAACGGCGTGGCGATGATGCGGATGTACCGCGCAGCCCTGGACGATCCGCGCCGGAAGCTCGGCTTCAACGCCGCGGTGACCGGCATCTCCGCGCTTTCCGCGCTGTTCGTCGCCGTCATCACCTTGGGAGGATTCGTCAACGCCGCCTTCGGGCTGGACGACCCGCTGACCAGCTGGCTGGGTGCCATCGACCTTGGCGACGCCGGGCTGCTGCTGATCGCGCTGCTCCTGGCTGTGTGGGGACTGGCGGCGCTTAGAGGCCGTAGGGACCAAACCGGGCAAGGGCAACACCAGCGGCAAGAATGGCCAAAACGAGGTTGATGACGACATTCGGTGTCTCATGGCGCCGGCCGTGAGTGAAGGCAGCCCCTGCCATCAGAAGGACAAGCCCGACGGCGGCGGCAGGCACCAGCACGGTGGCCACGCCCAGGAGTGCAGGCAGGATGAGGCCCAGCGCGGCCAGGACTTCGAGGACGCCGATGCCCTTAACGGCGCCGTCGGAGAAGTCTTCCACCCATCCCTGGCCGGTGGCCGCGAGCTTCGCTTTCGGTTGGGCGATCTTCATGGTTCCTGCCGCCAGGAAGGCGAGTGCGAGGACGGCTGTGACGATCCAGAGGGCGATGTTCATGATGTTCTTCTTTCGTGTTTGGCTGGCTTAAACGTGATGGTGGAGCTCATGCCGCCGCCCCTGCGTTGCTGTTGGCGGCGAGGATTTCGCGGACCATCGGCACCACCTTGCTTCCGTAGAGTTCGACGGCTTTGAGGCGTGCGCTGATCGGCTGGGCTCCCGAGGTGAAGATGAGATCGAAGCGGCCAACGTCCAGCGATGCCACGGCACGTGCGATTCTCCTGGCGACGGTTTCAGGCGAGCCGATGTACATCGAGCCATGCCGGGTCTCGGCCTCAAACTCTTCGCGGCGTACGGGTGGCCAGCCCCGGAGTGCTCCGATGCGGTCCCTGACCACCTTGTAGTGGGGCCAGAAGATCTCTTTGGCTTCGTCGTCGGTGTCCGCAATGAACCCGGGGGAATGCATGCCCACGGGCCACGGCGTCGTGTTGAACTCCCCGGCCGCCCGCTTGTAAAGGTCAATGAAGGGCTTGAACCGCTCCGGCTGTCCGCCGATGATGGCGAGCATCAGGGGGAACCCGTATCTCGCGGTGCGGACAACGGACTCGGGTGTGCCGCCGACGCCCACCCAGGTCTTGAGCCCGTGCTCCGTCTTGGGGTAGACATCAGCATCAACCAGGGGTGCACGCATGGTGCCTTTCCAGGTCACCGGCTTCTCTTCAAGGAGGCGTGCGAACAGCTCGATCTTCTCCTCAAAGAGCACGTCGTAGTCCTTGAGGTCGTAGCCGAAGAGCGGAAAAGACTCGGTGAATGAACCCCGTCCCAGAATGACCTCGGCACGGCCGTTGGACAGCGCATCCACGGTGGCGAACCGCTGGAACACCCGGACGGGGTCATCGGAGCTGAGCACAGTCACTCCGGATCCAAGCCGGATGCGTGAGGTGCGCGTAGCCATGCCGGCCAGGACCGTCTCCGGGGCCGACACTGAGTATTCCGGGCGGTGATGCTCACCGACCAGGAAGGCATCCACGCCCAGCTGATCGGCGAGAACGGCCTCATCCACCAATTGCCGGATGGCACGCGCATGGCTTACCGGCGCACCCGCGTCGTCCAGGGGGACATCGCCAAAGGTATCCAAACCAAAGATCACTTCACTCATGACCCTCCTCTAATTGATATGTCAATTACTTAATTGACGTGTCAATCATCAGCCCGTATGGTTGACATGTCAAGCGGAAGAAATGGTGGTCATGGAGCACAGCAGCAAGAGCGCACGGCAAAGTCCCACTCCGGACGAGCTGGCTGTGTGGCGCGAGTATGTGGAGACGGCGGAGGCCTTGCGCCAGGCTTTGGCGGCGGGCCTGCAGTCCACATCGGGTGTGTCTCCCGGTGACTACGCCGTGCTCCTGGCCCTCAGCGAGGCGCACGGGCACAAGCTGCGTTCGTCGGTGCTCGCCGAGGGAATTGGCTGGGAACGCAGCCGCCTGTCCCATCACCTTGGGCGGATGGAAAACAGGGGGCTCATCCGACGGCGTAAGTCGGGTAGCGACAGCCGTGGCGCAGAGGTGGAACTGACCGACGACGGAGCCCGGACTTTCCGTGCTTCTTCAGCGCCGCACCTGCGGCTGGTCCGCCGGTTCTTCATCGACGCCCTTGCGCCCGAAGACCTCGAAGCCATTGGCCGGGTGGCGAAGAGCCTGCGCCGCCATCTCAACGAGGTCGCTGTCGAATCGGTGTCACCGGACGGCGGCTAGGGGCTGTGCGGTGCCCGGCGGGTTCCTAGACTGGGTGCATGATCACTGTCAGCGGCACCGTGGAAACCAAACTGTCCCCCGAGAAAGCATTCGCCTTCCTCTCCGAATTCGAAAACACCAGCGACTGGGATCCCGCCACGCCCGTTATGGACAAACTCACGCCGGGTCCCGTGGCTGTCGGCCACCGCTATCACGCGGAATCCGAGTTCCGCGGCAAGCGCCAGTCACTCGAATACGAGGTCATCGAACTGACCGACCGCCACATCAAGCTCCACGGCGCCAATAAGACTGTGACCGCGTTCGACTCGATCGACGTCGAACCTTCCGGCCAGGGATCGCTGGTGAAATACACCGCCGAATTCAGCATCAACGGGCCGGCAAGGATCATCCAGCCGCTCCTGAAGCCGGCCTTTATGTCGTTGCGGGACCCGGCGCTGAACGGTATCCGCGACACCCTCAACGCCCTGGCTGCCCGCTGACGTGGACACCCGCAAACTCAAATACTTCCTCGCCGTGGTGGACCACGACGGCTTCAACCGGGCCGCCGAGCACCTGCTCATCGCCCAGCCCTCGCTGTCCCAGACCATTGCCGGCCTGGAGAAGGAACTCGGTGTTCCGCTCTTCCACCGGATCGGCCGCCGTGCAGTCCTCAGTGAGGCGGGCAAGGAACTGGTAGGTCCGGCCCGCCTGGTCATGCGGGACCTGGACGCCGCACAGTCCGCCGTCCAGGCCCTCCGGGGTGTCCGGAGCGGCCGGCTGGACATCATCACCATGCCGTCCCCGGGCATCGAGCCGCTGACGTCCATGATCGCGGACTTCACCAAGCTCCACCCGTCCGTCCGGCTGAACGTCAGCGCCGCCTTCACCCCGGAAGAAGTCGTCGAATCAGTCCGCAGCGGAAGCACGGAGATCGGCCTGGCTGGCTCTCCCACTCCGATCCGGGTTCCCGGCGTCGAGGTCCTGGAACTCGAGCGCCAGCCGCTGATCCTCATCGTCAACCCCCAGGCCGACGCGTTCGGGGCGCAGGAAACAGCCATCCAGCGTGAGGACCTCGGCGGCCAGCGGATCATCGCCAGCCAGCGCGGCTCCCTGATGCGCTGGCTCGTCGATGACGCCCTGGCCCGCGGCGTGGAGGTGGAAATCGTCGTCGAAGTCGCCCACCGGACCTCCATCCTTCCGCTGGTGCTCGCGGGCGTGGGGCACGCGGTGATGCCGTCGTCGTGGGCACCCACCGCCCGCAAGGCCGGCCTCCGCACCCTGCTGATCGAACCGGTGAGCCACTTGGACGTGGCAGTGCTCAGCCGCAAGGAAAACCTCACCCCGGCCGCACGCGCGTTCCTCGACGTCGCAGCACGGCACACCGAGGATCCCAACCGATAGGCCCTGCCTATCAGGCGTATCGAAACTAAGTCTTGGACGCTGCATGCCCTCCGGCCGTCTACTTGAAGAGGAAGAACAGTGTGACCCCGCTAACAGGCTCACTGCAAACAAACTCAACGAGGAGGTAGGCACATGAGCGCCACCCAGAAATTCAGCATCGCATCCATCCCCGCGGACGGCGTCGGCAAGGAAGTTGTTTCCGCCGGACGCCGCGTCCTGGACGCGCTGGCCGCAAACTCCGGGGGCAAGTTCGCCTTCGACTGGACCGAGTTCCCGTGGGGCTGCGCCTACTACGAGAAGACCGGCCAGATGATGGACCCCGAGGGCCTGGAAGCCCTCAAGGACTTCGACGCCATCTACTTCGGCGCCGTCGGCTGGGAAAACGTCCCGGACCACATCAGCCTCTGGGGCCTGCGCCTGAACATCACCCAGAACTTCGACCAGTGGGCCAACATCCGCCCCGTGAAGTTCCTCCCCGGCGTCCAGTCCCCGCTGCGCAAGGCCGACAACACCGAGCTCGACTGGGTTGTGGTCCGCGAGAACAGCGAAGGCGAATACGCCGGCCTCGGCGGCCGCAACCTCAGCGGCCGCGGCCCCGGCAACGAAGTGGCCCTGCAGACCGCCCTGTTCACCGAAAAGGGCTGCGAACGCATCATGCGGTTCGCCTTCGACCTCGCCCGGACCCGCACCGTCAAGAAGGTTTCCTCCGTCACCAAGTCCAACGCCCAGCAGTACGGCATGGTCCTCTGGGACGAAGTCTTCAATCGCGTGGCCCTGGACTACCCGGACGTGCAGACCGAAAGCGTCCTGGTGGATGCGATGAGCGCCAAGTTCATCCTCAAGCCCGAAGACCTGTCGGTGGTGGTCGCGTCCAACCTGAACGCGGACATCCTCTCCGACCTCGGCTCGGCGCTCGCCGGCAGCCTGGGCCTGGCCGCCAGCGCCAACCTGAACCCGGAACGCCGCTTCCCGTCCATGTTCGAACCGGTCCACGGCTCCGCCCCGGACATCGCCGGCCAGGGCATCAGCAACCCGATCGGCGCGATCGCCAGTGCCGCCCTCATGCTGGACCACTTCGGCCTGCACGAGGAAGCCCGCCAGGTCGAGGCCGCCATCGAGGCTGCCACCGGAGCTGGCCACCTGACCCGCGACGTCGGCGGCGACGCCAACACGGACGACGTCACCGAGGCCATCATCAAGGCCCTCACGCTCACCCCGGCAACGGTCTAACGCGGGCTCCCTTCGCCCGCACTCACCAAAACGTCCGACGGCGGCCGCCGGCCGCCGTCGGACATCCCCGTACTTACAAGCTCCAGCGACTTTCCACAACGAGGTAGGAATCATGGATCACATCAGCACCGCCGGTCCGGCTGACGCGCCGGCCCGCAAAACACGTTGGTACCGGCAGCTTTACTTCTGGGTACTGACCGCCATTGTCATCGGCATCCTGGTCGGCTGGCTCGCACCAACCGCCGGCATCGCCATGGAACCCATCGGCACCACCTTCGTGAACTCCATGAAGATGCTGATCGGCCCGATCGTGTTCCTCACCATCGTGGGCGGCATCGCCAGCGTCGCTGACCTGAAAAAGGTGGGCATGACGGGCCTGAAAGCCCTGACCTACTTCCAGGTCGGCACCATCTTCGCCATGATCTTCGGCCTCGTGGCCATCAACATCTTCCGCCTCGGCGACGGCGTCAACGCTGACGCCAGCACCATCAAAACGTCGGACTCCGCCGCCAAGCTGATCGACGCCGGCCAGCACCAGGAGTGGTGGCAGTTCCTCACCCACATCATCCCCAACAGCATCGTGGGGCCCTTCGTTGAGGGCGACATCCTGCAGATCATTTTCATCGCCGTCGTCTTCGGCATCGCCCTGAACGCGATGGGCAAGGTGGGCGCACCGGTCCTGGACGGCGTGCAGCGGCTCACCGGTGTGATGTTCAAGATCCTGGGCTTCATCATGAAGGCCGCCCCGCTGGGTGCCTTCGGCGCAATGGCCTTTGCCGTCGGCAAATACGGTGTCTCCTCGCTGACCAGCATGGGCGGACTCATCGCGCTCTTCTACATCACCTCCATCCTCTTCGTAGTGGTGGTCCTGGGCTCCGTGATGGCCTTCCTGAAGCTGAACATCTTCAAGATGATCCGGCACCTCAAAGAGGAATACATGCTCATCCTGGGCACCTCCACCGCGGAACCCGCGCTGCCCGGCCTGATGCGCAAGCTTGAGCACGCCGGCGTCAAGAAGGAAACCGTGGGCCTGGTTGTCCCCACCGGCTACAGCTTCAACCTCGACGGCGCCGCGATCTACCTCTCCCTCGCCGCCCTCTATATCGCCCAGGCCACCAACACCGACCTGACGATCGGCCAGCAGCTGGGCCTGCTCGCGGTCATGCTGCTGACTTCCAAGGGAGCAGCAGGCGTGGCCGGCGGCGGCTTCATCGCCCTCACCGCCACCCTGACCACCATCGGCACGATCCCGGCGGCCGGCATCATGCTCATCTTCGGCATCGACAAGTTCATGTCCGAATGCCGGGCCCTGGTGAACTTCACCGGCAACGCAGTGGCCACCCTCTTCATCGCCTGGTGGGACCGCACCCTGGACGCCGACCGCGCCCGCCGGGTCTTCAACGGCGAAACCGTGGAACCCATGCCCACCGAGGACCCGATCCACCTGGACGACGTGGCCGACATCGACGAGGACCTGGCCGAATACGGCCACCACACGCCCAAGCACCCCTCCACCGACCGCCGCCCCGCCTACTCGGAATCCAACTGACATGACCAACACCACCGCCCCGCAGACCGTCCGGGCCCTCATCGCGCCCGACAAGTTCAAAGGCAGCCTCACCGCCGGCGAGGTGGCGGACGCACTTGCAGCAGGACTCCGCTCCGCCGCCGGAGCCGGAACCGGGACGGTGCTCTGCGAGATCCTTCCCCTCGCGGACGGGGGCGACGGCAGCGTGGATGCCGCCGTCGCCTCCGGCTTCACCCGCCGCACGCACACCGTTGCCGGACCCACCGGGCAGCCTGTCCAGGCCGGCATAGCGTTCGACGGCGTCACGGCAGTCGTGGAGGTGGCGAACACGTGCGGCCTGGGGCTCCTGCCCGACGGAAGGCTGGAACCGCTGGCCGCGTCCAGCCGCGGCTTCGGCGAAGCAGTCCTGTTCGCCCTGCGCCTCAACCCGGCACGGATCGTGCTGGCCCTTGGCGGCAGCGCCAGCACCGACGGCGGCATGGGAATGCTCACCGCCCTGGGATACAGCTTCCGCGACGCCGAGGGCCGCCAGCTCCACGGCAACGGCGGGAACCTGGACCGGATCCACACCGTCCACCGCACTAACCTTCCAGAGCTCGCAGGTACGGAACTGATCGTCGCCAGCGATGTGCACAACCCGCTCCGCGGCGCGTACGGGGCGCCAGCGGTCTTCGGACCCCAGAAAGGCGCCACCCCGGAGGACGTTGCCGCCCTTGACCGGGGCCTGGGGAACCTTGTGGCCAGAATGACCGAAGGCGGCTTCACCGAGGCTGACCTGCTGGCCGAACACGAAGGGGCCGGCAGCGCCGGCGGCATCGGCTACGCCTGCCTGCTGCTCGGGGCGAAGCAGGTCTCCGGCGCCGACTACTTCCTGGACCTGCTCGACTTCGACGCCCGCAAAGACAATTGCGACATCGTCATCACCGGCGAAGGCAGCATCGACGAACAGACCCTCGCCGGGAAACTCCCAGCCGCCGTGGCCAGGCGCTCCGGTGCCCGGCCGATCATCGCCGTCGCCGGCCGGTCCCTCCTCGCCAGGGAACGCTGGCAGGAAATGGCCCTGACCGGGGTCTACACGCTTGCCGAATACACCGACCTGGATTCCTCCAAGGACCCCGAACTTTCGACCGCGCTGCTGCGGCGGATCGGCCGGGACATCGGCGAAACCCTCCTCTAGGCTGGACGCACCATCGCCACGTCGGGCTGCGCTGCCCAGAACGTCCGCAGCGCGGAACGTGGATCGGCCTCGATCCGCGGCTGGATGTCCAGGACCATGGTTTCGCGGGACTGCGCTGCGTAGGACGGCCAGCGGGGAAGACCGGCGGCAGCGGGCTCCCCGGCCCGGGCGAACGCCGACCAGGCGGCGCCCATCATGGCACTCAGCTCCGCGGGAGCCTCCGTCCCGACCAGGAACCGTGCTTCGCGGCAGTCCAGCTGCCGGAACACAAACGGGATCTCCAGCGCATGGCAGGCTCCGAGTTTTCCGTCCAGGGCAGGGCTGGGCCAGGTAAAAAGGTAGCTGAAATTTGTGCCGGACGACGACGCCCGCGCGTCGAGGAGCCGGTTGCTCGGCTGCCGGTACAGCTGGTCCGCCAGGCACGCCTCGAGCAGTTGCTTCCCGCCGGGTTGCGCTCCGAGGGCGTCCGCAAGTGCATCCGCGTAGTGCTCCCTCGCCGCGGCGGGGTCCGCGAAGCAAGCCGCCAGCAGCAGCTCCACCCGGTCCTCCAGCCGCGGCGGGTCGCTGGGATACGCGGGACGCATTTCCACGGCAAAGGAACCTTCATTGAGGTTAGTGCCCGCCATCAGGTCCACCGCCGAGTTTCGCCCGTTCCGGACCGCATCCAGGGGCGGCTCCGGCAAGGAGGGAGTGCCCACCGTGGGCTGGAACGGCAGCGGCACGCTGAAGCTGCGCCCGGCTTCGGCTTCGGCCAGTGCCTTCTGCGCCGCCAGCAGCCGGCCGGCGGGAAGAGCCAGGAGTTCCCCGGCCCGTGCCGCATCCAGTCCGCAAAGCCGGAGGAACTCTGCAGCCACCGCAGCCGATTCGTCCGCCGTCCGGTACCGTTCCGCGGTCCCGCTCTGCATGATGGCCCGCCGGAACAGTCCTTCCGACGCCGGCATGCCCAGCATCGTGCCGATGGCCGCCGCGCCCGCGGACTCGCCAAAGACCGTCACGTTCCCCGGGTCGCCGCCGAACGCCGCGATATTCCGGGAAACCCAGCGCAGCGCCTCCAGCAGGTCCAGCAGGGCCACGTTGGAGGAATCGGCGTACTCGGGTCCCAGCAGTTCGGGCAGGTGCAGGAAGCCGAAGGCCCCCAGCCGGTAGTTGACGGCAACCACCACAACGTCTGCCGCGGAAGCCAGCGGGCCGCCGTCGTGCATGGCGCCGTTGTTGGAGCCTCCGACGTACGCGCCGCCGTGGATCCACACCATGACCGGGCGGCGGGCGCCATCCGGTGCCGGGGTCCAGATGTTGAGGTTGAGGCAGCTGTCCTCGTCCCAGAGGTCGGCGAAAGTGTCCGACGGCGGCGTGAACGGGTCAGGGTTCTGCGGCGCCATGGCGCCGGGTGCGGTGCAGTCGCGGACACCGTCCCACGGCGTAACAGGGACTGGAGGGCGGAAACGCGGCGACTCCGCGTAGGGCACCCCCAGGAAGGCGTGCGCCGTCCGGCCGTCGATCTTCAGGGCGGTCCCACGGACGGTGCCCTGCGGGGTGGAAACGGTACTCATGGCTGCTGTCTGCTCCTCAGTGGCTGAACGACCGGCCTCCAGCATTTCACCCGGCGGAGCATGCGCGGGCCCAACATTCCGGTGATTGAAATGCGGCTGCCCGGCGCCTTCGCTGACTTTACCCGCGGGGCCTTTGCTTAGGCCGCCTGCCGTTTTTGGGGTTTCCGCTGCCGTGGCTGGGCGCGCTTGGCCGGCGCCGCGCGGGGCCTGCGCCGAGGCTCTGCGGTGACGTGGCCGCCGTCGGGAACCGTGCTGTCCGCATTCACGCTGGTGCCGTGCTCGATCACGGCGCCGGAGCCGATGCGTGAATGGCTGCCGATGTGGACCCGGTTGCCGATAACGGTTCCGTGGCCCACGCGAACGCCGTCGCCAATGACCGTCCGTTCGCCCACTTGCGCCAGGCGGTCGATCCAGCTGCCGTGGCCCACGCGTGAACCGGAGCCGATCCGTGCCCCGGGCTCCACGTACGTCATGGATCCCAGGCGCGCACTTTCGGCGACGTAGGCGCCCGGCCCAACAAAGCCGCCGCCGTTGGGGTGCCGCCGGTACCGGATGACCCTGCCGGCGTCGTCCTCCACTGATTCAAACTTGGTGCTCATTCCGTCCTTCTCCAAGGCTCGGGGGAAAACTCCCGTGCATAGGGTTAACGGCGGGGGAAGCGGACGGATTCCCGGGGAAGTAGAACTCCAACTGCCAGCGCTGGGTGGCCTGGGCTGTCCGGTTGGCGGGGGCGGACCCCGGCGGGTAGACGCGGATGGCCCGCTTTCCGCCGATGAAGTCCCGGGACACAACTCCGCGGGTGATCAGCGTTTCCTGCGGAAAGGCGAAATACCCGAAGCGCACTTCGCTGCCGGCGCTGACCACAAACAGGTCAAACCCGTCGGAACTGTCGAAGGGCCTGATGGGACCGCCGCCTGCGGTCCGCTGCCAGAGCGTGACGAACCGGCCTGCTTTTTTCGGCGTTGTCCTGGCAATGCGGAAGGCAGTTGCGAGGCCGTTGACGTGGAAGGTGTGCGCCCCGTAATCAAGGCTTTCCGCTTCCGCCCGTGGCTCCGAGACAGCGAATCCACGGGTTTGGAAATGGGCCGTGGTGGCCAGCAGGTCCGGAGGCAAAGGCATCCCCGGAGCTTACCGTGAGTACGTCGACGCAGGTCGGCGGCACTTTGAGTCCGGCAGGAGGAAGCGTCAGCTATTCCGCACAATCCACGCCGGGAGTAAGCTTCAATGACCGCGGGGGCGGTGGCCGGCCCGCAGCGTTGCGGCCGGTATTTGGCTTGCATTGTGTTTCAGGGGGGACATTGGTAGCCGCAAAGGTCTCAGACGACGAAGTTTTCACCGATGTTGCACTGCACCTCCAGGACCTTGTCCTGGGAAACCCGTGCGTGGAGAAGCTGCTGGGGGACCTGGCCGCCTATGCGGCGGGCCGGCTCAGCAGCCGCGGCGGGGAAGTGTCCTGCGGGATTTCTTTGGTGCGGAGCAGGAAATCCAGCACTGCAGCCGGCAGTGACAAGTACGCCCGCCGGATGGTCCGGGCGGAGGCCAGCTGCGGGCAGGGCCCGGGCGTAGCCGCCGGCGAGGGCCACGGGACGGTGCATGTCCCGGACCTGGGGCCGGATGAGCGCTGGCCCCACTACACCCGCGCGGTGGCCGGGTGCGGTTTCCTGTCGGTACTGTCCGTGCCGCTGGCCCTGGAAAGTCCCAGCCGGGCAGTCCTGAACGTGTACAGCCGGCTGCCCAATGCCTTCCACGGGCAGGATATTGGCAGGGTGGAGGCCTTCGCGGAACAGGCGTCCAAGGGGCTGCGGCTGGTGCTGAGGATGGCACGGCTGCAGGACACCCGCGACGAGTTGAAGGCCGCGATGGAATCCAGGACGGTCATTGACCTGGCAACCGGCGCCATCATGGCCAGGAACAAGTGCAGCCAGCCCGCCGCGTTCAAGGTCCTCCTGCGTGCCTCCAATACCCGCAACCTCAAGCTCCACGATGTGGCCTCGCAGGTGGTGGCCGCACTCTCGGGGACCACCGGCGCCGTCACGCACTTCGACGAATAGCTGCCCGCCGGAAGGTCAGCCCTGTGAATGCGTGCGGACGTCGTCCGCCAGTTCTGTCTTGAAGCCCAGGTTTCGCGAGACCGCCCTGGCCGTGGCCCGGACCGCCGGCGCCAGCACGTTGGGCGGCGTGCTGCCGTCCGGAACCACGATGGACAGGGCGGCCACCACGGTGCCCTGGGCATCGAAAATCGGCGCAGCGACGGACACCGTCAGGGACGGCAATGACCGCCGGATCATCGCGATGCCAGTCCGGTGCACGTCGGACAGGGTCCTTCGCAGCTGGCCCTCGGGCATGGGGGCAACGCCGGGTTCGATGTCCGGCGGCTGGCGGAGGATGCGTTCCTGGAAGTCCGCGTCCGCTCCGGCGAGGAGGACCAGCCCGACGGCGGTGGACCGCAGGGGTGCCCGGCCTCCCACCCGGTAGGCAACCTCGGTGGCCTGCTTGGAGGACAGCCGTTCAATCAGGACTGCCTGCTCCTTGTCCCGCACCGCCAGCAGCACGTGGTGGCGGGTCACCTCAAAAAGGTCCTCCAGGTATGGCAGCGCGATCTCCCTGACCCCGTGCCCGCGCGGAGAAAGGGACGCCACCTCCCAGAGCCTGACCCCCACCACGTACCTGCCGTCGTTGAGCCGTTCCAACGCACCCCACGCCACCAGCCGGGCGATCAGCCGGAGCGCGGTGGGAGCCGGCATGCCGGCGTGACGGGCCATCTCGGACAGCGTTAACGCCCGACGGCGGTCGGTGAAGACAGCGAGCAGGCTCAGCGCCCGGTCAATGACCGGTTCGCCCTGCTTGGGGCGCTTGCCCCGCGCGGGGGCCGGTGCCGCCGCGTCGGCAGTGTTGTCGGTGGGTGCCATGACGGGCTGCCGATCCTCCTTGGTCGCCGGTGACACCCAGACTAGTGTTCCACCCAATGAAAATGCCAGCGGGGGTCAGGAGACCGGAATCCGTGCCCCGGCCGCCACCCCGCCGAGCCACAGCGCGCTTTCCTTGGGCGTCCGCTGCTGCGTGGCCCGGTCCACGGCAATCAGGCCGAACTTCGGGCGGTAGCCGAACACCCATTCGTAGTTGTCGAAGGCTGTCCAGGCGATGTAGCCGCGGACGTCGATGCCGTCGGCCAGGCATGCGGCGACACCGTCCACGGCGGCTTTGTAGTAGTCCACCCGCTGCGTGTCCTCCTCCGTAGCCAGGCCGTTTTCGGTGACGATCACTGGAATTCCTGCTACGCGGGCGGCTTCCCGGATGGTTGCCTCGAGGGCCTGGGGGTAGATTTCCTCGCCCATCTGGTTCGTTGCCGCGCCTTCGGGGGCCGGCGCCAGGCCGTCCGGGCCGAAGACCGTGCGGCCGTAGGTCTGGATGCCCACGAAGTCATCACCCCGCGAGGCCTCCAGGAACCGTTCGTTGACGTCGCGGCGGACCGCGTCCGCTGCGTCCTGTCCGCCGGCGACGGACTGGATGTCCGAGTTCGCCAGGGTCCAGCCCACCATCAGGTCCGGCTGCCAGGCCTTGATGGCAGCGGTACCGGCGCGGTGTGCTGCCAGTTTCACGTCGAACCCGGCCTCCGTCGAGGAGAACTGGAACGGTGCCATCTTGTGTGCGCCGACGCCGAGCTTGCCGGCGGCTGCTGCCCAAACGGGCACGGAAGCACGGTGCTCGGGTGCCTCGCCACCAATGCCGAAGGACTTCAGCAGCCACGGCAGGTTGGGCTCGTTCAGGGTGCAGGCGACGCCGATGAGGTCACCCAGGTGCTCGGTCACCTTGCCGCAGTACCGGGCGAAGAGTTCCGGTGTCCTGGCGTCCTCCCACCCGCCGGCGGTGAGGAGCCACTGCGGGGACGTGAAGTGGTGGTAGGTGACCACCGGTGTGAGGCCGTGTTCGTGGCAGGCTTCCAGGACGCGGCGGTAGTGGTTGAGTTCCGCCTCCGAGAAGTGCCCCTCCTCCGGTTCGATCCGGGCCCATTCCACCGAAAGCCGGAAGCTGCTGAAGCCCAGCGAGGCCAGCAGGGCGATGTCCCCGCGATAGCGGTGGTAATGGTCAATGGCATCGCCTGAAGGCTCGGTAAACATCGTCTGGGGCAGGTGCTCCAAAAGCCAGGCGTCGCTGTTGACGTTGTTCCCTTCGACCTGGTGCGCGGCCGTAGCGACGCCCCACAGGAAATTCGGCGGGAATGGATAAGAGACAGTCACGGTGGTCCTTTCGGTGCAACGCCGGCAGCCCGGCGTCCGGCTTCGATGCCGTGCTTTCCATCCTGTCCTCCCCAGTGACCCGAACCACATAAGTGTTTCAACCAATGAAATTCTCATGTCTGCCCTGTTGCGCTCCCGCCGATGCTTGAGAGAGCCGGCCACTCGCCTGGCCCCCATAGCTGTTCACCCCGTTGTCACATCAGAATGCAAAGGCGCACTACATGAAACTCCTGAACTCCACCGCACGTGGGAGCTCCGCCGTTCTGGCCGGAGCGCTCCTGCTGGGATCCCTCACCGCCTGCGGCGGCGGCTCCACCCAGGCGGGCACCAAGGTCGACACCAGCACGCTGACCCTCGCGATCGACAGCGACTCGGCATCGTTCGGCTATGACCCGCTGCGCGTCTCCGCCGCCCAGCGCCAGTTCTTCGAAGGCCTCTACGACAGCCTCATGGTCCTCAAGACGGACGGCTCCGCAGGTCCCGGCCTGGCCACCGCCTTCGAATACAACGCGGACAACACGGTCCTGACGCTCACCCTCAAGGAGGGCGTGACCTTTACCGACGGCTCCAAGCTCGACGCCGACCTGGTGAAGGCAAACCTTGACCGCCGCTCCGATCCTGCCCTGACCGCGTACTCGGCTGTTGCCAAGGGCGGGGCCCAGGAAATCACCACCGTGGACGTCGTAAGCCCCACCAAAGTGTCCCTGGCGTTCGCCAAGGCCCAGCCGGGCTTCGAGAAGAACCTGGCCTCCACCACCGGCATGATCGTGGGCAAGGCCGGCGTCACCGACACGGCCAGCCTGGCCGCGACCCCGGCAGGGTCCGGCCCCTACACCATCGATGCCTCCACGGTGAAGGGCAACAAGTACGTGATGGTGAAGAACGAGAAGAACGCGGACGCCGCAAAGTACCCCTTCAGCAAGGTCATCTTCAGCGTTGTCCTCGATCCCCAGGCCCGGGCCAACGCCCTGGTCTCCGGCCAGGCGGACGTAGCCATGCTGACCTCCTCCACTGTCGACTTCGTCAAGACCAAGGGTGTAGGGGTGTCCCAGATCGGCGGCACCGTCAACACCATGATTTCCTTCGACAAGATCGGCAAGACCGCCCCGGCCTTCGCCAGCGAAAAGGTCCGCCAGGCCATCCAGCACGCCATCAACCGCAAGGCACTGGTGGACGCGCTGCACAAGGGTGACATCCCGGCCTGGAACGCCCTGCCCAAGGACTCCGCAGGCTTCAGCGAGGAACTGGAGACAACGTTCGCCTACGACCCGGAAAAGGCCAAGAGCCTGTTGGCTGAAGCCGGCTACGCCAACGGTTTCGAATTCACCATCATCGCCGGCCCCCAGACGCAGACTGACCTGCAGGCCGTCCAGAAGGACCTCGCCGCCGTCGGCATCACCATGAACGTCAAGCTGGCGTCCTCCACCGATGAAGCGTTCGCCGCGGTGGCCACCACGCCCCTCGGCTACGCCCCGCTGAACTGGGACAACCCCGTGGGAGTGATGTACGGAGCCATCCTCAGCGGCTTCACCAACGTGCAGAAAGCCACCGACGAGCAGCTGAGCGCCGCCACCGGTGAGGTAGCCGCCGCCAAGGACGACGCCGCCAGGAAGGCCGCCCTGACCAAGCTGAACACCCGGCTCGTTGAATCCGGCTGGATGATCCCGCTCTATGAAGCCCTCACCAACCAGGGCTACAACACCAAGAAGATCAAGCAGGTCGAGTTCGCCGGCACCAACGCGTACCCGCTGCTCTCTTCCTACGCACCGGCAAGCTAATACCCCGAATCTGCCGGGTGGCCGCCCCTAAGGGTGGCCGCCCGGCAAGTTCTGACCGATGGAGGTCACCATGGCACTATTCATCACCAAACGCCTGCTCATGGCGTTGGCCACCGTGCTGGTGGTCGCGGTGCTGGCATTCCTGCTGGTGCATGCGATGCCCGGCAGCCCCGGCGCAGTGTCGCTGGGAGCCGGCGCCTCCCAGGAGGCCATCGACGAGGTCAACGCCCGCCTCGGCTGGAATGACCCGCTCCTGGCACAGTTTGTCCGCTGGCTCGGCGACGCGGTCCAGGGCAACCTGGGGATCTCGCTGATCGATGGCCGTTCCGTCTCCGACGACCTCGCGAGCCGGCTGCCCGTGACGGCGTCGCTGGCCGCCGGGGCCACTGTGCTCAGCGCAGTCCTCGGCATCGCCCTGGGCGTCACCGCCGCGGTACGGGGCGGTACGGTGGACCGCATCGTCGGCGGGCTCTGCGGCATGGCGGTGGCCCTGCCGGCCTTCTGGATCGGCATCATCTTCGTCTACCTGTTCGCCGTCCAGTCCTCGGTGTTCCCGGCTACGGGCTACGTTCCCTTCGACGTGTCCCCCCAGGACTGGGCCCTGTCGCTTGCCCTGCCGGTGATCACCCTGGCCGTCGGCGGTGCTGCGTTCATTGCCCGCCAGACCAGGGCGTCGATGCTCGAAGCCCTGCAGCAGGAACACATCCGGACCCTGCGGGCCACCGCCACACCCACCTGGAAAATCCTGTACATCCATGCCCTGCGTTACGCCAGCCTGCCGATTGTGGCCGGGATCGCCCTGCAGTTCATGGGCCTCTTCGGCGGATCAGTTGTGGCCGAACAACTCTTTGCCATGCCAGGCCTGGGCCAGGCAGCCCAGAGTTCCGTCAGCACCCATGATGCTCCCGCCGTCCAGGGCGTGGTGGTCATCGCCACAGTCGTGGTGGTGGCTGTGAACCTGGCACTCGAACTCGCCACCAAGTTCCTCGACCCGAAGTTGCGTGCCGCATGATCCCCAACGTTGCACCCGCCCCCGCCGACAGCACCGTCGCCGCTGCAGCCCTGCCGGAATCGGGCCTGCCGAAGTCCGGTCCCCGGGCTGCGTTCTCCAAGGTCTCCGCCCACCGGCTGTTCGCCTCTCCCGGCGGAGTGGCCGGCCTGCTGTGGCTCGCCGCACTGGTGGCCGCGTCCCTGACCGCGCCATGGTGGCTGCCGTTCAAGACCGAGGACCAGGATTTCACCGCAGTCCTCTCCGGCCCGTCCGCCGCCCACTGGCTGGGCGCGGACGAACTGGGACGGGACATCCTCAGCCGAATCTTCGCCTCCGCCGCCGGCACCCTGGGCACGTCCTTCATCACGGTATTGGTAGGCATCGGGCTCGGAACCATCCTGGCCATGACCGCCGCGGCGTCCCTCCGGGCTGAAGGCATCATCAGCCGGAGCACCGAAATCATGATGTCCCTGCCGTCGACGGTCATCATCCTCGCCGTCATCGGTGCCGTGGGCACCAACATCCCTTTCATCATGGCCGTCCTTGGCGTCTTCATGTCAGCCGGCGTCTACCGCGTTATTCTGGGCCAGGCCAAGTCGCTGCAGTCCCAGCTTTACGTGGACGCTGCCAAAGTGGACGGTGTCAGCGCCTTCGGCATCAGCCTGCGCCACGTCCTGCCGGGCCTGACCAACACCATCGTCGTGCAGTCTGCCCTCATCTTCGCCGTCGGCATGCTGATCCAGGCCGGGCTCGCGTTCATCGGCTTCGGCCCGCCCATCCCGCAGCCCAGCTGGGGCGGCATGATCCAGAGCGCCTCCCAGCATGTCTACGACGCCCCTTGGCTGATGGTCCCCACCGGCGCCGTGCTTGCCCTGACCGTCCTGGCCGCCAACGCCATTGGCAACGCCCTGGGCAAGGCACCCAACGCCACCGCCTCCCACCTGCCCTCCGCTGCCGCCCGCCGCCAGCGCGCCAAAGCCGTTGCCGCCATCGCTGCAACGGTCCCCGATGCAGCAGGGCAGGCTCCGGCCAGCGGCCAGCTCAGCGTCCGCAACCTCACCGTGGGTGTGGACGGCAGCGTGCACCTTGTCACGGACGTCTCTTTCGACGTCGAACAGGGAACGGTGCTGGGGCTGGTGGGCGAGTCCGGCTGCGGCAAGACCATGACCGCGCTCTCCCTGCTCGGGCTGCTTCCCTCCGGGGTGTCCGTGACCGGCGGGCAGATCCTGTGGAACGGCAAAAACCTGGCCGCATCCACCGACAAGGACATGGAATCGGTCCGGGGCAGCGAAATCGCGCTGATCTCGCAGGAGCCCATGCGGGCACTGGACCCCATGTTTACCGTGGGCTACCAGCTCACGGCCGCTATCCGCCGCCTCCGCAAGGTGGGCAAAGCCGAGGCCCGTGCCGAAGCCCTCAGCCTGCTGGAGAAGGTGGGCATCGTGGACGCCAGGCGCATCCTCAAGACCTACCCGCACCAGATCTCCGGCGGCATGGCACAGCGTGTAGCCATCGCCCTGGCGCTCTCCGGCCGGCCCCGCCTGCTCGTGGCAGACGAACCCACCACAGCGCTGGACGTCACCGTCCAGGCCGAAATCCTGTCCCTGCTGCGCTCCCTCGTGAAGGACACAGGCATGTCCGTGGTGATGGTGACCCACGACCTCGGAGTCGTTGCCGACATCTGTGACCAGGTGGCCGTGATGTACGCAGGCCAGGTGGTGGAGAACGGCAAAACTGCCGAGATTCTGGACAACCCCCGGCACCCGTACACCCTGGCTCTGCTCGCAGCGGACCCGCACGCCAACCACGCAGCGGACATGCCGGAACGGCTGGCCACCATCAGCGGCCAGGTTCCGCAGCCCAAGGACTGGCCCGCCACGTGCCGGTTCGCGGCACGCTGCCAGTTCGCGGGCTCCGCCTGCATGGTCCCCATCCCGCTGCTGCCCTCAGGAACGGGCGAGGGCCTGGTCCGCTGCGTCAAGGCAGACGAACTGGCCGTTGAAGGCCTGGAATGGGTGGCCACCGAAGTGCCCACGCACCAGTTTCCGGTCCCCGCACCGCGGCTGTTGAACATCGTTGAGAAGGACATGGCATGAGCATCGCAACCCCTGAACTGCAGGACTCTGCGGCCGGCGCCCTTGCCCGGCCCATGCTCGAAGTGAAGGACCTGGTGGTCCGCTACGGCCGTGGCCGCAAGGCTGCCGCCGCGCCGGCCGCCGTGGACGGCGTCAGCTTTACCATCGCGCCAGGTGAGACCGTGGGGCTGGTGGGGGAGTCCGGTTCCGGAAAATCCACCATCGGCAAGGCCATCCTGGGCCTGCAGGCCGTGTCCGGAGGGTCCATCGAGTACCAGGGCCAGGACATCACCCGCGCCAACGCGGCCCAGCGGCGAAAGCTGGGCGGGGAACTGCGCGCAGTCTTCCAGGACCCCAACTCCTCGCTCAACCCGCGCAACACCGTGGGCGCCTCGCTGGCGGAACCCCTGCGGCTCCGCGGCGTGTCCGCCGCAGACGCACGGGAGAAAGCCCAGGTCATGCTGGAACGCGTGGGCCTGCCCCGGGAAGCCGTGGACCGCTACCCCAGCCAGTTCTCCGGCGGCCAGCGCCAGCGCATCGCCGTGGCCCGGGCCCTCATCTGCGAGCCCCAACTGGTGGTCTGCGATGAAGCGGTCAGCGCCCTGGACCTCTCCACCCAGGCCCAGGTCCTGAACCTCCTGGCCGACCTCCGGGACGAACGCGGCCTGAGCTACCTGTTCATCGCCCACGACATCTCCGTGGTGCAGTTCCTGGCCCAGCGCGTAGTGGTCCTCTACCGCGGCCAGGTCATGGAAAGCGGACCGGCCGCGGCCGTCACCGAGTCGCCGAAGCACCCCTTCACCCAGGCCCTCGTGGCCGCTTCGCCTGTACCGCGGCCGGCCGAACAGGCCGAGCGCCGGAGCGTCCGGGAAGCCATGGGCGTCCGGACCGCCGCGTCTGTTTCCGCTGCCCCGGGCGGGTGCCCGTTCCGGCAGCGCTGCCCGCTGGCCACCGAGCTCTGCGCCGCCGAACGGCCCGCGCTGCGCACGGTGGGCGGGTCCGACGTCGCCTGCCACTACGCCTGACGACAGCCCGGAACCCATGACGCATCCCACCCGGCTCCGCACCGAGAACCTCAGCGAGGCCTTCGGCATCACCCAAACCACCCCGCGGTTCAGCTGGACGCCGCCGCCGGGGACGGTCCGGCAAACTGCCTACCGGCTGACCGCCAGCAACGGCTGGGACACCGGCCGGGTGGACAGCGGCACGCACGTTTCCGTGCCGTACGGGGGCCCGGCGCTCGGGTCGCGGGACCGCTTCGACTGGACGGTCCGCACCTGGGACCAGGCCCCGGACGGCACCGAGACCACCTCCGACTGGGCCGAACCCATGCCGGTGGAGCTGGGCCTCCTGCACCCGGCCGACTGGAGTGCACGGTGGATCGGACCTTACGAGCCGGTGGTCCCGGCGCCGGGGGAGCGCCCCGGCTACGCCCTGCACCGCGATTTCACCCTGGACGCCGCACCCGATTCTGCCCGCGCCTACGCCACCGCGCACGGCATCTACGAGCTGTTCATCAACGGCCGGCGGGTGGGGGACCAGCAGCTCACCCCCGGCTCCACCAGCTACCACAGCACCCTGCAGGTCCAGGCTTTTGATATCGCGCCATTGCTCCGCGCCGGCGCCAACACCGTGCGGGCGGTCCTTACCGACGGCTGGTTCCGCGGTTCCTTCGGGTTCACGCGCGACGCCGACATGTTCGGGACGCACACGGCTTTCCTTGCGCAGCTGGAAATTGAGTCCGGGGGAGCCCGGACGGTGATCGGCACCGACGGGTCCTGGCTGGCCTCCACAACGGAGATCCTCGCCGCGGACCTGATGGAGGGGCAGCGCGTGGACTTCCGCGAAGCAGCGTCCGGCACCAGGGAAGCCCGGCCGGTCGTCCTGCGGGACGGCAGTTTCACCACCCTCACCGGCCCGGTGGCGCCGCCCACCAGGATCGTGGAGGAACTCGTCCCCGCCTCCATCACCCGCCTTGGCAACGGCAACCAGGTGGTGGACCTGGGCCAGAACATCAACGGCTGGGTCAGGCTGTCACGGCTGGGATCGGCCGGCACCGAGGTGACCCTGGTCTACGGCGAAGCCCTGGGCCCGGACGGCGACGTCACCCAGGACCACCTCCGCCCCATCGACTTCAAGAACCCCGGCCAGTTCCGGGGCGCCGGGCAGGTGGACTCGGTGGTCTCCGTCGGTGCGCCCGGCCAGGTCTTCGAACCACGCCACACCGCCCACGGCTTCCGGTACGTTTCCGTCCGTGGCCTGGCCGGGGACCTCCTGCCAACGGACATCGTGGGCTGCATGGTCCAGACCGACCTGGAACGCGTGGGCACCTTCAGCTGCAGCGATGACCGGCTGAACAAACTGCACAACATCGTGGAGTGGAGCTTCCGGGACAACGCCTGCGAGGTCCCCACCGACTGCCCGCAGCGCGAAAAGGCCGGCTGGACCGGAGACTGGCAGCTCTTTGTGCCCACCGCCGCCTACCTCTTCGATGTCACAGGCTTCAGCCGGAAATGGCTCAACGATGTCCGCGCCGACCAATGGGACAACGGCATAGTCGCCAACATCTCCCCGTCGCCCGGGCCGGACGTGACCGGTGCCGAATTCATGGCCTTCACCAATGGATCCTCAGGTTGGGCGGACGCGATCGTTATGGTGCCCTGGGAGATTTACCTCGCCACCGGCGACGCCGGCATCCTGGCAGAGAACTGGGAGGCCATGAACCGGTGGCTCGGCTTTGTCCGCAGCACCGCGGAAGGGAACCGGCACCCGGCCAGGGCAGCAGCACGCGCCACGCCGGCACCGCACGAGCAGTACCTCTGGGACACCGGCTTCCACTTCGGGGAGTGGATGGAACCCGGCGGCCCGGCGCCGGATCTTTTTGCCTCCCGCTCCGCAGACAACGGCATCGTGGCCACCGCGTACTACCGGCACACCTCGGCCATCATGGCCCGGGTGGCAGCCGTCCTCGGCCTGGACGAAGAAGCCCGGGAACTGGCGGAGCTCTCCGAGAACGTCCGCCGCGCCTGGCAGCAGGAATACCTGCAGGCGGACGGCACGGTATCCGACAAAACGGTCGACGGCGGCACGCAGGCCAACTGCGTCCGTGCGCTGGCGTTTGACCTCGTCCCCGGCGACGCCCGCCCCGCCGTCACCCGCCAGCTCGCCGAACTGGTCGGCGCCGCCGGAACCCACCTGGGCACTGGCTTCCTGGCCACCCCCTACCTGCTGCCGGCACTCGCCGACAACGGCCGCCTGGACCTCGCCTATGAGCTGCTGATGCAGGACTCCGAGCCGTCCTGGCTGGTGATGGTGGACCGCGGCGCCACCACCATGTGGGAGGCCTGGGACGGGGTCGGCGCGGACGGAACGGTGCGCCAGTCGCTCAACCACTACAGCAAGGGTGCCGTGGTTTCCTTCCTGCACCGCTACACGGCCGGGCTGCGCCAGGCGCCGGGCAGCGCCGGCTGGGAGCAGATCATCATCGAACCCCGTCCGGGCGCCGGCCTGGCATCCGCCAGCACCTCGCACCTGGGCCCGCAGGGCCTCATCGAAATTGACTGGACCATCGACGACGGCGTGCTGGCGCTCACGGCGACCGTCCCGTCCGGCACCACCGCGGAACTTCGGCTGCCCGGCGAGCCGGCCGCCGTCGTCGGACCCGGAACCCATTCCTTTGTGGCCGCCGCCCCGGCGGCCAGCGCAGAAACCACTACCGACCTTGCCAGGAGCGCACCATGACCCCGGAAGCCGTTGCCGCCACAGCCCCGCGAATGATGCCCGCGCCGCCTCCCTTCCCGGCCTTTGGGCGCCTGGGCGCGCCCGAGGAATTCTCCGAACATTCCCTGGTGCACCGCGAAGTCAGCTACGCGATCGCCGTCGGATTCCGCCGGCTGGCCATGGACATCTGGCTGCCGCGCGCGGCGGCGGGACCGGTGCCGCTGGTGGTGTGGATCCACGGCGGCGCCTTCCAGCTGGGTGACCGCCGCGAACTGCCGCCCACGTTCGCCCCGGATTCGGTGTTCCGGCTCCTGAATGAAGCCGGAATCGCGTGCGCCACAGTGGACTACCGGCACGCACTCGAGGCGCCGTTCCCGGCCCAGCTGCATGACATCAAAGCCGCGGTCCGCTACCTCCGGGAGCACGCCGGCATCCTGGGCATTGATCCGGAACGCATCGGCGCCTGGGGCGAATCCGCCGGCGGCCACCTCGCCGCGTTGCTCGGCGTCACCGGGACCCTCGCCGACCTCGAGGGCGGCCTTGGCGTCCAGGGGCACCCAAGCAGCGTGAGCGCCGTCGTCGATTTCTACGGGGTGTCCTCATTGCCGGACATGCCGCCCTTGAACACACCGGCCGGCCTCATGTCCGGCGCGCTGATGGCTGCTGTCCCGCCGGGCATGTCCACGGAGCCGGGTCCCATGCTGGTGGGCGGCAGCGACGATCCCGGCCTGCTCGCGGCCGCCAGCCCGCTGGGCTACGTCACCGCCGGGGCGGCCCCGTTCCTGCTGATCCATGGCGACAGCGACGGCCTCGTCCCGCTGTCCCAGACCGAACTGCTGGCCGGTGCGCTCGACGTCGCGGGCGTCCGCAACGAAGTGATCGTCGTCGAGGGCGGGGACCACTGCTTCTTCGGCGCGGAGGACCAGATGGACGGGATCCTCCGCGCGGCCGTGGACTATTTCGCCAGCGAGCTCTAGCCACCGACCCGTTACCCGGCGGTAGCATGCCGGTATGGCTATCGCACGCTTCCCGACCCTGGTCATCGACTGTCCCGACGCCGGAGCCCTTGCAGGGTTTTACGCTGCCCTGCTCGGCTGGAACGTGAAGGATGAAGGTGGCTGGGTCGAAATCCGGCCCGACGACGCCAGCAACTGCATTTCGTTCCAGCAGGTGGAGGGCTACCAGGGGCCCGAGTGGCCGGACCAGTCCCGGCCTCAGCAGATGCACCTGGACTTCGTCGTGGCGGACCTTGACGACGGCGAACAAGAGGCGATCAGGCTGGGTGCCACCAAAGCGGAAACGCAGCCCGGCACAACCTTCCGTGTGTTCCTGGACCCGGCCGGCCACCCGTTCTGCCTCTGCCTGAGCTAATTGGTTCGAGGGGTCTCCGGACCCGGTTTCCAGTCAATGAAACTTCGCTAGCGGGCCGATCGGCGGTTCCGCGACGCTGGGGGAAGCCCTAAAACTTCCCCTTCGTAACGAATCGAGCCGACGTTGACTCCTGACACCCTTCGTTTCCCGTACCTGGATGCCGCACGCCCGATGACCACCACACCCTCCGCCCTCCGCTTCGAGCACCACGAGGAGCCGTTCGGCATCGGCGAAGACCGGCCACGGCTCTCCTGGCAGGTCAGCACCGACACACCGGGCTGGGTCCAGACCGCCTATGAGCTGGAACTTGGTCCCGATGCTGCGCAGCTGGCCAGCTACGGCCGGACCGAATCCGCCGAACAAATCCTGCAGCCCTGGCCCGCGCCGGCACTGAACAGCCGGGAGCGCGTCGCGGCGCGCGTCCGCGTCTGGGGAACGGGCGACGACGGGCCCTCCGAATGGAGCCCTTTGACCTACGTCGAGGCCGGGCTCCTGAACCCGGCGGACTGGCAGGCCGCCATGATCCGGCCGGCGTGGGACGAAGCCAGCGAGTCCATCGAACCGGCCGCCCGGCTGAGCCGTACGATCGAGGTCACCGGCCCGGTCACCTCCGCCCGCCTCTACGCCAGCGCCCACGGCGTCTACGTCGCCTCGATCAACGGCCGGCGCGTGGGCCGCGACATCCTGGCTCCCGGCTGGACCAGCTACCACCACCGCCTGCGCTACCAGACCTACGACGTCACCGACTACCTGCAGCCGGGAACCAACGTCATTGGCCTTGAGGTCGCCGACGGCTGGTGGCGCGGCTACCTGGGCTTCCAGGGCAAGCGCAACACGTACCATGACCGCACCGCGGTGATCGCGCAGCTGGAAATGTCCGACGACGGCGGCAACGTCACCGTGATCAGCACCGACAGCGGTTGGCGGGCAGGCCGCAGCCCCATGCTGGCCGCCGACCTCTACGTCGGCGAAACGTACGACGCCAGGCTGGAGGACGGCGGCTGGGCCAGTTCCGGCGCTGATGACGTTCAGCCTTCGGAACTACATCCCGTTGCCGTCGAGGCCTTCGACGCCGCCGTCCTGGTGGCCCCCGACGGCCCGCCGGTCCGCGCCACCGAGGAGCGCGCCGTCGCCGCCGTGCTCGCCTCGCCGTCCGGGAAGACCATCCTGGACTTCGGCCAGAACCTGGTGGGCCGCGTGCGGATCACCGTCAGCGGTGCCGCGGGCACCGAGGTCACGCTGCGGCACGCCGAGGTCCTGGAACACGGGGAACTGGGTGTCCGGCCGCTGCGCGAAGCCAAGCAGACGGACGTCTACACGCTCAAAGGTTCCGCCGGCGGCGAGACCTGGGAACCCGAGTTCACCATCCACGGGTTCCGCTACGTGGAGGTGAGCGGCTGGCCCGGCGAGGTGGATCCGGAAGCCTTCACCGCCGTCGTCATCCATTCAGACCTGGTGCGCACCGGCACATTCGAATGCTCCGATCCGATGCTGAACCAGCTGCACTCCAACGTGCTGTGGGGCATGCGCGGGAACTTTGTGGACGTGCCCACGGACTGCCCGCAGCGCAACGAGCGCCTCGGCTGGACCGGGGACTTCCAGATCTTCGCGGCCACGGCATCGTTCCTGTACCGGATTCCGGGGTTCACCACCTCCTGGCTGAAGGACATGGCGGCGGAACAGGGGACCGACGGGCCGCCGCCGCTGGTGATCCCGGAAGTCGTGGCCGAAAAGCCGCCGTTCCCGGACCGCCCCGTGATGGCCGCCTGGGGCGATGCCGCCGTGCTGGTCCCCTGGGTGATGTACCAGCGCAGCGGGGACCTGGAGTTCCTTCGGCGCCAGCTCCCCGGAATGCACGCCTGGCTGGAAGCCGCGGCCCAGGCTGCTGGGCCGGAGCTCCGCTTTGAACACGGTTTCCAGTTCGGTGACTGGCTGGACCCCGCCGCGCCGCCGGACAAGCCCGGTGATGCGCGCACCCCGTGGCAGCTTGTGGCGCAGGCCTACCTCGCTTATTCGGCCCGGATCGCGGCCGGGTCCGCGGAGCTGCTCGGTGAGGATTCCGCCCGCCTGGCCGGGCTGTCGCAGCGTGCCGCCGCAGTGTTCCGCGAGCGCTACGTTTCCGACGGCGGCCTGCTCCAGCCGCCCACCCAGACGGCCTACGCCGTGGCGCTGACCTTCGGGCTGCTGGAGCCGGGGGAAGAGGCCTTGGCAGCGGCCGGCCTTGCCGCCGCGGTGGAGGACGACGGCTACCGGATCGCCACCGGCTTTGTCGGGACCCCGCTGGTGTGCGACGCGCTGACCGACTACGGCTATGCGACGGCGGCCTACCGCCTGCTGCTCCAGACGGAATGCCCGTCCTGGCTGTACCCGGTGACCATGGGCGCCACCACCATCTGGGAGCGCTGGGACTCCATGCTTCCGGACGGCAGCATCAACGAGGGCGAAATGACGTCCTTCAACCACTACGCCCTGGGCGCGGTGGCCGACTGGATGCACCGCAGCCTCGCTGGGCTTGCACCGGCTGGACCGGGGTACCGGAAGCTGCTGGTCAAACCACGTCCCGGCGGCGGCCTCGACTGGGCCGAAGCCCGGCACGAGACTCCCTACGGCGATGCTGCCGTGCGCTGGGACCGGACCGGCCAGGACTTCACCCTGGACGTGACGGTGCCCGCGGGCTGCACCGCCACGGTGGTGCTGCCCGACGCCGGCGGGACAGTCCATGAAGTGGGTTCCGGGCAGCACTCGTTTGCCTGTGCCGTGGCGCTGCCCGGCGTGGCCCTGGCCGGTATCGCCCCCAGGGTCCCGGAACCCGTGGCGCAGCCATGACAGTGGACCCGGAGCTGGCCGGCCTGATGCGCCACGTGGCCGGCGCGCGTTCCATCGCTGAACTCCTTGCAGATCCGTCGGGGTTGGACCGGCTGGAAGCTTTTTGCGGGGGCCTGGTCCCATACCAGGCCCCGGACGTCCGGATCCGGACAGTGGCGGCGCCGGGCCCCAACGGCCCGGTGCCAATCCGGATCTATGGCGGGCAAGCGGCAGGCGGTTCCGCATCCGGGGCCGGCCCATCCGACGGCGGGCCGGACGACGGCGGCCTTCCGGCGCTCGTGTGGATGCACGGCGGCGGCTTCTCCCACGGCGACCTGGACATGCGGGAGGCAGACCAGCTGGCACGGGAACTGGCCGCCAGGACCGGCGGCCTGGTGCTGTCGGTGGACTACCGGCTCGCCGGCGGGGGTGTCCATTTCCCGGTACCGCATGAAGACGTGGTGGCGGCCTGGCTGTGGGCTGTGGAGAACGCCGCGGAGCTCGGAGCTGACCCACTGGCCCTGTCCTTGGGCGGAGCCAGCGCCGGCGGAAACCTGGCAGTCGGAGCTGCGCTGTACCTCAAGGACTCGGGGCGGCACCTGCCGGCCAAACTGGTGCTCGCCTACCCCTTCCTGCACGGCGAACTGCCGTCCCCGGACGCCTCCGGGGCCCCGGACATGAACGGGCTGCCGCCCGTCCTCCGCTTTACCGACGACGACTGCCGCGCCATGGTGGAGAACTACATTGGAGGCCCGCTCAGCATGGCTTCGTCCTACGCCATGCCCGGGTACGCCGATTTGGCAGGCCTGCCACCCGCGGCCATCCTGGCAGCGGAATACGACGACCTTCGTTTCTCGTCCGAGCAGTTCGTTGCCGGGCTCCGTGCGGCCGGAGTCCCGGTTGAGTACAGGCTGGAACCGGGTGCCACACACGGGTACCTCAACCATTCGGCAGGGCTGGGAGTTGTCCGGCGCAGCCTTCAGTTCCTGGCCGGTCAGTTGGCCCGCACCCGGGAACCGGCCGAAAGGCCGCTCGGGGCCTGAAACCCCAAGGGCCTGAAACACATCAGTTGCTCTCCGTGGTGGCCCTTATAAAGCGTCAAAAGGGCCACCACGGAGCAACCGATGCTCTTGGCGGGTTTCTAGGCCGAAACGGTGAGCGCGGCGTCGGCGTCCCGCAGGACCTTGGCGGCAACCTGCAGGCCCTCGATCCGGCCGAGGGAAACGTCCTCGTGCTCGATGTTGACCAGCATGTTCGGGTCCACTTCGTGGAGCGCCCGGAGGACCTGTCCCTGATCGGCTACCGCGGAACGTTATGCACCGTACAGCCCGGCCAGCAGGTCAATGACTTTTTGCCGCTCCCGCGGGGCGTCGGCTCTGGACCAGGCCAGGTAAACGGGAACGGGCGGGGCATCGCGCACGGCCCGGTAAACAACGCCGCGGCGCCGGTACTGATGCGCCGTGGACGCCGCGGTGATGCCGCGCGCCTTGCCGCTGCCGATGACCGTCAGCCAGTCGTCGACGTCGCGGATGGCCACAAACTTCGCGGGCCGGCCGTCTGCGGGCCACAGCGCCTCGGTGGTGCTTCCGGTCCTGGCGTCCACCGCAAGCGCGGATTGCGCCACCTGCGCGAGGGTCACTGACCGCTTTCCGGCGAGCGGGTCATCTGAACTCATCGCGCAATAGCGTTTTTCCTCGCCCACCAACACGAAGTCAATGCCTGCCGCTTCCGGCGCGCGGCGGAGGATGGCGAGGTCTGCCGTCCCCTCGGTGAGGCCCGCCGTCGGGGTGTTGTTCCGGACAAGCTCCAGCTCCGTGCCCGGGAACGCGGCGGACCAGCGGCGCTGGAAGTCCGTGGTGTGCTCGCCCAACGCAGACCACGCGTAGCCGATGCGGACGGTCCCCGCCTGGGAACCCGCCTCACGCACCAGCTCGTCCAGCGCGGAGAGCGCGCGGCGGATGTGGACCATCGCCCGATCACCGGCCTCGGTCAGGGCGACGCTTCGGGTGGTCCGGTGCACCAGCCGGACGCCCAGCGTGCGCTCCAGCGCTGCAATGTTCCGCGACACGGCAGCCTGCGAGATGCCCAGGTCAATGGCGGCGTCGGTAAAGGTGCCCGCCTCCAGAAGCGCCGCGAGGCAGCGGAGCTGCCGCAACTCAGGATCCATGCGGCCAGTCTATTCATGCGTGCGGCGCATAAATAGCTCCCTCCATGCATTTAGCGGATGCCGGACAGCAGAGCACACTGCCTACATGACGGAAGGAATTTCACCCAGGAAAGCGGGCAAGGGCGGCACGGCAACACTCGTGGCCAGTGCCTTGTCCAACCAGCTCGGCGCGGCCAGCGGCTCACTGGCCTTCCCCGGGATGGGACCCGTGGGCGTGGTGGCGGTGCGCCAGCTGGTTGCCGCCGCGGTGCTGCTTCCCGTGGTCCGGCCCAGGCTGTGGACCCTCACCCGGCAGCAGTGGTGGCCGGTCCTGCTGCTGGCGGTGGTGTTCGGGACCATGAACCTGTCCCTGTACTCGGCCATCCAGCGCGTGGGGCTGGGGCTGGCGGTCACGCTCGAATTCCTCGGGCCCCTGGCCGTGGCGCTGCTCAGCAGCCGGAACAGGTCCAGTGCCGTCTGCGCGGTCCTCGCCGGGGCAGGCGTTGTGGTCATCACCCAGCCGAAACCCTCCACCGACTACTTCGGAATCGCGCTGGGCCTCATCGCGGCGTGCAGCTGGGCGGCGTACATCCTGCTCAACCGCACCGTGGGCCGGCGGATCCCGGGAGTCCAGGGCACCGCCGCTGCCACCGGCGTTTCCGCGGTTCTGTTCCTGCCTGTTGCGGCGGTGATTTTCGTCAGCCGGCCGCCGGACGCCTTCACCGTGCTGTGTGCCGTCGGCGCCGGAGTGCTGGCCTCGGTGGTGCCCTACCTGGCCGACCTGATTGCCCTGCGCCGGGTCCCGGCCAACGTCTTTGGCGTCCTGATGAGCATCAACCCCGTCTTCGCGGCCCTGATCGGAGCCCTCGCGCTCCATGAGCACCTGGGGGCGGCGAAGTGGTGCGGTATCGGGCTGATCGTCGTGGCCAACGCCGGCGCGCTCCTGTTCCGCGGCCGCGGCGGCAGCTGATCCGGGCACCCTTTCAATCATTGAAATAGGACGTTCCCAGTCCCGTGCCGTTCCAGCAGGCTTAGGTAAAGCGCCGGATCGATCCTGATACCGGCCACGGCAATGGATGGAGTCGCTGATGACTGCAGGGGAAGTCCTGAAGGGGATTGAGTTTTCCCGCCCCGGCGGTGTGCCGTTGCTGCTGGACCTTTACCTCCCGGCCGCGGCGGACGGTCCCGGTCCGGTTCCCGGCCCCGTTCCGGCCATCGTCCATTTCCATGGCGGCGGCTGGCGGATGGGGGAGCGCTCCTCGCTTGGACCCGTCACGGACGGGTTCGCCCTGACGCCCTTCGAGCGCGTCGCCGCGGCTGGCTTCGCCGTGGTTTCCGCTGACTACCGGCTTTCCTCGCAGGCAGTTTTTCCTGCCCAGCTCGAGGACGCCCGGGCCGCCGTCGCCTGGCTGCGGGCGCATGCGGCGGAGTACAACGTGGACCCCGGCCGGATCTACGCGTGGGGGGATTCCGCCGGCGGGCACCTGGCCTGCCTTGTGGGGCTCGGCGCGAATCCGGGCTCCGGGACAGCGGACTCCGGCGTGCCGGCCTCCAACGCCCCGGTGGCCGCCGTTGCCGCCTGGTACCCGCCCACTGACCTGGTCCACATGGGTGGACAGGCCCTGCCAAACGCCGTCGCCACCGCCGACGATCCCGGCTCCCGCGAGGCCCTCCTGCTCGGCGCGCAGCCCGCGGACGCCCCGGACAAGGCCGCAGCTGCCAGCCCCCTGACTTACGCGGGCGAGCACGCCCCGCCGTTTTTCCTGGCCCACGGCACCGCCGACCGGTTCGTCCCCGCGGCGCAGTCCACCACCATGGCCGCGGCGCTGGAAGCCGCCGGGGCCGACGTCGAACTTCTCCTCATTGAAGGCGCCGACCACATGTGGTCGCTGCCGGACCAAAGTCCGGCCGCGGCGCAGAAGGTCCTGGACGCCACCATCGATTTCTTCCGCAGGCAAGCCCAGGCTTCCTGACTCCTGAACCCGCCGGGCCGGCCTTCGCCGTGTCCGGGCAGACCTGAAAGGCTCCACATGCAGTACATCGGCATCAACCACAGCGGGGAATCCTGGGCAGCGGCCCTGGTGGAATCGCGTGTCTTCCCGCTGGCCCCCGTCGCTGAGTTCTGGGCGGACGCCGCCGGCTGGCAAGACAAGTCTGTCTCCCTGACGTCCGGCGCCGCCGGCGATTCAACAGCCAGTGCCTCGGCGTCCGACGCCGGCAGCTGGCTTGAGCGCGGCAGCGTCACCGAGGTGCCTCTCGTCCCCGCTTCGGCGCGGGTCATCTGCGTCGGCCTGAACTACAAGGCGCACGTTGCAGAAGGCAGCTACAAGGACCAGGAACTTCCGCCGTACCCCACGCTGTTCGGCCGCTGGACCGCATCCCTGTCCGTGGGCAACGTGCCGGTCCCGGTCCCTGCCGGTGAGGACGGCCTGGACTGGGAAGGCGAAGTGGCGGCGTACATCGGCCAGCGCGTGGAATCCGCGGACGGGGCTGAAGCCGGCGACGCCGTGTTTGGCTACTCCACCTTCAACGACATCACCGCCCGCCGTGCCCAGAAGCTCACGTCGCAGTGGACCCTGGGCAAAAACGGCGACTTCACCGGCCCCCTGGGCCCGCTGGTCAGCCGCGACGAAGTGGGCGACCTTCGCGACGGCCTCCAGGTGCGCACGCTCGTGAACGGCGTCGAAGCCCAGAACGGCAACACCCGGGACATGATCTTCTCCGTGCCGGCCATCATCTCGCTCATCAGCCAGACCCTGACCCTGCACCCGGGTGACGTCATCGCCACCGGGACCCCGGAAGGCGTGGGCTATGCCCGGACCCCGCAGTGGCTGCTTCAGCCGGGCGACACTGTCGAGGTTGAGATCGAGAAGCTCGGTACCCTGACCACCCCCGTCGGCGACATCTCACTGCGTGGCCGTGCCTGATGGCCACCCAGCAACAGGCTTCCCCTGATGCGCTGCCGGGGGAGGCAGAAGTACTGATCGCAGGCGGCGGTCCCAGCGGGCTCTTCCTCGCGCTGGACCTGGCCTCGCGCGGCATCCCCAGCGTGGTGATCGAGCCCCGGACGTCGGTGGATCCCACCCGGCCGCGGGCCAAAACCACCAACGCGCGGACCATGACGCACCTGTGGCGGCTGGGGCTCGCCGACGCGCTCCGGAACGCCGCCCCGCTTCCTGTGGACTACGCCCAGGACGTCACCTTCTGCACCGGCCTCACCGGCCCCTCAGCCCACGAACTCCGTACTTTCCGCAACGCGTTCCAGCTGGTCCCGGGCCGTTATGGTCCGCAGCCCGAGTGCGGCCAGCAGGTCCCGCAGCCGGTCCTGGAGGAGGTCCTCCGCGCCGCGGTTGCCGAGGCGCCCCTGGTCACGCTGTTGACAGGCTGGCACGTCCAGGACGTCGCTATGCATTCCGGCAGCCCCTCCACCGTTACTGCAGCGGACGACGCCGGAAACACGGTCGCCGTCACCGCCCGCTTTGTCGTCGGGGCCGACGGCGGCTCATCGGCCGTGCGGCGCAGCCTGGGCATCCGCCTCGACGGCGGCTCCGCGGCCCTGTCCAACATCAGCATCATGTTCCGGTCCAGGGACCTGGGCTCCGCGATCACCCTGCCGCCGGCCGTCCAGTACTGGGTGGTGGGCACGGAGGCCGCCGGGATGGTGGGCCGGATGGACCTTTCCGATACCTGGTGGGCCATCATCCAGGGCGTGGACGCCTCCGCGGCGGAACAGGCTGCCAACAGCTCATCGGCGGACGGCGCTGTTGCCATGGTCCGCCGGCTTGTCGGAGCAGACGTGGACGTCGACGTCATCGCCACGGACCCATGGACGGCGCGCATGCTGCTGGCCCCCGGCTACGGCCGGGACGGAGTCTTCCTGGTGGGGGACGCCGCGCACCTGAACCCGCCATGGGGCGGGCACGGCTTCAACACCTGCATCGGCGACGCCGCCAACCTGGCCTGGAAAATCGCTGCCGCCCTCTCCGGCTGGGGCGGGCCCGGGCTCCTGGACAGCTACGGGCTGGAACGCCGCCCCGTAGCGGCCAGGACCATCCGCGAGGCCGAATCCAACGGCAAGGCACTGGCCTACCACTTTGCCGATCCTGCCCTGCGCAGCGACGGCGACGACGGCCACCGCGCCAGGAAGGCCGCCCACCAGGCGCTCGCGGTGAAGCAGAGCGAGTTCGACTCGCTGGGACTGGTGCTTGGCTACGCCTACGGCGATTCCCCGCTGGTGGTGCCGGACGGGTCACCCGTGCCCGCCGAAGACCCCATCCGCTACGTGCCGTCGGCCACCCCGGGTGCCCTGCTCCCGCATGCGTGGCTGGACCCGGCCACGTCGGTGTACAGCCTCCTTGGCGCCGGCTTCACGCTGCTGGCCGACGCCGGTGCGCTGGGCTTGGTGCCGGAGTCCCAGGCCTTTGCGCCGGTGCTCGACGCCGCGGCCCGGCAGGGCATCCCGGTGACCGTCGCCGCCGTCGGGCCTTCCGACGACGGGACGCCGATGGCCGACCTGTGGGGCGCAGACGCCGTGCTGGTCCGTCCGGACCAGCACGTGGCCTGGCGCGGCAGCTCGGCCGAAGCCGCAGCGGCTGCGCTCGCCGTAGCCGCCGGCTGGGGCGCCGCCGGCCAGCCTTCTCAGGACGCGCCTTCACAGCCCGCCGCGACGCAGCCGGCCACATCCCAGGACACCGAAAGGAACGCCCGTGTCAGCGCCGTCATTCCGTGATTTCCTCTTCGCCCCGGACCACCCGCGGGTGGCCGAAATCCGGGGCCTCAACGCCCGCGAGTATGCCCAGGCGGCCACAACGGACTCCTTTGCCGGCCCCATGATCGAAGGCTGGAAGAAGCTGTACCCGCAGCCTTTCAAGGGCATCACCAACGACGGCGTCCTCCGGCCCGGGCTGTATCCGCTTGGGCCTGCGCGGGCCGGCGAAGAAGCCCCGACGGCGGCGATGGTGGCGGCTGCACGGAAGTTGCTGTCTGCCGCGACCCTGGATGAGGTGTCCCGCGTGAGTTATCCCGTGGACGCCCCCGAATGGCAGAGCTGGGCCAACCCGGAGTTTATGCAGCACGACACCGGGCTCCGCCTGGACGAACTGGACCCCGCAGTCCGCGATGCCGCCCTTGCCGTGGTGGAGGCGAGCCTCAGCCCGGCGGGGTTCGGGCTGGTCCGGAACCTCATGCGGATCAACGGCTTCCTGGGGGACCTCGTGGAACTGCCACTGCTGATGAACGAGTTCAGCTACAACTTCGCCCTGTTCGGCGATCCGTCCGAAACTGCGCCGTGGGGCTGGCAGCTGTTCGGCCACCACGTGGCCCTCAACTGCCTCGTCGCCGGCACGCAGCTGGTGATCTCGCCCGTTTTCCTCGGCGCGGAACCGGACGGCATCGACGCCGGACCGCACCGGGGCGTCAAGGTCTTCAAGGAGCGCATCGCCCTCGCCCGGCAGCTGATGGGCGTCCTGCCCGACGGCCTGCGGGGCGAAGCCACCGTGTACGAGTCAATGGTGGACCCGGCCATGCCGGACGGGCGGATCCACCCCGGCGATGAGAGGCACCTGGGTGGCTGCTTCCAGGACAACCGGGTGATCCCCTACGAGGGCATCCTGGTCAGCTCCATGCCGCCTGAGGCCAGGGCTGTCCTCGATGACGTGGTGGAGGACTTCATCGCGTACCTGCCGGACGGTCCCCGGACGGCCCGCCGCCGGGAAATCCAGGAGCACTACGGTGACACCTGGTTCAGCTGGATCGGCGGCTGGGCGGAGCCGGAAGCGTTCTACTTCCGGCTGCAGAGCCCCGTGCTGGTCCTGGAGCTGGACCACCACACCGGCGTGTTCCTCAGCAACGACGAACCCGCGCCGTTCCACATGCACACGGTGGTCCGGACCCCCAACGGCAACGACTACGGACGCGAACTGGTGAAGCAATTCCCGGCCCACTAGAAACGGCAACGCGGGGTCACTTCCGGCCCATCAGAAGTACTTCTAAGGGCCGGAAGTGACCCCGCGTTGCATTAAAACCAGGTGGCTACTGCTTGCCGTACTTGCGGTGGACCGCCTGCTTGCTCACGCCCAGGCATAGGGCGATGGCTTCCCAGGACAGTCCTGCCTGCCGGGCCTTGCGGACCAGCGATGCCTCGGTCCTGCCCACTTCCTTCTGCAGCTCGGCCACGGCGTACAGTGCCTCCGCGGGTCCTTTGCCGTCCATCGACGCAACGAGTGTTTTCATCCGTTCCACCTCCATTCGTCAACATTAGTTGACGCCGAATGGTCCGTCAACATATGTTGACGGACCATTCCTGTTTCACGCTATGAGGGTCTGCGGGCTAGGAGATTTCCAGGGCAGCCCGGCGTTGCGGCGGCGGGCCCACCACGGTGAGGTCCATCTCGGCCTGGGCGCGGCCGAAGCCTTCCATGTCCATGTACGGCGTGCCGCCTTCGGTGTACATGTAGTCCTCGGTGGGCTTGTTGAAGTACTCGAAGAAGCCGTTGAAGACCGACGGCGTCAGGAAGCCCACCATCTGGGTGTTGTGCGAGTCGAAGGCGAACGAGTGCACGGTGCCGGCCGGGGCATGCACAAAGTCGCCCTTGGTCAGCAGCATTTCGCGGCCGTTGGCGTACAGCCACATCCGGCCCTCGGTGCACAGGAAGTTCTCCGTGTGCTCCGAGTGGAAGTGCAGCGGAATGTACGGCGACTTGGCACCCTTGGTGTGCACCGCGAAGTAGTTCGAGCCGGTGTTGGGCGGGCGCGACAGGTACGTGAACATGGTCTGGTAGCTGGCCAGGCGCTCACCCTCGTGGGCACTAAGAAAGTAGGGGCTCTGGGTGGCGGGGAGGCCGGCGTCGTGCTTGAACGTGGGCGTGACGCGCTCCACGTCGGGGAAGGTGATGCCGAACTCGGCGCCCACCTCGGCCTGCTCCTGGAGGCTGGCGGAACGGCCCGCGTGGACCGGCGGAACATGCGAATCGATGGGTGTACCCACGCGCTCGTAGTAGGCCTCGGCGCCGCCGGGTGTCATCCAGTTCAGGAAGCGGGTGTAGTGGCTGGCCATGCGGTAGGCGTGCGGGGTTCCCGGCGGAATGACCACGGAGTCGCCGGGGGTCAGGATGCGGCTTTCGCCGGGCAGCCAGACGTGCAGGATGCCGTCGAACACGTAGAGCGTCTTGTGCTCCACCTTGTGGCTGACGAACGGCGATTCCGCCCCCATGCCGCCGGAGATGTAGGCAGCGCTGAAGATGCCCCCGGTGTCCGCGGCGCGGGCGATGACGGTCACCAGCTGGCCGTTGATCTCGTAGCGGGCACCTTCCCCTGAGGCCATGTAATACGGCACGGCCTCGCCGGGCAGCGCATTGGCCACAGGGAGCTGCTTGGTCATTTCCTCAACGCTGAGGGACATTGGTTCCTTCTTTCCTGTCAGTCTGCTGCGACCAGTCTGCTGCGCAGAAGCGTGGTCACCAGCATGACTGGCCCGGGCAGGCCGCCGCGAGCCCGGTTTTCATTGGATGAAAACCGGATTCGGAGGCGTCCGGGCTGGGCAGTCGGCTCAGAGCACGACGGCGGCGGCCGCTGCCGCCCGTTCGCTCACCTCAGCGTTGCTCATTTCGGTGTTGCTCACCTCAGCGTCGTCAAGGTTCGCCGCCAGCTCCGCTGCCGTGGGTGGATTCGCGCCAGGCCGGCGCACGGTGATGGCGGCTGCCTTCGACGCCGTCTGCCCGATGGAGGTCAGGACGTCCCGTCCCAGGCCCTCGGTGCGGCGCGACAGCAGGCCGTAGATCAGGGCGGCCATGTAGGAGTCGCCGGCGCCGATGGTGTCCGCCACAGTGGACCGGATGGCGGGGATGAAAAGCTGGGTGGCGGGCGTCGCCAGCAACGATCCTTCCCCGCCGCGGGTCACCACCGCCAGCCCGGCGCCCAGGGTGAGGATCCGTTGGGCGGCGGCCTCGAGGCTGACCCCGGGATACAGCCAGGCGGCGTCCTCGTCGCTGAGCTTGACCACATCGGTCAGCGGAACCAGGTCCTCGAAGATGTTCCGTGCCTGCGCCTGGCTCCCCAGCAGCGCGGGCCGGATGTTCGGATCGTAGGTGACCAGGCACTCCCGGTGCGACTGTTCCAGCAACGTCCGCACCGCCGTCGCGCCCGGTGCCAGGAACGTGGCGATGGAACCAGTGTGGAGCACCCTGGGCAGGTGGGCGGGGGCGACCGCCGGCAGGTCCCAGCTGATGTCGAAGTCGTAGGTGGCGGAGCCGTCCGCGGCCAGGGTAGCCGTGGCGGACGCGGTTCGCGCGGCGGACTTTGAACCCGGCAGGAGTTCGACGCCGGCACGTCGCAGGTGCGCCTCGATCGCCTCGCCGCGGGCGTCGTCGCCCAGGGCCGTCAGCAGGGCGGTGGACACTCCGAGCCGCCCCAGGCCGTAGGCCACGTTCATTGGTGAGCCGCCCGGATGCTCGATCGGGCCAGCGGGGGAGGCGACAACGTCAACGAGTGCTTCGCCGATGACGATGACGTCGGGGGCAGACGGCGGCGTCGCGGACAGGGGGCTGGGGGAGTTGCTGTGCACGGGGGAGCCTTTCATGGGGCCGTCCGCGGGCCTGGTGCAGGCCCGCGGACGGAGGGTGGGGATATATCGGGTGGTGACCCTGGGTGGTGCTGGGTCAGGCGGTACGGTCAGGCGGTGGCCGCACCGGTCATGATGGCCACTGCGTCGGTCATGGTGTGGGACTGCGGCGTGATGGTTGCCGCGCACTTGCCCAGGCGCTGGATGTGGATCCGGTCGGCCACGTCGAACACGTGCGGCATGTTGTGGCTGATCAGGATGACTGGCAGTCCGCGGTCCCGGAGGTCCCTGACCAGCTGCAGGACCTGGTTGGACTCCCTGACGCCGAGCGCCGCCGTCGGCTCATCCAGCACCACAACTTTGGAGCCGAACGCCGCGGCCCGGGCCACTGCCACGGCCTGGCGCTGGCCGCCGGAGAGGTTCTCCACCGGCACCGTGACGTCCTGCAGCGTGGAGATGCCCAGCCGGGTCAGCTCTTCCTTTGCCTTGCGGCGCATGCCCTTGGTGTCCAGGACCCGGAAGATGCTGCCGAGCGGTCCGGCCACACGTTCCTCCCGGCCGAGGAACAGGTTGGAGGCGACATCGAGCGCCGGTGAGACGGCGAGGTTCTGGTAGACGGTCTCGATGCCGTGGACGCGGGCGTCCTGCGGGCGCTTGAAGTGGACCGGCTGTCCGGACACAAAGAGCTCGCCGGAGTCTGGAACCTCGGCGCCGGTGAGGCATTTGATCAGGGTGGACTTGCCGGCGCCGTTGTCGCCGATGATCGCCAGGACCTCGCCGGGGTAGAGGTCCAGGCTGACGCCGTCGAGCCCCACCACCCGGCCGAAGGTCTTGACCAGGTTCCTGGCCTGCAGGATGGGCTGGCGGACCTCGGTGCCGGTGGGTTCCAGCTGGGAAGCGGTCATGATTTCACCTTTCGGATCCACTGGTCGATGGACACAGCGATGATGATGAGGACACCCACGGCGAGGGTCTGGTACAGCACGTCCAGGCCGGCGAGGGAGAGCCCGTTGCGGAACACGCCGACGATCAGCGCGCCCAGGAGGGTCCCCCAGACCGAGCCGCGCCCGCCGAAGAGGCTGGTTCCACCGATCACGACGGCGGTGATGGAGTCCAGGTTCAGGTCGACGCCCGCGTTGGGGCTGGCTGCGTTGGTCCGGCCGATCTGGATCCAGGCGCCGATGGCCAGGACGGCGCCGGCGGCGAGGTAGACGCTCATGAGCACTTTGTTCACGGCGATGCCGGCCAGGCGGGCGGCTTCTTTGTCATCGCCGACTGCGTAGACGTGCCGGCCCCAGGCGGTCTTGCCCAGGATGAACGCGATGGCGATGTAGAGAAGCAGCATCACCACGACGCCGGTTGAGATCCGGACCGGGCCCACCGGGAAGGTGCTTCCTGTCCAGGTCAGCAGGTCCGGCATTGCCGAGCCGCGGACTGTCGCTCCGCTGGAGTAGAGCAGAGTCACGGCGATGAAGATGTTGAGCGTGCCCAGGGTGACGATGAACGGGGGGAGCCGGAACCTGGTAACCAGGAACCCGTTCAGGGCGCCGGCGGCGAGCCCGACGATCAGGCCTGCGAGCAGCGCAACGGGTGCCGGCAGGCCGTTGTTGACGGCGAGCTGGGCCACGACCATTGAGGAAAGGATCATGACGGCCCCGACGGACAGGTCGATGCCGGCGGTGAGGATGATGAGGGTCTGGGCGATGGCGAGGGTGCCGACGACGGAGACCTGCTGGGTGATCAGGGACAGGTTTTCAACCCGCAGGAACCTGTCATTGAGCAGTCCAAACACAACGACGGCGATGAGAAGGACGAGGGCGGGGCTGACGGCGGGGTAGCGGTGCAGGATGTTGCGTATCCGGCTGAGCGGCGTCCTGCGGTCGAGGAATTCTTCTGCCAGGTCCGTCTGCTTCCCTGCGGCGGGCGGACCGGCGGTCTGTTGCTGGGTCACGGCTTCTCCTGCGATCGTTCGGCCCTCTTACTTGCCCCAGCAGATGTTGCTGGCTTCAGTCGTGGTGATGCTCTTGACGCCGTCTGCGGGCTTGTCCGTGACCAGCTCAACGCCGGTGTTGAAGAAGTCCAGGCCCGCGGAGTTGGCAGGCTTCTTGCCGGTCTTGGCAAGTTCGACGATGGCCTTGACACCCATTTCGGCCATCTTGACCGGATACTGCTGTGCGGTGGCGCCGATGACGCCGGACTTCACGTTGTCCACGCCGGCGCAGCCGCCGTCTACAGAGACAATCAGGACGTCCTTCTCCTTGCCGGCGGACTTCAGGGCTTCATACGCGCCCGCTGCGGCAGGCTCATTGATGGTGTACACAACGTTGATGTTGGGGTTCTTGGACAGCAGGGTCTCCATGCCGGTACGGCCACCGTCCTCGGCGCCCTGGGAGGCCTGGCTGCCGACGATCTCGTACTCGCCGCCCTTGCCGCCGGTGTACTTGCCGGTCTTGGCTTCGTCGCCGTTCTTCTTCTTGTCGGCGGTGTCGATGCCGAGTCCGGTCAGGAAGCCCTGGTCGCGGTTGTAGTCGACGGAGACAACCTTGTCGTCAAACAGGTCCAGCAGGGCGATGGTGGCCTTCTTGCCGGCAAGCTGGGTTGCGGTCCACTTGCCGATCAGCTCGCCGGCAGCGAAGTTGTCGGTGGCGAAGGTGATGTCCGCGGCGTCGGCGGGGTCCGGCGGGGTGTCGAGGGCAATGACAAAGAGTCCGGCGTCCTTCGCCTTCTTCAGGGCATCCACCACGGACGGGCCGTTGGGCGTGATCAGGATGCCCTTGTCGCCCTTGGAGATGGCGTTTTCGATGGCCTGGATCTGGGTGTCCTCGTCGCCGTCTGCCTTACCGGCGGCGAGCTTCAGGTCAACGCCGTCTGCCTCGGCCGCCTTCTTGGCGCCTTCCTGCATGGAGACGAAGAACGGGTTGGACGTGGTCTTGACGATCAGCGATACGCCCACTTTTTCACCGGAGGCGGTACCGGACGTGGCGGGGGAGTTTCCCCCACAGGCGGTGAGGCTCAGGGTGCCGAGGGTCAGGACTGCGCCGATCGCCAGCAGGCGGTGCGACAGGGCGGGTGTGGCTTTGGAAGTCAACATTGAATCTCCTGTGTTCGTGGCACATCCCGTGCCTGACAACGATGTCAGGCATCATGTAATCAGCGTCACAGGGTAGAGTCAAGACAAATTCGATGATGAAGGGCGAGTTAATGACAACGATGTCGAATCGTTACCAAGCGGACTCCGCGAAGGGCCGGCCCACCATGCGCCATGTCGCAGCACTGGCCGGAGTGGGCATCAAGACTGTCTCCAGGGTGATGAACGACGAGCCGGGTGTTTCCGAGGCCACCCGGCAAAGGGTGCTGGGGGCATCCCAGCAGCTGAACTACCAGTTGGACATGGCGGCCGGGAGCCTCCGCCGCACAGGCCGCCAGACGCTCTCCATCGGGCTGCTTTTGCCCAGCGTGGCGAACCCGTTCAGCAGCGAGATCCACCGCGCAATGGAAGACACGCTGGCCGCACGGGGCATCGCTGTGTTCGCGGCCAGCCTGGATGATGACCCCGAGCGGGAGAAGTCGCTCGTGGCTGCCTTCCTCGGCCGGCGCGTGGACGGCCTGGTGCTGACTCCCATCGCCCGGAGCCAGTCGTACGCCATCCCGGAGCATTCCCGGGACCTGCCCATGGTCTTCATTGACCGCGAGCCGGTGGGTATCGATGCCGACGCCGTGGTGACGGACAACGCCGTCGGTGCGGCTCGCGCGGCTGCCCACCTGATGGCCCGCGGGCACACGAAGCTGGCCTACCTGGGCGACCGGCCGGACATCCAGACCGCCCGGGAACGGCGTCGCGGCTTCATCGAGGAACTGGGCCGGGCGGGGCAGTCGACCGCCGGCGTGCCGGTCCGCGAAGGACTCCACGACGAGGAATCAGCCCGGCTGGCAGCCTTGGAGATTCTCACGGGGGAGGACCCGCCGACGGCGATCTTCTCCAGCCAGAACCTCATCACGTTCGGCGTAATGCGCGCCCTGAAGGAACTGGGCGCCAGCCGCCGGGTGGCGCTGGTGGGCTTTGACGACTTCACCCTGGCGGACATAATGGAGCCCGGCATCACGGTCATCGCCCAGCACCCGGAGCGGATCGGCAAGCTCGCCGCGGAACGGCTGCTGGCCCGGATCGACGGCGACGGCGGCGCACCACAGACGTACGTCGTTCCGTCCGAGCTCATCCAGCGCGGCTCCGGTGAGCTCCCGCCGCCCGCGGGCTGAGCCCGGTAACTCAATCCATAGCAGGCCCAACCACCAGCAGATCCAAGCACCAGCAGACCTACCACCGCATATCCAAACGAATCCAGAGGGGACAACAATGACTAAAACGCTCTACGCCGAATTCACCGTCAAGCCAGGCAGCGAAGACCGGGTGGCGGAGATGATGCGCCAGTTGACCAACGAAGTCCGGCAGGAACCCGGGAACCAGCTGTTCCTGCCCTACACCCGGGAAACGAATCCCCGTGAGTACTTCGTGTTCGAGGTCTATGAGGACGACGCCGCCTTCCAGGAGCACATCAGCGCCGATTATGGCGCACGGTTCAACGGCGAGCTCGCCGACCTGATCGAAGAGGACGGCTCCATACTGACCTGGCTCCAGCCGGTCCACTGACCTGCACGGGCACCAATCCTGGGCTTGTCCGCGATTCCCAACCTTCAAGGAACGGATCCGCGGACAAGCCCGGGACGGATCAGGCTACTTCTTGACCGGCTTGGCTAACGTGCTGAACATCGACTGCGCCAGCGGCGTGACCGTGATCGACTTCAGCTGGGCCGTGCCGCCGTCGGCAAAGAGCGCCACCTGGCCAGCCCCCGCTGCAGGGAACACCTGGTCTGTGATGGTCCGCTGCCCGCCCTGGGTGAAGACCTCCACGGATGACCTGTCGAGGTACACGCGCAGGGTTACCGTCCCGTCAGCGTCCAGGGTGACGGGCGCCGAGTCCACCGAGGTGAACAACGGGTGGAAGCCGATGTCGCCTGAGTTCTGCCTGTCCACGTACACCTCGCCCGTGGTCCGGTCGTAGCCGATGACGGTTGCGGCGCTGCCGTTCCCCAGCACGGTGATTCCAGCCCGTGACGCGGTGCCCGGTGCGAGCGTGACGTCGATCCGCTGGACCTGGCCCCAGGCGGCCGCCGGAAGCGCGGCTGTTCCCGGTGCTATGTCCCGGGTGCGTTTCTCGGCGTAGCTGGGCTTGGCGGCAAGGTCATCTACCTGCTTGACAGCCTTCTGGGTCAGGCGCGGTCCTGCCGGAGTCTGCGTCAGCGCGACTTCCCTGGGCAGCGACATGGCGCTGCGCCACGGCGCGGTGGGGATGGCCTGCGCGTAGTCCCAGTTGTTCATCCAGCCCAGCATCACGCGTTTGTCCTGCGGCATGTTGGCGAAGGAGACGGAGGCATAGTAGTCCCGGCCGTAGTCCAGCCAGTCGTAGGTCTGGATCCGCGGTGTGGCCGCCTGCCCGGATGCTACGAACTCGTCCGCCAGGATGTGGCCCCAGCCGAAACGGTTGTTGTCCACCACCCTGATGCTGGCCTGCCGTCCCTTGAATTCGGCAACGTGCCAGGACGCCCAGTCCAGGACCTCACTGTTCGCGCCGGTGGCGGTCCGGACCACCTGTCCATCCACCACTAGGTTCACGGTGGTCTCATCCGACCGCGGCACCGCTGCCTGGTCGGTGAGCATCACGTGGTCCAGCGTCAGGTGGCCCCAGCCGCCGGTGGCCTGGTCCACGATCCGCAGCTGTGCCTCCTGACCGGCGAACTCGGAAACGTCCCAGCCCTTCCAGTTCAGCGCGCCGGCGTCGTCCCCGGCCAGGCTGCGCACCACGTTGCCGTTCACCAGCAATTGGACCTCCAGCTGCTGGCCCGTGCCTGCGGCCCGGTGTCCGCCGCCCACCACCATGCTCATGAAGTCCCGTGAGAGCGTGAACGACGGCGACGTCATGGTTCCCTGCCTGTCGTCGCCCGGTGCGCCACCGGTATCAAACGTGTTGATCCGCTTGGCGCCGATATAGAAGTCACCGCCGGACGTGGCGGGCTGGAACGAAGGTGCGAGGTCGGCGGTACCGGTCCAGCCGGCGTCGGCCATTGACGTTCCGTCCGGAACCTCGAAGCCGTTGAACAGGAGGTCGCCGGCCGGCGGGGTGTTATCCAGCTTGTCGGAGACGCGGGGGTGCTGGCCGCCGCCTACCAGGAAGTTGAGGTAGTCGCTGGTGACGGTGAACTGCGGCGATTCCGCGGTGCCCACGGGCCAGTCGCCGTCGTTGAAGGAGTTGATCAGGCCTGCCCCGGCAAATCCGCTGACCGTGTTCTGTCCAGGCAGCGATCCGGTGGCCGGAGCATCGCCGAACGGGCCGTTCTTCCAGTTTCCGGGCTCGTTGGCCACGGTCCAGCCGTCGTAGGTGCCGTTGTTGAAACCCGCGAGCGGGGTTCCGGCGGGGAGGGCATCGCTTGCCTTGGTTGTGTCGGAGGTGAAGGTGGTGCCGTCGAAGTCGCCAACAAAGTACTGCCCGGCCGATCCGCCCGCGACGCCGCCGGGGTTGATGTTGACCACCATGACCCACTTGATGTTGGCGGGGTCGCCGTCAACAGCCAGCGGGAAGAGGTCCGGGCACTCCCAGAGCCCGCCCGTGGCGTTCGCGGGCCCGAACTCGCTCAGGAGCGTCCAGTCCTTGAGGTTCCCGGATTTGTACAGCAGGACCTTGTGATCGGTGGCCTCGACGGCGGCCATCACCCAGTAGCCGCCGCCATCCGGGGTGCTGTACCAAAAGACCTTGGGGTCGCGGAAGTTTGCCGAGTTCCGGTTCAGCACCGGGTTGGCAGCGTACTTGGTCCAGGTCTGGCCGTCGTCCAGGCTGTAGGCCAGGGACTGGGCCTGCAGTCCCTGGTGGGGCGAGCCCGGCTTGTACGCGCTGGTGAACACGGCCACCAGCGGCGGGTTCTCCGCGGTTCCGAACCCTGAGGTGTTGTCCTTGTCCACCACCACGCTGCCGGAGAAGATGTCCTGCTGGTCATCGGTGGCGATGGCCAGCGGCTGCTCCGTCCAGTGCGTCAGGTCCTTGGACGTGGCATGCCCCCAGGACATGTTGCCCCACGCGTTTCCCGAAGGGTTGTGCTGGTAATACAGGTGGTAGACGCCCTTGTGGAAGACCATTCCGTTGGGATCGTTCATCCAGTTCTGCTTCGGTGAGTAGTGGAAGGCCGGCCGGTACTGTTCCCCGCCGAGGGGCGTTCCGGAACCGGCGGCGTCGGAAACGGTCCGTGCGGCCGGTGCGTGGGTTTCAGCAGCAGTAGTGGCCGCCGTGCCCCAGGCCGGGCCGGATCCGGCGAGTGTTGCGGTGAGGCTGAGGCCAGCCAGGGTGAGTGCCGAACACGTACGGACTGTTCGGGATGTGTTGATCTGCATGGATAGGGGTTGCCCTTCATCGCGCGTGCCTATTGGATAGACAACGTTGTCAGTGACAGGAACGGTATGGGATGTCCACAAGACAAGTCAACGGTGTAAAACAGTCATGTCCCGGTCTTGAAGCGGTCCGGCGCCGGCCCCTGCAATAATCGGAACCAACGTGTGTCCGGGTGCAGCGAAGCCCGGCGCGCAAGCAACAACGTGCAAAGCATCAATGTAAGTTCGGGCCCATCACACCAGGCGAGGCGGACATCCATGAAGGCTCCAGACCAGCAGTACGCGCAGTTCTCCGAAATGCCGGGTTCCCCCGGCGGCGGCGGGGCGGCCGGTCGTGGGCCAGTGGATCAGCACCTCCTGCAGCGCCTCGCGGACGCTCACGGCGTGGGTACGTCGTTCCATGGCTGGGACGGACTGCCGCACAGCGTCGCCCCGGCCACCCTGATCAAGGTCCTGGCCGCGCTGGGGGTCCCGGCGCATTCCGATGAGCTGATCGAGGCTGCCCTGGCCGAGGCGGAACTGGCGCCGTGGCGGCGGATGCTGCCGCCCGCCGTCGTGGTCCAGCAGGGTGAAACCGCGCTGGTTCCCGTGCACGTCCGGGACGGCGCCACTGCCCGTCTGCACGTGGAGCTCGAAACGGGCACCGGCGGGCCCGTGGACGCCGTCCAGCAGGACATCTGGGTGCCGCCGCAGGACGTGGACGGCATCGCCACCGGGCGCGCCACGTTCGCCGTGCCGGAGGGTCTGCCGCTGGGCTGGCACACGCTGCATGCCGAGTCCGACGGCGTCACCGCCCAGGGTGCGCTGGTGGTGGTTCCGGCCCGGCTCACCACCGCCGCGCCGCTGTTGGAGCGCCGCGGCTGGGGCCTGGCCACGCAGCTGTATTCCGTGCGGTCCAAGCGGTCCTGGGGGATCGGCGACTTCGCGGACCTGGCGGACCTGGCCACCCTCAGCGGTGCCCGCGGCGCCGACTATGTCCTGGTCAACCCGCTGCACGCCGCCGAGCCCGTCCCGCCGGTCCAGCCCTCGCCTTACTCTCCGTCCACGCGCCGGTTCTTCAACCCGCTCTACATCCGGGTGGAGGCCATCCCCGAGCTTGCCTACCTGAAGCCGCGCAGGCGGGCCGCGGTGGACCGGCTCCAGGAACAGGTCCACGGACTGAACAGGGACGCCGAGAAGCTGGACCGGAACGCCGTCTACGCGGCCAAACTCCAGGCTTTGGAACTGCTGTACCACGCCCGCCGCGCCCCGGCGCGGCAGGCGGCGTTCGACGAATTCTGCCGGATCTCCGGCCAGGGCCTGGACGACTTCGCGCTGTGGTCCGCCATCCGCGAGGACCTGGCTCCGGAGGATCCGCTCTGGGCCGATCCGGACTGCGCCCTGGGATCCCCCGAGGCCGAATCGCTGAGGGAAAAGCTGGCGGACAGGATCGGCTTCCACCGCTGGCTGCAGTGGATCTGCGACGAGCAGCTGGAGAACGCGCAACAGGCGGCACGCCGCGCCGGGATGCGGCTGGGCGTGGTCCACGACCTGGCTGTCGGCGTTGACCTGAGCAGCGCCGACGCCTGGACGCTGCGCGGTGTCCTCGCCCCCGGCGTCAGCGTGGGCGCGCCGCCGGACATGTATAACCAGCTCGGCCAGGACTGGAACCAGCCGCCCTGGCATCCCACCCGGCTGGCTGAGGCCGGCTACGCACCCTTCCGCAACATGCTCTCAACGGTGCTTCGGCACGCGGGCGGCATCCGCGTGGACCACGTGCTTGGCCTGTTCAGGCTGTGGTGGGTCCCCGCCGGCAACTCGCCGCGGGACGGCGCCTACGTCAAGTACGACCACGATGCCCTGATCGGCATCCTGGCGCTTGAGGCCCAGCGCGCCGGTGCCGTGGTGATCGGCGAGGACCTCGGCACGTTCGAGCCGTGGGTCCGTGACTACCTTGCCGCGCGCGGCATCCTGGGGACGTCCATCCTGTGGTTTGAGAACGACGGCGACTCGCCCCTTCCGCCGGAAAGGTACCGCACGCAGGCCCTCGCCAGCGTCAATACGCACGACCTGCCGCCCACCGCCGGCTACCTGGCCGGAAACCATGTGGCGCTTCGCAGCAGGCTGGGCCTGCTGGAGCGTTCCGAGGCGGAGGAGCTGGCGGAGCACACGGCCACGCTGGAAAAGATGATGGGACTGCTGCGCGAACGCGGGCTCCTGCCCGGAAGCGACGCCAGCGAGGAGCGCACCATTGTGGCGCTGCACCGCCTGCTTGCCCAGTCGCCGTCGGTCCTGCTCGGGGTGGCACTGGTGGATGCGGTGGGGGAGCGGCGGGTGCAGAACCAGCCCGGCACCACCGAGGCGCTGTACCCGAACTGGCAGGTCCCGCTGGGCGGTCCGGACGGAAAGCCGGTGTTCATTGACGACCTCCCCGCCAACGAGCGGTTCAACACTTTGCTGGCCGCAGTCTCGGAGGCGCTCTCATGAGCGCGGGGCCTGTACTCGTAGTCGGCGGCACCGGCATGCTGGGCAGCCAGGTTGCCACGGAGCTGCTCAAACGCGGAAAGCAGGTGCGGGCGCTGGTCCGTCCGGGCTCCGACGCGTCCCGGCTCGAAGCCGCCGGAGTGGAGATCGCACGGGGCGACATGATGGACGCCTGGTCGCTGCTGCTGGCAATGGAGGGCGCCGACGCCGTGATCACCTCCGCGGCCGGCTACACCCGGCACCGCAAGGGCGACACCCCTAAAACCGACACCGTGGGCAACACCAACCTTGTGGAGGCAGCCAGCCGCACGGGCATCCGGCGCTTTGTCCTGACCAGCATCCTCACCTGCGACCAGACGCCGCAGGTTCCGCACTTCTGGCACAAAAAGCTCACGGAGGACCGGTTGGAGCAATTGGGCGTCCCGTTTGTGGCGCTCCGACCCGGCGCATTCCTGGACCAGGTCACGCGGTTCGGCGGCGATCCGTTCAGGAAAGGACGGCTCACGTGGATGGGATCGCCCCGGATCCCGTTGACCTTTGTGCTCACGTCCGATCTCGCCGGCTACCTCGCGGAGGCAGTTGACCTTCCGGATCTCGAAGGCCGGCGCATCGACATCGGCTGGGACCGGCCAGTGGGCATGCAGGACGTCGCGGACATTGCCGGGCGGCTCACCGGCAAAACCCTCAGTGTCCGCACCGTGCCTGCCGGCATTCTGCGCGCGGCGGGAACGATGCTGGCACCGGTCAGCCCCATGGCCAAGGACCTCGCCGCCATGATCGAGTGGTTCCAGACCGGCCGCTATGTCGCGGACACCACCCTCCAGCGGCAGTTCTTCGGTGAGCCGCCCACTGCCGAGCTCGCCATCCGGCGGTTTGTCACGGGCCTGGGGCAGCCACTCAAGGGCTGACACTCGTCTACCACTGCCCCATCAAGCAACGCGGGGTCACTCCCTGCCCTTCCAAGGACTCATATTGGGCAATAAATGACCCCGCGTTGCTCTATGAAGGGGTTAGCCCGCCGTGAGCAGGTGGGTGACGTGGTCGTACCGGAAGGTGACCGGGCCGCTGTCGTGCGTGTAGGAGATGTCGCCGCCGTTGGCCATGCCGTCAGCGCCGTAGTTCAGTGTCCAGCTGCGGTTCAGCGCAGCCTTGAACTGATACGTGCCGGCCGGCAGGTCAGGCACAGCCAGTTTCCACACCATGGTTGCCGGGTCCAGGGTCAACTGGGCCTGGTCGCAGGCGGGATCCCAGTCGGCAGCGCAGCCGAGCTCGCTGTCCAGGCTGCCGGCGATGGCAACCGCCCCCGGCTGTTGCGAGGCGTATACGGCACTGACGACGTGCGTGCTGTTGTCGTAGCGGAACGTGACGGCCCCGCCTGGGTGGTCCAGGACGATGTCCGGCCCGTTGAGGACCCCGCCGGCGCCGTAGTTCACATCCCAGGTGCCGTTGAGCGCGGCCTTGTATTTGTACTGTCCGGCGGGCAGGTCAACGGTCAGCCGCCAGATCCTGTCCGCCGGATCGAGGGTCATCATGGCCTGCGGGCAGGCAGGATCCCATTCTGCGCACGCCATCTGCAGGTTCAGGTCCCCGGCCACAGTCACCGAGCCGGGCTGCGGCGCTTCCCCCACGAACACCGTCCGCGCTTCGCTGGCCACGCTGAAGCCGGGCCCCGTCATGGTGGCGCGGTACTGCACCCTCGTGCCGTCGGCCAGTTCCAGGGCCGCCAGGTCATCCACCACCGAATACACCGGCGAGGAATCGTCCGAGCCCACGGCCGTCCACTCTCCGCCGGCCACGCTGCGCTCGAAGGACACCACGTGGCTGGATTTCTCCGGATCGGCTGTGGCGCTGAGCTCCACGGAACCCTCCACGCTGCTGCCCTCAACCGGCTTCTGAATGGTCAGGACCGGCGCCGGAACCGACGCTGCCTTGGACGCGCTGGTGGCTGTGTGGCCGCCGTTGTCCAGGACGGTGGCCCGGTATTCGAGGGCGGTACCGGCATCCAGGCCCGCGACGTCGTGGAACACCTGGTAGGGGGCGGTGTCGTCGGTGCCGATCGGCGCCCAGCCACCGCCGGCTGTTTTCGCCTCGAAGGTGACCTCGTAGAACGAAGCACCGCCGACGTCGGCCGTTACCTTGATCCGGCCGTTGTCAGCGGGTGCCGCGGCAGGTTCCTGGAGCGCGACGGCGGGAGCGGCCTTGGAGTGCGGAATGCGGCCCGAGGACTGGTAGACGACGGCGGACAGCGGCGGTACGGTGACCGTCAGCTTCCCGTCCGCTGAGGTCTTGGCTTCCTCGGCGGCGGCGCCGTAAATCCGGGTGTACGTGCGCTTGTCGATGTAGGTGGGCACGTCCGCCGTCTGCGGCTGCTCGCTGTTGTTCAGGGCAACGACGTATTCGCGCTGGTCTTCGGAGTCCGTGCGCGAGAAGGCATAGATCCCGGGACCATCGGAGGCGTAGCGGTGCTGGTGGGCGCCGTCGCGCAGGGCCGGGTGTTCCTTGGTCAGGGCCGCGAGCTGGCTGATCTTGGCGTACAGCGGGTGGCCGGCGTTGAAGTTGTCGGTGGCGTGCGTGGCGTCGGTTCCCAGCAGGTCGTCGTCGAGGTACTCCGGAACCTGGCTGGCGAAGAGTGTCTGCCGGGCATCCTGGTCCCCGCCCGGGCCGGTGAAGCCCTGCTCGTCGCCGTAGTAGATCACCGGGTTGCCGCGGGAGAAATACATCAGTTCGTGGGCGAGCTGGTCGCGGGCCACCTGCTCAGTGTCGGTTGCCCCGGGGTTGTCGGCCGCGATGAAGCTGCCGATGCGGCCCATGTCGTGGTTGCCCAGGAAGGTGGGCAATTGGTAGACGTTGGAATCAGCGTCCGTATACCAGTCGTCTCCGGCGAAGAAGGTCTCCAGGGAGCGGGTGGCCTGGCCCTTGGAAGCGAAGCTGCGCGCGGCGTCCTGGAACGGGAAGTCCAGTACGGCCTGCATCTGGTTGCGGGTGGTGAACTGCGAGGTGAATGACTTGGACGTGTCGAAGACTTCGCCGAACATAAAGAACTCGTCCTTGCCCTGCGCCTTGGCGTAGCTGAGGACCTCCGGGCCGAATTCCTGCCAGAACTCGTTGTTGACGTGCTTCATGGTGTCGATCCGGAAGCCGTCCACGCCGAAGTCCCCGATCCAGGTCTTGTAGATCTCCTCCATGCCGTCCACCACTTTGGGGTTCTCGGTGAAGAGGTCATCCAGGCCGAAGAAGTCGCCGTAGTAGGAGTCCTCGCCCTGGAAGGTAGTGTCGCCGCGGTTGTGGTAGAGCGTGGGATCGTTCAGCCAGCTGGGGACTTTCAGGTTCTGTTCTGCCTCATCCAGGACAGGTGTGTACGGGAAGGACGTTGCTGCGTCGAGTGCCGGGAAAGCGTCAGTGCCGGCGAAGTCGCGGTCGTCGAACGCCTCACCTGCCGCGGTTTTGTAGGGCTCGGTGTCCTTGGAGACGTAGGGCTGGCGTGCGCCCTCCTGGTAGCCGATCACGTCCGCGGTGTGGTTGGTGATGATGTCGAAGTAGACCTTCATGCCGCGCAAGTGTGCCTCGTCAATGAGGGCCTGCAGTTCGTCGTTGGTGCCCAGGTGGGGATCAATCTGGGTGAAGTCGGTGACCCAGTAGCCGTGGTAGCCGGCCGACTTGTCCTCCGGCTGGACCGCCTTGTTCTTGAAGCTCGGCGTCAGCCAGATGGAGGTGGTGCCCAGGCCCTGGATGTAGTCGATCTTGTCCAGCAAACCGGTCAGGTCTCCGCCGTTGTAGAAACCCTTTTTGGTTGGATCGAAGCCGGACACCATGGGGTCGGTGCCCAGCCCGCCGTCGTCATTGGCTGTGTTCCCGTTGCTGAAACGGTCCGCCATCACAAAATAGAAGTTCTCGTCCGTCACCGGGGCGCGGAGTGAATGAAGGGCCGACGCCGACCCCGGGTCCTTGGGGCCCGGCGCCGCCTGCGCAGGGAGCACAGCAGTGGCGGCGGCCACGGCCGCGGCCAGGATGCCGGCAGCGGCGCGGAAGGGCACGGTGCGCAGGAGCCTTGTTCGGCTGGGCGGTGGGCAGGCTTGGGTGGCTGGATCGAGGCCTGGGGTGGAGCTTCTGGGGGTGCGGGAGTTCACGTCAGGAGACCTTCCTGGGTTAGCGGCGCTGCTGTACAGGCTTGCTGTAGGCAAGTGAATACTGCTCGGTGGTGGTCGGTCCGGCAGGATCCTCGAGGGGTGCTCCCGTGAACCAAGTCACAACTGTAAGCGCTTGCACTGAATAAATCCAGTGTTTAGGGAAGGTCGGAAAGCTAGTTCGCGGGCACCAGCGCGGTGGGTGACGGCGTCTTGAGGAGCTGAAGAACCGGCCCGGGCAGGCCGGTGGCCGGGTCCAGTTCGAAGGTTGCAACGTCGCCGGAGCGCTCGTGCGCCACGTGCAGCCACCGGCCGAGGACCAGGTGGTGCCGGGGCCAGTCGCCGCCGCTGGCGATGTTCCCGACCGGCGAGAGACCGGTGCCGTCCGGGCCGACCTCCAGGACGCTGATCCGGTTGGAGCCCCGGACTCCCACGTAGGCGTAGGTGCCGCCGGGCCCCAGGCAGATCTCCGCTGCGGAATCGCCCGGGAGCGCTCCGCCGGACGTTGCTGACCCGGTGTTCAGCAGCGTGAACCTGCCGTCTTCACCGGCGGCCACCACGAAGACCTCGATCGAGTATTCCGACACTACAAAGACGCTCCCGCTGGGGTGCTGGACCAGATGGCGTGGGCCGCTGCCCTCCGGGAGGACAACCTCATGGTCCGGCGTGAGCCCTTCTCCGGGGACGTAGTTCCAGATCCGCAGGGTGTCGTGGCCCAGGTCGGTGGTCATGGCCCGGCCGTCGGCAAGCATCAGGCTGGCGTGCGCCCGGCTTTGCCGCGGCTCGTTGGTGCTGAGGCTGTGGCTTTCGCTGTGGTGGGGATCAACCGACGGTGCTGCCTGGAACCGCCCTGTTATGCCGCCGTCGTGATCCAGTTCGTAGAGCAGTACCTGCCCGTCGCCCCAGCACGCGGCCATGAGGAAGCGGCCTGCGGGGTCAACGGCGACGTGGCAGGTGGCAGCACCGGCAGGCTGCGGTTCGCCGATCGGTTCCAGGCCAAACTCTCCGGTGCGTCGGAAGGCGCGGACCATCCGGCGCTGCTCGGCGACGGCGTAGACCACCGGCAACGTGGGGTGAACGGCAACGAACGACGGCGAATCGGCCGTGACTGCCGTCCCCAGCCATTCGAGCGTGCCGTCGTTGCTGGCCGCGATGGCGCCGATACCCTCTGCCTGGCCGCCGCCGTCGGCTGTGTACGTGCCGGTCCAGATGAGGGTCTGCTGCTCCGCGGAAGTCATGCGTTCCATCCTGCCAACATTTTGCTTCTGCGGCTGGATTGCGACGTCAGTTAGCATGGGAGTTCCAGTCAAGGCAGAAGGAGGTGAGTGAGATTACCGCTTCATCAGTTTCGGGTACTCCATCACCCTGCCGTTCGGGCCGCCAGGCTTAAATGACGCGCGGAGTGCCCCATCGGCTCACCGAAAGGCGTCCCATGCCAGCTCCTGAACTATTCTCTGATTCCCTCACATTTGGCCATGTTGTCTCTGCGCTGCGGGCAGCCGGCTGCGTTTTCGCCGAAGATGAGGCCCGCTTGCTCCTGTCCGAGGCCACCAGCACTCTTGAACTAGCCGAATGGGTGGATCGCCGCGTTGCCGGCGAACCCCTGGAATACATCCTCGGCTGGGCTGAGTTTTGCGGACTACGGATAGCGGTGGATCCCGGCGTTTTTGTGCCACGCCGGCGCACCGGGCTGCTGGTCTCCGAAGCGGTGACGCTTCTGCAGGAAGGTATCGCAACGGTTGGTTTCGCCACGGTTGATCCCACGACGGAAGCCCTCGCCGCACCGGCCGGCCCGCCGGCCACGCCGCGCACGCCCGGCACGCCGCTCACGCCTGCAGGAATTGTGGTGGATCTGTGCTGCGGATCAGGGGCAGTTGGGGTGGCGATTGCCTCCCGGGTGCCCGGCGTCGAACTCCACGCCGCGGACATTGACCCCGTTGCCGTGAGCTGCGGGCGCCGGAACGTCACCAGGGTAGGCGGGCAGATCTATCAGGGCGACTTGTACTCGGCGTTGCCTTCCAAGATCCGTGGGCGTGTTCGGCTCCTGGCCGTGAACGCTCCGTATGTTCCCACTGGCGCGCTGTACACCATGCCGCTAGAGGCAAGGAATTACGAACCGCGTATATCGCTCGACGGCGGCACCGACGGATTGGACCTCCACAGGCGGGTGATTGCGGAGGCCGCGGAATGGCTGGCTCCTGGCGGGCATCTCCTGATCGAAACGAGTGAACGGCAGGCGGCCGGAACCGCCGCGATTATGGCTTCTGCGGGTTTCGCCGCCCGGACTGTCCACTCGGATGAACTGGACGGAACGGTAGTCATCGGCTCGGCGCCGCGTCGTAGTCCGCGCGCGCCCGGCCACCATCTTTCCTAGGAGACTGCTGAATAAGCGGGATTGTGGGGCGGGCGGAACGCCACCAATGGGCCGTCTAGCGGCGTGTTCTGGTCAGTACCCTTGGGTGCGATAACGGGGTCGTTCCGCCCGCTTTGCGTACATTCTGCCCCTGATATGGGACGTCATCCAGTGGTTATTGAGTCGCCGGGGTCCGGTCGGTTTATCCCAGCGTCCATGATCCCTGGTTCACTCTCAGTCCCAGGGCGAGTAGGCGGCGCAGGTTTAGTCCGGCTATCCGTAGTTGCAGCCACGCGTTGTTCCGGCTGGTGCCGCGGTGCCGAACGCGTCGGTTGCCGCGGGTGAGCCAGGCGATGGACCGCTCGACCATCGGCCTGTGCCTGCGGTAAGCGTCCCGGAAGGCCGGGTCCGCGGCGCGTTGACGGTGCTCGCGCTGCAGCGCGTCGTGTTCGTGGAGATCGAGCTTGCGTCCCCGCGGTGAGGCGGTGCACCGGTGCCGGAGTGGGCAGCCGGTGCAGGCGGCACCGAACGTGACCCGCCGCTTGGCGGTGATCTTCCTGGTGATACCGTTCGGACAGGTCGCGGTGCCGGCTGCTTCATCGACGGTGAAATCGTCGAGGGTGAACCCGCCTTCGACGGCCGGGCGCAGCGGCCAGGGTTTGATCACCGGGGTATGCCCGGTGCGGGCAAGGGCAGCGAGCATTTCCCCGGAACCGTAGGCCGAGTCGGCCAGGACGTCCACGCTGTTGCCGGCGATCGTAGGATCCATGCCGATCAGCCGCGCACCGACGGCACTGTCGCTGTTCTCCGCTCCCGAGGCCTTGGTCAGCTCCGCAGCGGTGATCAGCCCGGTATCGGGCTCGATGACAATATGGGCCTTGAACCCGTCCTGCTGCCGGGACTGGGTTTTGTGCGCGTGCCTAGTGTCCGGGTCCACGGTGGAGATCATCCGGTCCGGGGCGACCTTCCGGGCGATACGCCACCGACCGTCGGTCCCGTCCGAGTCCTCGGCCGGTTCCACGTCCTGCCCGGCAACCAGTGCAAGCAGCGCGTACGCATCGGCCGCCCTGCCGTCCAAGGTCTCGGGACCGACCGCGGCCAACAGAGCCAGCGCATCCGTGATCAGCGCGGAAACCAGCCCGTCTTTGGCGTCCTGGTCATCCCAGACGATGTCCGGTTTGCCGGTGCGCGTGTAGTCATAGCCCGTGGCCTGGGCGGTCAGGAGTTCCTGCCCGCCAGGGACATCACGGCCGAAGCGGCGTATCCCCGCGATCAGCTGCGTAATGGTGTCCTGCCTCGCGACCGCGTCATCAAGAACCGTCGAATCCACAGCCCTCCGGCGCCTGCCCTTCAGCGCGCCGGTCTCGGCGACGACCTCCGCAATCGCTTCCATGATCCGGTGCGGATTCCCGGAACCGGCCAACCGCCTGCGCCAATACGTCAGCGTGCTCGGGTGTAACGCGGTATCAGTCAGCCCGTACCCGCACGCGGCCTTCCACCGCAGATCAAAGGTCAAAGCCTCCGCGGTCTCCCTGTCAGAGAGGCCCTGCAACGCCTGCAACACCAGCACCGACCCGATAACCGGCGCCGGAACCGACTGCCGGCCACGCCGCGACGGAAAGAGGTCCTCCATCATCGAATCCGGAAACAACCGCCCCCGATGCCTGGCCAGAAAAGCGAAGACACTGCCCGGAACCAACAACTCCCCGGCCAGCGCCTCCACATCCAAATACCCGCGTTGCGCATCCTCGCGTCCCTGCATAAGACCAGTCTTAACCACCAGGCCCGCGAGTCCAGCCGACCCGCCCACCCCGTGACTAATTCAGCAGTCTCCTAGGCCTTCCCGTTCCCGATTTCCCGCGCGGCCCGCGCCGCGCGCCCGCCGGGCACGGGTCGCACGTCTGGCACTGCCGGTGTCGACCGATCCCGGTTCCATTCTTGTTCGGGCGTTGCCGTTTGTTGCTGTGGGTGGTTATTCGCGGGGTGGCGGTGGGGGTTTGAAGTAGTGGTTTTGTTGTGGTTTTTGGGTGGGGTCGATGTGGCGTGGGGGTGTGTACCAGGGCACGCCGTTTTGGTTGGTGATGGTCCATTGTTCTTTGTGGACGAGGTGATGGTGGTGGGTGCATAGGAGTGCGCCGTTGTTGAGATCGGTGGGGCCGTCGTGGGACCAGTAGGTGATGTGGTGTGCTTCGCACCAGGGCGCGGGGGTGGTGCAGTTGGGGAAGGTGCAGCCTTGGTCGCGGGCTGTGAGGGCGGTGCGTTGGGCTGGGGTGAAGAGCCGGGTTTTACGGCCGAGGTCCAGGATTTCGCTGTGGGTGCCGAGGAGGGCGGGGATGATGTCGGCATCGCAGGCGATTTTGCGCAGTGTGGTGGCGGCGACGGGGCCGGTGAAGACGAAGGTTCCGGTCCCGGTGGCTGTTTCTTCAGGCGCGGCGTCGGTGCCGGGGTCGGGGAAGAGGTCTTGGTAGTTGATGGTGGCGATGATTTGGGGGCGGTTGCCGCCGGTGGTGGGCAGGGTGGTGGTGTTCAGGCCGGCTTTGACGGCGCCGATGATGCCGTCGAGTTGTTTCTGGGACCGGGTGCGGCGGTCCAGGTCTATCTCGTTGTCCTGCCAGATGTCCCCGGCGCCGGAGCCGCTGACGGTGCCCTTGTCAGCCCCGCTTGTGTCTGGGCTGGTGGTGCGGGGGTTGGTGGCGGTGTTCATGACGGTGAGGAGGTGTTCGTATTGGTCGGTGGTGGCGAAGATTTCGAGGTGGTGCAGGCCGTGGCGGGGTTTGCGGATGAACGCGCCCTGGGTGTGGCGGAGGGTTTCTTCGCTGGGTTCGGTGCCGTCGGCGTCGAGGGTGTCTGCCCAGCGGCGGGCGACGCGGGTGAGGAAGTCCGGGTCTGCGGTGGCGGCGGTGCGGGTGAGGTCCTGCTCGATCCGGGCGAGGGTTTCGGGGGTGGTCTGGTGTTGGAGCCGGTTCAGGGTGAGGCTGATGATCGTTCCGGCCCGGGATGACACAGCCGGGCTCGCGAAGGAAACGTCCGGCCCGCTTTCGTCCGTGTCTGTGTCCGGGGCAGTGCTGGTGTCCGTGCCGGTAGCCGTTTCGCTGTCGGGGGTGGTGCTGGTTGTTGGTGCCAGTCCTGCGGCGAGGTGTTCGCGGAGCGCGGGTGTGGTGTCGCCGGTGAGGGTGGTGGCGGGCAGGACGCAGTGGGCGAGGTGGAGGCGGCGGCGGGCTTCGCTGACACCGATCCGGAGCCTGACGCGGAGGAATTCTTCGGTGTTCTTGCACCCGTCATCGGCCGGTGACGGCGGAACCGTGCGCGCAGGGACCGGCGCCGTCCTGCCACCCGCGGAGGCGGCGGGCCAGGAGGTGTCGGTTTCGTTCAGGGTTTCGGTGCCGTTGTCCCAGCCTGTGACCCAGGACCGGGCGGATCTGGAGCGGGCGGTTGCTGCGTCGGTGATGGCCTGGGTGCGGGTGTGGTCCACGGCGCCGGCGCTGAGGATCTGCAGGTATTCCACGGTCCGGGAGAGTTCCTCGGCCATGCCGGCGTATTGCGCGGCTTCGGCGTAGTCGGCCATCGCCAACGCCCCGGGAGCCGCGATCGCCGCAGCGTTCACCACCGCAATGGCGTGGAGGAGTGCGCCGGCCCCGGCCCCGTATCCGCCGGATCCGGAAGCTTCGGCGGCCGCAATACTCGCGGCCGGTGCGGCAGCCTCAACGAGCCCGGGGGTTTCGGCGGTGTCCCGAAGCCCGACAGCCTCCGTGAAAGGAGTGCAGCTGACGCCCAGCCGTTCAGGCCGGTCGGCCCGGGCACCGCCGCCGAAACCGCGGCCGCTGGAAGCGCCCCCAACAGGCGAATCAGCACGATTTCGCACGCCGGCATGGCCGCCGTGCCCCGCGCGCTGAACCCTAAGAGCTTCCATAGAAACACTCTTCCAGAGGGGTACGACAATTAAGGTCCGCACCGATTCCGGTCCGGAGAACCCATCGGCGGGAAACGAAAAACCAGGCCGCAACTGGCCCGGCGCCGGCGCTGCCGTCGAACGTCAGACTCTTGGAAGCGCCCCCAACAGGCGAATCAGCACGATTTCGCAGGCCGGCATGGCCTCCGCGCCCCGCGCGCTGAACCCTAAGAGCTTCCATAGGAACACTCTGCCAAAGGGGTACGACAATTAAGCCCAGCACCGATTCCGCGCCCAGGAACCAACGGCGGGCCGGGCGACCCACCCGGGCGCCGCCGTCGAACGCTCCATGCGACTCAGCCCCGCCGCGGGAACCGGCACGCGAAAGTACGGCAGTTGAACCGCTGTGCTCCGCCTGCTGATCCGCAATGGCCTCCATAGGAATACTCTGCCAAGGGAGTACGACAGTAACGGCGCAGCACGAACCCGGGTCAATCCCGCAGCAGGTGTCCGGCCGCTCACCTGGGAATGGAGTTATATACGGAGGACATCAGCGCCGACATTTTGATGGTGCTCACCACGAAACTGAGGAAGACAACCCCGATCAGCACCCAAATTGGCGCGAGCCCCCGTCCCGGAGCAACCTTGGCCACGATCACCGAGCGGCCGATCACGTACACCGGGCCGCTGAGGAAGCTCCACGCCCAGTGGAACGGCCTGGTTACGCCGTCGCGTTTGAGCCGTTCGCTGTCGAAATAGGCCAGGAGAACAGTCGCCGCGTATGTCAGGAAGCCCGAGAAGACGAGGAGGAAATAGACCGGCGTGAAGATCGACGACGGGTCCACCGTTGGCCTCTGTTGACTTCCGACGTAAATAACACGGAAATCCGGGTTCCAAAACAGCAGCAGCACCATAGTCAGCAACGGGAGCAGCGTGATGATCCAAATGAGCGGATTATAGACCGGGGTTTCGCGGCTGATAAGCGGACGTTGGGGTGCGTATGGCGTATTCGCGTACGGATTGGTGTAGGCAGTCGGAACATGCGGCGTGCTGAACTGGTCGGTCCACGCCGAACCGTCCCACCACCGGAACCGCCCCGTCCCTGCAGGATCGGGATACCAGCCTGAAGGAACAACGGGGGCGCCGCCCGAAGTGCTCATTTTTGCCTAACCGTCCCACGCCTCGCGCAACGCACGGACTATCTGACTCTCATCACAGCACTCATTCAGCGCTTTGGCGAGAGGCAAAAAGGAGCTGCAGCTTGGGCTCCCGAAATGTGCCGTGCGGCATTGGAGCGTCCGTTGCGCCTACCAGCGGAAGCGCGGACGATGATTCCATGAGCGGAAAGTCGGCGAGCGAAAAGCCCGGTCCTTCACGACGACGGAAATGGACTATCGCGACGGTCGTTGCAGCGGTAGCGCTCGTGATTGGGTTTGTGGTGTTTAAGCCGTGGCTGCTCTTTGTGGACGTGCGGGTGGACGAGCAGCTCCCCATCGTTGCCAGCGCTCCCGCGCAGGCACAACCGACCCCGCCTACGCCCCTAACCTCGACGCCGGGCACGTCAACGCCGGGCACCCCACCATCAACAACTACGACGCCGACACCCACTCCCGCGGGCCCGGTACAGCTTGCGGCGGGCACCCTGATCAGCCATGAACACACCACCACGGGCACCGTCCGGATCGTCCAGCAGCCGGATGGTTCCAGGGTGCTCACGCTGGAGAACCTGGATACGTCGAACGGACCGGATGTGCATGTTTGGTTAAGCGCAGCCCACGTGGTGGAAGGGACGGCGGGATGGTTCACGGCCGGCTCGGCGGACTACTACGACCTCGGCATGATCAAGGGAAACCAGGGAAATCAGGTGTACCCGATTCCGGCCGACGTAGACCTCTCGAAGTACCCCGCGGTGGACCTGTGGTGCGTCCAGTTCAGCGTGTCGTTCGGGGCTGCCGAGCTGGTCACCTGAGCCCGCGTTTCGCGGCCACACCGTGAAACGCCGCCGGCCGCCGCGTCCCCCAAGGATCGCGACGGCCAGCAAGGTCAATCAGTTTTAGCACAGTTATGCCAAGAGCCTTCTACGCGGAGTAGAAGCAGCGTAACTTTTCGTCCGGAACGGTCCGGAACCGGGGGATCAGTCGCGCTTCGGGTCCACGTTGGTGGCCGCACCTGCGGGGGTTGCGCCGCCTTCATCGGACCAGTCCTGGCCCGTGGCGTCGTTCAGCGCGGGGTCCGAATGAACATCGGACGTGCCCAGGTTGACCGTTTCCGGATGCGTGCTGTGAGCCGGGACGTGGTCGCCGGTGCCGGGCGCGCCGGTGGAGGCGCCGACGTCGGACGTTTTGGCTTTGCCGTTGCTGGACGCTGTGTCGTGGTGCATGGCTGAGCCGATCACGGTTCCGGCGCGGCGGGCCGCCTCACCCAACTGGTCCGCCACCTCCGGAGCCTTTTCCTTGATGGCTTCCGTGGCGGCCGCGACCTTGTCCTGGACGGGCTTGCTGTCCCAAAGACCCGCTGCCTGGGCCTTCAGCTTGTCGTAAGCCGCCCGGCCGGACCGCGATCCCAGGACGTAGCCCGCAGCGATCCCGATACCCAAAAGAAGTTTGTTTTTCATGATGAACTCCTGCTCCGTGAGAAGGTTTTCAATCCGGTCCAGTGGCCGGGGGAAAAGAGAACCGGCCCGGGGATGTTCTCCCCAGGCCGGTCTCCTGGCTGGTGCCGCAGTTAGCTACGGACGCTGCGCTTGGTGATCATGCCATAGACGAGCAGCACGATGACCGCTCCGCCGATGGCCAGCAGCCAGGTCTGCAGCGAGAAGAACTCCTGCAGGCCGGTACCGAAAATCATTCCGCCAATCCAGCCGCCGAGGAATGCTCCTACGACGCCCAGGAGCAAGGTGATGAAAATGCCGCCACCCTGCTTGCCCGGGAGGATCGCCTTAGCGATCGCACCAGCAATAAGGCCGAGAATCAAGAATGCGAAAAAACCCATTTTGTCGTTCCTCTTCCTACATAAAGGAGGTACCCGGATCCCGGGGACGCTTCATCCTTCTGCCTCAATAGTAATCATGCTTACTATTGATTTGCCAACCCCATGGTTCGGAAGAGGGCTACTCCAAGCATGGTTCAGTGCCCGGTTAAGTCCGAATCGTTGCCCGCGCCGGGCCCCTCGTCCAGGATGGCTAATTCCGCTAGATCCTGCGGATCCAGGGCGAAATCGAACACGTCCAGGTTCTCCCTCATCCGCTCCGGATCGCCCGACTTTGGAATGACCACAAGTCCGTTCTGAACATGCCACCTCAATACGAGCTGCCCCGGCGTTTTGTCGTACTTTTCACCCAGTTGGGAGAGCAGCGGGGCGCCCAGCAGGCTTGCCCCGGAACCGCCCAGCGGGCTGTACGATTCGGTAACAATTCCGTGCCTGGCGTTGAACTCGCGTTCGGCCACGCGGGTGATCGCCGGGCTCAGCTGGATCTGGTTCACCGCCGGCACCACGTCCGTCTCGGCCAGCAGCCGCTCCAGATGGGCCGGTTTGAAGTTGGAGACGCCGATGGACCGGACTTTCCCCTCCGCCTGGAGCCGCTCGAACGTCTTCCACGTCGAGATGAATTCGTCACGGGAGGGGAGCGGCCAGTGGATCAGCAGGAGATCCACGTAGTCCAGCCGCAGCCGCTTCAGCGACCCCTCCAGCCCCGCAGCAGCCCGGTCGTGGCCCTGGAACTGGCCGTCCAGCTTGGTGGTGACGAACATTTCGCTGCGGTCCACCCCGCTGGCCCGGATGCCGTTGCCCACACCTTCCTCGTTGCCATATTTCACGGCGGTGTCGATGTGCCTGTACCCGGCTTCCACGGCGCTGACGACGGCGGCAGCCACCTGATCGTCGTCCAGCGGCCAGGTGCCGAGCCCCAGCTGCGGGATGCTGTAACCGTCATTGAGCGTGATGAGCGGTGAAAGAGTCATTTCAACAGTCTCTCGTGCTTTCGCCCTTCCTAGCCCTCGAATGCCCGGAGAATATTTCCGGCGCCAGAACGTGCCCCATGGGTTCTCCCCGCCCCGCGGTCTATTCCCCCACGCGATTCCAGGGGAAATGACCGCGCGGCGGGGAGAAGTTGCGCGCGACGCACCGTCTCACGCTCGCCCTGAACTGCGGGCCCAGCCGGTCAGCCGGTCGCTGAGGTCCATGAACTGCTGGTCCACGGCCTGCAGCTCAGGGTGGGCGTCGTACCAGTCCACGATCTCCCTGGCTCCGTCCGCGAACGGAATGGTGGCGGTGTAGCCCGGGACAAGGGACTTGATCTTGGTGTTGTCGAAAACCACCGAGTGGGACCGGTCGCCCAGCAGGTTGGCCCCCAGTTCGGCGCTGTGCGCGGCGATAGTTTCCGAGGCAACGTGGACCAGCTCGGGCTCGGGAACCCCGGCCGCCCGGGCGAACAGCCGGTAGATCTGGTTCCACGGCAGATATTCGTCCGAGGTGATGGTGTAACTCTCGCCCACGGCCTGGGGTCGGCCCAACAGCCCCACAAAGGCTTTGGCGAAGTCTCGGCTGTGGGTGAGGGTCCACAGCGAGGTCCCGTCGCCGTGCACCATGACCGGCAGCCCGGCCCGCATCCGGTGCACGTCCGTCCAGCCGCCCACCATGGCGATCTTGGTGCGGTCGTACGTGTGGGACGGGCGCACCACCGTCAGCGGAAAGTCCTCCGAACGGTACGCCGCAAACAAAAGGTCCTCGCACGCGATCTTGTCGCGCGAATACTGCCAGAACGGGTTCTTCAGGGGAGTGGACTCGAGGATGGGCAGCCGGGTGGGCGGCTTCTGGTACGCCGAGGCCGAACTGATAAACACATACTGCCCGGTCCGGCCGCGGAACAGCTCCATGCTGGCCCGCGCCTGGTCCGGAGTGAAGGCAATAAAGTCCGCGACGGCGTCGAACTCCCGTCCGCCCAGTACCTCCCGGACGGCGGACGCGTCACGCACATCCGCGTGCAGGACCTCGGCGCCGTCCGGCACCGGCCTGCCGGTCTGCCGGCCGCGGTTGAGGATGGTCAGCCGGTGTCCCAGCGCGACGGCGCGTTCTGCCGCCGCCGCGCTGATGACCCCGGTGCCGCCGATGAAGAGTATGCTCCTCGGCGCCACCGTGTCGGCCTCAGGTGCGAGTGGGGTCACCACGCGTAGTCTTCCGGGGCCGGGCGGTGCCCCGGGAAGATGTCATCGAGCCGCTTGAGCGCATCGGCGTCGAGCGTGACATCCAAAGCCCGGACGGCGGCGTCGAGCTGTTCCTGCGTACGCGGCCCCACAATCGGCGCGGTGACCGCCGGCTGGTGCAGCAGCCAGGACAGGGCGACGTCGCCCGGCGCGTGGCCCAGGTCGTCCGCGAAGTCCTCGTACTGCTGGATCTGGTCCTGGTGCTTCTTCAGGGTTTCCAGCGCGCGGCCCTCGGCGCGGCGGACTCCCTGGCGGACTCCCTGTTCCTGCTTCTTCAGCACACCGCCGAGGAGTCCGCCCTGCAGCGGCGACCATGGAATGAGGCCCAGGCCGTACTGCTGGGCGGACGGGATGACCTCCAGCTCCACCTCACGGCGGAAGAGGTTGTAGATGGACTGCTCGCTGACCAGGCCGGTGTAGTTCCGGCGCCGGGCAGCCTCCTGTGCCTGGGCGATGTGCCAGCCGGCGAAGTTGCTGCTGCCGGAGTAGAGGATCTTGCCCTGCTGGACGGCAACTTCGATGGCCTGCCAGATCTCGTCCCACGGGGTATCGCGATCGATGTGGTGGAACTGGTAGACGTCGATGTAGTCCGTCTGCAGGCGCTTGAGGCTGGCATCCAGGGCCCGGCGGATGTTCAGCGCAGAGAGCTTGGACTCGTTGGGACGGTCCGTCATGGTGCCGTACAGCTTGGTGGCCAGGACGGTCCGTTCGCGGCGCTCGCCGCCCTGCGCGAACCAGCGGCCGATGATCTCTTCCGTCCAGCCGCGGTGGCCGGTGCCGCCGTACACGTTGGCGGTGTCGAAGAAGTTGATGCCGGACTCCAGGGCCGAGTCCATGATGGCGTGCGCATCGGCTTCCTCGGTCTGGGGGCCGAAGTTCATGGTGCCCAGGCAGAGGCGGGAAACCTTCAGGCCGGAGCGGCCAAGGTGGGTGTACTGCATTGTGTGGTCCTTTGGTTTTGTCGGGGTGTTAGAGCTGGGTGAAGGAGGCGACGGCGGGATCGGAACCGATGCGCGCACCGGACTCCAGCGCCGTGATGGCCGCAAGTTCGTCGTCGCTGAGCGTGAGGGATGTGGCCGCGAAGTTTTCGCGGATTCGGGACGGGTCCACGGACTTGGGGATGGCGATGGTGCCCGCGGCGAGGTGCCAGGCGAGCACCACCTGGGCGGTGGTGGCGTTGTGCGCCTGCGCGACGGCGGTGACGGCGTTCCCGTTCAGGTCGCCGCCCTGCCCCAGCGGGCTGTAGGCCTCCACCGCGATGCCCAGCGAGCGGCACTTGGCGGCAAGCTCCGCCTGCTGGTAGCTGGGGTGCAGCTCGATCTGGTTGACCGCGGGCGGAACTTCCGCGGCTTCCAGCAGGGTGTCCAGGTGGTCGGCGAGGAAGTTGGAAACTCCGATGGCGCGGATCTGCTTGTTCTCGTACAGCCGCTCCATCTCCTTCCATGCCTGGACGTAGAGCCCCTGCGACGGGACCGGCCAGTGGATGAGGTACAGGTCCACATAGTCCAGGCCCAATGCCTTGCGGCTGTTCTGGAAGGCCTCCTGCGCGCGGCCCTGCTCGCCGTTGCGGAGTTTGGTAGTGACGAAGATTTCCTCGCGGGCAAGGCCGGAGGCGGCGATGGCCGCGCCGACGCCTGCCTCGTTGCGGTAGCCGGCTGCCGTGTCGATGTGGCGGTAGCCCGCAGCCAGTGCGTCCTCGACGATCCGCTGCGTGTCCTCCGGCGGAACCTGGAAGACGCCGAGGCCCAGCCGGGGGATGGTGACGCCGTTGTTCAGTGTTGTCTCCGGTGTCAGCTCTGACATGGGTGGCTCCTTTGCTGAAGTGATAGGTGAGAAAACGCTTTCGGAAGGGCTCTCCCATGAGCCTATGCACTTTTCCGCCGATAGTCAGCCCTTGACCCTGTCCCTGTTTTTCCTAGGACTGGCAGTCCTACCTTCGTTGTAGAAAGTGCCTGCCCGGGCCGTGCAGAATAGGGTGCATGGGTCAGAGCGCCGAGTTCGGAAAATTCCTGAAGGCCATGCGGTCCCGGCTGAGTCCTGAAGACGCGGGAGCGACAGGCACTTCCGGCGCGCGCCGCGTTCCCGGCCTCCGGCGCGAGGAAGTGGCGCAGCTGGCAGGCGTCAGCACGGACTACTACATCCGCCTTGAGCAGGGGCGGAACATCCACCCCTCCCGCACCGTGCTGGATTCGGTGTCCCGCGCCCTCCGGCTGGACACCGGCGAGCATGCGCACATGATGGACCTCCTGGAAAACTGCGCGGCCAGCACGCGTTCCCCCGGACCTGCGCAGGCTGTCCGTCCGGCGCTGCGCCAGCTCCTGGAGGCCGTGGGCGACGTCCCGGCCATGGTGCTGGGCCGCCGGACCGACGTCCTCGCCGGCAACCGGATGGCATTCCTTCTCTTCGCAGATTTCCAGGCCCTTCCGCCCCAGGAACGCAACCTCACCCGCTGGCTGATCCTCGACCCCGGCGCCCGGGAGCTCTTCCGCGACTGGAAGACCGTTGCAGCGGAAGCGGCCGGAGCGCTCCGCGTGGACGTGGGGCGGCATCCCAATGATGCGCAGGCCAACCAGCTGGTGGGCGAGCTCGCGGTCCACAGCGAGCACTTCCGCCAATGGTGGGCAGGGCACCGCGTGGCCACCCGGTCCGCCGGCAGCGTCCGGCTCCACCACCCCGCCGTTGGAGACCTGGAACTGAACTTTGAAAACCTTGTCCTGCCCGACGATCCCGACCAGGCACTCCGGGTGTACTCGGCAAAACCCGGCTCGCCGTCGTCGGACGCCCTTGCCCTGCTGAGCCTTGGTGCCCATGCCGGCGACGGTGCCGGGCCTGCGGAGCAGCCGGGGACTGCGGCCGCGGCGCCGCCCGCTGTCCCCGAAAACCGGCAGTAACTGCAGCCCTGTATCTCCAGGGCTGTACATTTGGCCAGCACAACAACAGGATTCTGGCCAGGAGCCCATTGGGATCGGATCGCGCCGTTCCTAGGCTGGAGGAACAAACTTTTCTCCACCAAGGATGGTCTCAACGATGAAACGCATCGCACTGCTCAAGGAACGCCAGGCCACCGCCGCCAGCAACGGCCGCACCGCCACAACCGGCTCCCACTGCCCCGCGTCCGGACTCTGGAGCCCCGAAGCTGACCCGCACACGGTCCTGTCGTTTTTCGAGGGCCACGTGTTCCCCGCGTTCGACGGCGTTCCCACCATCTGGCGCCGGCGCACCACAGGCATCGTCTCGTCGAACTGAAGTTAAAGAGTGATGGCCGCGTCCAAAGGACGCGGCCATCACTCTTAATACTCTGGCTGGTCAGCTTTCGTGGCGGAAACCGAGCTTGATCCGCACCTGCCAGTCGGCAACTTTGCCATCTTCGAGGTGACCGCGGATTTCCTTGACCTCGAACCAGTCAAGGTTGCGGAGCGTCTTGGCGGCCTCGGCGATCCCGTTGCGGACTGCAGCGTCCACGCCTTCTTCGGAGGTGCCGACAATTTCAGTAATGCTGTACGTGTGGTTGGACAACTTCGCTCCTCGTGATCGCCTTCGATTCCCGGTTGCGGGCCGTTCTCGAAGCCTAGTAGGACTTCAAGAACGTTGACCAGCCCCTAGCCGGATGTTCCGTTGAGAACCGCCACGTTGGCATAGCTGACATTCCGCCCGGTGGCACGGATGACATCGCCGTCCTGCGGGGTGTCGGAAGTGACGGTCAGGTCCCGCACCGTTGAACCGTCGGCAGCCACGACCAGGGTGACGCCTTCGCTGTTGGTCAGCACCACGTCCGCGGCATTTCCCGTTGCCCCGGCCAGGGTGACGTTGCGCCGGTCGCCCCAGATCATCGAGGGCTCGTGGTAGGTGCCGGGCTGGAGCAGCACGGTGACCGGGCCCGGGTTGTTCGGCGGGATCGCCCCGACGGCAGCCCGGATGCTGGCGAAGTCCCCGGTGCCGTCGAGCGCCACCGTGATGACCCTGCCTGGCGCAGGTTCCGTTCCGCCCAAGGGTCCGCCGAAGGCGCGGACCAGCGCAGGAACCGCCGTCGTGGGTGTGAGTTCGTAGGCGTACGCCGCGGCCGGATCGAAGGACTGGCCCCGTTGCTGGCCGGTGTTCCCGGTGCACTGTTCGTAGATATTGTCCCGGGCCACCAGCTCGCCTCCCGGGCCCTGGTGGTGGAGCGGATTCCGCACGTCCCGGAAGTAGTTGCCTTCCACCACCAGCAGGGCTGCGTTCCGCCCCAGCATGCCGTAGCTGGAGATGTTTTCGAGGTAGTTGTTGTAGACGTGGGACGCCGCGGTGTTGTCCAGGCTGGCATTGCGCTGGTGGGTGTTCCGGATCCAGTTGTGGTGCAGAGTCAGCCGGGTGACCACGTTCTGGGTCCAGCCCTCGCCCAGGGCCTTGTTGTGGTCCGCGAAGACGTTCCAGGACAGCGTGATGTTGTCGCAGTCCTTGCGGATGTCCACCAGGCCGTCGCCCAGGCGGGTGAAATACATGTGGTCCACCCAGACGTGGGTGCTGGTGTCCATCTGGATCCCGTCCCTGTCGTTGTCCGGGCGCTTCCCCACGAAGTCGCCGGGGATGTACGAGTCCCGGACCGTGAAGTTGCGGAAGATGACGTTGGAAACGTTGATGAGCTTGAAGCCGGCGTTCACCACCGCGGCTCCTTCCCCCGCCCCGAGGAAGGACTTGTTGGCAGTGACCGCCAGCTTTTCGTACTGCGGGAACACCAGCTCGCCGTGCAGGATCACCACCAGCGGCTCAGTGCTCCTGGCGAAGGCCCGGAGCTGGTCCGGGGTGCTGGCGTGGACCAGCCTGCCGCCCGCCCCGCCGGTGGTGCCGGCGCGGCCGTACGCCGCAACGCCGGCGAACCCCTGCGGCGCCTCAGTCCACGCCGTGCCGGCAGATCCGCCGCCGAGTGCGCGGTTGACGGGCAGTCCCGCTTCTGCAGAGCCGTTACTTCCGACGGCGGGACTCACGCCGCCGGTGTCCGCCGCCGTCGCTGCCGGGCTGAGCAGGCCGGACGCAACCAGCGTGCCAGCCGTCAGTCCCGCCGCGAGGAGGGTTCGCCGTCGGATGTCCAGGTCCGGTGACTCTGATTGTGCCTGCGCCATCTCAGCCACGTCCCGCCGGTGTCCAGTCGCCCAGGAAGGCTTCCTTGGTGAACGTGAGGGCATCCTCGGGTGTGAGCTGGGGATGGAACTCGTTGACGTAGGCGCCCGGTCCGCTGTTGTTGAATTCGGCGAACCGGCCCTCGGTCCAGGAGTGGCCGCTCATGTCGGACCAGCCCCGGACTGCGATGTGGCTGCCCAGGACGGAGTCGCGGATGACGGCCATCGGGTGGGCGTCCGGGTCGCTGCTGGCGAACCAGGGGCGGCCCAGGCTGACGGTCCCGGGGGCGGCGTCGGACGTGAGCGTGCTGTCCACGATCAGGAAGCCGTACGGGTTGGAGTTCTTGGTGCTGGGGGCCACGATGTAGCCGTTGTTGGTGTCACTGCCGCGGTCCAGCGAGTGGATGGTGCAGCCGTCGAAGACCGCGGTGCCGCGGCCGTAGATGAAGTCCACGTCCCCTTCGATGTAGCAGTTTTTCAGGTAGGTGCGGGCCGTGGCGTCGCGGCCGGTGGTGTCTGCGAGGTAGGTGTCCTGGTTGCCGAGGAACCGGGTGCCGTCAAACGTCACGCGGTCTGCCACGGATCGGACCGCGAGTGCCTGGCTGCCTCCGTTGGCGGCCTCGTCGTAGGCGTTTTCCACGGTGAGGTTCCGTACCGTGGTGCCCTCTGCCAGGACGTTGAGGGTGGCGCTGCCGCACGATCCCCAGGTGCCGCCGAAGAATTTCACGCCGTTGGCCGGGAGGTCGTAGCTGATGACGACGTCGGCCGGGTTGGCTGTGGCGCCCTGGATGGTGAGGTTGGGACGGTCTGCCCAGATGTTCACCGATTCGCGGTAGGTTCCGGGTTTGACCGTGATGGTGCGGGGCAGGGTGCTGCCGCTGGGGACGGATCCGATTGCTGCCTGGAGGCTGCCGAAGTCGCCGGTGCCGTCAAGGGCAACGGTGATCTCAGTGGTGTTGTTCGGGGCGTTGTTCTCCAGCGGCCCTGCGCCGGCGGCAACGAGCTCCGGAACCCGGGCGGCGTCGTCTTTCTGGTAGGCGTAGTACTGGGTGGGGTCGAAGGCTGCTCCGACGTTGTCCTTGCGGCCGCGGGTGCCGTTGAAGACGTTGTCCCGGTTCACCACTTCGGTGGCGGGGTCTTTGGCGACGACCGGGTCCTGGACGGCGCTGAAGCTGTTGCCTTCGAGGACCACCTTGGCGGCGTTGCGGCCCATCATGCCGTACTGGCCGATGTCCTGCAGGTAGTTGTTGTAGACGTGGGCTGCGGCCGTGTTGTCGATGCTGAAGTTGCGCTGGGTGGTGTTGCGGATCCAGTTGTGGTGGATGGTCATCCGGGTCACGGCATTGGCGGTCCAGCCGACGCCCAGGGCCTTGTTGTTGTCCGCGAAGACGTTCCAGGAGTACGTGATGAGGTCGGAGTCCTTGCGGGTGTCGATCAGGCCGTCACCCATGCGTTCGAACTTCATGTGGTCCACCCAGACGTGGTGGGTGGTGTCCAGCTGAAGGCCGTCGCGGTCATTCTCGGGGCTCTTGCCGTCCCAGTCACCGGGGATGTAGGCGTCCCGGACTGTGAAGTTCCGGAAGATGACGTTGGAGACGTTGATGAGCTTGAAGCCGGCGTTCACCACTTCGGCGCCGGCGCCCACCCCGATGAAGCTCTTGTTGGCGGCGACGGGAATCTTGATGTAGTCCGTGGCTTTGAGGGTGCCGCGGATGAAGATCACCAGCGGTTCGCTGGCTGCTGCATAGCCCTTGAGCTCTTGGATGGTGGAAGCGGTGACGATCCGGCCGGACTGGCCGCCGGTGGTTCCTGCCAGCCCGTAGCCGGGTAGGGAAGCGAAGCCGTCAGGCGTTTGCTTCCACATCGCCTCCGGGTTTCCCGCCGCGTCCGGGGTTGTCGCGGGAACCGGGGCCCCGGTTTGCTGGGCGGTACTGCCGGAACCGGCTGGTGCCGCGTGGGCGGCCGGGAGTGCCGTGAGGCTTCCCAGCATTACGACGGCGGTGGCCGCACCTAATAGACGTCGCAAACTCATGCAAAAACTCCTTTGTTTTTGTGCCCGGGCAGCCTCCAGCCCGGGCGCGTTCAATACGGGATGTTCACTAAGCAGTGTTCAGTCGGCGATGCGTGCGGAAAGCGTTGCGGGCGTTACTTGAGCCCGGTGGTGGCGATGCCGTTGATGAGGTACTTCTGGCCTGCGATGAAGAATCCGATGATGGGGGCGATGGACACCACGGACATGGCGAACATGGGGCCCCACATGCTTTGGCCTTCGGAATCCATAAAGGCGCGCAGCGCCAGGGGAACCGTGTAAAGGTCCTGGTTCTGGATGTAGAGCAGCGGGCCGAAGAACTCGTTCCAGGTGGAGATGAACGTGAAGATGGCGGTGGTGGCCATGGCCGGTACGCACAGGGGCATGATCACGCGCAGGAATGTCCGGAACGGTCCGCAGCCGTCGATCTGGGCGGCGTCGTCGAGCTCCTTGGGCAGTGCCTTCATGAACTGCACCATCAGGAAGATGAAGAACGCGTTGGTGGCCATGAAGTTCGGCACGATCAGGGGCAGGTACGTATCAAGCCAGCCCAGCTGGGAAAAGATGATGTACTGCGGCACCAGGAGCACGTGGCCGGGCAGCATCAGGGTTCCCAGCATCAGGGCGAAGAAGAGCTTCCGGCCGGTGAACTCCATCCGGGCGAAGGCGTAGGCGGCCAGGGCACAGGAGAAGATGTTTCCGATGATGGAGAACACCACCACGATCAGGGAGTTGATCAGGTAGACGTGGAACGGCTGGTTCAACGCCGTCCAGCCCTGTTCGTAGTTGCTGAAGTCCCAGTTTTCGGGCCACAGCCCCAGCTGGCGGAAGATGTCGTTGCTGGGTTTGAAGGAGCTGGAGATCAGCCACAGCAGCGGGTACAGCATCACCAGGCCTACCAGGCACAGGACCAGGTGGCGGGAGAAACGGGTGCCGGGGGTGCCGGTCAAGGCATCTTCCGGGGCCACGTCCTTCTTTTGCTTGTTTTTGGTGGGTAGTTCGAGGAGAGCCATTGCGGTTGCCTTAATTGTCGTAGAAGACCCAGAACTTGGACGCGATGAAGTTGATGGCGGTGAAAATCGCAATGATCATCAACAGCAGCCACGCCATCGCGGAGGCATACCCCATCTCGAATTCGGTGAAGCCCTTTTGGTAGAGGTACAGGTTGTAGAACAGCGTGGAATCAGCCGGGCCACCGGTGCCGCCGCTCATCACGTAGCCCTGGGTGAAGGTCTGGAAGGACCCAATGAGCTGCATGATGAGGTTGAAGAAGATGATGGGGCTGATCAGCGGGAGGGTGATGCTGCGGAATTGCCGCCACTTGGAGGCGCCGTCGATGGAAGCGGCCTCGTAGTACATTGCCGGGACCTGACGCAGGCCAGCCAGGAAGATCACCATCGGCGAGCCGAACGTCCACACGTTCAGGACGATCAGGGTGCTCAACGCGAACTCGGGGTCCGTGACCCACGCCGGTCCCTGGATGCCGAACAGTCCCAGGAAGCCGTTCACAATACCGTCGTTGCCGAAGATGTAGCGCCACAGCATCACGATGGCCACGCTGCCGCCCAGCAGGGACGGCAGGTAGTACACGGAGCGGTAGATCGACAGGCCGCTGAGGCCCCGGTTCAGGACCATGGCCACCAGCAGGGCGATGGCCAGGGAGATGGGTACGGACACAAAGGTGTAAATGAACGTGACCTTCAGCGACTGCAGCAGGCGCGGGTCCTCGAACATGGCCTGGAAGTTGGCCAGGCCAACGAAGTTCGGCTCCGTGAAGAGGTTGTAGTCCGTAAAGGCCAGGTAGAGCGAGGCAAAGAACGGGATGATCGTGAACAGCATGCCGATGAACCACGGCAGCAGGAAGAGGTAGCCGCTGCGCTGGTTGGTGCGCCTCGACAGGCCCCGTTTGGGTTTACCGCGCCCCGGTGCGGCCAGGGTGGCGGCCGCGCCGGGGGCTTGCTTGGTCAGCACTGACATGGCGTCAGGCTCCTATCTGCGTTTCTGGTGTCCGGGCGTGGTGGTGGCGTCTACTTGTTGATGGCCGCATTGCTTTTCTCGATGAAGGTCTTGGCGGCGTCCGCGGGCGTGACGCGGCCGAACTCCACTTCGGTAGCGAGCTGTTTGAGGGTGTCAGCCACCACGCTGGCCCCCTTGGGGTAGACGTAGGCGGGCGCCAGTTCGTCCTTCTGGATGTCGGCCACCATCTGCACGAACTTCGTGTCATCCGCGCCGAGCTTGGGCATGATGGCTTCTGTCACCTCGGGGTTGATGGGCACCCCGCGCTGGGTCAGGGTTTCTGCGGCGCCGTCGACGTCGTTGATGAGGAAGTTCAGCAGCTTGGCGGCTTCCTTGGGGTGCTTGGACTTGGCGGCAACGGACCAGAGCATGCTGGGGTCCGCTGAGTAGCCGCGGCGCTGCTCCGTGGTTTCGCCGGGCATGCGGAGCAGGACCAGGTTCCCGCCGGATGCTTCGTTGTAGCCGCGGAAGTTGTTGATGGGGATGATCTGGGAAGCCACCGTTCCCTTGGCGAGGTAGGACTGCGCCGGCGAGCCGCCGATCTGCTCGAAGAATCCGGCCGGCGGGTAGCCGCCGGCGTTGCGCAGGTCCACGCTGTACTGGAACCACTCGCGGATGGTTTCCTCGCTGACGCCAAGCTTGTTGTCCTTGGTGTAGAAGTCCTCGCCGCGCTGCCGGGCCAACAGGATGGGGCCGGTCTCCGTGGCCACGTCGTAGCCGGCGCCGTAAATCTTTCCGCCGGTCTTCTGCGTCACCTCGGTGGCGAACTTGGCATAGTCCTCCCAGCTCCAGGTCTTGTCGTCCGGGATGGTCACGCCTGCCTGGTCCGTGATGGTCTTGTTGACCACCATGCCGATCAGGTTGACGCCGGTGGCCAGGCCGTACAGTTTGCCGTCGACTTCGCCGCGGCTTTGGATCGTCGCCGGAATCTTGTCGAGGTTGATCTCGGACAGCGTCTTCAGGTCTGCCAGGGTGCCGCGCTGCGCGTATTCCAGCAGGGTCCGGTTGGCCATGTTCAGTACGTCCGGAGGATTGCCGCCGGCGAAGCGGGTGGCCAGCTTGTCGGCGTAGGGCCCGCTGTCCTGGTATTCGCTCTTGACCGTGATGCCGGGGTTCTTCTCTTCGAAGATCTTGATCGCGGCATCTGTCATCTTGGCGCGGTTGGAGTCACCCCAATACACGAAATTCAGCTCGACGTTGCCGCCGGAGGACGGGGAGGTGGCTCCTCCGCAGCCGCTCAGGGCCAAGCCGGCCGCGGTCAGTGCAGCACCCAGGATGATCCTGCGCGGAATAGGGGTGCTCGTGGTCTTCTTCATCGAATGACGCCTCTCTAGCGGGGTATGTCGGGCTTCTTCCGGCTACTGGCCAATATTCCGGTAGCAAGGAAACTTTCTGGGATGGATCCGGCGCTCGGGGCACCATCTTCGGGGTGGATATAGGTGAAAGCTGCCAAAAATTTGTGAGTAAACGATTTCTAGCAAGAAAACCCTGTGACTGTCAACACAATTTTGAAACTCTCCAGAGCGGATTGCGCAGAAACTTTCTGTACTACTTGCCGAAGATTTCTGACATGGCTATGCTGATCCACACATCCCGGACTCGCCACCCAACCAGGAGGTCTGCTTGGCCATCCACACGCCGCCGTCGGCTGCGGCCCCCGGTCTTGCCGACCCGGTCCCGACACTTGCCACCCACTGCACCGGACGGGAGCAGCCCGCCACCAGTGCGCCCCGGCCCTACCTTCACCCGATCCGGTCCCTGGCCGGCGCCACCGTGACGGAAGCCGCGCCCGCCGACCACCCGCATCACCTGGGGCTTTCCGTCGCCTTCTCCGACGTCAACGGAACCAACTTCTGGGGCGGGTCCACCTTCACTGCCGCCAGCGGACCGGTGCTCCTGGCAAACCACGGAACCCAGGTGCCGCAGGGCTGGGAGTCAACCGCAGGTGAAGAATCCGGCACAGTCTCCTGGCGGTCGGAATCAGGTGGCGAACTCGCTGTCGAGCAGCGGCACCTTGAGTACTTTGGCCACCCGGAGCCCGGCACGTGGAGCCTCTCACTGTCCTCGGTGATCCGCCCGGCGGCGGGCGTGGAGCAGTTGGAGGTGTCGTCGTCGGCCGTCAAGGGCCGGGCAGGCGCCGGATACGGCGGGATCTTCTGGCGGTTTCCCCAGGGCAGCGCCGACCCCCTGGTCCTGTCCGACGCCGGCAGCGGCGCCACTGCGGCGCACGGTTCGCGCTCGCCGTGGCTTTCGGTCACCATCCGGATTGACGGCGCACCGGTCAGCGTTGTGCTCGCCCAGGACCCGGAACGCCCGCTCCCGTGGTTCATCCGGGCGGAAGGCTACCTGGGGGCCGGACCCGCAGCCGCATGGTCCGAACCGGCGCGCGCAGGCCACAACACCCCGCTCAGGCTGGGCCTGCACGCCGTCATCCACGACGGAGCTGTGCAGACTCCCGCCCGCGCCCTCGATTTCCTCCAGCAGCACCCCCGACTCAGCCGCCCCGGCTCAACCGACAGGACATCATGACAACCCGGCCTCCCATCCCCGTCTACACCAACCCCATCCTCAACGGCGACTGGCCTGACCCCGATGCCGTCCAGGTGGGCGGCACCTACTACCTCATCGCGTCGAGCTTCAACAGGGTGCCGGGGCTGCCCGTGCTGAAGTCCCGGAACCTCGTGGACTGGGAACATGCCGGCCACGCCCTTCCCGAACTGCCCCAGGGCAGCCACTACTCCCTGGTGCGCCACGGCAGCGGAGTCTGGGCACCGGCCCTCCGGTACCACGACGGCCGCTTCTGGATCTTCTATCCGGACCCGGACCATGGCATTTTCGTCCTGAGCGCGGAGCGGGCAGAAGGGCCGTGGACCGCTCCGCACCTGCTCTACGCCGGCCGCGGCATCATCGATCCCTGCCCGCTGTGGGATGACGACGGCGAGGCCTACCTGGTCCACGGCTGGGCGCACAGCAGGGTGGGCGTCAAAAACCGGCTGACCGTGCACCGGATGAGCCCCGACGCGAGCCGGCTCCTGGACCACGGAACACACGTGATCAACGGCGCCGACCTCCCGGGCTACACCACCCTTGAAGGGCCGAAGTTCTACAAGCGGGACGGCTGGTACTGGATCTTCGCCCCGGCCGGCGGCGTGGCTACGGGCTGGCAGTCGGTCTTCCGCTCACGGTCGCCGTTCGGCCCGTACGAGGGGCGTACGGTGCTGGAGCAGGGGAGTTCCGACGTCAACGGCCCGCACCAGGGCGCCTGGGTCACCACACCGGAGGGCCAGGACTGGTTCCTGCACTTCCAGGACCGCGGCCCGTACGGACGGGTGGTCCACCTCCAGCCCATGGGGTGGGGCGAGGACGGCTGGCCGTGGATGGGAACTCCCGCGGACGACGGCGGCCCTGGCACCCCGGTGGCCAGCCACCCTTATCCGGCGGGAACCTCGCAGAAGGACGTGGCGCCGCCGGCAAGCGACAGCTTCGATTCGCCGTGGCTGGGCCCGCAGTGGCACTGGCAGGCGAATCCGCGTGAGTCCTGGTCTTTCCAAGGTGGGGGAGGGCAACTGGTCCTGCGCCCGCAGGCCAACGATCCGGTCAACCTGCGCGAACTTCCCAACGTGCTGGGCCAGATCCTGCCCGGCACCCCGTCAACCTTCACCACCACGCTGGAACTGGACGATGTTCCGGTGGGTACCCGGGCCGGCGTCGTGGTTTTGGGCCAGAAATACGCCTGGCTCGGGATCATCCGGACCGCCGACGGATTTGTGCTGGGAAGCGGCGCCGGCGGGGAAGGCCCGCATGAGGAGCGGCCCGGACGCCAGGTGCCCCTGCCCAGCGCAAGGATCGAGCTTCAGATCCGGACGGACGGAAGGCCGCGCTCCACCTTCGCCTGGCGCACCGGGCCGGGCGAGCCGTGGGAAGTCCAGGGCTGGCACTTCGACGCCGTGGAGGGCAAGTGGATCGGCGCTGAACTGGGCATATTCACCGCCTCACCGCTGGGTTCGCAGGAAAGCGGCAGTGTTATCGTTGGACCCGTGCGGGTCGAGACTGCGCCGGTCCGCCGGGCAGTCGTGCCGCACTTTGCCGCCACCGCTTCCAGATGATCGCAAGGACCCAGCCGTTGACCGCCACGCCGCGCCCCAAGATCGCAGATGTGGCCGCAGCGGCAGGCGTCTCCGTTCCCACCGTGTCGAAAGTGCTCAACGGCCGTTCGCACGTCTCCGAGGCCACCCGGGCCAAGGTGCGCCAGGCCCTGGAGGATCTCGACTACACCAAACGGAACGCCCCGGCTGACCAGCCAGGACTGCTCCAGCTGGTGGTCAACAACTTCGACTCGCCCTGGGTGCTGGAAATCATGGAAGGCGCCGAAGCCGCTGCGGCCCGCCTCGGCTACTCGATTGTCTACTCGCGGGCAGAGCATGCCACCGCCGAGAACTGGCGGAAGCTCCGGGAATCCTCGGCCAACCGGCTTGCCGGTGTGGTGCTGCTCGCTCCGCGGCGCGGCTCCCGGCTGGTCACCACCCTGCGGAGCCTCAACATCCCCGCGGTGGCGGTGGATCCGGAAGGAACCGAGGGGCTCACCATCCCCAGCGTCAGCCCGGCGTCGTTCTCCGGAGCGCTCGCCGCGGTGGGCCACCTGCTGGAACTGGGCCACCGCCGGATCGGCATCATCACCGGCCGGGGACACGGTTCCGGACACAGCCGTGCGCGGTACGCAGCGTATGCTGCCGCCCTGCATGAAGCGGGGTTGCCGGTCCTGCCCGAACTGGTGCGCGACGGCGACTTCAGCATCGAGTCCGGCGTCCGGCACGGCGGGGACCTCCTGGACCTGCCGGAACCTCCCACCGCGATCTTTGCCGCCAATGACCTCCAGGCGCTGGGCGTGATGAACGCCGCCGCCGGGCGCTCGCTGAAGATTCCGGGGGATATCAGCATTGTGGGCTTCGACGACATTGCGCAGGCCGCGCTGATGTCGCCGCCGCTGACCACCGTCCGCCAGCCGCTGGCACAGCTGGCGTCCATGGCAGTGGGCATCGTGGCAGAACAGCTCGAGCAGCAGGGGCCGGCTGTTCCCGCTGCGCTGGAGGTTGCCACCGAACTGGTGGTCCGCGGCACCACGGCCCCGCCGCGCGTGCAGTAGCAGGTCCCGCAGGCCGCGACCGCCGGACGGCTACTGCGCCTCGAGCACCAGGTTTTTGAGGTCATCCAGGGTCTGCTGCATGTGCGCATCCATGGCTTCACGGGAGCGCGAGGCGTCGCGGGACTCCAGCGCCTCCGCGATGTTCTGGTGGTGCCCGATCGCGTGTACCTGGATTTCGCGCACCGCTGACGTTTCAGTGCGGCGCTTTTCCAGCACCCGGTGCAGCGGCTCGAAAAGGACAGCCACAAAGACGTTTTCCGAGGCATGCAGGATCAGGTCATGGAACGCCAGGTCCGCCTCAACAAAAGCGGCAACATCGTTGACCTCGTGGGCGGCGCGCATGGCGGCCACATATCCGTAAAGCGTCTGGACGTCAGCGTCGCCGATCCGGCCGGCCGCAAGTTCGCAGGCCCCGGTCTCCAGCATGCGGCGGAGTTCGATGAGCTGCACCGAGGCCTCTGCCTCGTTCTTCCCCTCGGAAGCCGCGCGGAGGACGGCCTCCAGTGAGGCCCAACGGTTCAGCGGGTTCACAAAAGTGCCGCGGCCACGTTCGACGCTGAGGATGCGCTGCGCCTCGAGGGTCTTCATGGCCTCGCGCACGGTCATCCGGCTGACTTCGTGCGCGGCACTGAGTTCCAGTTCGCCGGGCACGCTGGCCCCCGGCGGGAATTCCCCCGCGATGATGCGGTCCAGAAGCTCGTCAGCGACTACGCCTACCAGTGATTTCCGTGCCATTTTCCCCCGTCCAAGCCCTGCGGCCGATATGTCAGACAAGTCTACTTGCGCGTTTGTATGTCCTATGCCACACTAAATTCAAATGTTAGATGTCAGACATCTTACAGATATCTACATCGCCACCGATTACACCCACAATGGAGTGCAGCATGACGCTTGAAGCAGAAGTCCTGGCCGCCTTTCCGGCCGAAGTCCGGATCCCTGCAGCGATGGTGGCCGACGCCGTCGCCGCGTCCAGCGCCGAGTCTCCCCGCATGCTGGTGGTGCTCGACGACGACCCCACCGGAACGCAGTCGGTTGCGGACCTGCCCGTCCTCACCCGCTGGGACGTTGAAGACTTCATCTGGGCCTTCGGCCAGGCCAAGCCCGCCGTCTACGTGCTGACCAACACCCGCAGCCTGGACCCCGCCGAAGCCGCTGCCCGCAACGAGGAAGTGGTCCGCAATGCGCTCGCCGCCGCCGGTTCCAGCATTGATTCCGGCCTCCGGCTCGGCTTCGTGAGCCGCAGCGACTCCACCCTCCGCGGCCACTACCCGCTCGAACCCGACGTCATTGCAGCAACCGTGGCCGAGGTCAGCGGCGAAGCAACCGACGGCGTGGTCCTGGTTCCGGCGTTCCCCGACGCCGGACGCGTGACCATCGGCGGCGTCCACTACATGCGCGGCACCGGTGAGGACGCCGGCAGGCTCACTCCCGTGGCCGAGACCGAGTTCTCCAAGGACGCCACCTTCGGCTTCGCCAACTCGGACATGGCCAAGTACGTGGAGGAGAAGTCGCAGGGTCGCTTCGCTGCAGAGTCCGTGATCGTGCTGGACCTGAACACCATCCGCGCCTCAACCGATCCCCAGGTCACCGCCAACGCCATCGCCGACGCCATTGCTCCCGCGACGAACTCCACCCCGATCGTCGTGGACATCGTCACCGAGAACGACCTCCGCGCCCTGTCCCTGGGCCTGGAAGAAGCCGAACGGCGCGGCAAGAAGCTCCTCTACCGCGTGGGCCCGCCGTTTGGACGTGCCCGCATCGGGCAGGAAATCCGCGCCGAGCTCAGCGGCGCCGAAGCCTACGCCGGCAACACCCCGTCCACCGCGGGCGGCCTGATCGTGGTGGGCTCGCACGTGGGCGTCACCACCCGCCAGCTCAACGCCCTCACCGAACAGCACAGTGCCGCACGCATCGTGGAGATCGACGTCGAGAAGCTGCTGGGCGAGTCCGCCGACGCCTACCTGGACCAGACCGTGGGCACCGTCGTGGACGCGCTCCACGGCGGGGACGTCATCGTCCACACCAGCCGCCTGCTGATTAAGACCGACAACCCCGCCGAAAGCCTGCGGATCGCGCGCACGGTGTCTGCCGCCGTCGTCGCCGTGGTGAACCGGACCCTGAAGACCTTCCCGCCGCGCTTTGTCATTGCCAAGGGCGGCATCACGTCCTCCGACGTCGCCGCGCACGGCCTGGAAATCCGGCACGCCATTGTCCGCGGCCCCATGCTCCCCGGAATCGTCTCGCTCTGGGAGCCGGTGGACGGCCCAGCCAAGGGCATCCCGTACATCGTGTTCGCCGGAAACGTGGGCGACGACCAGTCGCTCGCCGACGTCACCCGCAAGCTCAGCAACACCTTCTAATCCCCCGCCCGCCAGTCTTCAAAGGAGAACACCATGACCAGCAACTACACCATCACCGTCCTGGGCCTCGGCGCCATGGGCCTGCCGATGGCCACCCGCCTGGCCAGCGAGCTGACCGTCCACGGCTTCGACATCGCCGAACCGCGCCTGAAGCTCGCCGAGGAAGCCGGCATCCGCACCTTCGCCTCCGCCCGGGAAGCCTCGAAGGGCGCCGACGCCCTGCTCCTGGCCGTCCGCAACGGCGAGCAGCTCAACGATGTCCTCTTCGGTGAGAACGGCGTGGCCTCCGTGCTGGAGCCGGGCGCCGTCGTGATCCTGGGCAGCACCGTGGGCACCGAAGCAATCCCCGCCACTGTTGCCCGCCTCGCCGAATACGGCGTTGAGCTCGTGGACGCACCGCTGTCCGGCGGCCCCAAGCGCGCCGGCGAAGGCGACCTGCTGATTGTGGTCGGTGCGTCCCCCGAAGCCCAGGAAAAGGCCCGCCCCGCGCTGGAACTCCTCGCCTCCACCCTGACCGTGGTGGGCAACAAGCCCGGCGACGGCCAGGCCCTCAAAACCGTCAACCAGCTCCTCTGCGGCGTCCACATCGCCGCCGCCGCCGAGGCCCTGGCACTGGCCGACGCCCTGGGCCTGGACCAGGAGAAGACCCTCAAAGCCCTCGAAGCAGGTGCCGCGGGTTCGTTTATGCTCTCCAACCGCGGACCCCGGATCCTCGAGGCCTACACCGAGGAAGGCGCCGAGGTCCTGTCCCGCCTGGACATCTTCGTCAAGGACATGGGCATCGTGGGCAAAGCCACCCGCGCCGCCGGACTTGCGGCCCCGGTGGCCGCCGCGGCCGAGCAGCTGTACCTCCTGGGCCAGGCCCAGGGCCTCGCCGCCGCCGACGACTCCGCCGTCATCAAGGTTGTGGCGCCCACCAGGCGCACCGCCTAGGCGCCCCTGCTTCACCACCGCCAAAGCACCTCCCCGTAAAGCCCGACGACGGCGGTCCCCCCTCCGCCGTCGTCGTACCTCCCAGCGTTCCCCAACAGAAACAGTTAGCGCCTGATTGCCCGTCTTCTGGAAGACTGGCTCGTCAAAGGAGACACCGTCATGAACCACCTGATGAACCCCCTGATAGTGCGGGCGGCCGACGCCCCCGCCATCAAACCCGCAGTAGAACTTGGCACTCCGCTGCTCCTCACCATCGCCGCCGTTGGCATCGCCATCCTGCTGGTGATGATCATCCGCTTCAAGATCCAGGCGTTCGTGGCGCTGCTGACCGTCAGCATCCTGGTGGCCGTTGCCTCCCAGATCCCGCTCAAGGACGTCTTCACCGTGGTGGCCACCGGCGTGGGCGGCACCATGGGCAAGGTGGCCCTGCTGATTGCCCTCGGCGCCGTCCTGGGCCGGATGATCGAGGTCTCCGGCGGCGTCCAGTCGCTCGCCGCGCACTTCACCGAGAAGCTTGGCGCCAAGCGCGTTGCGGTGGCGCTGACCGCCGTCGGCTTCCTGGTGGCCATTCCGGTGTTCTTCGAGGTGGGCATCATTGTCCTGGTCCCCATCGTCTATGCCTTCGCCAAGATCGCCAACGTCCACCCGGTCAAGTTCGGCCTGCCGATGGCCGGCATCATGCTCTCCATCCACGTGGCCGTCCCGCCGCACCCGGGCATCGTCGCCGGCGCCGGCGTTTTTGGCGCCGACATCGGCCTGATCACCCTCATCTCGCTGCTGATCTGCGTCCCGCTCGGCTTCCTGTCCTACTGGGTTGCCAGCATCATGAACCGTAAAGAGTACGAGCTCCTCCCGGGCGTCAAGGCACAGGTGGACGAATTCGGTTCCGACTCCCTGGTCAAGGTTGGCCACGAAGGCCCCGGCGCCGTCGGCATCGCCCCGCCGCGTCCGGCCCTGATCATCTTCCTCATCGCCGCCCCCATTGTGCAGATCCTCATCGGCACCCTGGGCACGCTCACCATCCCGAAAGACAACTCCTGGTACGGCCTGGCTGCGTTCATCGGCAACCCGTTCTTCGCCCTCCTCGTTGCTGTCGCGCTGTCCTTCTTCCTGCTGGCCGTCCGCCGGAACTGGTCCCTCAAGGAAACCGGTGAAATCTTCGAAGGCGCGCTGCCTCCCATCGCCTCCATCCTGATGGTGGTCGCCGCTGGCGGTGTATTCGGCGAAGTGCTCCGCACCTCCGGCATCGGTGCCGCACTGTCCCAGACCCTGGACCACCTTGGCCTGCCCGTGATCGTGCTCGGCTTCGTCATCTCCCTTGCACTGCGCGCAGCCCAGGGTTCGGCCACCGTCGCCATCGTCACCACCACCGGCCTGCTGACCTCTGCCGTCATGGAAGGCGGCTACTCGCCGGCCCAGATCGCCGTCATCGTGATCGCCATCGGCTTTGGCTCCCTGGGCCTGTCCCACGTGACCGACGCCGGCTTCTGGACCGTGGTGCGCTACTACGGCCTCACGGTCTCCGACGGCCTGAAGACCTGGACCGTGCTGACCACCGTCCTTGGCCTGGCCGGCTTCATCCTCACCTTCGTCGCCTGGATCCTGGTGGGAGGCCTGGGCGTCTGATGCGCACCCGACTCGACCACCTCGTCACCTCCGCCCTCCAGCAAGGCTCCGCCGTTCCGGCGTTCACCTGCTACGACTTCACCACCGCACTGGCGGTTGTGGGCGCGGCCGAGGACGCCGGCCACGGGATCATCCTGCTGGTGGCCCCCAAAACGGCCGCCACGGCCAACGGCCTGCGGCTGATCGCCGCGCTCCGCGGCCTGGCAGACGCCGCGTCCGTCCCGGTGGCGGTCCAGCTGGACCACGCCTCGGACCTCACAGTGATGGCCGACGCCGTCGCTGCGGGGGCGGATTCGGTCCTCGCCGACGGCTCGTCCTTGCCGTATGAGGACAACGTTGCGCTCGTCCAGGCGGCCCGCGCACTGTTGGGTGCCGACGTCGTGCTCGAAGCGGAACTGGGCGGCCTGGCCGGCGACGAGGACCGGGCCTTCGGCGCGGATGAAGCCGGCGTGGCCGTGGCCGGCCTGACGGATTCCGCCCAGGTGGAGGACTTCGTGGCCCGGACCGGCGCGCAGCTACTGGCAGTGGCCGTGGGTAACGTGCACGGCAAGTACAAGGGCGAGCCGCAGCTGCGCTGGGACGTCCTGCAGGACATCGCCGTGCGGACGCACATCCCGCTGGTGCTCCACGGCGCGTCCGGCATTCCCGCCGGCGAGCTGGTCAAGGCTGCCGCCATGAACGTGGGCAAGGTCAACTTCAACACCGAGCTCCGCACCGGGGTGCTGTCCACGCTCCAGGAGCAGCTGCCGGCGCACCGGGCCGACGGCGAAAACCTTCAAGGCCTCCTGGGCCACTGGAACACCTCGGCCAGGGAGTTCGCCACCGCGGCGCTGGGCATGCTCACCCGCTGACGCTCTTTTGAGTTTTGGGGAGGCTAGGATCAAGCCATGATCCTGGCCTCCCTCCTTTTTGCGTTCCTTGCCGCAGCCCTGCACGTCTACATCTTCACGATGGAATCCCTCACCTGGACCAGGCCGGCCACCTGGAAACGCTTCGGGCTCGCTTCACAGGCCGATGCCGAGACCACCAAGCCGCTCGCCTACAACCAGGGCTTCTACAACCTGTTCCTGGCCATCGGGGCGTTCATCGGGACCGGCTGCGTGGCATTCGCCGCCGAAGGGTCGGCGCCATCCGTGGCCGGCTGGACCCTGCTCTTCAGCTGCTGCGGATCCATGCTGCTGGCCGCTGTGGTGCTCGCCCTGAGCGGGAAAAAGTACCTCCGCGCCGCCGCCACCCAGGGCACCACGCCGCTGCTCGCCGTCGTACTGGGCCTGCTGGCGCTGAACCTGTAACGCACAATCTCCAGCGCGGCACCTTCCCGCAGCCGGACCGTCCGGGCGGACAATGTACATAACAAAAACATCCGGCGTTTGTAGGGACCGTACGTGAGTGGTGTGCAGGAGCAGGGGGCAACCCCGCAACGCGGACCCGCCAGTCGGCGGGACGCTGAACGCGACCGGGTCATTGACCTCGTCCGGTTCTTCTGCCTGGCACTGGTGGTGGTGGGGCACTGCATGATGGTCAGCCCGGTGCTGCACCGGGACGGTACCGTCACCACCGAAAACACCCTCACGGAGCAGGGCTGGTTCGTGCCCGTGATCTGGATCTTTATGGTGATGCCGCTGTTCTTCGTGACGGGCGGAACCACCGGCCTGCAGTCCTGGCAGCGGCTCAAGGCCCGGGGCGGCACCGGCTTCGAGTTCGCCCAGGCCCGACTGCTCCGCCTGGTCCGGCCGGCGACGGCGCTGCTTGCGTGCATGTTCGTGGGGCTGTCGGCGGCCCTGCTGCTGGGCGTCGACCCCCAGGTCATCCAGCTGATGACCGCCGGCGCGGGAATGCCGCTGTGGTTCCTGGCCGCGTACCTTGCCGCGCAGCTGAACATTCCCCTGCTGGCCCGCTTCCATGACCGCGCGCCCTGGCTGACGCTGGGTGCGCTGGCCGCGCTGGTGGTGGCCGTGGACTGCTTCCGCGGCGTGCTGCCCCTCTTGGCCTACGCCAACCTGGTGTTCCTGTGGTGTGCCGTGCAGCAGCTCGGTTTCCTGATGGCGGACGGCCACTTTGCCCGGCTGTCCCGGTCCGCCCTGGTGGGGCTGGCCATCGCGGCCAACCTGCTGCTGGGCGTGGTGGCGGGGCTGGGCCTGTACTCCGGGAACATGCTGGTGAACCTGAACCCGCCCACCTTCTGCCTGCTCCTGCTGGGCGTGTCGCAGGCGGCCTTCCTCCAACTCGTCCGCCCCGCGCTCGGCTGGGTTGCCGGCGTGCACTGGGTCAGTGCGCTCGTGGCTGTCGCCGGGCGTCGGTCCATGACGGTCTATCTCTGGCACCTGCCCTTGCTGGTGGGGATGTCAGGGCTCCTGCTGCTCACGGACTTCCCCAAGCCGGCCGCCGGAACCGCTGGATGGTGGTGGGCGCGGCCGCTGGTGCTCCTGGGCGTGGTTGCCCTGCTGCTTCCAGTCCTGGCCGCCTTCGGGCGGCTGGAGGAACGTCCGACGGCGTCAGTCCACACCCGCGGCCGGCCCGCCGGTGCGGTGGTGACGGCCGCCGTCGTGGTCTTCATTCCGGTGGCCGATGCCGCCTTCAACGGGCTCACGCTGGGCCTCCTGGGCGGGGGAGCAGCGTGCTTTGCCCTCGCCGTGCTGTTGCTGGGCAGGATGCCGGAGCGGGTGCCGGAGCAGCCCGGGGTGGTGCGTGGCGGCCAGGCGGGCGGGCCATTGCCAGCTGGGCCAAGTAGTGCCAGTGTCGAACCATGACCGAGAACATGATTTCCACCGAGGACGAGTTCAGCCCCGACGTTTCACTGGCACGGAACGACGCCCACCATTGCTACGAGCTGCGTGTCGGCGGGAAGGTCGCGGTGCAGTCCTTTTTCCGGGACCGGCCGGGGCATATAGATTTCACCCACACCGAAACGGCCGAGGAGTTCAAGGGCCAGGGCCTGGGCAAGGTGCTGGCGCATTTCGCGCTGGATGACGTGGTTGCCTCGGGGAAGCGGATCATCCCGCATTGCCCCTTCATTTCCGGCTACCTCCGCCAGCATGAGGGGTACGAGCAGTACATCGACTGGCCGGAGGACGTCTAGCCGAAGTTCTGAGTGAGCTGCCTAATCGAAGTGGGTGAACGGTTCCTGGCTGGAGATTGAGGCGACCAGGTTCTCGGCCAGGGTCCGGAGCTTCTGGTTCCTGCCGCTGGAGGCCTTGACCAGGATGGCCATGGCCTCCTCCTGCGAGCAGCGGTTCTGGCCCATGATGATGCCGGCGGCGAGGTCGATCGCTGTCCGTGATTCCATGGCGGCCTTGAGATCCGCTGCCAGCTGCTGGCCGGCGGCAACACGCACTGCCAGCCGAAGCGAACTCTGCGCATGCCCGGCGAACAGTTCCGCGTTGCTGATGGACTCTGACCCGAAGGCGTTCACCTCCGCGGCGAAAATATTCAGCGCCGCCCGGGAGTCATTGTCCAGGGCCAGGGGTACGGCCAGCACACTGAGCTGGCCCATATTGGCGATTGCCTGCCCGTATTCGGGCCAGCGTGTGTCGTGCCGGGTGTCAGGGACGAGGACCGTGGTGCCGCTGTTCATCGCCTGCAGGCACGGTCCGGCGCCGTAGTTTTGCTGTATCTCGTCCATCAGCCGGGCCTGCGGATCACTCCAGGCCGCCGTGGTGGTCCGACGATGCCGGCTGAGCGTCACCGCGCACATCACAGGAAGCTCCATTGCTTCGGAGATGGCACGGGCCGAATAATCGCAGAATTCGTGCAGGAATTCGTTGACGTCCCGGCTGTCGACTACAAGGTTCTGGAGCTGCTCGGCCACGACCTCGTCAGCGCGGCTCTGCGCCTTAAACGCTGACTTGTCCATAGCCCCAGTTTAGGCCTGCCCCCATGAAAAAGGCCGGGGAGTGCACCCCTTGTCAAGCGTTGGTCAAGCCACCGCGCCGCAAGGTTGCCTCGCAGTATTGTGAGCTGCGCAACATTTTTATAAAGTCGATGGTGGGCCATGCAGTGTGCCCACGGGCACCTATGCGGAGATCGCCATGAGCCACAAACTTTCCCATCACAAGCTTCGGATTGTTGTCCACGTTGATGTGGACCGCGGAAACATCAGCGTTGATGTCGGCGGCTGCCTGACGCAAAACAATTTTCCGGCACTGCTGCACCTGCTCCTCCGGGCGCAGCGCCTGGCCTCCGCCCCGCAGATAGCCCTTGACCTGCGGCACGCCATCCACCTCGACGCCGGAGTGCTGGCGCATCTTCGCCATGTCGCCAGTCCGGGCTCGCACCGGGCCGGGCAGCACGCGGCCATCCACCACGCGATGGGGCTTGCTGCGGCAGCGGCGCTGGAGGAGGCGGGCGACTTCCGCCTGTCGCTGCTCGAGCCGGTCTACCTGCCGGTGTGCCCCATCCATTCGGCCGCCGACTTCGAAGCGGCCCGGCGGGACGCTGCCGACGCCGCGGTGGTTGGACACCCCAACCAACCCACTGACCAGGCCCATCCAGTGCGCCCGTCCCGCGCTGCGGCAGCCAAGCGTTCCACGCACGAACGTGCAGTTAAGGCCCTCCGCGTCCATCATTGAGGTCCTTATCTGCACGTTCGCGCGGGTATTTTGCCCCTAATCATCCACGTGCGCCAGTCAATGACGCGCTCGGGACCCTCAACATGCCCGCATTCCCGCGGTTTGGATAAATAGGTCACAAAAGTTTGACGAAAAGGCAAGCCTAAGTAAGGCTTGCCTTGCTAAGACCCCCGACGTCAAAACTAAGGATGACCACCGTGCCGCTGCTGCCCCGTGTTGATGAGATGTACATGGATGAAAATCGGGTGAGCGAAACCCTGCCCGGGCAGGATTTCGGCTCCCGCGTGGAGCTTGCCCTCGCTGCCACCAACCATCTGTTCAACACCCGGAACTCCAACCGTTACGTGGCGCAGGTGCTGCAGGGCGTCAACGCCGTTGCCACCAAACTGGACCGCACCGCCCGGCCGTTCACCGGCGTCGGGCCTGCCGAAATGAAGGCGCGCATCGGCGCTGTTGACCTGGACCGGCCGCTCCCGGACACCGCCGCGGCCCTTGAGGAGCTTGAGTCCGTCTATCTCCGGGATGCTATCTACTTCCACGATGCCAAGTACGCCGCCCACCTGAACTGCCCGGTGGTGATCCCGGCCCTGGTTGGGGAGGCCATCCTCTCTGCGGTGAACTCCTCGATGGACACCTGGGACCAGAGCGCCGGGGCCACCATGATCGAGCGCCGGCTCATCGACTGGACCGCCGAGCGGCTGCAGCTGGGGGCTGCGGCCGACGGCGTGTTCACCTCCGGCGGCAGCCAGTCCAACCTGCAGGCCCTGCTGATCGCCCGCAACCACGCCGTCGCCGGCCTGCGTCAGGAACCGGCCAACACCGGCCATCGGCTGCCCGCCCTGCTGGAAAAGCTGCGCATCTTCACGTCCGCGGACAGTCATTTCAGCATCCAGAAGTCCGCGTCGATGCTGGGGATGGGATTCGACGCCGTCATCTCCGTCCCGTGCGCCGCTGACCACAAGATGGACCCCGCCGCCCTCGCCGAGGCCATGGCGGAAGCGCACGACGCCGGGCTGGTGCCGATGGCGGTTGTGGCCACCGCCGGAACCACCGACTTCGGCGCCGTGGACCCGCTCACGGAGCTTGCCGCCCTGACCCGCGCCTACGGCGCGTGGTTCCACATTGATGCCGCCTACGGCGGCGGGCTGATGGTTTCGAACCGCTACCGCCACCTGCTGGACGGCACGCGGCTGGCCGATTCGGTCACCGTGGACTTCCACAAAACGTTCTTCCAGCCCGTCAGCTCCAGCGCCCTGCTGGTCAGGGACCGTGGCATGCTGCAGCACGTCACCTACTATGCGGACTACCTGAACCCGGAAAGCGCCGCCCTGGCCGAGATCCCCAACCAGGTGGACAAGAGCATCCAGACCACCCGGCGCTTCGACGCGCTCAAGCTGTGGCTGACCCTGCGCATCATGGGCGCGGACGCGATCGGCGCCCTGTTTGACGAGGCCATCGACCTTGCCACCCGGGTGGGCTCCGTGCTGGCGGCGGACGACGACTTCGAGCTCGCGGCAGACCCGCAGCTGAGCACGCTGGTCTTCCGGTACCGGCCGCTGGTTGGCCGTTCCCGGCTCTCCGAGGAGGAGGCAGATACCCTCAACCCGGCCATCCGCGCGGCGGTCTTCGCCTCCGGCCAGGCCGTAGTGGCCGGCACCAAGGTGGCCGGCCGGCACTACCTGAAATTCACCCTCCTCAACGCCGAGGCAACCCTGGAAGACATCAGCGAGATCATCGGACTGCTCCGCCGCACCGGCGCGCAACTGCTGGCCAACACCGCCACCGACACCGCCACGACGGGAGCATCCGCATGAGCACGACGGACTTGGGCACTACTGCAGAACCGCGCATTTTCGACTTCGCCGGCATCGGCGTCGGACCCTTCAACCTGGGCCTCGCCGCCCTCAGTGACCCGGTGGACGGGCTGGACGGCGTCTTCCTGGAACAGCGGGACTCCTTCGACTGGCACCCCGGCATGATGCTGGAGCCGGCCCACCTCCAGGTGCCGTTCATGGCGGACCTGGTGACGCTGGCCGACCCCACGTCGCCGTATTCGTTCCTGAATTTCCTCAAGCAGACCGGGCGCCTCTACCGCTTTTACATCCGCGAAAACTTCTATCCGCTGCGGGCGGAGTACAACCAGTACTGCCAGTGGGTGGCCGGCCAGTTGCGGTCCGTCCGTTTTAGCACGGCTGTGCTGGATGTAACGTACGACGCCGGTGTGTACCGTCTTTCGGTGCAGGGCCCGGCTGGTCCGGAGGTTCTGCTCGCGCGTCGCCTGGTGCTGGGCACAGGCACCTCGCCCTATGTGCCGGCCTCCTGTGACGGAATAGTCGACGCGGCGGCCAACGGCGGCGGGGGACTCGTCCTCCACAACGCTGACTACCTGTCGAGGAAGGGTGAGCTGCAGGCCAGGCGCAGCATCACGATCGTGGGCAGCGGCCAGAGCGCCGCGGAAATCTACTACGAGCTCCTGCAGGAGATCGACGTCCACGGCTACCAGCTGAACTGGGTCACCCGCTCGGGGCGTTTCTTCCCGCTGGAATACACCAAGCTCACGCTGGAGATGACCTCGCCCGAGTACGTGGACTACTTCCACGGGCTGCCGCAGGACCAGCGCGACGGCCTGATCAAGAGCCAGAAGAACCTGTACAAGGGCATCAACTCCGAGCTAATCGATGCCATCTACGACCTCCTCTACACCAAGAGCCTTTCCGGCATGGTGGACACCCAGCTCCTCACGCACTCCTCGCTGACCGGCGCCGCGTGGGATCCGGCCGCCGGTTCCCACACCCTGCAGCTCAGGCACGAGGAACAGGGCAAGGACTATGCGCTGGACAGCGAGGCCGTGGTCCTGGCCACCGGCTACACCTACCGGGAACCGGGCTTCCTGGCCGGCATCCAGGACCGGATCGCCAGGGACACCGCCGGCCGGTTCGCCGTGGCACGCAACTACAGCACCGGCGTCGAATCCGGGGAAATCTTCGTCCAGAACGCCGAGCTGCACACGCACGGCTTTGTCACTCCTGACCTGGGCATGGCTGCCTACCGCAACTCGTGCATCCTGCGTGAGATCACCGGCCGCGAGGTGTATCCCGTGGAGCGCAGCATCGCGTTCCAGCAGTTCGGCGCGCCGGAACCTGTTCCGGTGGGAGCAGGCCCCGCCAGGAAAGAGCAGGCGGAAAAAGTGGAGGTGTCCGCGTGAGCTTCACGTTCCGCTGCGTGGATGCCGTTGCTGACGCACCCCTCCTCCACAGCTGGGTCACCCAGCCGTACGCGTCGTTCTGGGGGATGCTGTCCGCCACAGTTGACGGGGTTGTGGAGGAGTACACCAAAATCCAGTCCAGCGGGCACCACCATGCCCTGCTGGGGCTCGATGGCGGCGTCCCCGCCTTCCTGATGGAGGAGTACCGTCCGTCCGCCTCACCGCTGGCCGCAGCCTATGCCGTGCAGGACGGCGACATCGGCATGCACCTGCTGGTGGCGCCGCCGTCGGGAGGTCCCACGCCGGGTTACACCGCCGCGGTGATGGACGCCGTCCTGGACCGGCTGTTCGAGAAGCCGGGCGTGGAACGCGTTGTGGTGGAACCGGACGCCCGTAACACCAAGATCCATGTGCTCAACGGGCGGCTCGGATTCCAGCCGGCAGGAGTCGTGACGCTGCCGGACAAGGAAGCGCTGCTCAGCTTCTGCACCCGCCAGGACTACCTTGCCGCCCGCGCAGCGCTCCGAAACCCCCAAGACCTTTCCCACGAACTTTCCGCCCCGATCCACCAGGGAGCCACACTGTGACCACTATCGAGCTGGACCCAACCGCCGCCGCCATGGCCGGAACCACCGCGGACACCGTCCCGCATCTCGCACCGGAGCGCTGGGCCACAGCCAACCGCCACCTGGTCCGCAAGGCACTTGCCGAATTCCTGCACGAACGCATCCTGGCGCCGCAGCGACTGGGCTCCGGCGCGGGCGCCGCAGACCCGGCTGAGCCCGCGGTGTACGTGGTCCGCAGCGACGACGGCTCCACCGCGTACTCGTTCACCGCCCGCATCCTCGAGCTGGAACACTGGTCGGTGGACGCCGCGTCTATCCGCTGCACCCGGAACGGCGGGGATGCCGCCCCCGACGCGCTGCATTTCATTACCGAGTTCAAGGGCACCCTGGGGATCCGCGAGGAAATGCTCCCGGTCTACCTTGAGGAGATCAGCAGCACCCTGGCCGGCCACTCCTACAAGCAGTGGCTCGGGCAGCCCTCGGCCCGGGAGCTTGTTGCCGGCGTGACCGGCGGAACCGACCCCGCGGCGGATTTCCAGGCCATCGAGCGCAGCATGACCGAAGGCCATCCGTGTTTCGTGGCCAACAACGGCCGGCTGGGCTTCGGCATCAGTGACTACCGGGCGTTTGCCCCGGAAACCGGGGCTCCCGTCCGGCTGGAATGGATCGGGGTGCACAGCAGCAAGGCTGTTTTCACGTCCAGCGCCGGGCTGGACTACCGGGCCCACCTCGAGGCCGAACTGGGTGCCGGGGTCCTGCAGTCATTTGACGCGGAATTCACGGCCCAGGGCGTTGACCCGGCCGAGTACTTCCTGATGCCCGTGCACCCCTGGCAGTGGGAAAACAAGCTCACCGTCACGTTCGCGGCCGAAATTGCCCAGCAGCACATCCTCCACCTCGGGACGGGCCCGGACAGCTACCAGGCCCAGCAGTCCATCCGCACGTTCTTCAACACCAGCGCCCCGGCAAAGAGCTACGTCAAGACGGCGATGTCCGTCCTGAACATGGGCTTTATGCGGGGCCTCTCGCCGCAGTACATGAAAGCCACCCCGGCCATCAACGACTGGCTGCAGGACCTGATCCGTTCGGACGAAGCCCTGCAGAAGCGCGGCCTGGCCATGATCAGCGAGATCGCGGCCATCGGCTACCACAATGGCTACTATGAGGCCGCGTCCGCCAAGGGCTCGCCGTACCGGAAAATGCTGTCGGCGCTGTGGCGGGAGAGTCCGCTTCCGCTGCTGGAGGACGGCCAGCAGCTGGCCACGATGGCATCGCTGCTGCACGTCGATTCTGCCGGCAAGCCGATGGTGTCTGCCCTCATTGAGCGCTCCGGACTGGAACCGGCCGACTGGCTGCGCCGCTACTTCGAGGCCTACCTTGTTCCCCTGGTCCACTGCCTCTACCGGTACGAACTCGCGTTTATGCCGCACGGCGAGAACGTGATCCTGGTGCTGGATGACGGCGTGCCCGTCCGGGCGGTCATGAAGGACATCGCCGAGGAAATCGTGGTGATGGGGGACAGGCTGGACCTCCCCGAAGAGGTGTCACGCATCCGCGCGGACATTCCCGACGGCGAAAAGGTCCTGGCCATCTTCACCGACGTTTTCGACTGCATCTTCCGCTTCCTCGGCGCGCTGCTGGTGGAGGACGGGAAGCTCAGCGAGGATCAGTTCTGGGGTACCGCAGCCCGGGCCATCCAGGATTACCAGGCCGAGAACCCGGAGCTGGCAGACCAGTTCGCCCGCCACGACCTGTTCGCCGCCGACTTTGAACTGTCGTGCCTTAACCGGCTGCAGCTGCGGAACAACCAGCAGATGCTTGACCTGACCGACCCGTCCGGGGGGCTCCAGATGGCAGGCCGGCTGAAGAATCCGCTGGCAAGGTTCGCCACCGCCGGCTGACCCTCCGCAACCCTTAGCGCGAACGTACAGTTGGGGCCCTTTAGGAGGGCCTCAACTGTACGTTCGCGCTTTGGGGCGGGCGTTAGGCTGGGGGCATGACGCCTCGGGACGCTAAGACCACAGCCCTCATCACCGGAGCCAGCGCCGGGCTGGGGGCGGAGTTCGCCCGGCAGCTGGCGGCCCAGGGACACAACCTGGTGCTGGTGGCCCGGGACCGGGCCCGGCTCGAAAAGACGGCGGCGGACCTGGAACGGCGGTACGGGATCACGGCTGAGGTGCTCCCCGCGGACCTGACGGACGACGACGGGGTGGCCGCCGTCGTCGGACGCCTTAGCGCCGCGGAAAATCCGGTGGGTGTCCTGGTCAACAACGCGGGCATCGGCCTGCTCCACAACTTCGAGCAGAACCACATCGACGAGGAGAAACGGCACCTGAAGCTGCACGCTGAGACCGCGATGGAACTGACGCACGCGGCGCTGCAGGGCATGCTGAAACGCGGCTCGGGCCGGATCATCAACGTGGCCAGCGTGGCGGCTTTCCTGCCGCGCGGCACGTACTCGGCCGCGAAGGCGTGGCTGCTCAGCTTCAGCCGCTGGGCCAACCTGGCCTACTCGGCGCGGGGCGTGAAGGTTACGGCGGTATGCCCCGGCTTCACCCACACCGAGTTCCACGACCGGATGGGCATGGACAAGTCGGTTGCCCCTGCCTGGACCTGGCTGACTGCCGAGCGAGTGGTGCGTGAAGGCCTGGCCGACAACCTCCGCGGCAAGGCCGTGTCCATCCCGTCGAAGCGCTACAAGGCCCTGGCTGCTGCGGTCCGCGTGCTGCCGGACCGGCTAGTTACCGGACCGGCGCGCAAAGCGAAGTAGCGGGTTCTGCCCCGGCAGGGTCCTGACCGTCACGACGACAAGGATTCCCACGAGCGCGCCCACAAATGTTTCCACACCGCGTTCCAGGATGAGCACGGAGGGGTCGGTCGGTGCCGCCAGTTGCGTCATCAGCAGGATCACGGGCGTGAAGGAGACCATGGCCAGGCCGTAGTGCCGGGCCATAAAAAGCTCTGTGGTGAACTGGAAAACGATGACCAGGACGGCCAGGACCGCCACCTGCTGGGCTGCGAACAGCGGCGCCAGCGACCACGGGGCCTGGACAAGGACGACGGCGGTGACGGCCAGTCCGAGGAATGTCCCCACAATGCGGTGGATCCCCCGCCGGACCCGGCTGGGGAGGTCGGCCCCGGCCAGCGGGACAGCGGCGGCCGCCATGGCCCAGTGCGGATGTCCGCTGCCGCTGATGACCCCGATGGCTCCGGCCAGGCCGACAGCCAGGGTGTACCTGGCCGCGTGCACGGCGGCCGCCCGCCCTGCCGCACCGCGGAGGGACACGACGTCGCGCGCGGCTCCCGGCTGCCATGCCCGGACGCGGACCCAGCCGCCGAAGCCCACCACCAAGGAGAACGCCGCCGCTCCTGCGGCGATCAGCAGGGCGGCATGCCAGGGGACGGACATGGGTACCGAGGCGCAGGCGCCCAGGGCCAGGATGCCGAAGAACGGGCCGTTGGGCTTGAGCTTCACCCGGTCCGAATACACTGAACCGACTCCGGCCAGCACCGCCTCCACGGCCACCAGCCACCACGACTGGAGGTGGTTAACGGACAGGAAGATGCCCACAGCCACCCCGCTGAGGAGGACCAGCGCAGCCTGGGACTGGTGCCGGAGCCGCAGCTGGTGCGGTTCGGACCGTCCGTACATCCCTGTCAGGGCTCCGAACACCGCGTACATGATCAGGTCTGCGCGCCCCAGGAACAGCAGGAGGAGCGAGGGGACAGCGACACTGAGGGCAACGCGGAGCGCCGCCAGGTGGTCGTTGTTCGCGGGTTCCAGCCGGTGGAGGGCATGGACCTGCCGCAGCACTGGCTTCACGCGTCGACACCCCTCATGTGGTTGGCTGCCCCCGGGCGGGGCCTTTCAAAATTATCTCCCGGCGCACGGCTAAGGCCCGCCCTGCGTGCTTCCCCCAAGGAAAGAACGCGGGACGGGCCTTTGAGCGGGCCGGACAAACAGCGGCTACAAGACGGCCCTGGCAGGCCGGTTTGTTCTCAGACTCCGGCCGGAACCTTAGGCGCCGAGGCGTCGGTGATGTCCTGGGTTTCGAACGGCATGTCGTCCAGGTCGATCAGCGGGTTCTCATCCTGGGTGGCAACCAGTTCCCTGGCCTCCGCCGGGGTGTCCACGCTGGGCATGGAGCCGGGCAGGGGCCGCTGGGCTGATTCCTTGAGGAAGTAGATCGCCACTGCCCCGATCACGGAGGTGCCCATCAGGTAATAGGCCGGCATCATGTCGTCGCCGGTTGCGCCGATGAGGGCTGCGACGATGAACGGCGTGGTGCCGCCGAAGATGGCCACCGAGAAGTTGTAGGCGATGCCCATCGCGCCGTAACGGCTCGCCGTCGGGAACTGCGCCGGAAGGGCGGAAGCCAGGTTGGCCACGTAGAACGTCACGGGGAAGGCGATCAGGGCCAGGCCGGCCAGCGTGGACCAGACTTCGCCGATACCGATCAGAAGGAAGGCCGGGATCGAGAACACCACGGTGCTCACGGCGCCGATCCACAGTACGGGCCGGCGGCCGATCCGGTCGGAGAGCTTGCCGGTCAGCGGAATGCAGACGGCCATGATCACCAGGACGGGGATGGTCAGCAAAGTGCCATGGACGGGGTCGTAGCCCTTGGACTCGGTGAGGTACGTCGGCATGTAGGACGTCAGGGCATAACCCACGGTGTTGGCCGCTGCGGCAAGGATCATGGCGAGCACAATCTGGCGCCAGTAGGCCTTCACGATGCCGATCGGGCCCTTGGCTACGTCCGCATCGGCTGCGGCAGCATCCTTGCCCAGGGCTTCCTGGGCGTCCAGGGTGGCCTGGAACTGGGGGGATTCCTCGATCTTGTTCCGGAAGTACACGGCGATGAGGCCCAGCGGTCCGGCGATGAGGAACGGCAGCCTCCAGCCCCATTCCTCCATGGCGGACTGGCCAAGCGTCAGCTGCAGTACGGATACCAGTGCGGCACCCATGGCGAAGCCGATGTAGCTGCCCATGTCCAGGAAGCTGGCAAAGAAGCCACGGCGCTTGTCCGGCGCGTATTCGCTGACGAACGTGGTGGCGCCGGCGTATTCACCGCCGGTGGAGAAGCCCTGCACGAGCTTCAGCAGCACCAGGAGGGCCGCGGCCCAGATACCGATCTGCGCGTAGCCGGGGAGCAGTCCGACGGCGAACGTGCTTGCCGCCATCAGCATCAGTGTTGCTGCCAGCACCTTCTGGCGGCCGATCTTATCGCCGAGCCAGCCGAACACAACACCGCCGAGGGGGCGGGCGATGAAGGTGGCCGCGAACGTTCCCAGCAGGAACAGCGTCTGGACCGACTTGTCTGCCTCGGGAAGGAAGACGGGTCCCATGGTGGTGATCAGGTAGCCGAACACGCCGACGTCGTACCATTCCATGGTGTTACCCACGATGGTTCCGCCGAGTGCTTTTTTCAGCATGGGCTGGTTGACTACATTCACGTCGGACTCCTTGAGCCGGCGACGTGCAAGAATCTTAGGTTTCCGCACACTGGGTGGTGCGCTTGGTGGCATTACATTGTTGGTTCCGCTGGCGGTGTTAACGCCTGCTGAAGAGTCGGTCGTGCTTCGGTCTGTGGGCATTTGGGCAACTCCTGTGGAGGTCATTTGCTTGCGACTTGTAGCTGCCCCGCTCTGGGCAGGCCTTCAATTTTACGCGAATTCCGTGGCAATTGAGAGTTCGATGCCGTAGGATCACCCGTTTCAGGGCGTTTTCGGCCATTGTTGTCTGATTTCTTTTCGCCGCTTTGGCCGCGCCATCACTGGGAATCAGCCTCGGCAGGGCCATCGTTACGCAATCTTTTCCTTCCAGGCCGCTTTTGGGCTCCTTTTGGCAGCCCGTTCAGGTCCAATCGTGACGCCCGCCACGGCCCGTCCGGCCACTGCAGGACGTCCCCACCGGCCCAAGACAGGGGTTCACAACCGAGGCGCAAGCTGCCTATTGTTGTGCCATGGGAACACTGATTCTTGAGTAGGCGGACGCCTGCGGCCCGGACTGCCGGCCCCCGTCCACGCTGATCTCGTCAGACACGCTGATCCTCCTCAGAAAGGTTCCACCCAATGACTGAACAAAACACTCCCAGTGAGCCGGCCACCCCTGGCGAAAAGCCAGAAGCCAAGGGCATCAGGGCCGGGCTCACCGAAGCGCAGCGGGCCATGCTGGCCAGCAAGTCCCGGGGTGGCGACTCCGGGCTGCAAAGCGTTGGCAAGAACCACAAGCCCACGCATGCAAGCGGCAAACAGGGGCCGGTCGAGAAGAAAGTCCGCTGGTAATTCCAGCCCCGGAAAGGCACTCCAGTCTTACTGCTGGTAAACACTTCATTTCATTGCGGAAAGGAAGAAAAAATGGCTGAAAAACATACTGGGTCCAAGGTCGCACCGGAGGTCGCGGAACATCTCGCGGCAGCCATGAACGCGCCGTCAATGCCGGGGCCGGCCACCATTGCCGTGAGCACTGCCATGGCGGGGATGCAGCGCTGGCCGGACGGAAACGGCAAGCGCCGCCATCCCAAGGAACGGGGTTCCTCCCACGGACGGGCCGGCCAGGAAGCAGCGGTCACGGCCGTGCACCGGACCGGCCGCCCGCAGATGCCGCACTCATCCTAGGAATCCTGGGCCGGACGACGCGCATCTGACCTGTCGACACGCAAAATACCTGGCGACACCCATATACGGGTGTCGCCAGGTATTTTGTGTGTCGCCAAGGAATTCGCACGTCGCCGGCGCTATGACTCGTCGACCACTTCGTCCGCTTCCTTGTCCAGCCTCCAGCCCCGCCACACCGGATGCCGGAGCTTCCCGCTGCCGGTCCATTGGCCGAAGGTCACCTCGCCCACCAGCCGCGGCGTCACCCAGTGGGCGTCGGCGGCGTCCTCACGGGGCACGTCGTCGAACGGGGAGGTCTTCCGGGCCAGGCCGTCCACTGTCTGCCGCAGTTCCTCCAGTTCGCGCAGGCTGAACCCGCTGCCCACGCGGCCCACGTACCGCAGCCTGTTGCCGTCGGGGATGCCTACGAGGAGCGAACCCACCGAACTTTGCCGCCCGCCTTTGCCCGGCCGCCAGCCGCCCACCACCACTTCCTGGGTCTGCTCCAGCTTGATCTTGATCCAGGTCCTGGTCCGCTGCCCGCTGACATACCGGCTGTCCGTCCGCTTGGCCATCACGCCCTCAAGCCCCAACTCCTGCGCGCTCTCCAGGATGTCCTCGATCCGGTCATCCAGGACGGGGGACAGCTCCACGGGGGCGGCCGACGGATGGTGGAACTCCTCGAGCCGCTGCCGCCGCTTGCCGAACGGAAGGCGGCGGAGGTCCTTGCCGCCGTCGGACAAAAGATCAAAAAGCATCAGCCGCACCGGAATGGCGGCCCTGGCCTTGGCGACGTCGGCGGGCCGGGTCAGCTTCATGCGGCCCTGCAGTACGCCGAAGTCGGGTTTCCCGGAAGGCCCGACGGCGAAGATCTCACCGTCGGCAACGAACGACCGGTCCGGCCAGCAGGCCCGGTCGGTCAGTTCGGGGTAGGTTGCGGTGACGTCGTTGCCGTTGCGGCTGAAGATGCGGACCTTCTCCTGGTCAGCGACGATCACGGCCCGGACGCCGTCCCACTTGAGTTCGTACTGCCACTCGCTGCCGTGGAGGTCGGCGGCGGTGCCGGCGGTGGCCATCATGGGCCTGAGGTCTTCAGCGGCAGCCCGAGACGCCGGCCCGGGCTCCTGTTCGCCGTTTTCCTTCCCGTCGGGTCCGGTATCGTCCCCGTCGTCCGCCGGGGCCTTTCGCGGGTGGAACGTGTGGTGGTCCTTGTCCATCAGGTGGATGAGCCACTGCCCGTCCGAATCCTTGCCCTGCCCCCGGCCGGTGTTGATCAGGGCGAACTTCCTGGTCCCGCCCAGGCCTCCGCCCTCGGAGCCGGTGAGCGTCGCAATGACCTCCCGGCCGTTGATCCACTTCTCGAGTTCGTACGTGCCGTGGTCCCAGATGGTCACCTCGCCTGCGCCGTACTGGCCCTTGGGAATGGTGCCCTCAAACGTGGCATAGTCCAGGGGATGGTCCTCGGTCTGGACCGCCAAATGGTTCTTGCCGCCTGAGTCGGGCACCCCCTTGGGCAAGGCCCAGGACACCAGCACGCCGTCATGCTCCAGCCGGAAATCAAAGTGCAGCCTGCTGGCGTGGTGCTCCTGGATGACAAAGGTGTCGCCGTTTCCTTCGGCGCCCGTGAACGGTTCGGGCGTCGCGTCCGGGTCGCGCATCGAACGGTACTTTTCGAGCCGCGGGTGAGTGCCGCCGTCGTGCTTGGTCCCGCCTGGGTTCCCGGAACCGCTGGCGACGGCGGCGAACGGGTCCTTGCCTGCCTTCACCCGGCGCATCACGGCCTGATAGTCGAGGTGCTCGAGGCTGGGGGAACTGAGCTCCCGCCAGGTCCGTGGCGCCGCAACCATTGGCGTAGGCCTGCCGCGAAGCGAGTACGGCACGATGGTGGTTTTGGCCGCGCTGTTCTGGCTCCAGTCCACCAGGACCTTGCCCTTGCGCAGCGTTTTCTTCATGTCGCTGACGGCGAGATCCGGGTGGTCGGACTCCAGGGCGCGGGCCAGTTCGTGGGCAAAGTCCGAAATCTGGTCGAAGGTCTGGAGTCCGTCCAGGCCGGCGTAGAGGTGGATACCCTTGCTGCCGCTGGTGACGGGGATGGGGTCCAGGCCCACGTCCTGCAGGATGGCCCGGGCCAGGAACGCCACCTCAACGCATTGCGGAAGCCCGGCGCCGTCGCCGGGGTCCAGGTCCAGCACCAGGCGGTCCGGATTCAGCTGCCTGCCGTGGGAGTCCACCTTCCACTGCGGCACATGGATTTCCAGCGAATTGATCTGGCCGAACCAGGTGAGCGTGGCTGGATCGTTGACCATCGGGTAATAGATGGTGCGGTCCTTGTGCGTGATGGCCGCGCGCGGGAGCCAGCCCGGCGCCGAATCCTCCAGGTTCTTCTGGAAAAACACTTCCCCGGGGCTGGCCGCCGTGCCCACACCGTTGACCCACCGCTTGCGGGTGGCGGGACGATTGGCGGCTGCCGGGATCAGGACATGTGCCACAGCGGCGTAGTAGGCCAGGACATCGGCCTTGGTGGTGCCGGTCGCCGGATAGATGATTTTGTCCAGGTTGGTCAGGGTCAGTTCCCGCCCCGCCACCCGGACACGCTCCTTAGCGCCGGCCAAAGGTCTTCACCTCCGGCCCTGCGTGCGGTTCACTTGAGGGATGAGAGCCATCTGGAAAGGTGCCATCGCGTTTGGCCTGGTCAACGTGCCCGTGAAGGTCTACAGCGCCACCGAGGACCATGACATCAGCCTCCACCAGGTCCACAACGCCGACGGCGGCCGGATCCGGTACCAGCGGCGCTGCGAGGTGTGCAGCCAGGTCATCGACTATTCGGACATTGACAAGGCCTTTGAGGACGGCGGCCGGACCGTGGTGCTGTCCAAGGACGAGCTCAAGTCCATCCCGGCGGAAAACAGCCACGAGATCGAGGTGGTCCAGTTTGTCCCCTCGGAGCAGCTGGAACCCATGATGTTCGAGAAGAGCTATTACCTGGAGCCGGACTCCAAATCGCCCAAGGCCTATGTCCTGCTGCGCCGGGCTCTGGAGGACACGGACAGGGTGGCCATCGTCCAGTTCGCCCTGCGTGAGAAGACCAGGCTGGGGGCGCTGCGCATCAAGGACGATGTGCTGGTGCTGCAGTCCCTGCTGTGGCCCGACGAGGTCCGGGAGGCCAGCTTCCCGGCCCTGGATGAGTCCGTCCGCATCTCCGCGCAGGAACGCGAAATGTCCGCTGCCCTCGTGGAGTCCATGGCCGCCGATTTCGATCCGGACCACTTCACCGATGACTACCAGATCCAGCTCCGCACCCTCATCGACGCCAAGCTGGAAAAGGGCGACTCCCTGGACACCGACGAGACGTTTGGTGTGGAAGCCGGCGAAGGCGGCAAGGGTGAAGTTATCGACCTGATGGAAGCCCTCAAGCGCAGCCTTGACCGGAAGCGCGGCGGTGGTGCCGCGGCGGCCGCCAAGGACACCGACGCCGACGAGGACGAAGCAGAAGAAGCTCCGGCGAAATCCGCTGCCGGGAGCAAGTCCGGACCAAAGAGCGCGGCTGGAACCAAGACTGCGGCTGCAAAGTCCAGCACGGCAAAGTCCACCGCCACAAAATCCACTGCCACCAAGTCCACCGCCCGCAAGTCCGCGGCAAAGGCGGACTCGTCGGCTGCCAAGCCTGCGGCGAAAGCCACCACCACGCGGGCTCGAAAGGGCGCGTGATCCTGCACGCGCGGCTGATGCTGTGGACCTCAGGGCCGGTGGTGAGGTGATGGCGGCCGCCTAGGAGTTCCGGAGCGCGGAGATAAGCTCGCTCTTTTTCTTGGCGGAGTAGCCGGTGAGGCCTATTTCCTTGGCCCTGGCTTTGAGCTGCGGGACTGTCCAGTCGTCGTAGTCGCCTGACTTTCCGCCCTTGCGGCCGACGGCGGAGCGGCCCTTTTGGGCTGCCGCATTCGAGATGCGGGCGGCCTTCTGTTTGGACGCGCCGTCCTCACGCAGTTCCTCGTAGAGCTCGGGATCCTTCAGGCTGGGGTTTTTCTTGCCTGGCATGTCATCCTCCTTAATACGGTGGCCCGTGCGCCGCAGCACTGTCTTCGCTGGTCAGGCTTCCACGCTATGTCCGGGCCTGCGCAAAAACAAGGAAACGCTAAGGCTGCTTGCTTTTTGGCCCGGCAAGCAGCGTCGGACGCTTTACACCCCGGCCCGGTGCGGCCACAATGGGTCGCATCGCAGCCCTGTTAGCGCAGCGTGCTGTCACTCAAAACCTGCCACAGGAGAGGGACACCGAAATGAATGACACAACGGACGTCACAGATGCCGACCGTGCACTGAAGCAGAAGCACCGGGCCATGTGGGCGTCGGGGGACTACCCCGCATTGGCCAGCGAACTGATCCTGGACCTCGGAGCTATCCTCGTTGATGCGTGCGGAATCAAGGCCAAACAGCGTGTCCTGGACGTGGCGGCCGGATCGGGCAACGCCGCAATCCCGGCGGCCATGATGGGCGCCCAGGTGATCGCCAGCGACCTCACTCCGGAACTGTTCGACGCCGGCCGGCACCAGGCAGCCGACCGCGGCGTAACGCTGGAATGGCGGGAAGCCGATGCCGAGTCACTGCCGTTCGGGGACAACGAATTCGATACGGTCATGTCCTGCCTGGGCGTGATGTTCGCGCCCCATCACCAGGCGGGGGCGGACGAAATCGTACGGGTATGCAAGCCCGGCGGCACCGTTGGCCTGCTGAGCTGGACGCCTGAAGGGTTCATCGGAAAGATGTTCGCCACCATGAAGCCGTTCGCGCCTCCGCCCCCGCCCGGGGCCCAGCCGCCGCCGCTCTGGGGCAGTGAGGACCACGTGCGTGAACTCTTCGGCGACAGGATCACCGACATCAAGGCGCAGAAGCGCACCGTGGCAATCCACAGCTTCCACCAGCCGGAGGATTTCCTGCGGTACTTCAAGTCCCACTACGGCCCCACCATCTCGGTCTACAAATTCCTCGCCGACGACGACGACAAGGTCAAAGCCCTGGACAAGGCCCTCACGGAGCTGGCGGATTCCTTCGGTGATGCCCACGGTGATGCCGCGTGGCAAATGGAATGGGAGTACCTCCTGCTCACCGCGAAGAAGGCCAAGTAGTGCCGGGGAACCACGTGGCAACGTCCACCATCACCATCGAAGCCCCGCCGGACAGGGTTTGGAAGGTCATCACGGATCCACGGGCGGTGAAGGAGTTTATGTTCGGCGCAGACCTGGCAACGGACTGGACCGTGGGCGGGCCCATCGCCTGGCGCGGGGAATGGGAAGGCAAGCCCTACGAGGATAAGGGGACGGTCCTCGAAGTTGACCCCGGACAAAAGCTGGTCCACACCCATTTCAGCCCCCTCGGCGGCGAGGAGGACAAGCCCGAGAACTACCACACGCTGACGTGGACGCTGGAGGACAAGGGCGGACGGACGCAGCTCACGCTCGCGCAGGACAACAACGCCAGCGAAGATGCGGCCGAACACTCCAGGGGCATGTGGGACATGCTCGTGGCCGACGTCAAGAAGATCACCGAACGCGGCTAGCCAAGCGCTAAAAAACCGGCGGCCGCCGTCGCGCCCGTTCCCCACAAGGGGAGGGGCGCGACGGCGGCCGCCGGCACTTTGTCAGTCGAACGACGTGCCTGCCTAGGCGTCGTGATCCGTTTCCAGGATCCTGACGAGGCTCTCGAGCGCGTCGTCCGCGCCGGTGCCCTCGGCGCGAAGCACTACAACGTCGCCGTGGGAGGCGCCCAGGCTCATCAGGGACAGGATGCTGGCGGCGTCCATGGCCTCATCGGCGGGCTCACCTTCGCGGGCGATGGTGATGTCGAGGTCGTACTCGCCGGCGGCTTCGGCGAAGATGGCGGCGGGACGTGCGTGCAGGCCTACTCGGCTGGCGACGGTTGCGGTGCGTTCTGGCATTTTTGCTCCTTTTGTCTTGCGGCGCCTGTTGGTTCAGCGCCGTTGATATGTAGTGGGTGAAGCCGGGTCAGACCGTTACGGGAACGGACTCCACGGTAGCAGCGGGCTTGGCGGCAGCCCAGCGCTTGAGGGCGATGACGGCCAGGGCGCTGACCACGGTTCCGGCCAGGATGGAGATAACGAACATCACCAGGTTGCCGATGGCGAAGAACACGAAGATGCCGCCGTGGGGTGCCTGCGAGGTGACGCCGGTGGCCATGCAGAGGGCGCCGGTGAGGGCACCGCCCACCATGCTGGCGGGGATGACGCGCAGCGGGTCGGCCGCGGCGAACGGGATGGCACCTTCGGAGATGAAGGAGGCGCCCAGCAGCCAGGCTGCCTTGCCGTTCTCCCGTTCAGCCAGGCTGAAGAGCTTCTTGTCGAGGACAGTGGCCAGGGCCATCGCCAGCGGCGGGACCATGCCCGCAGCCATGACGGTTGCCATGATCTGCCACGGCGCCTGGTTGGTGGCGCTGCCTGCGCTCAGGCCGGCCACTGCGAAGGCGTAGGCAACCTTGTTGACCGGGCCGCCGAGGTCGAAGCACATCATCAGGCCGAGGATGATGCCAAGGACGACGGCGGAGGCGCCGGTCATGCCCGAGAGCCAGGAGTTCAGTGCTGCAGTGAGGCCTGCGATAGGGCCGCCGAGGAGCAGGAACATCAGGCCGGAGGCGAAGATGGATGCGAGCAGCGGGATGATCACCACGGGCATCAGGCCGCGGAGCCAGCGCGGTACCTGCCAGGTCCCGATCAGGTGGGCCATGTAGCCGGCGAGCAGGCCGCCGACGATGCCGCCGAGGAATCCGGCACCCATGAAGCCCGACACCGCACCTGCGACGAAGCCCGGGGCGATACCTGGCCGGTCGGCGATGGCGTAGGCGATGTAGCCGGCCAGCGCGGGGACCAGGAAGCCCATGGACAGGGCACCGATCTTGAAGAGGACCGCACCGAGGTAGATGGCGAGGCCGCCCTCCGGGAGGTTCCCGAAGTTGTTCGCCACGACCACCTTGTCCGCGACGCTGGTGATGTTATAGCCGCCCAGGAGGAAGCCCAGGGCGATCAGCAGACCGCCGCCGGCCACAAACGGGATCATGTAGCTGACACCGGTGAGCAGTGCGCGCTTCAGCTTCTGGCCGATGTGCTCGCCCTTTTCGGACGCTTCCTTCTCAGCCTGTTCTTCGGCGCCGAAGTGCGGGACGCGGCGGGCGTGCGGGTCGTTGGCCGCGGCGAGTGCTTCCTGGACCATCTTGGCGGGCTCGTCGATGCCGCGCTTGACGGGAGCGTTGATGACGGGCTTGCCGGCGAAGCGCTCCTTGCCGCGGACGTCCACGTCCACCGCGAAGATCACGGCTTCCGCGGCGGCGATGACCGCCGGCTCCAGCGGCTTGGCGCCGGAGGAGCCCTGGGTTTCAACCTGCAGGTCCACGCCCATTTCCTGGGCAGCGGCGACCAGCGAGTCGGCGGCCATGTAGGTGTGGGCGATGCCGGTGGGGCACGCGGTCACGGCCACAAGGCGCCTCGGTCCCGCAGAACCAGCGGCGGGGGCGGCAGCAGCGGCGGCCGCGGCAGGCGCCGCATCAGGAGAAGCAGCCGCGTGGGCTGCCGGCTTGTCCGCCAGTGCGCCGTCCACCAGTTCCACGATCGCCTCACGGGAAGACGCCGCACGCAACGCTGCCGTGAAGTCCTTTTTGATCAGGGAGCGGGCCAGCTTGGACAGCAGCTTGAGGTGCTCCTGGTCTGCGCCGTCGGGGGCGGCGATGAAGAAGATCAGGTCCGCCGGGCCGTCCTTGGCGCCGAAGTCCACCTTCGGGTTGAGGCGGGCCATGGCCAGGGTGGGCACGGTGACCGCCGCGGAGCGGCAGTGCGGGATGGCGATGCCGCCGGGGATGCCGGTAGCCGTCTTCTGCTCGCGGGCGAAGGCGTCGGCGAAAAGGCCTTCAACCTCTGATGCGCGTCCGGTGGCAGCCACTTTGCTGGCCAGGTGCCGGATCACGTCCTCGGGCGAGGAGCCCAGGTTCTGGTCGAGCTCGACCAGTTCGGTGGTGATGAGCGCAGTCACTGTCAATCCTTTCGAAGGGCCGTGATGGTTACGGCATCCGGGGTGGTTTGGTGGACTGCCGGGACAGTGGAACCCGGCAGGGAGGCGGCGGCGGCACCGTGTGCCACCGCCTGACGGAGGCAATCGGCCGGGGCGGCGCCCTGGCCGTGGGCGAGCAGGTAGCCAGCCAGCGACGAATCGCCCGCGCCGACCGTACTGACCGCGGTGACCGGCGGATGCGTGGCCAGCCACGCGCCGTCGGCCGTTACCAGGACAGCTCCCTTGGATCCGAGAGTTGCCAGCACAGCACCCACACCGGAACGCACGACGGCGGCGGCGGCCGCTGCGGCAGCCTCCGGATCCGCTTCCAGTTCGTCTGCGGTTGACGCCGTGGCGAAGCCGGCTGCTGCAGCCAGTTCCGCCAGTTCCTCGGCGTTGGGCTTAAGGAGGTCCGGTTTCCCGGACATGCCATCCAGCGAGGTGCCGGATACGGCGGCCACGAGCGGCCCGCCGGAGGAGTCGACGGCGATGAGCGGCGCGCCGCCGTCGGCTCCGGTACCGCCGGCCTTACGCAGCCGCCGGGTGACGGTGGCGTAGAAGTCGGCCGGGAAGCCTGGCGGCAGGGAGCCGGCCAGGACCACCCAGCTGGCGCCGCGGGCGCGCTCCAGCAGCAGGGCGATCAGGGCTTCCTGCTGGTCTGCATCCATGACGGGGCCGGGCTCGTTGATCTTGGTGGTCACGCCGCCCGGTTCGGTGAGGGCGACGTTGGTGCGCAGCGGCTCGTCAATGGGCAGCGCGGCGAACGGTACGCCGTCGTGCTGCAGCCCGGCCAGCACGGGATCGCTGTCGCCGCCGGGAAGTACCGCGATGGTCTGCAGGCCTGACGCGACCAGTGCCCGGGACACATTTACGCCCTTGCCGCCTGATTCCTGGCTGACCGAGACGGCGCGCTGGACCTCGCCGCGTTCCAGCGGTCCGGGCAGGGCAACTGTGCGGTCCAGGCTGGGGTTGGCCGTGAAGGTGACGATCATGCGATCACCACGTCAACGCCGGCCTCTGTCAGGGCTGCCGCCAGTTCCGGGCTGGGCTCGCTGTCTGTAATCAAGGTGTCCAGATCTTTCAGTGAGGCGAACTGGACCAGGGTTTCTGCGTCCAGCTTGGAGGAATCGGCCAGCACTACGATGCGGCGGGCCGAATGGACGAAGGCTGCCTTGACGGCGGCTTCTTCAGGATCGGGGGTGCTGAGGCCAAAGCTGGGGTGGATGCCGTTGGTGCCGATGAACGCAATGTCCGGGCGCATCCGCTGCGCCGCCTCCACCGTTGCCTGTCCCACGGCTGCCTGGGTGAGGCCGCGGACCCGCCCGCCCAGGATCTGGAGGGCGATTCCGGGCGTGCTGGACAGCCTGGCGGCAATCGGAACGGCGTGGGTGATCACCACAAGTTCGGCGCCGGGTTCGGTGGCGGAAGGCTCGACGGCCGTGCGCCGGGAGAGGAGGTCGGCCAGGACTTCGGTGGTGGAGCCGGCGTCGATCAGGATGCTTCCGGAGGCCGCCTGCGGGATCAGGGCCATCGCGGCCTCGGCGATGCGCCTTTTTTGGTCGGGGCGCTGGATGGCCCGTTCGTTGATGCTTTCCTCGGTGGTGCTGAACCGGTCCGCGGCGACGGCGCCGCCGTGGACCCTGCGGACGGTCCCGGCGGTTTCCAGGGTGGCGAGGTCGCGGCGGACGGTTTCGGTGGTGATGCGGAAGCGCTCAGCTAGCAGGGTCACACTGACCCGGCCGCTGCCGGCAACAAGCTCGGCAATCTTCTGCTGGCGCTCTTCGGCGAACACGTACCCTCCGTTGCGTAAAGTCCTGCGGGATTCTTTGAGTGACTGGCATCACATGATGTGGAATTACTTGACTTTATCTTTGTTTATGTTGGTTTGTCAATGGAAACCCACACGAAACAAAGAGGGGCGTTCGCGCGTGGGCTGCCGGGCCGGGGTGTGCACCAAAAAAGCCGGGCCGGACCGCAGTGGTCCGGCCCGGCTTTTCGGGTTCATGTCGCTTTCCGCCCTGCGGTTACAGGCCGCCGTCGCGGCTTTCGTTGCGGGTGATGCGTTCGCCGGTGTTGGGGTCAACCACTGAACGGGTTTCACTGACCCGCCGGCTCCGGCCCGGCGAGGCCAGGATCAGCGAAGCGATGAGTCCGACCACGCCTACAGCCATCAGGATGTACCCGATCATGACCTGGTCGACGAAGGGGATCAGTCCCGGGGCGACTGCCCAGGCGAGGATGGCGCCGATGGCGATGAGGAAGATGGAGGAACCGATTCTCATGACTTGCTCCTTATTGTCCGCGGATTGGTGGGCGGTACTTCTGGAACTGCAGGACGTTGCGCGGTAGTGCCATGCGTTTGCTAAGCATGCTGTCTGTCTAGCGTCAGGCTACAGCGCCGTCATGGCCGATTCAACGACCGGGCGAAGGTGCGGCGCAATCGTAACCATGCGGCGCGGTGCCACTGCACCCCGCCCGATGGTTAGGCTGATCCGATGGAAACTGTTGTGTGGTCCAAGCCGGAGGAGGAGCGGGCCGGCACGCCGTTGCTGGTGATGATGCACGGCTACGGCACTGACGAGTCCCGGATGGTGCGGCTGTTTGACTATCTGCCGCCGGACTTCACCTGCGCGGCGTTGCGTGCGCCCATGGTCATCGGCGACCACTATGGCTGGTTCCTCCTGGACTACTTCCTCGCCAACGACTTTGCCGACGTCATCAGCACCACCAACACGGTCCATGACTGGATCAATTCGGTCAGGGGCCAGCACAGCAGCGTGAGCCTGCTGGGCTATTCGCAGGGCATGGCCATGGCCAGTACCCTGCTGCGGCTGCACCCAAAAAGCTATCAGGCCGTGGTGGGCCTGTCCGGCTTCGTGCTCGAGAACGACCTCCTGGCGCTGACTGACTCCTTCGAAGCCCCGCCGCCGTTCTTCTGGGGCCGGGATAAGGCGGACCTGGTGATCAACGAGGACGCCACCGCCCACACCGAAGAATGGCTGAACGCCAACACGCAGCTCACGGCCAGGACCTACCCCGGGATGGGGCACGCGATGAGCAAGGCGGAAATGGTGGATGTCAGCGCCTTCCTCCGCCACTACGTCCTCACCTAGCCGGGCGAAGGTCTCACATGCTCCGCGCCCGGATGGGATAGCCCGGACGCGTTGAGAGTCGCGTCACACTCCGGCGCGGAGAAAAAACAGTTGCACGCCAAATTTGTAAGCGCTTACACTCGAGTTCGGCCGACTCCACCGGCCCTTGAACTGGGCGGGAAGGAAGATCTGCCGCATGCACGTGTTTCATGGCCGGGCGCTGGTCGCGCCACCGGCCGTCCGCTGGTGGTCTGCCGTCCGGTTTGTCATGGCGCAGCAAGGCGCCCATGATGGAAGAAGGCATTCATCAGCGCCCCTCCGGCCCGCCGTGGCATTTCAGCCCACGCCCCCGCGCCGCGCTTGCTGATAGCAGCGGACACCGTCGCCGCTCCCCACCCCGCACCGCTATACCAGGCACCGCCCACCCCAAGCACCGCGCCCGCCGAGCCTGCCCGCCGTCTGAAAGGACACCGCACCGCGCATGACTGAACTTCTGAGCCACCCGACCAACTGGACCGGCGCCTCCGCCATTCTCTTCGACCTCGACGGAGTGCTCACCCCTACGGCCACTGTCCACGAGCAGGCCTGGCAGGAACTCTTCGAAAGCTACCTGGCAACGCAGCCTCAGGTCCCCGGCTACCGGGAGAGCGACTACTTCGACCACATCGACGGCAAGCCGCGGTTCGACGGCGTCCGCGACTTCCTCGCCTCGCGCGGCATTGTGCTGCCCGAGGGTCCCACCGACGACGATCCCGCCCACACCACGGTGCAGGGCCTGGGCAACCGCAAGAACCGGATTTTCAACGACATTGTCAGCTCCGGCGTGGAGCCGTTCGAGGGTTCGGTGCGTTTCATCGAAGCCGTGCTCGCGCAGGGACTGAAGGTCGCCGTCGTCTCCTCCTCCCGGAACGCCCCGGCGGTACTCAAGGCCGCCGGCCTGAGCGACCGCTTCCCGGTGGTGGTTGACGGCGTCGTGGCCGCCGCCGAGGGCCTGCCCGGCAAGCCCAGCCCCGCCACCTACGATTACGCTGCCCGGCTGCTGGAACTTCCCAGCGAGGAATGCGTGGTGGTGGAGGACGCCGTGTCAGGTGTGCAGGCGGGCCACGCCGGCTCCTTCCACTCCGTGATCGGCGTGGACCGCGGCGCAGGCAGGCAGACCCTGCTGGACGCGGGCGCCACCCTGGTGGTCAACGACCTGAAGGAACTCCTGTAGCCCGCTAACTCCCGGGTCCGGCTGTTCCCCCGATGGCCTGCTCCGCATGATTTATCCGCGGCTTCCTTCCCCCAGGGCAAACCGCACAACGAACCCCCACGCATGCCCGCCACGGGCACGCACAAAAGCGCCCTAAGCCGGATGAGACCCGGCTGCCCAGCACAACGCCAAAAGGACCCCAACACCATGGCTCTTATCACCGCGGACCGCGAACGGTTCCCCAACACCCCCTGGCAGCTTGTGGAGACCCGCCACGAGCCTGGCAACGCCGGTACCCTGGAGACCCTTTTCGCGCTGGGCAACGGGCACCTTGGCATCCGTGGCGCGCACTGGGCGGCCGCCGACGCCGACCTGCCGGGCAGCTTCATCAACGGCCTGCACGAGATCTGGGACATCAAGCATGCCGAGAACGCGTTCGGCTTCGCCCGGACCGGGCAGCGGATCATCTACATCCCCGATGCGAACAACTTCACGGTGATCATCGACGGCGAGACGCTGAGCCTTGCCGAGTCGGCGGTGCAGGAATACCGCCGGTCGGTGGACTTCTCCACCGGCATCTACGAATGCCGCATCACCTGGCTGTGCCGCTCCGGTGCCACCGTCACCACCACCGAGCGCCGGGCCGTAGGCTTCGCGTCCCGCGGCAGCCTGGGCATCTCCCTTGAAGTATCGGCGGACCGCGACGTGTCAGCAGACGTCACCTCCTCGGTCATCAACCGCCAGGACCAGCCGGTGGAGGACCATTCCGAGCACGACCCGCGCCGCGCGGGCCGCCACGCCGGCCGTGTCCTGCTGCCGTTGCGGCTCGACGGCGGCGACGGCTCGCTCCGTCTCTCGTGGGAGGCCGCGGAATCCAAGCAGCGCGTGGGGATCGCCGTTGACCACTGGACCTCCGCGGGCCACCAGCCGTTCGACACCCTCGTGGACCAGGACGACAGCAGCGTCCGGTACGTCCTCGCCGTTGGCGCCGATGAGCCGTTCCGGCTCGAGAAAATCGTCAGCTACGCCGCGGGCCGTGGCGTCCAGGACTCCGGACGGGACGCAGCGGAAGCCGCCGAAGAGGGGCTGCGCTCAGTGGAGGACATCTTCGCTGAAAGCCGCGAGCACTACCGGGACTACTGGGCAACGTCGGACATCGTGGTGGGCGGCGGGCCCGAACTGCAGCAGGCCATCCGCTGGAACCTGTTCCAGCTGGCCCAGGCCACCGCGCGTGCCGACGTCGCAGGCATCCCTGCGAAGGGAGTCAGCGGCTCCGGGTATGAGGGGCACTATTTCTGGGACCAGGAGGTGTACCTCCTGCCCTACCTGACGTACACGAACCCGGAGGGGGCCCGCCAGGTCCTGGAGTTCCGGCACGAGATGCTTCCCACCGCCCGGATCCGTGCCAAGGAACTGAGCGTGGACGGGGCGCTGTTCCCGTGGCGCACCATCAACGGGCTGGAAGCGAGCGCCTACTACGCTGCCGGAACCGCGCAGTTCCACATCGCGGCGGCCATCGCTTTCGCGGCCAACCGGTACGTCTGGGCCAGCGGCGACGCGGCCTTCCGCGACGGCATGGGTGCGGAACTGCTGATTGAGACGGCCCGCATGTGGATCTCCCTGGGCTTCTTCGGCAAGGACGGTCTTTTCCACATCCACGGCGTTACCGGCCCGGACGAGTACACCGCCGTGGTCAACGACAACCTCTACACCAACGTGATGGCCCGCTTTAACCTGCGCGCCGCCGCTGCCCTGGGGCACGCCGAAATCAGCGACGAAGAACGCCAGTTGTGGTCGGCCGCGGCCGACCGGATGCAGCTTCCGTTCGATGACCGGATGCAGGTGCATTCCCAGGACAACGACTTCATGACCCTCGAGCCGTGGGACTGGACCACTCCCCGGTCCAAATACCCGCTGCTGCTGCACTTCCACCCGCTGGTGATCTACCGCCACCAGGTGCTCAAGCAGGCCGACACGGTGCTGGCGATGTTCCTGCAGTGGCAGGACTTCACGGCGGAGGAAAAGCGCCGGGCCTTCGATTTCTACGACCCCATCACCACGGGCGACTCCACCCTGTCCGCCTGTGTCCAGGGGATCATGGCCGCCGAGGTGGGCTACCCCAAGGCGGCGCTGGAGCACTTTACCAACGCCGTGTTCATCGACCTGGACGACACCCACGGCAACACGATCGACGGCGTGCATATCGCGTCCACCGGCGGAGTGTGGAGCTCGCTGGTCTGCGGCTTCGCGGGCCTCCGTGACCAGGGCCCGGTGCCGTTCTTTGATCCGCGGCTGCCCGCGGAGTGGGAAAGCCTCGCCTTCCACCTCAAGGTCCAGGGCAGGCTGCTGCAGGTGGAGCTCGACGCCGGCTCCCTCACCCTTACCGTGTCCGGGGGTGAGCCGCTCGACGTTGACGTCCGCGGAGAGCTGTTCAGCGTGGGCAGCGAACCGGTCCGCGTGGCGCTGGCCCCGGTCCAGGTCCCGGAGCCCACGGTCTTCCCCAGCGGACCCCCGACGGCGAGCATCCCCGTCGTGCGCGCCCGCTAACCCCTGTGGCCTGACTCCTGCTGGCCTCAGCCGCGGTACGCCTGTTCAAGCGGCAGGGGCCGGCGCTGCGCGCGTCAGTCTCCTGCCGCCGTCGTGCGTTCCACCTCCGGCGCCCTGTCCAGCGGGTGGGCAATCTCGTCCTGGGGCATCTTGGCGACGATTGACGCGATCACGGCCACGACGGGGCACACGCCGCCGGCCACCAGGAAGATCAGCCAGATGGGGAGCACCTCAGCGGCGGGTCCGGCCAGGGCCATGGACACCGGCATCAGCGCCAGGGACACAAAGAAGTCCAGGCTGGAGACCCGGCCAAGCAGGTGGGGCGGGACGCGGCGCTGGAGCAGCGTTCCCCAGATGACCATGCCCACGCTGCCGGTGGCACCAAAGATGAACAGGGCCGCGGCCAGGGCCCAGAAGTTGTCCATGATTCCGACGGCGGCCAGCGGCAGGGAGCCCACGCCCCAGGACACCATCATCACCGTGAGATACCGCCGGGGCAGCCTCAGCGACGCGGTCACCAGAGACGCCGCGGCCCCGCCGACGCCCATGATGGCGAGCAGGAAACCGAACATGCTGGAGTCGCCGCCCAGCTGGTCGCGGACCACAAACGGGAGCAGCACTTCGATGGGCCCGATCAGGAAAAGCACCGAAATGCAGGCCCACAGCAGGGTCCAAAGCAGCCAGGGCGTGCGCAGCGTATAGCTGATGCCTTCGCGGAGGTCGTGGAAAAAGGACGACTTGGGCCGCCGTTTGCCGGTCATGCCGCTGTCGTGCCCACCGCCGGCCTCGGAGCCGTTGGCGGGCGCCGCCAGGGCGTGCTGGCCCAGGAAATTCAGGATGATGAACGCCATCAGGTGGCAGGCAGCCACGCCGGTGACCGCGTGCGCCGGTGAGAGCGCGGCCACCAGGATGCCGGCGACGGCGGGCCCGGCCGCCTGCTGGAGGGTAGGGCGCATGGTCCCCTCCATGCCGTTGGCCGCGAGCAGGTCCTCCGGCGGCAGGATCCGCGGCAGGATGGCCGAGTACGCGGGGAAGAAGAACGCGGCGCCGACGCCCAGCACAAAGGCGCCCACGGCGAGGTGCCAGATCTGCAGCCAGCCGGCGATGGACAGGGCGCTGATGCCTGCGATGACGGCCAGGTTGGCGCCTTCCACCGCGATGATCAGGAGACGCTGCGGGAAGCGGTCGGCCGCGATGCCGCCCGCCAGGACAAACGCCACCAGGCCCACGCTGCCGCCAGTGGCAACCAGCGAGAGCTCCAGCGGGCCACCGCCCAGGTGGATCACCTGGTAGACCATCGCGACAGCCCACATCCCGGATCCGAAGATGGAGATGGCCAGGGCAGCGATCAGGACCCTGTACTCACGGTGCGCAAAGGGCCGCAGGGCTTTGAGGGTGGGCATAGGGTAAGTCTAGGCTTTGGGGAAATCGGGGGGTACTGGAATGCAGCCTGCAGGGCAACTTGACGAGCAGCCGCAACGGCGCATCCACCGGCAGCCGCTTGCCGTAGTCACCGGCGCCGGCCGGGGCTTCGGTGAGGCGCTTGCCGGGGAGCTTTCGGCGGCGGGATGGCTGGTAGTTGCGGTGGTGCGGCAGGCCGCGCAGTCCGCGGCGCTGGACCTTTTGCCGGGGGTGCAGGCCGTGGTCCACGACGTCCGGTCCGAGGACGTGTCAACCGTTATTGACGCGGTGCGGGGGCGTCCGGTGGATCTCCTCATCAATAATGCGGCCCAGGGGGCGCCGCATCAGCCGCTGGGCGGGGTGGACGCGGCGGGTGTGCTGAACGCCGTGGACGTGAACGCGGCCGGTCCGCTGCGGATAGTGCAGGCGCTGCTGCCGCAGCTGCTCGACGCCGACGATCCGGTCATTGTGAACGTCACGTCCCGGCTGGGGTCGCTCTCGGCCCAGGCCCGCGGGGACTTCGCAGGCCTTTCCACGAGTTATGCGTACCGGGTGTCCAAGGCTGCCCAGAACATGCTGACCGTGTCCCTTGCCCAGGACCTGGCGGGCCAGGTCCGCTGCTGGGCGGTCCATCCCGGCAAGCTCGCTACCGGCATGGGGCAGGCCGACGCCGTGAAGCCACCCCGTGCTGCGGCGCGTGAGCTGCTGGAGCTGCTGGAATCAGACGAGCGCCGGTCGCCAAGCTTCGTGTCGCTCGGCGCGCCCGATTTGGACTGGTGAACCTTGGAAAGCACTCAGGCCGGGTCATGGCGGCGCAGCCTGGCTTTTGTAGGCGCCAACCATGGCCTCGCGCTCCATCCCGTGGACGCCAGCGGCGAACAGCTTCCGGGTGAGGCAGCCAGCTGCTTCGCCTCCTTCTGGATGGCGGAGTGGTCGCGCTGGGGAACGGGCAACGCCCTCATCGTTGCCACCCTGCAGGGCTGGCGGAGTTACGGAAGCAACGAGTTCTTCGCCGCCACGCTCGCGGCCGAACTGACCCGCCACTTCCCGGAGGCAGCCAGGTTCCCGCTCGACGGGATCACGCACACCCAGGACGAGTTCGACGTCGAACTGGACCTGGAGCGCGGATTCCGCGCCACCGGGCGCAAGGCTGAGCTGGAACTCGCAGGGATCCTGGACCGCCGGCCCTTTACGCAGCCGGAATTCCAGCTCGGGCCAAACTCCGCGGCCCTGAGCAATGTCTACCTGCCGTGCAGCAGCGGCCGGCTGGCCGAATTCGGAGTGGAATGGCCCGGCGCGCCGAGCGTTTATCCGGGACCGCGGGGGCCGTCGTCGTCCGGTTACATGGCCGTCGCCGAATCCTGGGTGATGTAGGGGACCTGCCGGTGATGTAGGGGAGCCGGGCAGGTTGGCCTAGTGTTAAGCAACCTTAGTATTTAGGTACGGCAGCGAAGGTTGCCGCGGACGAAAGCAGAGGTGACCATGGCCAAGCGCAGCAATCCCGCCGTGCGGATCGCACAGGAAACCGCCCACAACGCGGTGTTCGACGCCGAAGGAAAGCCCAAACCGGGAGTCCACAACATGCTGCTTCGGGCAGTGGAGATCCAGCGTCCGCTGGTGCTGGCCTACATTCGCCGGGTGCAGCGCAAACAGCCACACGCATCGGCTGCGCAGCTCGCTGTAAGAATTGAGCGGGACTACCTCGCGGCGGTGACCGGCGGCGGCGCGATCGTGGGTGCCACGGCGCTGGTTCCCGGCGTCGGGACCGTCGCATCACTCGGCCTTTCCGCTGCGGCCACTGTGGGATTCCTCGAGGCCACGGCCCTGTATGCCACGTCGCTCGCCGAGCTTCACGGCATCCGCCTGACCAACCCGGAAAAGGCCAGCACCATGGTCATGGCCATCATGCTGGGTGAAGAGGGCACCGCCTTGCTGGGTACGCTGAGCGGCCAGGCATTGGGCAAGGGTGCGAGTCCCACCAAAGCGTGGGGCAACGCGCTCTCGAAGTCGCTCCCCGGGTCCGGGTTCGGCGCCGTCCGGAACAGGATCCAGAAAGCCTTCCTGAAGAGTCTGGTGAAGCGCCAGGGTACGGCGCTGTTCGGCCGCGCCCTGCCGTTCGGCATCGGCGCTGTGGTGGGCGGCGCGGGAAACCTGATGATGGGGCGGGCTGTGGTGGCGAACGCCAAGGAGGCTTTCGGGCCGATGCCGGATACGATTCCAGGGGAGCTCAAAGCCGCCGGCGCGGGCCCGGACAACCTCACTCTGGAAGGCAACAACCTTGGACCTCAACGCTGACCTTGGCGAATCATTCGGCTCGTGGAATATGGGCGACGACGCCGCGATGTTCCGGCTGGTCACCAGTGCCAACGTGGCCTGCGGCTTCCACGCAGGCGACCCCGTCACCATGCTGGACAGCTGCCGCGCCGCCTTCGAACTTGATGTGACCGTCGGTGCGCACGTGGGGTACCGGGACCTGGCAGGTTTCGGCCGGCGCTCCCTGGACATGTCCTTCGATGAGCTTTTCGGCGACGTCCTCTACCAGCTGGGCGCCCTGGACGGCGTGGCTCACGCAGTTGGTGCCTCCGTTGACTACGTCAAGCCGCACGGCGCACTGTACAACCGCCTGGTCCACGACGCCGAGCAGGCTTCAGCCGTGGTTGCCGCCATCCAGGCTTACGACCCCGGGCTGCCCATCCTCGGACTGCCGGGCTCGCAGCTGCTGATCCAGGCCAAGGACGCCGGCCACCCCGTTTTTGTCGAGGCCTTTGTGGACCGCGCCTATCAGGCGGACGGCACGCTGGTCCCGCGCTCGCAGGCAGGCGCCGTGCTGCACGACGTCGATTCCATCGTCGAGCGCGCGGTGCGCCTGGCCGTGAAGGGCGAGGTCGTCGCTGTTGACGGGACAGTGGTGCAGGTCAGGCCCGACTCGCTGTGCATCCACGGCGACACCCCCGGGGCAGTGGAGATGGCAGCGGGAGTCCGCGCCGGCCTTGAAGCGGCAGGCGTGGAACTGGAGTCCTTCGCGTAGTCCGCCCGCCTCCTGCAACGCGGGGTCACTTAATGCCCATTCGGAGGCGTTTATCGGGCGTTAAGTGACCCCGCGTTGCTTTGGAGAGGGACGGGTCAGCCGAAGACCAGGTGCGCCGCGCTGAAGATGGCCAGCCCGGCCAGCGAGCCCACCACGGTTCCGTTGATCCGGATGAACTGAAGGTCCTTGCCCACCTGGAGTTCGATCTTCTGGGACGTTTCCTCAGCATCCCACCGCGCCACGGTATCGGTGATAACTCCCGCGATGTCCGAACGGTACGTCCGCACCAGGTAACCGGCGGCGTCGCCGATCCAGGCGTTGACCTTGCCGGCCAGTTCGGCGTCGTTCACCAGGCGTGAGCCGAAGTCCCGGACCGCAGCCTTGAACTTCACCGTCAGTTCGCTGTCGGGATCATCCACGGCCGTGAGCAGCGCGTTCTTCACGGTGCCCCACGTCCGGGAGGCCAGTTCGCGGACCTCGGGATCACCCAGGACCTGTGCCTTGATCTCCTCCGCGCGGGCAATCATGGCGGGATCATGCTGGAGGTCCTGCGCAAGGTCGGTGAGGTACTTGTCGATCTGCTGCCGCACCTGGTGGTTGGGATCGGACTGCACGGCACGGGTGAACTTGAGGATCTCCACATAGACCTTGTCGCCCACCAGCCCGTCCACGAACTGCGGAACCCAGGCGGGGGAGCGGTCCGACACCAGCCGGCTGACGGTTTCGTGGTTGTCGTCCACCCAGTCGGCGGCGCGGTCCACGAGCAGGTCCACGAGTTTGTGGTGGTGGCCGTCGGCGAAAATCCGCTCCGCCATCCGTCCCACGGGAGGTCCCCACGGCGGCGCCAGCAGATGCTTGCGCACCATTCCCTCGATAACTGCCTGGACGTCGTCGTCGTTCAGGACCTTAAAGGCGCCGCGGATGACGGCGGCACCTTCCTTTGCCACCCGCTCGGCACCACCGGGACCGGACAGCCATTCGCCGGCCTCGCGGGCGATGTTCACGCTGGCGAGCTTGTCCTGCACCACCTGCTCGGACAGGAAATTGGTCTCGACGAACTCACCCAGCGACGCGCCGATCTGGTCCTTGCGCCGCGGAATGATGGCGGTGTGCGGGATCTTGATCCCCATCGGGTACTTGAACAGCGCGGTCACGGCGAACCAGTCGGCCAGCGCACCCACCATGCCACCTTCCGCCGCCGCCCGGACATATTGCAGCCACGGGTACTCCTTCTGGAGGGCGAACGCGAAGACAAAAATGACCGCCATGGCGATCAGCAGGCCCAGCGCCAGCAGCTTCATTTTCCGCAGCGCTGCCGCCTTTTCGGCGTCACCCGCACTGAGCTGATGGCCGACGACGGCGGCGCCCCTTTGGGCGGGCACGTCGGGCCGGGTGGGGTCCTGCCGGGTAATTGGCTCAGAGTTCACCTGCATGTGCCCAGCCTAGTCCCGCCCACGGTCGCAGGGTCCGCTACCGTGTCTGCATGACCATCGACGCGTCTGCACCCCACCGGCCCCTGGTTTATGCCCACCGCGGCGCCAGCGCCGCCTTTGCCGAGCACACCCGGGCCGCCTACCTCCAGGCACTGGCCGACGGCTCCGACGGAGTCGAGTGCGACGTCCACCTCACCCGGGACCAGCACGCCGTCCTGCTCCACGACGCGAACCTGGACCGCACCTCCGACGGAACCGGGCCGGTTGCGGACCACACGCTCGAGGAGTTGAGGCTCCTGGATTTTTCGTCGTGGAAAGGCGTGCGGATTCCCGAGGAATACGGAGCCCGCTCGGAACAGTTCCTGACACTCAAGGAGCTCCTTGGCATCCTCCGCGGTGCCGGACGGCCTGTGGGGCTCGCCATCGAGCTGAAGCACCCCAGCCCGTACCAGCTGAAGCTGGAGGACCGTGTCCTGGACGTTCTCCGGAGCGAAGGCTGGGACCCGGCGACGTCAACCGTGGACAACGTCCGGGTGACGTTCATGAGCTTCAGCCCGGATTCGGTGAAGCACCTGCTCCACACCGTGCCTGCGGAGTTCATCTGCCAGCTGGTGGATGAGATAGACGTCGACGAAGTCCGCGAAGAGCTCGGCCTCGGTGCGCTCACCGGCAGCGCTGTCGCCAACGTCATGAAGGCTGCGCAGCTGGAAGGCGAACGCATCCTCGATGACTGCGAAGTGAGGCTGGCCGGGCCGGGCATCGATTACGTCCGCCAGCACGCCCGCACAGTGCAGCGGTGGCTGGAATCCGGCCGGCGCTTCCGGGTATGGACCGTGGATTCCGAGCGGGATGTGGCGCTTTGCCAGGGCCTGGGCATCCACGAGATCACCACGAACATGCCCGCCCGGGTTTTGGCCCAGCTCTAGGCCGCCCCTTGACCGGTTCATGCGCCGGACCGGGCTGTGGTTGAGTGGAACCATGCCTTTTCACTGGCCCGGCGCCGTTCATTGGTCCAGCACCGCCACCCAGGCCCTCTCCGCGGCAGCCCTGAGCGCGCTGCTGATGACCAGCGCCATGAAGCATTTCCGCGATCCGGGCTTCTACCGCCAGGTGGTCCCGGACTACCTTTGCCGCGACGAGCAGGGTTCCCCTGCCGCGCCTGCAGCTTCAGCTGCAGCCGCAAGCGCGCGGCCGCTCGCGGTGATGACCCGCGATGAATGGATCGCGCTGAGCGGCCTCGTGGAGGCGGGTGCCGCCGTCGGCCTCCTGATCCCCGTTACGCGACGCGTCACGGCCACCGGCGTCGCTGCCCTCTTTGGCGTGTTCCTGGCCGGCCACGTGGACGCAATCCGGCGTGCCTATGGCCCGGACGGTTCACCGGTCCCGCGCAAAGTCCACACCGCCCGTTTGCCCCTGCAGGCGCCACTGATTCTGTGGGCCTGGAGCCTGCGGAACGCCGGCCGGCTGGGCGGCTCATGAAGCTTCTGGCCTCCCCGGCGGTCAAGGTGGGAATCTCCATCAGCATCGCCACCGGGCTCTACGGTGTTTCGTTCGGCGCGCTGTCCGTCACCTCGGGGCTGGACTTCTGGCAGACCATGGCGCTGAGCCTCCTGCTGTTCAGCGGCGGCTCGCAGTTCGCGTTTATCGGAGTGGTGGCCGGCGGCGGATCCGGCGTCGCTGCGATGAGCGCCGCCACGCTGCTGGGCATGCGCAACGGCATCTACGGCATGCAGCTCAACGCGCTCCTGCACCCGACAGGCTGGCGCAGGTACGTGGCGGCACAGCTCACCATCGACGAGTCAACCGCTACCAGCACCGGCCAGACCGATCCGGACGAACAGCGTCGCGGCTTCTGGGCTGCGGGGATCGGCATCTATGTCCTGTGGAACCTCTTTACCGCAGTGGGCGCACTCGCCGGGGCGGGTCTGGGCGATCCGAAGCAGTGGGGACTGGACGGTGCCGCGGTGGCTGCCTTCCTGGCACTGCTGTGGCCGCGGCTGAAGGGGCGGGAGCCGGTGGCCATCGCCGTCGTCTGCGCCCTGGCCACTGTCCTTGCGGTGCCGTTCGTGCCGGCGGGCGTACCGATCCTGATCGCGGCCGTGGTTGCCGCGGTGATCGGCTGGTTCAGCCACGGCCGCAGCGACGAAGGCCTTGAGCCGGACGTTGACCCGTATGCCGAGCACCACCACCGCCAACACGGTCCCGCCGGTTCCACGAAGGCGGGCGCATGAGCCTCTGGATCTGGCTGCTGCTGGCGTGTGCACTGGCTTACGCATGGAAGCTGGTTGGCTATTTTGTGCCGGCCCGGCTCCTCAAAAATCCCCGTATGTCCCGCGTGGCAGGCACCATGACCATCGGCCTGCTGGCATCCCTCACAGTGGTAAATGCCGTGGCTTCAGGCCAGTCGCTGGCAGCCGACGCCAGGCTGGGAGCGCTCGCGGCGGCGGCCATCGCGCTGGCTTTCCGGGCACCGTTCCTGGTGGTGGTGCTGGCCGGCGCCGGGGCTGCGGCAGTCCTCCGGCTTCTGGGATGGAACTGAGGCACACGCCAGGACGCCTGCCTCTGGTGACGCGGAACACGGCGGCGGTACTATGAGTCTGGCTAAGCAGTTGGCCATGGATCGTCTTTGTTGGAGCGGTAGCCATGGAAAACCCACTGTACGTAGCTGGCGACAGATCCGGGACGCCAGTAAAAATGGCGTCCCCCAAACGACGCGCGGGACTACCCGTGAAGAGGTTCTTCTCCCGTTTCAGGTCGCTGTCAGACGTCCCTGCGTCGGATCTGGAAATGCTCTCAGAGCGAGTCACCTTGGCGCTGGATCTGGGGCACGAACCCCACGTCTCGGCGCTCCGTGCAGCGGTACGCCACGAACTGCGCATCCGGGAATCAGCCCTCAACGATTGAGCTTTTCGGGACTGAAGTATGGTCCACTGAAGAGGGGCCGCCGCCCAAGGCAGGCGGCCGGAAGGAGGAATCACCATGAACGAACAGCCGCAAACGCCGGCCCAGGATGATGGGGTGGAAGCTACGACGACCGGCAGCCACGCCAAGGTGCGTCCCGCTTATCTGGACTCCAGTGGCTCCGAGTCCACCCGCGAACTCCGCGACACGGCACGCCGCCGCCGGGATGCCGAAGAGAAGCTCCAGCAGCATCTGCTCGAGGCCAAGGACCACACTCCCAATGCGGACACACACCCGCATTCGGCGCCGGAAGACGCCGATCAGCGCGAAGAGGCCGGCCAGCGGGAAGACGCTGGCTAGAGGAGGCTCAACGCGGGCTCAGGCTACTCCGTGGGCCGCGCCGTCGGCCGAGCCGGCCCGGCGGCCGATTTCTTCGACGGCCAGTTCGTACCAGACCTGCGCGCCGAATTCCGGCGCAGCCGTATCAAGGTTCTGGAACAAGGCGTCCAGGAGGTTCGCCAGTTCTTCGGGGGACAGGTTCGGGAGTACCACTTCCGGTCCACGCGGGTCATTTATCAAATGCGAGAGCTGTGAACTGTTCATCGTGCGGTGGTTTCGTCGAATCGGATACGCAGGAAACTGCTCATGGGTCGCTCCATCTGGGAAATCGGAGGCTGGCTGCGTAACCCCAGACGATTCTAATCCAACGATTGGATGCCCACAATGGCTCCAGCCCGGGGCGCACGCACTGGCTGGCGTGCACCTGGCCCGAATCAGGTGAAGCGGTTCAGCTGAAGCGGCGTCCGGTGACGAAGTCGCCAGACAGGTGACCGACGGGCAGTTGGGCCGGAGGCAAAGGTACGTGGACGGGAAGTGGCCGGTGCGGCCGTTCCGAGCGGATGGCGTCCTCAATGAGGGCCACCGGACGGCGCCAGGCGTCGGAGCCCGGCTCCATGGTGTCCACCACGCCGATCAGCATGGCGAGCAGCCTGAAGATGTCCGTCATGGAGATATCCGGCCGCAGTGTGCCCTGCCCTTGCCCGCGTCCGAGCAGGATGCCGATGGAATCGATCAGGGAGCCGGTGATTCCGGTGAGGAGCTGCCTGCGCCCGGCGACGGCGCCGAGCAGGTTCGCGTCGGTGCTGGCCGCAGCCATGATCGCCTCGATGACGCGGAACAGTCCTGCGGCTGCATCGATGTCCGCCAGGGCGTCGTCGATGACCGGATCCACGGTCAGCCGGAGCTGCCGGTTGAGGGCGGCCAGGACCAGTTCTTCCTTGTCCGCGAAGTTGCGGAACAGGGTTGCGGGTCCGACGCCGGCCGTGGCGGCGATGGTCTGCAGCGGCACTTCCGGGCCAAATTCCTGGAAGCATTGCCGGGCCGCCGTAATGATCTTGTCCACGTTGCGCGCTGCGTCTGCGCGGAGTGGTTTGCGGGCGACTGCGATGCTCATGCGATCAGGGTAGCAACGCAGCCCGGGGCGATCACCGTTACTGGAGGGTAGGCGGTTATGTGACGTGCGCGGCGCAGGGCCGGCCGCGGGGCGTCCCTGCCCGGCGTGGCACACTTTCCTTATGTTGCTTGCATTTTCTGTTGCCCCGTCCGGCACGCCCAGCGGCGGATCGCGCCCCACCGACGCGTCAGTGCACGACGCCGTTGCCGCCGCCGTGAAAATCGTCCGGGAGTCGGGACTCCCCAACAAGACGGATTCAATGTTCACCACCATCGAGGGTGAATGGGACGAGGTCTTCGACGTCGTCAAGAAGGCCACTGAAGCGGTTGGCCAGTTCGGCAGCCGGGTCTCGCTGGTCATCAAGGCGGATATCCGCCCCGGCTACACCGGTGAGCTCACCGCCAAGGTGGACCGGCTGGAAAGCGTGCTCGCAACCGACTCTTGAGCAGGTAGCCGGGCAAACCCGGGCTCCTGCATCAGCCGGCCGTCCGTCAGTGGCCGTTCAGTTCATGGACCGCGTGGTCCAGGAGGTCGCGCTGAACGGGCCGCAGCATGTAGGACAGGTTCAGGTACGCGTCGATTTCCAGCTCGCCGGCGTCGCCTCCGATGCTGAAGTAGTGCAGCCACAGCGATTCCAGGGTCATGCCAGCCTTGCGGTAGGCCGCCGCTGTCCGCTCCCGCTGCTCCTCGGCAGTCTCGTCAACGTTCATGGCCGTTCGTGGTCAGGTTCCGCAGGGCGGTCAAGCACGCTGAGTGCGACGGCGAAGAGGGGAGCTCCTTCCTGGCGGGACCGGTCCATCAGTGCACGCAATGCCGTGCGCTCATCCAGGTTCAGGCGCTCCATCAACACCCCCTTGGCCATGTCGATCACACTCCGGCTGTGCAGGGATTCCTTGAGGGCAGCGCTGAGCTGCTCGGCACTTTCATGTGCCTGGATGTTGGCGAGCATGACGGCGGCGGGTGCTGCGAGGAGTTCGAGCAGGTGTTCGCTGCCGTCGTCGAAGGCATGGGGACGGTCAGAATAGACCTTCAGCGCGCCGATGGCCTCGGCCGGTCGCGTTCCATTGTGGCCGGGGAGAAGCAGGGGAACGCTGAGGCAGGACATCAGGCCGCGCTGCGCGCTGGCCTCGCTCCATCGCGGCCAGCGTGTTTCCGTGGCGGCGTCGTCCACCCGGACGGTGGCGGCTCCGGCCCAGGCTGCGAGGCAGGGCCCTTCGCCGAGCTCGTACTGGAGCTGGTCGGCCTCCTCCACCAGCGCGCTCGTGGCGGCCCTGCTTGTGGGGTGGCCCTGGGCATCAATGAGTGTGGCGCCGGCGCCGATGCTTGCGGGCATGCTCTGGTATGCGGCCTGGGCAATCTTGGCGATGGCCGGGCCGGCAACGGGTTCTGTGAGCAACAGGCCGGATACGCGGGCAAAGACCGCGTGGAGTTCTCCGCTCAAAGACTCTCTTCGCATTACGGGTCATCTCCTGGTTGCCGTGGAACCGGCAGGAGAAACGCAAGGACTGCCGCTGGTTCCAGCATAGACCGCATGACTGCGCCTAGTGCGGGGCCGCCGGAATGGCCGCTCCCCGGACGATGTCCATGGCCAATGCCGGCAGCCTCACCTTCCTGGTCCTGGCGGCTTCCGCGAGCAGCGCTATGGCCGCTTCACGGCTGGAGCGTGTATGTGCCATGACCAGCGCGAGCGCCGCATCCATGGTTGCCCGGGAACGTAGCGCCGCCCGCAGCCCATCCGGATAGCTTGTCGGCCCAAGTGACGGGTGAACGAGCAAAGCGAGCCGAAGAGGGCGGGACAGTGACTGCGCATACCATTCGATGTCGGCCACGGTCTCCGGTCCGAAGGCCGACGGCTGGCGGGCGTAGCAGTTCAACGCAGCCGACGCCCACTCTCCGGCGTCGATGGGCACTGCCAGCATCGACCTGACGCCTGAGTCCTTGACGGCATCGAGGTAACGGTTCCACCGGGAATCCTCAGCGAGGTCTTCCACGAGCACCGTGCGTCCTTCCCTTAAGGCCGTCAGGCAGGGGCCGTCGTCGAGCGCGTATTGTTCCTCGTCCATCGCCCGGGCGTCGGCGCCGCTGCTGGCGGCGGTGAAGGGTGCGCCGTCGCGCTGCACGGTAATGGCGCACAGCATGGGCTCGGGAGCTCCCAGCCGCGCCGCCGAGTAGAGCGTCAGGTCCAGGAGGAACGTTTCGAAGTCCTTGCTCTGCAGCAACAGGTCCTGGAGGTGGTCGACAGTAGCAGTAGGGGTGGGTCCGGAGGCCATGGCGGGCCTCGATTCTGGGGTTGTCCCTGTCCGTGCGGGCCGGGAGCGGCTGTGGATGGTAGGCCGCAGCCTGGGGCGCTCCGGAACTGGCGTTCTGGAGCCGAAGCCCCGTGTTGACGGGATGCTTGCGCACGAATCCTTGGATTGCGCTCTCATTTCGAGCCTACGCGCAATGGCCGGCACAAGATACGGCAGCCACCATGGGTCGGGGCGGAGGTGCCTAGACCCGCGCCTGCGGCCGTGCCAGACTGTGGCCATGTTTGAGCACAAGCCCCAGCCGGGCTGGATTGCGGTGGAGGAATTCCTGACGGACAAGGTGGTCCATCCCGACGGAGCGCTGCAGCGGGCGGTGCAGTCCGCCGTCGACGCCGGGATGCCGCCGATCGAAGTGGCGCCCAACGCCGGGAAGCTGCTCAAGCTCCTGGTGCAGATGTCCGGCGCGCGGCGGGTCCTGGAGATCGGCACGCTGGCCGGCTTCAGCACCATCTGGATGGCCCAGGGACTTCCCGACGACGGCCGGCTGGTCACGTGCGAATACCTCACCAAACACGCTGACGTGGCCAGGGCCAACCTGGATGCCGCCGGGGTGGGCCACAAGGTTGACATTCGGATCGGCGCCGCGCTGGATTCGCTCGCCGCCCTGGAGGCTGAGGGCCAGGAAGCCTTCGACTTTGTCTTCATCGACGCGGACAAGGAGAACGACTCCAAATACCTCGACTGGGCTGTCCGGCTGGGCCGGCCCGGCACCACCGTGATCCTCGACAACGCCGTGTGGGAAGGGGCCGTGCTGGAGCCGTCCATGGACCCGGTGAATGCGCCGGGAATCGTCAGCGCCCTTGAGCTGATGGGGAAACACCCCCGGCTTGATGCCACGGTGATCCAGACGGTCGGCTCCAAGGGATGGGACGGGTTCGCGCTGGCCGTCATCCGGTGACAGGCTGCGCCGCCGGTAACGCCGTCGGGCCCCAAACTTCAGCCTCCGAAAAATTGCTAAGTATGCTTAGAATAGTCTCCCGCCCGGATCCCCGGACGGGACGAAAGCTTGCAGCGGAGGTTTTGATGAAAGCGTCACCCACCCTGGCCAGTAACCTTCAGATGGTCCTCACCGACCTGATCGAACTGCACATGCAGGGCAAGCAGGCACATTGGAACATCGTGGGAACGAATTTCCGCGACCTTCACCTGCAGCTGGACGAAATCATCGAGGCTGCCCGGCAGTTTGCGGACGAGGCGGCAGAGCGGATGCGGGCCCTGCATGCCCTTCCGGATGGCCGGAGCCGCACCGTCTCTGCCGATACGAGGCTGGAGGAGTTCCCCGCGGGCCTGACGTCCACGAAGGACGCCGTCAAGCTGGTCACGGCAAGGCTGGAACGGACCGTCAAGACCATGCGGGACGTCCACGACGAAGTGGATGAGGAAGACCCCACCAGTGCGGACCTCCTCCACGCCGTCATCGAACGCATGGAGCAGCTCGCGTGGATGGTGAATGCGGAAACCATGACGCCGTCGGCCGCCGTCACCGAGCCGGCTGGCAAATAGGCAGCGGCAGGCAGGTCCGTGAAGGAACCCAAACCGCAGGGCGATCCCGCGGCACCTGAACATCGGGGGCCGCGGCCCGTCAGGTTCATTGAGCCGCCAGGACGTGACGCCGCCCTGGAAAGCCTGCTCGCCGCCGTGGCCCCGGCGGTGGGTGACGTGCCGGCGCTCCTTACGCTGGCGCGCGAGGCAGGAAGGGCGTGGCCGCAGCCAGGCCACGGCGGCACGGCGGAGCTGTGGGAGCTGCTTGCCTCCGTCACCGCCGTTGATGTCGCCACCGGCCGGATCTTCGAACCGCACCTTGATGCGCTGGCCATCCTCGCCCAGTCAGGGAGGGATCCGGGCAGCATAGAGGGCGCGTGGGGGGTGTTCGCTGCCGAAGGCCCGGGGGCAAAGCTGGAAGCCAAAGCGGGCGACGGCGGCATCCTCCTGAGCGGGTCAAAGCCGTGGTGCTCGCTGGCGCCGCTGCTGGACCATGCCGTGATTACCGCCTACACCGAAACGGGCGGCAGGGCTGCCTTCGTGGTGGACCTCCACCACCCGGGAGTGACCTGCGAGGAGCCGGCGTGGATCGCCCGCGGGCTGCAGGAAATACCCAGCGGGACCGTGCACTTCAACCAGGTCCCGGCCGGGCAGCTGGGCGGCGAAGACTGGTACTTCAACCGTCCGGGCTTCGCGTGGGGCGGCATGGGCGTGGCGGCCTGCTGGCTCGGCGGAGCCGTGGCCGTAGCCAGGGACTACGCGGACGCCCTTCGTGGAGCTGCGGACCGGGGCCGCGAACCGGACCAGATTGCGCTCGCCGGCCTGGGCGAGACGGACCGGATCCTGACGTCCACGCTCCAGTACCTGGCGCGGACAGCAGCCCTGATTGACGACGGCGGACTCGCCGGCGGCGATCAACCCGCCTCCGGCGGCGATCGCCATGGAGTTGCTGACCGTCCGGACACCGACCGGAGCGCGTGGAGCGAAGCGCTGCGCGTGCGCGGCACGGTGGCTGCCGCCGTCGAACGCGTCCTGTCCCTGGTGAGCAGAAACCGCGGACCGGGACCACTGGCGTTCGACGAGCCATATGCCAAGCGGATGGCTGACCTGGCGCTCTATGTACGCCAGCACCACGCGCAGCGTGACGACGCGCAACTCGGGGCGCTGAGCCTGAAGGGGGAACGGCTGTGGTGACGTTTTCGCACACGGATGAAGGGACCGATGAGGCCGTCTGGGCTGCCAGCGGCCTCGCCGCAATTGCTGAATTGCCCCTTGCCCCGCAGGCGCTGGCCGGTATGAGGTTTGTGGTCCTGGCGGCCCACCCCGACGACGAGACGCTCGGTGCCGGCGGCCTGCTGGCGCAGCTGCACACCCTTGAGGCCGACGTCGACGTCGTGTTGTGCACCGCGGGCGAGGGGTCGCATCCCCACTCGATAACAGTCTCCCAGGACCAGCTGGCGACCACCCGCGTCAACGAGTTCGGCGCAGCCCTGGCCGCGCTGGGGCATGCCGGGAACTGGAGCTACCTGGGCCTGCCGGACGGCGGGCTGGCCGGGCACGTCACCGAGATCACCGCCGGCCTGCGTGAGGCCCTTGGCCGCCACGGCGGCCCGCCGGAACAGCTGGTGATTGTGGCCCCGTACCGTGCCGACGGCCACACGGACCACAACGCCTTGGGTGAGGCCGCGGCGCAGGCAGCGCTCCACGGTGGCCACGCGCTGCTCGAATACCCGATCTGGTACTGGCTGTGGGCAACGCCGGCCCACCCTGAGTGGAAGTCCTGGGTGCGGTTCCCGCTGGACCGGGCAGCACAGGAGGCCAAGGCGGCGGCAATGGGCGCCCACGCCAGCCAGGTGCTCCCGCTATCACCCCAGCCGGGCGACGAAGCGTTGCTGAGCGCGGAGTTCCTCCGGCATTTTGACCGTCCCTTTGAGACGTTCGCGTGGACACCATCAGCCAGCGTTGCCTCTGCCCCGCACAGCAGCGCGGACGCCGAACGGATCTTCGACGAGGTCCATTCGGCTTCCGAAGATCCGTGGAAATACACCACCAGCTGGTACGAACGCCGAAAACGCGCCCTGACCCTGGCCGCACTGCCGCAGGAGCACTACCGTTCCGGCCTCGAGATCGGCTGTTCCATCGGCACGCTCAGCCTTGATCTTGCGGACCGCTGTACCAGCCTCCTCGCCGTGGATGCCAGCAGCACGGCGCTGGAGCACGCCGCCGCCAGGCTGGCCCCGTTCCCCGGCGTGGCCACCCGGCAGCTCACCCTTCCGGGGGAGTGGCCGGACGGTACCTTCGACCTGGTGGTGGTCTCCGAAGTGGGCTACTACCTGTCGCCGGCGGAGCTGATGCTGCTGCTGGATCGCATCGAGGCGTCGCTGGAGCCCGGGGGCACACTCCTGCTGTGCCACTGGCGGCACCCCGTCGCCGGCTGGGAGCTCGACGGCGAGACCGCCCACACGCTCGTACGGGACCGTCTGCGCTGGGCCGCCGCGGGCCTCTACCGGGAGCGGGATTTTGTGCTGGAAACCCTGGTGGCGCCGCGGGACTCCACCAGTCCGGAGCCGTGATGGACCGCATTGGGCAGGTTGCCGTCGTCGTGCCGGTCCACAACGAGGAGCAGCACCTGGCCCGGGCCCTCTCCGGCATCCGGGCCGCGGCCAACGCCCTGCAGGCGTGCCAGCCCGGCGTCGGGGTCACGATCGTGGTTGTCCTGGACACCTGTACCGACAACTCCCAGGAGATCGCTGCACGGGTCGCGGCAGCGGATACGCGGATCACCCTGCTCGAGGTTGCCTTCCGGAGCGTGGGGAAAAGCCGCCGGGCGGGCATCGGAACACTGCTGGCCGCTTGTCCACCATCCGCGGGTGCTGCTTCCCGGCGGCTGTGGCTGGCCAACACGGATGCTGATTCCTGCGTTCCCGCGGACTGGCTGCAGCGCCAGGTAGGGCTCGCGGACGCCGGGGCGGACGCCGTGCTCGGGTCGGTGGAACCGGATCCGGAGGGCATGGACCCCGAGATCCTGCGGCGCTGGCATGCCAGGCACCCGTTTGAGGAGAACCATAGCCACGTGTACGGCGCCAACTTTGGTGTGCGGGCTTCGGCCTACGAGTTGTCGGGTGGGTTTCCGCGCCAGCGCTCCCACGAGGACCGCGCCCTGGTGGAGAAGCTGCGCCGTCGCGGGTTCGTGGTCAGGGCCACTGACAGCATCCGCGTGCTGACGTCGGGCCGCATCCATGCCCGGGCGCCCCACGGGTTCGGCGCCTATCTTTTCGCCATGGGGCTGGAGCCGGCTGTGGCGGTCGAAGGCTGATCCGGCGGAACGGATTGAACTCATCAAAAGGGCCGGGACAGCAGGTGCATACCTGCCGTCCCGGCCCGTGGGTCAGGTAATCATAGGGTCAGTCCTTTTTGAAGGCGTCCTTGACCTTCTCGCCGGCCTGCTTCAGGTCCGCCTTGGACTGGTCCATTTGTCCTTCGGCCTCAAGGCGCTCATCGTCTGTCGCCTTGCCTGCGGCCTCTTTGGCCTTGCCGCCCAGCTTCTCGGCGGTGTTCTCGATTTTGTCATCCAAACCCATGGTGATTCTCCCTACGGCTTGTTTGCGGCGGCGGAATGCCACCGATGGTTCTTCCATGCTAGCCAGCAAGGGCGGCGGTCAACAGAGGCTCAAACGGCATGAGTGCGGGAGAAAGTGGAAGAAACCGGATCGAGGGGGCCGACGGCGACTGGGGGGACTGGCCTCGGTCTCAGAAGAGGCCAACTCGCCGCCGACCCCGCCTGACGCCCGTGCCCAAATGACACAAGCAAGCTAAATGGGGCCTGTCCTGTTTTGATTTTCCTCCAAGTTGGTGACCCTGCCTAGTCCTTCCGATTCGAGTCACTGTCGTGGCGCTCACGGAGTTCACGGCCGTGCCGGATGTCTTCTTCCTCCTGCTTCTGCAGCTTCTCGCTCTTCTTCGTGTCACGGGGCGGCAGTTGGATTGTTTCCTCAGCTTTGATGCCGGCCTGGAGCTGTCGTCCGCGTTCCATCTCGGCGTCGAACTCGGCCCCGAACAGCAACGACATGTTCAGGATCCACAGCCACAGGAGCATCACGATCACGCCGCCCAGCGCCCCGTACGTCTTGTTGTAGTTTCCAAAGTTGGCCACATAGAAGGCAAAGCCCAACGATGCCAGGACAAAAATGACCAGGGCAATCAGGGAGCCAATACTCATCCACTTGAACTTGGGCTGTTTTACGTTCGGGGTGGCGTAGTAGAGGACGGCGATGATCACGATGACCAGGGCCACGATCACTGGCCACTTGGCGATGTTCCACACCGTGAGGAAGGCTCCGCTCAGGCCGATGGCGCCTCCCACAGCCTCCGAGACCGGTCCGCTCAGGACCAGCATGCCGGCGAGAAGGGCGACGATAACGACGGCAAGCAGGGTGACCGCCAGCATGGTCCCGCGGAGCTTCAGGAACGGCCGGCCCTCGTCCACTTCGTAGATGCGGTTCATGGCCCGGCCGAACGCGCCCACATACCCGGAGGCTGACCACAATGCGGTTGCCAGGCCGAGGAAAAGGGTGAGGCCGGCGGCAGGGGAAGCGGCGAGTTCCTCCACCGGGCCGCTGACAGTATCAACGGTGTCAGCGGGAGCGATGCCGCGGACGATCTCCAGCAGGACCGCCGTCGTTTTCTCCGGATCGCCGAAAATCCCCACCAGCGAAACGAGGGCCAGGAGTGCCGGAAACAGGGACAGCACGGCGTAGTAGGTGAGGGACGCAGCGAGGTCGGGGCATTGGTCCTTGGAGAACTCCCGCAGAGTCTTTTTGGCGATGTACTTCCAGGATGGCTTGGTGACGTCTGTGGGACTGTCCGGCTTCCGGGGATCGTCCGGTGCCGGGGCCTGGGCTGCCTTGGCGGTGCTGGTTTCCTGGGCGTCATGAGGTGTCATGGGGTCCTCTCCCGCGCTGAAGGCGGAGCTGAAAACAGACAGGCCGGCGCCGCCGGGGGAGGCGGGAGCCGGCCTGTCTGCTGCTTAGGGGTCAGGCGTTCTGGACGTGGTCCTTGGCGTCTGTTGCCTTGTCGCGCACGTCCGCGGCGGCGTACTGGCCTTCGGTTTTGACGTGTTCGGCGGCGTCGGTGGCGGTGGCCTTGACGTTTTCCATCGCTTCCTGGGCTGGTTCCTTCAGGCCCTGGGCCACATCCTTCGCGGCTTCGGCCAGTTCGGTGGTCAGCGGTTCAGCGGCTGTCTTGAGGGCGTCGGCTGCCTCGCGTTCCTTCTCACTGGCGGGAATGAGGGAGGAGAGCAGCATTCCGGCGCCGAAGGCGATGAGGCCTGCGGCCAGGGGGTTGCCCTGGGTTTTGGCCTTGACCTGGGCCGGTGCTTCGCCGATCGCGTGGCCGGCGTCGCCGACGGCGTCGCCGATTGCGTTGCCTGTGTGGCCCGCGCCGCTGTGGATGTTGGCTGTGGCGTGGTCGGCTGCTCCCATGACTTTCTCCTTCACGCCGAAGACGGCGTCCCTGACCTTGTCGGTTTGGCGGTGGACGATGTTAGACGGGGTGACTTTGTCGGCCACGGCGTCGACGTTGGTGCCGAGCCTGGCTCGGGTTGCTTCTATGTCTGAACGGATTGCGTCCGGGTTGTCGCTCATCGTTTTACCTCACCGGGTTTCAGGGTTGGGGGGATTTCTGCGAGTGTTTCGCCTGTCTGGGGCAGGCCTTTGACCTGCTTAAGTTCGCTCCGGCCCATGGAGGCCAGGACCGCGGCGATGATGCCCCAGATCAGGGCGACGACGACGGCGGACCAGCCCAGTCCCATCAGCCCACCCAGGGCGTACCAGAGCGCGATGGAAAGGAAGAGCAGGACGAAGTGCCCGGCCACTCCGGCGCCGGCAAGCATGCCGCCGCCCTTGCCGGCTTTGGATGCGGACTGTTTCAGTTCGGCCTTGGCGAGTTCGACCTCCTGGCGCATCAGCGTGGACAGGTCACGGGTCACCTCACCGAGCAGATCACCCAACGAGGTGTTATCCGCCTTCGCATGCGCCGCCGACGCAGGAGTTTCCGGCATCTGCGTGCTCATCACGGCCTGCCAGTCTGGCCGTCCGTGGACCGGTCCCTGGTGAGGGGGTCGCTGCCCATGGGGTCATCGGCGAGCTCCCGGTCCCGGAGCGGATCGTCGGCGAGCCGGTTGCCCGACCACGGATCTTCTGCCAGTTGCGGGCTGTCCAGCGGGCTGGCTGCGCTGCTGGTGCCGGCGTAACTGGTTTCTCCGGCATAGCCCGGAGAGCCGCCGTCGAACCCTGCCGTTGTGGTGGCCGGCCCGGGAACCTGGACAGGGGGCGGTGGCACCGCGCCGCCGGAGGGGGTGTAACCGCCCGGGCCACTGCTGTAGCTGTTGCTCCCGTACTGGCTGCCGTACTGGCCGGGTGAGCCGTTTGCGCCGGAGCCGTAGTCACCCGTGCTGCGTGCCGCCGTCGTGCCCGTCTCCGGTGCGCCGGCGCTCAGGCTGCGGCCTAGCCTGCCGGCCAGGACTCCGGCGCCTGCTGCGAGAAGCAGGAACGTGCCCGGACGCTGCCGGGCAAAGGACTTTACTTCGTCCAGGAGGGATCCGGGATCGCGCCCGTCCAGCCATGATGCCACTGAGGAGGACCGGTCGGCTGCCTGGCGGACCAGGTCGCTGGCCACACCAGGCTGGTCGGATGCCCGGGCCATGGCATGCAGTTCATCAGAGATGGACCGAAGCCCGCTGGCAACCTTCTGCTGCTGGGCGCCGGCCTGGTGGGTGAGGTCGGTACGGGCCTGGGAGAGCAGGTCCTTGGCGTTGGACTTGACCTCGGAAGCCACATTTGCGGCCTCCGTCTTGGCCGTCTCAGCTACGTTCTGCGCCGAATCCTTTGCGGTGCGGGCAACGTCACCGGCCTCGTCCTTGACGGCGTCTTTCACGGCGTCCGTGCGGGACGTCCCGGTTCCGTTGACGTCGCCCGACGGATAGGGGGTGCCCACCGGGGAAGTGGGCTGCGCGGCGGCGGGGAACGTCGTGGCTCTCCGCTCTCCAGTGCTCAATGGATTGGCCGGCGGTACCGTATTGGTGCTGTCCGCGGGCCATTGGTTCTCTGTCATCTTCGCTCTCTCTTTCCAAGAAGGCCGGTTGTTGATTAAGAACCAGCGATACTGGCCGTAAAATAGTAAGCATGATTACCAACAGATAGTAAGTACCCTTGGTAAATAACTTTATGCACGTTCCGGAAGGCCAGTTTCTGTGGGCATCTGCCGGGCCGGCGTAACAACATAGGAAGAGGTGGGTGGCGTGGAACCATGGGTTTGGGTGGTAGTTGGAATCGTTGTGGTGGTGCTGATTGTGCTGGTTCTGGTGACGGGGCAGCGCCGTAAGGCAATCCAGCAGAAGCGGGACGAGTCGCACCGCGAGAAGGCAGCCGAGATCCGCCGCAAGGCCGAGGACATTGAACTGGATGCCCGCGAAAACGAGGCCCGGGCCACGCGCGCCAGGGCCGACGCCGAGCAGGCCCAGGTGGAAGCTGCCAGGCTGCGCCAGGAGGCCGAGAAGAGGGCCGCTGAGGCGGAGTCACTGCGCGGCGACGTTGCCGAGCACACCAGGAAGGCCGACGCCCTCGACCCGGATGTGCAGACCGGCAAGGTCCATGAGGCTGACGTACGGACGCGCCGGGACGCCCGCGACACACGCACCGATGGCGACCGCAACGATGACGTCCGCGCTGATGACGCCCGTACTGATGACGCCCGTGCCGCGGGCGTTCGTGCCGATGAGGCGCGGACAACTGACGCGCGTGCCGATGAGGCGCGCGCCGCTGAGGTTCGCGGGGACGGTGCCGCGGCCCGGGATGCGGCCCCTGAGGGAAGCCGCGCCGGGGACGCCCGCACCGACCGCGAGAATCCACGGTCGGGAATCTAGCGCTGCGTCGCTAGTCCCGCGAATCTAGCCGCGTGGCTTCAGTACGGGGGAGGGCGTAACGCCTTCCCCCGTTGCCATGCCGTCCAGCAGTTGTGCGATCGCATCGACGGACGACGTTTTGGGCTCCCAGTCGAGCAGCCTGCGCGCCCGCCCGGTATCCATGACGGGCGCGCCGGCGGCCATGTCAATCCAGCCGGCGTCCGTGGGCTGGATGCGGAGTTTCCACGTCAGCCAGGCCAGCCCGCGGAGCAGGGACATCGGGATGGGCAGGATCCGGTGCGCATGCAGGAGCCTGGCCAGCTCCTGCGGCGTGATTGCCGGTTCGGCGGCGATGTTGAAGGCCCCCGATGCGCGGCGGTCCAACACGCGCCAGTACGCCTCGGCAACGTCGTCGGCATGAACGGCTTGGAATATCAGGTCGTCCGGGGCCGGCAGGATGGGAATCTTCAGCCGCCTCGGCAGCAGCCTGGGGATCAGCGGGCCCAGGAAGTACTGTCCGATTTCGCTCCCCGCGTTGCGCTGGAAAGTGAGGCCTGGCCGGAGCCGGGCTACCATGACGCCCGGATGGTCGGCCTCGAACCGGTCAAGCAGGCTTTCCTGCTCGGCCTTGTGCCGGCTGTAATGCGAGCCGGATATCCCAGTGGCCGGCCAGGATTCGTCGGTCCTCCGGTCCTTGGGCGCCTTGCCGTATGCGCCCACCGAGGACGCGCAGACAATATGCCCCACTCCGGATTGCCCGGCCGCTTCCAGGACATGGGCCGTCCCAGTGACATTAGTCCGGCGCAACTGTTCAAGGTCGCGGTTGGGCTGGAGTTGCCAGGCCAGGTGAACCACCGCATCAACGCCCGCCAGCGCTGTCCGGAGCCGCGGGAAGTCGGCGTCGACGCCGACATCCAGGGTGCGCCATTCCACGCCCCGGTACGGTGCCCGTGAGGTGTCCGGAAGCCTCCGGCTGATACCCACCAGCTCCAGGGAGCCGGGCTTTGATTCGAGTTGCCGCTGGAGATTGTGCAGGAGTGCGGTCCCCACGTTTCCGCTTGCTCCGGTAATAGCGATTCGCATAGCAGGATTCTCCCTTCGCGTGGCCGTCTGCGCCACCAGGACACCGCGCCTATCTCCGGAACCATTGTTTAATAAGCAACCTTATGATTTCCTACTTCTAAGTCTTGCCGCAGGCTTTCGGACCCAGACCGAGGAATCCACGACAATGCACGACTTTCTTCCTGCTTTTGACTTGGACCATCCCCCAGTTGCGCCAAAGGAGGAGCTCAGCCACCACGCGCCGGATTCGGCGGGCGGACGGCTCCGGGAGGCCTTTGAACATGATCTCGTCCTGGAGTACCTGGACCTTGCCGAGTCGCTGGCTGCCCGTTTCGAGGCCCGCGGCAGGGAGCGTGCCGACCTGAACCAGGTCGCATACCTTGGCCTGGTCAAGGCCGCGAAGGGCTTCGACCAGGCCAAAGGACGCAGCTTCCCCGCCTACGCCGCCCCCACTATCAGCGGAGAACTGAAGCGGTACCTTCGCGACCGCGGCTGGGCGGTGCGGCCGCCCCGCCACGTCCAGGACCTCCGCACCCGCCTGTACCGGGCGGAGCCCGAACTGGCGCAGGCGCTCGGTCGGACGCCCAGCATCGCCGAACTCGCGAACCAGCTCACGGAGGACCCCGCCGACGTCCTGGAAGCGATCTGCGCCTCCAGCAGCATGCACCCGGACTCACTTGACGCCGTCAACCCCTTCGACGGTTCGCTGCCGGTCGCCGAGGTGCTTGCCACCCCCGACTCGCCGATTGAGCGCGTGGAGGACCTGGCCTGCCTGCGGGAGGCGATGCATGACCTTGCCCCTGCGGACCGCGAACTGCTGTACCGGCGCTACTTCTGTGAAGAAACCCAGGTGCAGCTGGGCGAGCGCCTGGGCATGTCCCAGATGCAGGTGTCGCGCCGGCTTGCCCGTCTCCTGGTTGTGCTTCAGCACGTGCTCCGGGACGCGGACGGCTAAGTTCGGCCGGGCCGGTCCTGCCCGTCGGCGTCAACTAATGTTGAACCATGACTGAAGCGGCGCACGGATAATGGCAAAACGCGGCAAGTCAGGCGGCCGGAACAGCCAGCGTCCGGCGGCGGGGGTCATCGAAGTGCCCAAGGGAACCCGGCCGGAGGGTCCAGTTGAGGGCGTCTACTACATCGACACGGGCGACTGCGAGCTCATCGCGGACCAGGACAACTCCAACGGCTGGCTCCTGAAAATTAACGGCGTTATGAGTTCGCACATCGACCTCGCCGATCCGCTCTTCCTCGATTTTGAGTACATGCGCTGGATGGCTGCGCTGATCGAATCGCGCTGGCCGGTGGTGTCCGGAAAAGGCGCGTCCGAACCGCACCGTCTCCGTGGACTGCACCTGGGCGGCGGCGCATGTTCCCTGGCCCGCTACTTCCATGCCGCCTACCCGGACGCGCGGCAGGTGGTGGTGGAGCTGGACGGCAAGCTTGCGGAGTATGTCCGGGGCTGGTTCGACCTCCCCAAGGCACCGCTGCTGCGGCTCCGCGTGGGGGAGGCCCGGGAGGTCACCGAGACACTCACGCCGGACACCCGCGACTTCATCATCCGCGATGTTTTTGCCGGTGCACTGACCCCGCGCCCGCTCACCACTGCGGAGTTCAACGGCCATATCAGGCGTGTCCTGGCCCCGGGCGGCATCTACGTGGTCAACTCCGGCGACGCCCCGGACTTGAAGAATGCCCGCGAGGACGCTGCCACCATCGCCGCCGCCTTCGAGCACACCATGATCATCGCTGACCCGGCCATGCTCAAGGGCCGCCGCTACGGCAACATGGTGATGGCCGGCAGCGACACCCCGCTCGACGGCGACCCGCAGCTGGCCCGCAGGCTCCTGGGCGGCGCGGTCCCGGCCCATATCTGGAACGACGCCCAGGTGCGCGCCTTCGCGGCCGGCTCGCCCGTGCGCCATGACCCGGCTAGCTGACCCTTCCCCGGCCTAGCAGCGCCTCCCGGTGCGCCGCCGTCTGGTCCCGCAGGGCCTGCACGACGGCGGCCACCGCCGGGCGGCGCATCGAATCCGGCCGCAGCACCATCCAGTAGGGGAGCAGCTCGGCGAAGTCTCCGGGGAGCAGTCGGACCAGGTCCTCGTGCAGGTCGCCCATAAAGCACGGCAGGAAGCCGATGCCCGCGCCGGCGCGGGTGGCCTCCACGTGGACAAAAACGTTCGTGGAAGTGAGCCCGTCGCGCATCGCCGGCACCAAGCGGCGGGGTGCATCGAGGTCGTCCACCTGCAGCATCGAATCCACAAAGTAGACCAGCGGATGTTCCGTCAGTTCCGCCACGCTGGCGGGCGTCCCGTGCTCGGCGAGGTAGGCGCGTGAGGCGTACATCCCCAGCATGTAGTCGCCCAGGCGGACGGCTTCGGCCCGGTGGACCTGCGGTTCGCCCACCACCACTTCGATGTCCAGGCCCGAGCGCTGCTGCAGTGCCCGCCGGGTCATGGTCACCACCTCCACGGTGAGGCCGGGGTGGTCGCGCCGCAGCCGGGCCACGGCCGGGGCCGCAATGTAGGCGCTGAAACCGTCAGTCGCCGTCATGCGCACGACGCCGGCAATGGGGTCGGGTGCCTTGCCCGCCGGTCCCAGCGCACTCACCGCAGCCTCCACCTGTTCGGCGACCCGGACAGCCTCCGTGCCGAGCTCCGTCAGTTCCCAGCCGCCGGCCGCCCTGGCCAGGACCCGGCCGCCGAGCGCCTTCTCAAGCGAGGCTATCCGGCGTGAGACGGTGGTGTGGTTGAGGCCCAGGGCCTGCGCCGCCGTCGTAAATTTTGCGGACCGGGAGACGGCGAGCAGGACCAGCAGGTCGTCGGGATTGGCATTCATATCTGCAATTGTGCACATGGGTGGTGCTGGATTGGCCATTGAACGTGCATGTTTGTGCAGTAATACTCAGTGGAGCCATTAGTGCTGGAGATCACAGCACGTGTCAGAGTGGACACTAAGGAGAAACCCCATGAGCGTAGGACAACGCTCGGCAGACAATGCCGCCGGATCCGCACCCAAAGGATCCGGACTGAAAAAGATTGTGGCCGCCTCAATGGTGGGCACCGTAGTGGAATGGTACGAATTCTTCCTCTACGCCACCGCAGCAACCCTGGTGTTCGGGAAGTACTTCTTCCCCGCCACCGGAAACGAGCTGGACGGCATCATCCAGGCCTTCCTCACCTATGCCGTGGGCTTCGTGGCCCGCCCGCTCGGTGGCATCGTGTTCGGTCAGATCGGCGACAAGCTGGGCCGCAAACCCACCCTGCAGCTGACCATCGTGATCGTGGGCGTCGCAACCTTCCTGATGGGCTGCCTCCCCGGCTTCGCCGACATCGGCTACCTTGCCCCGGCGCTTCTCGTGGCCCTGCGCTTTATCCAGGGCTTCGCGCTCGGCGGTGAATGGGGCGGAGCGGTACTGCTGGTCGCCGAACACAGCCCCAACGCCTCGCGCGGATTCTGGTCAAGCTGGCCGCAGGCCGCCGTGCCGGTGGGCAACCTCCTGGCCACGCTGGTGCTGTTCATCATGTCCACCACCCTGAGCCCCGAGGCGTTCCTCGGCTGGGGCTGGCGCGTGGCGTTCTGGCTTTCCGCGGTGATCGTGTTTGTGGGCTACTACATCCGCACCCACGTCACCGAGGCCCCCATCTTCCTGGAGGCCAAGGCCCTGGTGGAGAAGGAGCAGGCCGTCAGCTACGGCGTCTTCGAGGTTGTCCGCAAGTACCCCAAGGGCATCCTGCAGGCCATGGGTCTTCGGTTCGCGGAGAACATCATGTACTACCTGGTGGTCAGCTTTGCCATTGTCTACCTCAAGAGCGTGCACAAGTACGACACGTCCTCGCTCCTGCTGGCACTCCTGATCGCCCACGTCATCCACTTCCTGGTCATCCCGCAGGTGGGCCGGCTCGTGGACAAACTGGGACGCAAGCCCGTCTACCTCTTCGGCGCCATCGCCGGTGCGGCCTGGCCCTTCTTCGCCTTCCCCATGTTCGACACCCGCAACGCCGTGGTGATCGTCGCCGCCGTGACCATCGGCCTGTGCCTGCACGCCTTTATGTACGCCGGCCAGCCGGCCATCATGGCCGAGCTGTTCCCCACCCGGATGCGCTACTCGGGTGTATCGCTGGGCTCGCAGGTGACCTCCATCTTCGCCGGTTCGCTGGCCCCGCTCCTGGCCACCCAGTGGCTCAAGGACACCGGCTCCTGGCTTCCCACCGCCCTCTACCTGGTGGTGGCCTGTGCCATCACCACGGTGGCGGTGCTGAGCCTGAAGGAAACCAAGGGCATCGCCCTGGAGGACGTGGACAAGGCCGACGCCGCCCGCGAAGGACTCCTGCCGGCCGGCTCACGCTGAGCTGCTTGAGACGCTGAGGACCGGGCACGAAGGCTGACTGGCAGACGATGGGAAGTGCAATGGAAAACAGTTTGAACGGCCGCAAGGCCCTGGTGACCGGCGGTGCCAGCGGGATCGGCGCCGCGTGCGTCAGGGAGCTCGCTGCCCGCGGGGCGAAGGTGGTGGTTGCCGACGTCGACTCCGCCGGCGCCGCCGCGCTCGCCGATGAAGTAGGCGGCACTTCCTGGGCCGTTGACCTGCTGGACGTGGACACGCTCGCCACCCTGAGCCTGGACTGCGACATCCTGGTGAACAACGCCGGGATCCAGCGCATCAGCCCCATCGAGGAGTTCGATCCTGCAGAGTTCCGCCGGATCATCGCCCTCATGCTGGAGGCCCCGTTCCTGCTGATCCGGGCCGCCCTGCCGCACATGTACGCCAACGGATTCGGCCGCATCATCAACCTGTCCTCCGTGCACGGACTCCGGGCCTCCCCGTTCAAAAGCGCGTACGTTTCCGCCAAGCATGGCCTGGAAGGGCTGAGCAAAGTGACGGCGCTTGAGGGCGGGGAGCGCGGTGTCACATCCAACTGCGTCAACCCCGGCTACGTCCGGACGGCGCTGGTGGAGAAGCAGATCGCCGACCAGGCCCAGGTGCACGGCATCCCGGAGTCGGAGGTCCTGGCCAAGGTCATGCTCACCGAGTCCGCCGTCAAACGGCTGGTTGAGCCCGCGGAAGTGGCGTCACTGGTGGCCTGGCTGGCATCGGATCATGCCGGCATGGTCACCGGGGCCAGCTACACCATGGACGGCGGCTGGTCCGCGCGGTAGGTTACTGACCCATTTCATATCCCGCCACCTGGGACGGCTAATCCTGCCGCCTCAGGTGGCGGTGGTCGTAGAAGAAGACTCCCGTCGCGGTGCTCAGTTCCACGGACGAACCGCGGCTGGTCATGACGATCCCCTCGTGCCGGCCGTTATAGGGATCATCCCCCACCACGGCATCCCCCACCCGGTAAGGGCACTTTGGGCCGAGAATCATCAGGATCCGGTCACGGATCATCATGATGAGGGAGGAAAGTCTGACTGGCCGGCCCATGCTGGCCAGGTCCGGGACATGTGCTTTCACCAAACCACTCCTTGAAGGCGGCATGGAGCCGCCCACTGCGGTGCGGTTGCCGGAACGCTCCCAGCAGAGGATGGTCCTCCTATTCCTGGCGGGCACCTTACACATACGCTAGGCGCTATTCACACCAGTCACACCAGTAACAAGTACTCGTTTTGGCGGAGGCCCACTACTTAGGGACTGTTCAGCGCTGGAATTTGCGTCAGGGCTGGCCGTCGAGAATGTCGTCGGCGTTGTCGTACGCCCAGGTAACCAAGGGAACCAGCAGGGCGGTGAGTTCATGACCGCGGTCCGTCAGGCTGTAGTCCACATGTGGCGGAATGACCGGCTGGGCCTTCCGCAGCACCAGGCCGTCACGTTCCAGTGTCTTCAGGGTTTGCGCGAGCATCTTCTCGCTGATGCCTTCGGCCCGCCGCCGCAGATCGCTCCAGCGATGCTCACCTTCCGAGAGCGCCACGAGGATGAGCACTCCCCATTTGCTGGTGATGTGGTCCAGGACCGTCCGGCTGGGGCACCCGGCCTGGAATACGCCGTCGGCAGAGTCCGCGGGCAGGTGGGCCAACTGCGGGATGCGCAGTGTTTTCGCTTCCATGGCCATATCTTACCAAAAGGTCAGTACCTTACTTTTAAGTGCGTACTCTCTTCCAGGAAGTAATCGCCCGGCCTGCTGGTTGTGGATAGTGACCCCATACAAACGGTGAAAGGAAACACCCCATGAGCATCGTCATTACCGGAGCCACCGGACAGCTTGGCCGCCACGTCGTCGAGGCACTGCTGCAGCGCAACGTTCCGGCAGCGCAGATCGTGGCCACCGGCCGTTCCCTCGAAAAGCTGGCCGATTTCGGCACCCGCGGTGTCCAGATCAAGCCGATGGACTATTCGGACCCGGCGTCCGTGGCGAAGGCGTTGCAGGGCGCCAGCAAAGTCCTGCTCATCTCCGGGAGCGAGGTTGGCCAGCGCGTTGACCAGCACCGCACGGTGATTGAGGCTGCCAAGGCTGAAGGTGTGGAGCTCGTCGCGTACACCAGCATCGCCAACGCCGACACCACCACCATGAAACTGGCCGCCGAACACCAGGCAACCGAGGCCATCCTGAAGGACTCCGGCGTCCCGTTCGCCATCCTCCGCAACGGCTGGTACCTCGAAAACTACACGGACCAACTGCCGGGAACGCTGGCCCAGGGCGCCCTGGCAGGAAGTGCCGGCGAGGGCAAAGTCAGCGCCGCTTCCCGCGCCGACTATGCCGAGGCCGCCGCAGCCGTTCTGGTTGCCGACAACCAGGCCGGCAGGATCTACGAACTCGGCGGGGACCACGCCTTCACGCTCGCGGAACTGGCGCAGGAAATCAGCACCGCAGCCAGCAAGCCGGTGGCGTACCAGGACCTTCCGGCCGAGGAGTACGCCGGGCTGCTGGCCGGATTCGGGGTTCCGCAGCCGTTCGCCGAGATTCTGGCCGATTCTGACCTCGGCATCGCCCGCGGCGACCTCCTGGTCAGCGGCTCCGACCTCCGCACCCTGATCGGCCGGCCCACGACGCCGATGCCGGACGCAGTGCGGTCCGCCGTCGCCGCCGCCTGACGCACCACCCCCGACGCTCTCTCACTTAATGCGGCTTTTCGGCCATCGCTCTCTCACTTTCCTCAAGAAAGTGAGAGAGTGCGCTCGTCAAGTTTTTGAGACAGTTCTCGTTGTTGTTGGTTAGGCGGCCAGGGGTTCCTGAACGGTTGTTTGGTAAGCGGTGTGGGCAGTTAC